>JBAZGO010000007.1:0-136497 GCA_041652995.1 Prolixibacteraceae bacterium
CAAGAAGCATGGGAAGAAAGCCAAAAGTCTGTTCAAATATGGACTGACTTATATTGCTTCGGTACTTTTAAACGCTTTCTTTCAAGATGATATAGATATTTATAAATTTTTGTCATGTACTTAGATTTTGCTAATATGTTTTCGTTTATTGAGTATATGAGCAAGGGGCAACCGTAGTCTGACACCAGCAATTTTGAGGAGATGAAAATAGAGGACTTTCCACCGACAGACATTCTAAAACCTTTCATTAAAACATATAGAATTATTGAAAGCCAGGAAGAACTGGAAAACAGAGTACTTCCTAATACTTCTCTGGCTATTGCATTTCGTTTTAAAGGAGTCAACGCATACAACACCGGTACTGAAAAAATACATTTACCAGGTATTACTTTTTCAGGGTTAAGAAAATCTGTGCGACTTATCAATTATTCAAAAAATACATCTACCCTAATTGTTCTGTTTAAAGAATATGGGGCTTCTGCTTTCTTTAGAGAGCCGCTTCACGAATTATTTGAAAAAAGCATTTCGCTTGACTGTATTATCCATCCAAATGAGTTAGCTTTTGTTGAAGAATTATTAACCGAAGCCGAAAATAATTCTCAAAGAGTGGCAATTGTTGAGCAATTCTTATTGAGAAAAATAAACCACTTTAAGCCAGACAGTTTAGTTTTGGCTGCCGTTTCGAAAATTAAGTCGGCCAAAGGTTTACTTAGAATAAAAGAATTGACTGACGAACTTTATATCAGCAATGATGCATTTGAAAAGCGGTTTAGAAAGGCAGTAGGTTCCACTCCCAAACAGTTTGCATCTATTGTGCGAATGTCGTACCTAATTCAGCATAAGACATCAGAACGACTTTTGGATATCGTATTTGATGCTGGTTATTACGACCAATCCCATTTCAGTAAAGACTTTAAGATATTTACAGGATTAACTCCGACAGAGTTTTACAAATCTGCTGCCTTTTGGTAATTCAATGATTTTTTACAATGATTTGATTTTATCTGTTCCGAAATTTGCAGTATAAAAATTTACAAATGATGAAATCAATATACAGAATAACTTTCGTTTTGTGCACAGTTATTATGTGCAACCAGAACAGCTTTTCACAATTTACAAGCGAATCATTAAAATCAGATAAAATGGACAATACTAAGAAAAAGGAAATTATACATTTCCTCTATGACTCGATATTTAATAAAAAACAGTATGAGAAGTTATCAGAAATAATTTCACCTGATTATACAAATCAGTTTGGAGCCAAAGGTGTTGCTGCCTTTCAAAAAACAATGGTTGAATTATCAAAGGCATTTCCTGATGCTCAATGGAAAGTAAACGAAATAATCGCTGACGGAAATAAAGTAGTTGTAAAACACAGGTTCACAGGAACACATAAAAATCATTTTCAGAACATCCAGCCAACCAATAAAACTGTTTCAACCGATGGAATAGTAACGTATGAATTTATAAATGACAAAATAATTCGTAGTCAAGCGCAAACAGACCGCTTAGGATTTTTACAACAGTTGGGTGTTTTGCCCGTTGACCTTGAAAATTTATCCGGCAAAAAAGAAAACCCGGATGCTATATACTTTATTGATAAGTTTTCAGTTCCCAAAACCGCATTTGAAGAGTTTGTAAAACAAATGAATTATAACAGAGGGTTTATAAAAACACTTCCAGGCTTTATACGTGATCAGGCTTTTGAACAAAACGACAATGAAGAGAATTTAACCATAGTCACAATTGCCGTATGGGAAGATCAGGATAAACTGAATGAAGCGAAAACAGCCGTACAAACAGAGTATAAGCGAATAGGATTTAATCCTGTTGAATTTTACCAGCGACTGAATATAAAAATGGAGCGTGGACAATATACAGACCTTAAAGAGTAAAACGATAGCGGCGATTAAGGTGTTACCAAAATGGGGCTGACGGAAGTAATTCATCTGCATTACTTCTGTCAGCCTTTGTGCTATATTGTACTGACAGAATTCTAATTCCCCCGCTTCAGTAATACCAGAACCGTTAAAATCTTCTTGATAAATCCTTCTTCAACCTACTTTTTTACAAAAAAATACCTCAAAGTCTTTTATTTTATCAAAACCTTGTTTATATTTGCAACTGAATGGTTGCATAAATTGAATTAAGAAATGAAAAGAGATGTATTTCAGGCTATAGCCGATCCGACCCGAAGAGCAATTATTGTTTTAATTGCTGCACAGGCGATGACGCCTAACGCGCTGGCTGAACAATTCGATACCACCCGGCAGGCAGTTTCCAAGCACATCCGTATTCTAAAGGAATGCGAGGTGGTGGAACAACAAAAACTGGGAAGGGAAATTTACTATCACATTGTAGCCAGCAAAATGAAAGAAATTGACAGTTGGTTGGAACAGTTCCGGCAATTGTGGGACGACCGCTTCAATCAATTGGACGAAGTATTAATCCATTTAAAAACAACAAAAAATGAAAAGTAGTCTTTTAATGGACTTTTCCGTTGAAAAGGAAAACTCCAAAATTAAGGTAAAACGAGAATTTGCAGCTCCGCTTGAAAAAGTATGGGCAGCATGGACCGAAAGCGAACTTCTGGATCAGTGGTGGGCGCCGAAGCCCTGGAAAGCCAGAACCAAATCGATGAATTTCAGCGTGGGCGGATTTTGGCTTTATGCCATGGTTGGTCCCGATGGTACTGAACATTGGTCAAGAGCAGATTACACGGCTATTGCCTCATTAAAAAGCTTTAACGGAGAGGATTATTTTTGCGATGAAGCCGGTAACGTTAATCCTCAGTTTCCAAAATCAATATGGTTGGTGAGCTTTACCCGGTCCGGCGATTCAACTTTCGTCGACATTGAAACGAAGTACGAAAAACTGGCCGATCTTGAAGCGATCATTGCAATGGGATTCAAAGAAGGATTTACCATGGCGCTCGAAAATCTGGACGAGTTGCTCGATCAGTAAAGTTTCAACAGAAAAAACCAAAATCAGCTATACCTTAGCCTCATTCTTTTCTTCGGCCTAACACATCTTTTTGGTTTGCTAGTTTGTTATTATCAGAAACATGCCGGAGGATATTGTTATGAAAGCAATTCAAATGGATGGTTATGGTGGCAACGAGGTCATTAAACTTGTGGATATTCCGAAACCTGAACTGTCAAAAGGACAACTTTTGGTTGAGGTTTATGCCGCAGCGGTAAATCCTGTTGATTGGAAAATCAGGGTTGGAATGTTGAAACAGTATATGCCCGTAAATTTTCCGATGACTGTTGGCGGAGACTTTTCAGGAAAAGTTGTGGCGATAGGTGAAGGTGTTTCTGAATTTAAAATGGGCGATTCGGTATATGGTTATGCCAACATTGGTCGCGGAGGAACAGGAGCCTTTGCTGAATTTGCTGCGGTTGATGCCGCAGTGGTCGGTAAAAAACCGGGGCAAATTAGTTATAATGAAGCTGCAGCCCTGCCCATAACAGGTATTCGTGCCTGGCTCGTTATCATGAAATATCTGCAGATTAAAGCCAATCAAAAAATACTAATTCACGGTGGGGCAGGTGGGCTCGGAATCTTTGCTATTCAGTTGGCCAAACATATTGGCGCTTACATTGCCACAACCTGCGGATTGGAAGATGTTGAATTTGTAAAATCGATTGGTGCAAATGAAGTTATGGACTACCGAAAGATTTCTTTCGAGGAACATTTGCACGATTACGATGCGGTTTTCGATACGGTTGGAGGAGAAACATTTATCAAGTCGTTAAAAGTTCTCCGGAAAGGTGGAGCGATTGCATCAATGCTGACCAGACCTGATAACCAATTGATTGAACAATATGATGTTCGTTTCATTGAGCAGCCCATGGAAATAGACAGGGAATCTTTTTCAGAGTTGTCACGTCTGATCGGTGAAGGAAAAGTTAGAGTATACATTGATCGCATATTCCCATTTGAACAAGCTGCAGAAGCGCTTTCAAGCCAGCAAAATGAGCATATACGAGGGAAAATTGTACTGACTATTAATAAGGTAATGGCATCCAGCAAATAAAGCGTTAAATGAAATTTTGCATTTAAAATCTAATTTCTACATGCTCTTAATTTCGTTCACGAGCTTTTGCAGCGAACTTTTGGCATCGCCAAAAAGCATTCTGGTTTTTTCGTTGAAGAACAGGAAGTTTTCAATTCCAGCGTAACCTTTTCAAAAAGAAACATTTTCGTTCCACACAAAAAGATTGTATTTTTGAGCTATGAGTATTGTTGACAAAAATATAGATCGGATTAGCACTTTATGTTCAAAACATAAGGTTGCCAAATTGTTTGTATTTGGATCAGTCCTTACCGACCGATTTAAAAAGGGAAGCGATATCGACTTTTTGGTAGATTTCTCTGGTGTCGATCTTTACGATTATGCTGATAATTATTTTGATTTTAAGACTTCACTGGAAAATTTGCTGAAACGTGAAGTTGACCTTTTGGAGGATAAAGCCATTAAAAATCCTTTTTTGCGACAGTCGATTGATTCTTCTAAAAAGCTGATTTATGGATAATGAAATTAAAACATGGCTTTACGATATTTTACAATCCATTCACGAGATTGATAGCTATTATAAAGATAAGCCGAAACTGTTTGAGGAATATAGAAACGATGTCAGAACCAGACGAGCGATTGAACGAAACCTTGAAATCATTGGAGAAGCAGCTAACAGGATATTGAAAAAAGATAAAAATTTTGCACTGCATAATGCTCAGAAAATTATTGGCACCCGAAATAGGATCATCCATGGATACGATAAAATTTCTGATGATTTAATTTGGAGTGTTGTGATTAACCACCTGCCCAAACTTCAGGAAGAAGTGTCTAAATTGTTGAATGAATAGCCGATAATTTTAAATAAGCAGCAAATCTGATTTCTCCTGGAAGAGGCTGTCTCAAAAATCAAAATGCTCGTGGATTTGGTCATCCCGAATTTATTTCGGGATCTGATATACAATTCGTTGGGATCCTGAAACAAGTTCAGGATGACGAGATCAATGACTTATGAGACAACCTCACGGCAACTTACAATTTCTACATGCTTTTAATCTCGTTGACCAGCTTTTGCAGCGAACTTTTGGCATCGCCAAAAAGCATTCTGGTTTTTTCGTTGAAGAACAGGAAGTTTTCAATTCCGGCGTAACCTTTGCCCATACCGCGTTTCAGGATAATAATGTTTTTAGCCAGGTGGGCGTTGATGATCGGCATGCCGTAAATCGGGCTTCCCGGATCGTCGTAAGCAGCCGGGTTGACCACGTCGTTGGCTCCAATCACAATAGCCACATCCACATTCGGCATATCGGGATTAATGTGCTCCATCTCAACCAGTTTTTCGTACTGAACGTCGGATTCGGCCAGCAATACATTCATGTGTCCCGGCATGCGGCCAGCCACCGGATGAATGGCGTAACGAACACTGACGCCTTTGCTTTCGAGCAGCAATTCCAATTCGTGAACGGCATGTTGCGCCTGCGCGGCTGCCAGTCCGTAGCCCGGAATAATGACAATCTGTTTCGAATAACTTAGCAAAATAGAGGCGTCGCTAAGCTGAATTTCCTTAATCGTTCCCTGTTCGTGAGTGATTGAAGCCCCACCGCCACCAAAGGCCCCGATTATCACATTCAGGAGTGAACGGTTCATGGCATTACACATCAAAATGGTGAGGATCATTCCGGCGGCTCCAACCAAAATACCACCTAAAATCATGGCTTCGTTCGAATAAATAAATCCGCCCATAGCTGCGGCAACTCCGGTTAACGCATTCAGGAGTGAAATTACAACCGGCATATCGGCGCCTCCGATGGGCATCACAAACAGCACCCCGTAAAGTAGCGATAAAGCCAGCAAAAGGTAAATTCCCCAGGCCAATTCGGTTGGCGGCACTCCGGAGAAAACGAGGTAAGCGCCAAGGGCAAGCGTAACAATCAGCAAGGTAATGTTGATGTATTTCATGTAACTGGCAAAAATATCGCCGACTTTTCCATCGAGTTTTCCGTAGGCAATCATACTTCCGCTGAACGCAACTGATCCAACGATCAATCCCAGAATGGTAACCAGGAGCGAACTGAAATCTCCGGCCTGCGCATTCGGGAATTCGAGCAGAGCCACTAATGCAGAAGCCGCTCCGCCTGTTGCATTGTAAAACGACACCATCTGAGGCATGGCTGTCATTTTAACGCGCTTAGCCATAATCCAGCCAATTACCGAGCCCAGTCCAATGGCCGTCAGAATGATCCAGACATTCGTAATAGGAATTCCATTTCCGGAGAGATCTTTATGCAGCAAAAGGGTGGTGAACATAGCCAATCCCATCCCTCCGGCTGCCCAAAGGTTTCCGCGGCGGGCGGTTTCAGGATGAGATAAAAGTTTCAGGCCCCAAACAAACAACAGAGCAGCGACCAGGTAACTCAGTTCGAGCAGGCTGTCGCCAAAGGTGAAATTTACACCGTTTACAGTTCCGATAATTTCATTCATCGCTTTCTACTTTTTTTCTTTTTAAACATTTCGAGCATCCGGTCGGTAACGGCAAAACCACCCACCACATTGAGCGTGGCAAAAATCAGCGCCAGAATTCCAAGCACCAGTGAGAATGAAAAATGCGTAAGATCGGAATGTCCGACCAAAATAATTCCTCCAATAATAATAACGCCGCTGACCGCGTTGGCTCCCGACATCAATGGAGTATGCAGGACTGAAGGTACGTGCGAAATCACTTCAATACCCAGAAAAACTGAAAGGGCAATGATGAAAATGGCTTCTTTATAGGTGTAGAAATAAATTAAAACTTGTTCCATATCTGGTTTTTTAAGCGTTTGCAAATTGAGATTTAACCCGTTCGTTTAGAATCTCTTTTTGATGAGTGATGCAGGTCCCTTTTACAATATCGTCGTCAAAGTTGAGGTTCAAACCACCATCTTCGCCCACAATCAACTTCAGGAAATTCAGGACATTTTTGCCAAACATGCGGCTGGCATCCAAAGGCATAAGTGCCGGATAATTGGATTGCCCAATAATGGTGACTCCATGGTGAACGATGGTTTCGTTATCTTTTGTCAGTTCACAGTTTCCTCCGGAAGAGGCCGCCAGATCAATGATAATACTTCCGGGTTTCATCGCCTCGACAGCAACTTTGGGTAAAAGCAATGGCGCTTTTCGTCCGGGAATCTGTGCAGTACAAATCACCACATTCGATTTAGCCGCATGGTCGTTGATGGCCTGCTGCTGCTTTTTCCTGAACTCTTCGGTTTGTTCAACGGCATAACCGCCAGCGGCTTTGTCTTCCGACGCCCCTTCCACTTCAACGAATTTGGCGCCGAGACTCATCACTTCCTCTTTGGCTGCAGAACGCACATCGAATGCCTGAACCTGTGCACCCAAACGGCGTGCTGTCGCGATGGCCTGAAGTCCGGCAACCCCGGCACCTAAAACTAAAACATTGGCCGGACGAATGGTTCCCGCGGCAGTCATAAACATCGGGAAAAAAGTAGGTAATTTCAGTGCTGCTTCGAGCACCGCTTTGTGTCCCGAAACGGTAGCCATTGAAGAAAGAATGTCCATCGCCTGTGCGCGGGTGGTTCGTGGAATGGAATCGAGACTGAAAGTTGTAATTCCTTTATCGACGAACAATTTCACCAGATCGGTATTCCACATCGGGTTAAATGCGCTGATCCAAACCTGTCCGGATTTAATCTGATCCACTTCGCTTTTTGCCGGAGGCTGGATCTGCAGCAAAACATCAGCTTTTTCAAAAATTGTTTTCCTGGAAACCACTTCGGCGCCGGTTTCGGAATACAACTGGTCGGAGGTAAAGGCTTTTTTGCCGGCATGTTCTTCCACCAGGACATTCACTTTCAGGTCAGTCAGAACTTTTACGTTCTCCGGAAGTAAAATCACACGGGTTTCGTCGCCGGGTTCTTTTAATAAACCAAGAATCATATTATTTTTTTTGGGAGATTCAATAATCAAATAAACAACATATTACACGAATTGTTTCTTGCGCCGGAACCTGTTCTTTAGCAATCCTCAGTCAGCAATCCTCGTTTTTCCATGTCGCTGATAACCGTATTAATAAATTTCTCGGCGGCTACATTTTTACCAATTTTTTTTCCAAGTGAAATAGCTGCCTTTGATCCAACAGACACTAATGATCCAATAATTTTTCTACTGAACCACGATTTTTTGCGGATACGCTGAACTACCGGACTGATTGTAGAGGTGGTACTTCCGGGAACTTCTCCGTTCATAACATTGCTAAACACTGCGTCAAATCGCTTTTGCATTTTACTTTCAAGGCTCAATAAGTATTTCAGGCTTATCGACGGGTACTTAAATTCATCTTCGATAGTAGGTTTTACAATCTCTTTTCCATCTCCGGAAATACGCAGATCAGGAATAATTGGAAGTCCTTTGGGTGTTCCTTCAGACTCGAATAATTTCAGGAATGATTGATCCAGATTGGCATATCCTGCTTCAATTATGGGATTCCTGGCATCAACCGGAACGCAAAAGTACTGTTGTAAAAAGCGTTGGCAATTTCTGCGGCCAAGCATGAAATCGTGTACCCTGAAATCGCGGTTGAAAAAGCCTCCAAAACCTCCCAAAGCCCCACAGGCAATGCTAAATTCCTGAGTTTTTCCGTCGCTGGTGCGAATCGGGGCAATCATAAATCGTGAGTAATCGAAATCGTCATAAGCCTGTGCCAGTAAATCGGATTTAATCATGAGTTGTTGGCGCATGGCTCCCAAAAGCTGTGTAGCCGCAAATTTTATGGCCCGCATGTTGAAATAATCGGCCGGAGATTCGTCGTAATTCGGGAATGGGTCGATCATCAGGATGGTGGTGTCGAACTCACTGGCTTTTGTGGCTAGTTTGTAATTATTGGCGCTTGCCAGATCTTTTTCTTTTTCAATTTCAGCTTTTCGCCTTTGTATCAAAAGAGTTTCGGTTAAATCATAAGGTTCGTTGTTGATTACTCCGCCATCAACGCAAACGGTATTGTAGGGTTTTGAAGGATCGACAAGCGTATTTTTTCCATGTGTAATCTTAAGCAGCGGATTGTCGTTAATGTATTTCGCTTCACGTACCAGGATTCGGGGAGCCAAGCCAACGGGGAAGGCGCCGGTGGCAATGGCTGCATCAATAAGCATTTTTTTGTTGAGTCCTTCAGCAGAGGCAAAATGCACCGGAATTTTTCCGTCGTTGTTGTAGTTTCCCAAAGGATTGAGCTGAAAATGTACGATGTCTTTGTGCATGGTCATCCGGTCTTCGCGCGGGCCAAGCGCCGTGAGGAACTGCAGCTCATAATTGAATCCGCGGAGGTTAGTAATTGTGGTAAACAATTCCATGTTTTCAGCAAAATATTCCCTTTTGGTTTTCGGATCGCTTACAATATTATCGAGCTTGCGGCGTGCAATTTTTTCGATAAAAAGAGAATTGAAAATGGAACGAACTTCTTTTTCAGGATTAATTGCCTCAGCATCGTCAATGTCGTTGTTGTCAAGCATTTGGGTCATCATGTCGCTACCGGGTTCTTCTGTAAGGTTCACCCACGAATCAAACAATGGGTTCTCTGAGTTTATTCCGGAAGTAAAGTTTTGCTGATTGATGTGAGGGAAATTTTTTTGAATGGCTGCTGAAGTGATTACGGCTGTCATTCCACCGGCGGAAGCGCCGCTCAAAACTTCAATAAGCACATTGTGTTGCGGAACTCCAGGTAAATTCAACTCTTTTGCCTTTTGCCAGTTTTCGAGGGCTTCGAGCAGATAGTCCATTACTCCGGCTGTGTAGGCTCCGGCCGAAACCGCTCCGGCCATTGAAAGGCCAATTCTAAAGGTGTTTTGCTTACTCATAGTTTATGTTTTAGTGATCATTCGATAAACAATTGGAGTTGGGTATTCTCTGAAAAGCAGACAGAAATTAAATGCAGCACATTCGTTTCTGAGGTTAGGGCAAGTTCATTTTTGGTCAAATAAAGTTAGCTAAAATGTTTCAATAAATTTTTACGCCTTTCTGTAAATTTCCACAAAACAGTCTGATAATCAAATAGGAATTGTGCACTGTTTAATCGCCGGGTAAACCCAACTCCGTTATACTTCCACATGGAAAGTCTTTTTCAATGAGTAAAGAGTTATTCCGTAAGGGAGGATAAGTCCTAAAGCAAAAACTGTTCGTGCCATCTTTCCGGGAATAATTATTTTTTTCCCCCGCAGAAACCTGGGAACAATGTATTTTGCAACTTCTTCCGGATTTAAAGCTATATACCTGGAAATGGAGCCGTCGTTTAGAATTCGATTAATCATTTTTTGATTTGATTTCACCGGACCGGGCATCGCGACACTTACTTTTATCGAACTGTTTTCCAATTCGAAACTTAATCCACGCGAAAAGTAATAGATGTAAGCTTTTGAGGCCATGTAAACACTTTTGGATGGAGCAGGCGCATAACCTCCCAAACTGCCCATATTCAAGATTCGTGATTCAGGACAGGATTTCAAATCTTTAATAAACAGATTGGTGAGATGGGTTGTAAAATGTATATTAAGCATGAGCATTTCATCGATTTCGTTAGCTGGAAAATTGCCCATGAATCCAATGTGTCCAATGCCTATATTGTTGATTAAGGTGTTGATTTTTAAGTTTTCTTCATGAACGAAATTCAGAATTTTCTCGGGTGCACGATGGTCCCTCAGATCAATTTCCAGAAAACGGCTGGCAACATTGTATTTTGAACTTATATTTTCGCATTGATTACTGAGTCCCGTGTCAGGCAACGAAATCAGCAACAAATTGTGGCGCTGTCGTGCAAATTCTTCAGACATGGCTTTCCCAATTCCTGAACTTGCACCGGTGATGAGTGTATAATATTCTTCGTCTTTTTTCATACATTTCGTTTATTGGAATTTAGCCACTCTAGGGTTTTTTGAACTCCGGCTTCAAATGGAGTTATATGGTATTCAAGCTCATTGATCGCTTTCTCACTTGCGAGATTCCAGTGGTTGTAATATTTTTTAACCCACGAAGGGGTGATTGGCGGCGCCAGGCCTGTTATTTTCGCCTGCGATTCCAGTATTCCTGAAAGAAACAACATGAGCCAGACCGGAATATTTACAAGGAACGGTTTTTTGCCTGTAATCTTTCCCAGTTTCCCGAAAAACTGGTCGAATGAAAGATTTTCACCGCCAAGTATGTATCGTTCGCCCGGTTTTCCTGAATCTGCTGCTTTAAGATGTCCGTCGACAACATCGTTAATAAATGCATAATTCCCAATTTTTGATCCTTCACCGGGAATGACATGCCACTTCCCCATTTGATAGAGTTTAATAATTTTTGTAACCGAGTTGCTCGCGTTGAGTGGTCCCGGGCCGTAAACACGTGTCGGATTTAATATTACAACCGGCAATCCCCTGGCTATAAATTTAATCGCCTCAGTTTCTGCCATTGCTTTTGTCGATTCGTAATCGTTGAAAAAAGTTATTTCGCGAACGACGAGTTCGTCAATGATCCGGTTTTCCGGCGATGGCCCAAAAACCGCGGCAGAAGAGGTGAAAATAAACTTTTTGACTTTGTTTTTCAAGCTTGCTTCCAACAAGTTGATCGTGCCCTGGACATTGATTTTGTGCGACAAATCGGGATCTTTTGACCACGGTTTGGCATAAGCAGCCAAATGAAAAACCACATCACAGTCTTTTGTTCCTGAAGAAAGAGCTTCCAGATTATCGAGGTCTCCATATATGGGCTGAATGTTTTTATTATTCTGTGTCCCAAATTTTTCGGGCGAACGAACCAGGCATTTGATCTCGTGACCATTTTCGCCAAGCTTTTCCACCAGCCTCGATCCGATAAATCCATTTGAACCTGTGACAAAACATTTCATGTTAAAAGTATATTCAAGTTTTGATTCAGTGTATGTAGTAAGAACAATTTATTGACGTATTTAAAACTACTCACCTCCGCTCGCGGACGTTCCCCCTCTTCGGGAAGAGAGAGGCGGAGCATCGTAGATGCGACATTATTTCATTTTCATTACTTAAACAGAATATCGAAAGACCTTCGAAACCGGCAAGCTCGAATACGGAATTTTATTTTCTGATTCTTGCCTGAATATTACGCACCAGGCTTGCATTAAGGTTTCGGGGAATGTGTCGCGAAAAAAAAGCCGTGATTTTGTTCATTGTTCCCGGGATTGCTGTCGTCTTTCCGGCATTCATGGAATCGTATCCGTAGCGGGCAACTTTAGCAGGATCGGCTGTGAATAATTTTACTTTGCTCACTTTTGTATTCGAGTTTACAGCCGAAACATTCTCGAAATTGGTTTTGGTCTGACCCGGACAAAGCACAGTCACGGTCACTCCTGTTCCCTTTGTTTCATTGGCCAGAGCTTCAGAAAAAGAAAGAATATAAGCTTTGGTGGCAAAATAAACCGACATCAAAGGGCCGGGCTGAAAGGCAGCAAGCGATGAAACATTCAGAATCTTCCCACTTCTGTTTCGGATCATGTCTTTGATAATCAGTTTAGTTAACCGCGTCAGTGTTAAAACGTGCAGATGGATCATCGATTCTTCAATTTCCCAGGCTGTTTCGTTAAATAAACCAAACAGACCAAATCCCGCATTGTTGATCAGCACATCGATGTTTTTCCCGTTTATTTCCGAATAAATTTCATTGGCAACACCCGGCTGACTCAAGTCGAAAATAAGTTTCTGAATTTGAACCGGATATTGTTTTTCGATATTTACAGATGCTTCTAAAAGTCGCTTTTCGTCAAAGTCAATCAAAATAAGATCATAATTGTCGTGAGCCAGAAGTTTTGAAAACTCAAAACCCAATCCGGAGGCAGCGCCTGTTACCAATGCAGTTTTATTCATGATCAGCAATTATTTATTTCAGGATTGTAGAACATTTTAAAATAGCTGTTGAAAGTGCCAGCGATAAATGAATCAGAAAAGGTAGCAAAATAGATTCGGTTAGCAGCAATATGCAGCACAATAAAATTTGAAATGGTTGTGCTCCGGCCATTTCTGCTTTTCTTTTCGGATAATAAAAAAAACCAGCAATTACTAAATTTGTAAAATGCTGGTTTCCAGAGCGGGAAACGGGGGTCGAACCCGCGACCCTCAGCTTGGGAAGCTGATGCTCTACCACTGAGCTACTCCCGCTTTTGATCGCCCAAAAATAATAAAACTAAACCATCTGCGTTTGGGTTTCCTTAAGTTATTTTCAATCGTAGTTAATTTTGTTTAGCAGTTGCCAGTTCAATAAGCTCATTTCGTAAGTTCAGGAGTTCATCGATCCTTTTTCGCTTATCCCCAAAGCTTAGTAAATACGATAGTTGGTGAACAAAATTCCGGTAAAATTCAAATAACTGGTAAGCATATTTTCCGGTAAATGGCATCAGGATAAAACCAATCAGCGCAATTGTGGATGAACCGGTAAGTACATAAACCAGGTACGATTCAGCGAAATAAAACAATGGGAAAATAATAAGGCCTGATACAAAATGAAAAGTACTCAGAAAAGCAATGTCTTTTACCATTCGCCGAAAAACCAGTTGCGGAATAAGGAAAGGAACAACATTAAAAATGAATCCTAAAATGAATAAAGGAAAACTCAACAGTACCGCCATAAATTGCATGGGTAGTTTTTTCCAACGGGCATTTTTAGCCTGACGTAACTGTTCTTCGTTAACTCGTTTTCTTTTTAGTGAAGAAAAGTATTCCCTGTATTTAGTTTCAATTTTCGCGAAGGGTTCAGGGTACTTACTTTCTGTTTCTTCGAGGTGTTCAATCAAACCTTTTTCAGCATAATACAATTGCAGAGGCTTGTTTTTGCTGAAAAAATAAGTTTGGGACCACACTTCGCCAGCCATTTTGCGAAGATCTTCGTACAGTTGATAGTTAGCCTTACTCCTGATTTGAAGCGTGAGTGGATATATTTTTTCGTAAATTTTATCGCGTAGGCTCAGCATGGCCGTTTGCTGATTTTCTTCGTATTTCGCTTTATACCGATCAACATCGATTGGTTCGCCGTACTGAATAATTACCGTCCGGTTAAAAGCCCAGTAATGGCTGTAAAAAATTCCAACCGGAACAATTTGAAGCCCAAGCATAAAGTCGTTTTTTTCTTCCGCGTCAAAAGCTATCCGGGGTATGGCTTTTTTGTGCGGCAGCATTTGGTTTTTGGCTGAGTGTGCTGCTTCAGGAAATAAGGCTATCGTTTGCCCTTTTTCCAAAATGTCAATAACCTGACTGAAAATCTGTTCATTGTTCGTGAGATTGTCTTTGCCGTCGCGGATGCGGTAAATCGGCAGAAGTTTCAAGTATTTCAGGATAGGTTCTGCAATTTTCGATTTAAAAATATCTGCCCTAGCCAACCAAACCGTTTGATTTGGATTTGTGCAAATCAGGGCGAGCGGATCCATCAGGGCATTTTGGTGATTGGGTGCAAAAATGATGGGTTTCCCTTTTGGAATCAAATGTTTTCCGGTAACCACAATTTTTTTGTGCGTGAGCCAATATGCAAACTTTACGTAAAATCTGATTAGTTCGTAGCCAATTGAACGCTGTTTCATTTCAGGCAATAATTGGTTTGCGCGACCAGAAAAATGCGACAGTCAATCCGCTCAAAATGTGCCAGATTCCCCACCAGGCGGCTATCACGGCCATGCCTCCCAATTCCATTTCAGGAGGAAAAATTTTGGGATTAAACATTAGCGCCAAAGCCAATCCTGAATTTTGGATACCTGTTTCGATTGAGATGGCACGCTGGTCGGGAAGACTTAATTTGTTTAGTTTGCTGAAAAAATATCCGGTTGAAAGCGCCAGCCCATTGTGAAGAAGCACGATGAAAAAAACCAAATGAACATAGCTAGTAAAATTTTTGAAGTTGGCTGAAAGCATCGCAATGACCATCAGGATAAAGAATAGGAGCGAACCAGTTTTAATGGGCTTTTTAATTTTTGCAGTAAATGCCGGAAACTTTTTGGCGACGAACAATCCAATCAGAACCGGTAATCCGAGCAAAATAAAAACGGTTTGAAACATCTGGAATTGATCGATTACCAAAGGGCGTAACAGGCCTTCGGCGCCTTTTGCGTTGTAAATATCGATGTAGAAATTTCCCCAAAGGGCAAAGTTAAACGGTGTAAAGAATATGGCTGAAAGTGTTGAGATAGCCGTTAAACTAACTGATAATGCAATGTTTGCACGTGAAATTGAACTGATGAAATTTGAAATGTTTCCGCCCGGACAAGAGGCAACCAAAATCATTCCCAGGGCAACGGTGGGCGTTGGATTGATGACCATTACAAGTAAAAAGGTAAAGAACGGAAGCAGAAAGATCTGGCTTATGAAACCGACCAGCGCAGATTTGGGCTTCCTCAGAATGTCTTCGAAATTTTCAATTTTTATGTCGAGCGCAACGCCGAACATAATGAATGCAAGGGCAATATTCAGGAATAGTAATCCGGAGGGAGAAAAATTCAGACGTACATGATCAAGAACTTCCAGTGAATTGTGCATAAAAGTCTCTCGTTTAGTAATGTTAGAGACCTTAAAAGTAAAAAACTATGGATGAAACCAAAACGTTCGTCCATAGTTTTTTAAAAAAGCGGATTGAATGTTGTTTAAAAACTCATCAAACCAATGATCTTTTTCGCGATTTCTGTATTTTCCATGATCCCGTTAAATTTCTCAGCACCTGGCCCGTAGGCAAAAACAGGAACCATAATTGCAGTGTGGCTGCCGGTTGTAAACGCACCTTTTACCATGCCTGTTTTCATGTCGCCACCGGTTAACGAAAATCCACCGGTTTCGTGATCAGCAGTTACCACAATCAGGGTTTCGCCATCTTTAGCTGCAAATTCAAGCGCTTTTCCAATCGCCCGATCAAAATCGAGCATTTCAACAACAACGTACCTGGTATCATTTTGATGGCCGCCCCAATCGATTTGCGAGCCTTCAACCATGGCAAAAAAACCTTTCTTGTTTTGCCCCAGAATATTCAGCGCAGTTTCGGTCGAAAGCGGAAGGCTCATTTCCCGTTTCGTCGCAATGTCGTTGTGCTCATCGGCAGTCAGCCCGGCAAGTTTTCCGGATTTGACCTGTGCAATTTCGTCCATGTTTCGCAAAACCTGATATCCTTTTTGCTGAAGGTCTTTGGTCAGGTCGCGGTTGTCTTTCCTGACGGCAAAATGGTTGTATCCGCCTCCAATAAACACATCGATGTCGGTTTTCAGGAAATCGGAAGCAATGTCTTCGTAGCTTCCGCGGCTTGCCTGATGCGCGATGTACGAAGCAGGAGTGGCATGTGTAATGGCTGAAGTTGAAACCAGTCCGGTTGAAAGACCTTTTTCTTCGGCCATTTCCAGAATTGTTTTTACTGCAGCAGTATCCGGATTTACACCAATAGCTCCGTTGTATGTTTTTATTCCGGAAGAAAGAGCGGTTCCTCCGGCGGCAGAATCGGTGATGTAATTGTCGGACGATTGCGTTTTCGAAAAACCGATGTGTTTAAAGTTATCGAGGAAAAGATGACCGCCATTGGCAGTGAACCCGGCAAAAACCTGGGCGACACCCATTCCGTCGCCAATCATCATGATCACATTTTTGGGTTTTTTACCTTTGAACTTTTGAGTGAAGGTTTTCACTTCGTATTTTGGGCCGCCGGTATAAATCTTGGTTGAATCGACCGTTGAAACCGTTTTGTAGTTTTCCTGGCTGAATAGTTGCTGAGCCGTAAAAACTAGAATAATGAACAGAGCAGATCTTAAATTCATGCGAATGGAATTAAATTGGATTTAGGTAAATATTTACTGTAAGCAAAAATAGTTGAATTTAGATTCAGGCGTGATACAATTTTGACTGATACATGACAAAAATTGGCAAAACTTGTAGGTCATGGTGAAACCTGCGGTTCGAATTTCAAAATCCTTTTTGTCTTTTCCGGAATAGTTGCTCATCGCGTTACCGCGACATGCTCATCTCGTTGCTGCGAGATGCCCATCTCATCGTTGCGAGATGCTCATCCCGTTGCTGCGAGATGCCCATCTCATCGTTGCGAGATGCTCATCCCGTTGCTGCGAGATGCTCATCCCGTTGCTGCGAGATGCTCATCCCGTTGCTGCGAGATGCTCATCTCGTTGCCGTGACATGCTCATCTCATCGTTGCGAGAACCTTTTCTTCTCCGGAATAGATCTTTATTTGTAGTCAGCATTCACTGAAGTGTATCAACTCATTTGGTTTCGGGGTCAGGTCATAACGTGCTAGTTGCCTAATCAGCAGACAAATGGAACTCAGATTATTCAGGCCGTCTTCGTTTGTTTTTGCCTCATTGTTCGTAGTTAGGATCCGACCAAAATAAAAGCAACCCGCTGGGTGATGATTCATTTTTTGCTGTCGTGTACTGAGACCGTTTTGTTACAAATGAATGACATTTTAACGATGGCAAGTTCAAAAGATGACGTCGACACCTGATTCTGTTATTTTGACACCCTGAAGTTTTCCCATTCTTCCCGGTCGAAATCGGTGTTGATCGTATATTCAATCCGGTTTTCCCCGACAAAATCTTTCAGGATATTGAGCGACCTGAAATTGATGATGATTTGTTCGGCTTTTTTGAAACTTAAATGCGCAATGCGTGCAAACTTGCTGACCGATATTTTTTCGTTGTTTTCCAGAAAATCGAGCAAACATTTTTCATCGTCCGAATAGTTGATCAGGATTCCTTCCGGACTTTTTTGCCGTTTCCAAACCTCTATCATTATTTTGCTGGCGAGCTTATTTTCGTCATCTTTCCTGAAATAAGCCCACCACTTGCTGTCTTCATCGCGGGCAAAATGAGGTTTTTCGTTACTTGGCTCAATCCACACTTCCAGAACCGTTTTGCCATCAACGACATGCTGTTTGGTCGTAAATTCAATCGGAGGTTTCGAATACATTTTGGCTGCTGATTCAACCATGTAATATTCTTCGTCTGATCGTACTCCGGCAATCCGGCCATTGTCTTTCACACCAATGAGCAGGCGGCCTCCGTCGGTATTGGCAAAAGCGACCAGCGAACGGGCAATCTTTCTGGAGTCGCTGATGCAGTATTTAAAATCCTGCCTTTGGTGTTCGCCCTGCTGGATGAGTTTTAATAAAGAGCCTCCCCTAACCTCTCCGAAGGAGGGGAACAAAGAACCAGAATTCATTTTTTCATTTTGAAATAGTTTTTTCATAAAAGATTGACCGTTTTGCATCTTCACTGCCATACTCCCTTCCCAATTTTGGGGAAGGGTTGGGGATGGGGCTGTTGACCGGGAAGGGGCTCTAAATATCAATTCCGAAGAAAATCCTGACCAGGTATCCCAATCCGAATGAAATGAGTCCAACCACTGTACTTAAAACAACCATCTCGGTAAAACGTTTCCGGAAAGGCTGATCATTTGCAACTGAAATATAATAGGTAAACAGGAAGACAATGAAAATGGAATCGAACAGCGCTACGAGCAGTGCGATAAACGGAGACGTAAATATCAGGTACGGCGCTACCAGGAAGACAACTGCTATTACATAAGCAATCCCTGTAAATACAGCCGATTTCAGGGCCAGATCGTTCTTCCCTTCAGCTTTGTTCGATAAATACTCGGATGACGACATCGACAATGCTCCTGCAATTCCGGTGATAATTCCGGCCAAAGCCACCAATTTGGTATTTTGGAGCGCAAAGGTCAAACCAGCCAATGTTCCCAGAATTTCAACCAGCGCATCATTCAGTCCCAGAACAATCGACCCCATGTATTTCAGGTGTTCTTCCTGAATCAGTCCGAGCAATTCTTTTTCGTGCTTGTTTTCGTCGTCGGCTACTTCCAGCGCTTCCGGAACTTCAGTGGCAATGAGGTTATAATTGATCTGCGCTTTTTCTTCGCCTTTCTCCATCAGTTTCAAACCGAAAGTCAAGCCAAAGATTTTCGAAATCCAGTAATATTTCCTGATTTCCCATCGACTTGGAGAGACTTCTTTGTTCGTGTAAGCTTCCCACAATTTGTAATGTTTCAGTTCGTCGGCGGCTATCTGGGTTAGTACCTTTCTGTTTTCCTCATTGCGGGTTTGTCCGGCGAGTTTGGTGTAAATGTGGTATTCTGTGATTTCTCCGCGCTGTGCCAGGATTAACTGTTGGCGTGTTTCAGGCGATATTGGTTTCTTTATCATGATTAAAAAGATTAAAGGACTGATTTACTGAAGGAATAACTGATTGTTACGGGTTGCGAGATACGGGTTAAAAAGAGCGAACAGTTAACTCGTAACTCGTAACACGAAACTCGCAACTCGGTTATTTCATCCATTCGTACATCTGGTAATGCTCGGCTGTCATGCCCAAATGTTCGTAAACACCGTGAGCAGGTGTGTTTGTTTTGTCGGCATACAAGCGGATGCCTCGCAGGTTTGAATTGCCGGCAACCATGTTCTGAATGTGTTTGTACAGATGGCTGAAAATGCTGCGTTTCCGGTATTCGGGGCGTACATAAACCGATTGAATCCATAAAACAGTTCCATTACGCCAGTCGCTCCACTCGAAAGTAGTTAGAAGTGAACCAACCACTTTGCCGTCAAGCTCAGCCACATAATAGGTTCCTTTTGACGGATCGACGAAAATAGCTGCAACTCCTTTTATAACTGTGGGTTCATCCAGTTTGTACGCTTCGGTTTCCCATGCCATTGCCAGTTGAAATTCTACAATACTGGCTGAATCCGATTCGATTGCTTGTCTGATAATCATAGATGTGGTTTTTACAGTTCGCTAAATTAATAAAATAGTTCCGCTCACCGGAAATAGTCCGGGCAATAAACCCGAAACATTTGGAAAGGTTAATGAATCGTAATGTTTTTTCGTAATTTGTGCCTGAATTTTTAGTAACTGTTTAGATTTCATTTAATGAGTTATTTTACCCTGAACTCACCCCGTCGCATCATTGATGCTCCCGCCCATTTCTACTTGTAGAGAGGGGGAAAGCCCTGCCAGCAGGGCTTGGAGTGAGTCAGAAATTGATAAAAATCAACGTCAAATAGTGTCCTTTTTAATTTTAAACAGATAGGATGAGAATTGTAATTGCATCGCGGAATCCGGTTAAAATGGAAGCTGTAAAAGAAAGCTTGTCGGCCTTAATTCCTGAAGAAATAGAATTGACTGGCGTATCAGTTGACAGCGGTGTTCCGGATCAGCCCATGAACGATGCCGAGACATTGAATGGAGCTGAAACCAGGGTTGAAAATGCCAAACTTCAGTTCCCCGGACATGATTTCTATGTTGGCGTTGAGGGTGGGGTAGAAGATTCTGCTTCAGGATTAATGGCTTTTGCCTGGATTGTAATCAGCAATCACCGGCAAACAGGGAAAGCACGGACTGCGGGATTTTTTCTGCCACCCAAAGTGGCCGAACTGGTTCATGCCGGCATGGAATTGGGCGATGCCGACGATGTGGTATTTAAGAAAGAAAACTCGAAACAGCAAAACGGAGCAGTTGGTTTGCTTACCCACGATGCAATTACCCGCAAAACATTGTACATGCCAGCAATTCAAATGGCTTTTATTCCTTTCCTGAATCCGGATTTGTATCCCTGATTCCCCAAGTCGTATATTGGTTGCTGAATATTTGTTACCGGTAATTTTTGATATTTTCCTGCATCTGGAAGTGCTGTAAAGTCTCAATGGCCAGGTTCGGATGGAGATAACATTTTTGCATTAGCGAATGCGGGATTTATGGTAATAAACTTCCTGCGAAGAATTGCATTTCAAAATTTCAATTTCCGGTCAACGAAGCAACCAAGTCCGGCTGGTAGTTTGCTGTTAGCAACAGGCATCTGTTATTTTTAGTCCAGTTCAATATTTTCTATACTTGAAATCATTTGACCTACCCAAACCCGTCCGTCATTTTGATTCAGATTAAAATCCGGAGTGCAATGTTCTGTCCCACAAAACCGGAATCTGGCAGAATATTTTCCCGATTCCATTTTGTAATAATCTGATGATTGAAATGTATAAGTTACTTTCGACCCTTTTTCAAGTAGTGATAAATCATCCATAGTAATATTTGACCAGGTACCGGATTGAATAGACCATCTTAACAGATATGTAAGCTTGGTATCCATATTTTGTAAGGTTAAGCCTCCCGTGAAATAATTAAAATCAAGGTTGCCCATTTTTCTTGGGTCAAGGATGTAATAATTAATATTGTCATTGTTTTGAATAGTAATGGTGCAAGTTACCTGAGAATGGCTTTCAAAAGATTGAATTTCAACCGTATCTATTTTGCAACTTATTCCATTCCGCAATAAATTACTATTATCAAAGGCATCAATTATTCTCGGGTCATTTCGCAAATCATTTGATTCTCCATAATATCCAAGCTCTAAAATATTATGGCCGTATAGAAAACAATCCGAAATAAAGTACGGAGAAGGTGGTGGCGATGAAAGGATACATGAATAAATTATTCCATGATAGATTGTATCCTCGGCAATCAATACATTAAAATCTGTAATATTTTGGTTCAGCTCCAAGTCACTTTTCAAATACATTAGATGTGTTGAGCGGTCGTAAAACAATATGTCCTTTTCCGTCAATATTGTTCCATCATTAAATTCGATTTTAAATTCATCATTTAAATTTAACTCATTAACATTCTCGCAGGAAGGGAATAACAGGATAAAAAGTAATCCAAATGTTAAAATCGCATTAAAATTTTTCATGACAAAAGCTTTTATTAATTGATGATATTTTTGTGTAATTGGTTGCGCCATAATGAAGTCTAATGCTAAATTTTCTGTCTTAAAAGCATAGCATTCCAATTAATTGCAGTAAAATCACAATGCGAGTGCTTGCTTAAAAACCATTCAAATTTATGTCCAACCGTGCTGTATCTCCGGGAACTGGCGGAATACTGCTCATTATAAGTTTTTGTTTGTCTCTAACTGGCATAATGTATCGCACTTATGCCTGGCTATGACGAAGGAATCTAAAAGTAGGAGCAGTTTGCAGGCTATTTCCTGTCAATCCCGGTGTGATTGGGCCCCGACGCTACCGCGCGATTGCGTGGTAAAGAAGATAATGCCACACGATACAATCGTGCGGTAACAGAGGTGATCGGCACGAGCGGAAAGATACACACCGAAAACCACTGCTGCCGCAAGGGCAGGTAGCTGAAGTTATAGGCTTTGTTTATTCCTTGTATTTTAAGATATTCTTGAAATTGTTATTTTTCGCAAAGTTCTTTCAACATGTCTAGTGCTTTTGGGTAGGTCTGGTTCATATAACCTACAAAATCTTCTGTGGTGTCTAAGTCAACAGTAACGGTTGTAGTCCCATTGTTTTCTTCGAAGGTATAGTTTTCAAATCCGTTTGCCCATTTTTCCACTTCTGGTCCTTCTGTAATTTCCTTGTCAGCTTTAAAAAGACCATAATGTTGAATCGAAACAAATCGGTTGGGAATGTTTTCAGCTATCTTGGAAACCATACCTCCCTTTTCTCCTTTCTCATCTACTCCAATAAATAAAATTTTATTTCCCTTGTCCCAACTTCCTTCATAGGTCGATGTCGGGTTAAACAAAGAAGTCCATTGCTCATAAGTTGATTTACTGTTGATGCCAAGCATAAAATCATAAATCTTGGTCACAGGTGCATTGATGCTTACTTTGAATTGTAATTTTTCCATAATATTAATATTTGTTTAAATTAATCTTTCGAGTTGTTATTTTCCGTCATACTTAGCAGTCGTTTAGCATGCGGCATAGCGGAGGAAGCTACACGCAGGGGCGGACTGCGGGCGATTTCCTGTCAAGCCGAAAAACAGCCTGAGCGGAAAGATGCACATAGAAAACCACTGCTGCCGCAAGGGCGGATAGCTGAAGTTATCCTTAGGCTGCACCAATTTCTTTTACTGCGCCTGCAATTCTTCCCAATATTCGACTGCACGACGGGTATGAGGAATCACGATGGTTCCGCCAACCAGGTTGGCCACCGAAAATATTTCGAACACTTCGGCAGTTGTAACACCCAGTTCGTAACATTTTCCCAAATGATATTTCACACAATCGTCGCAACGCAGCACCATCGAAGTCGCCAGCCCAATCATTTCCTTGGTTTTAGAACTCAGCGCGCCATCCCGATAAGTCAGCGTGTCGACACTGTAAATGCGTTTCATCACTTTGTTATCCGCCGCCAGAATTTTCTCATTCATTTTCTCGCGGTAACTGTTGAAATCCTTAATTAATTTGCCCATATCTAAAAAGTTTCAAGTTTCAAGTTCAAAGTTCCGAGTCGTGGACTTTGGATATTGGAAATTGTGTATTCAGTATTGGATGTTTCCTATTTACTGATCACTGCGACTGGCTACTAATTTTCCACTTCTTCCCCAATCAGCGTTGTTTGTGTGCACCTCAGCACTTTTACCTGCACATAGTCGCCTTTCTGAAAGTTCTTTGCCGGAAAAACGATCACCTTGTTTTGTGAAGTCCGTCCGAAAAGTTCATCCTTGCTCTTTTTCGAGGTTCCTTCCACCAGCACTTCAAACGTTTTCCCAATGTCGCGCCGGTTGCTTTCGTGCGACAAGCGGTTGTGCAGCCTGATGATTTCATCGAGCCTGCGCAGTTTTTCTTCTTCCGGAACATCATCGGGTAAATGCTGGTGAGCATACGTTCCCGGCCGTTCAGAATATTTAAACATGAAAGCCATGTCGAATTTCACCTCTTCCATCAGCGAAAGCGTTTCCTGGTGATCTTCCAATGTTTCGGTGCAGAAGCCGCAAAAAACATCGGTACTCAATCCACAGTCGGGTAAAATCTCGCGGATGGCACGAATCCGGTCGAGATACCATTCGCGGTCGTATTTGCGGTTCATCAGTTTCAAAATGCGCGAACTGCCCGACTGAAGCGGCAAATGAATGTGTCTGCACAGGTTCGGATGTTTGGCAATGGCTTTCAGTACTTTGTCCGACATGTCTTTGGGATGCGAGGTCGTGAACCGGATCCGGATCAGCGGATCAACTTCAGCCACCAATTCGAGCAAATCCCAGAAACGCACCGGTTTGCGTTCGCCTTCGGGAAGCCATTTGTACGAATTTACGTTCTGACCCAGCAAAGTCACTTCGCGGTAACCCTTTTGTGCCAAATCACTCACTTCATTCACAATGTCGTGCGGATCGCGACTTCGTTCGCGGCCTCGGGTGTACGGAACAATGCAATATGTGCAAAAATTGTTGCATCCGCGGGTAATGCTCACAAATCCTGAAAGTGTTTTTTCGCCAATGCGCACCGGCGTAATCTTATCGTAGGTTTCGTTTTCCGAAAGTTCAACGTTGATGGCCCCGGTTCCGTTTTGCGCTTTGTCAATCAGGAAAGGCAGATCGCGGTAAGCATCCGGTCCGGCCACCAGATCGACCGCCGCATGGGCCAGCAACTCGTCGCCAACCCGTTCGGCCATGCAACCCAGCACGCCAACAACCAGTTTTTTGTTCTTTTTCTTCAGGCTTTTAAAATAATCGAGCCGATGCCAGATGCGTTGCTCGGCATTGTCGCGCACCGAGCAGGTATTCAGGAAAATGGCATCGGCGCAATCGGCGCTTTCAACCGGTTCGTAACTCCGGTCCTGAAGGATGGCTGCAACCACTTCGCTGTCGGCCACATTCATTTGGCAACCATACGTTTCAATAAATAACTTTTTCTTTTCCAATGTTTTCAAATTATCACATCCGGAGATGATTTTTCGGGACTGCAAATTTCATTAATTTTCAGGAATAAGCAAGTGAACCCGTGTTCAGTAATCAGTCTCAGCAGGCAGACTCTTTAAATTCCCGATGCATTTCAATCAAATGCTTGTCAAAAGGAGGAGCCAGGTGAGGCTTGAAAACAAAAACTTAACATTCAGGAAAAAAACAAAATTTAGCGGAGGAGACTAATCTGTATTTGCTTGGGTAAATGGCAGATATTCTGCATGTTATTTTTGGTTCAGATTCAAAACTGCAGAATCAGGAAATGAATTCGGTAGGTAGGGTTTTACATTAAAAATGTATATTTGCAAACTCAAAAACTGATCGTATGAGGTATTTGTGTTGTGTAATCTTCCTTTTTATGCTTTTCAGCTCCATGGGCTTTGCTCAAACGGATACTCTTGGACTGAACCCGGCCATCTCAAACCAAACCGCAAAAATGGAAGACTTCCTCGAAAAATTACAGATCAGGCAAGACCCCAGAATTACAGATTTACTCGTCAGGCATTCGCAAATGAATCAACGGAAGCATGGCGCCGACGGTTTTCGGTTGGAAATATTTTTCGCATCCGATACCAAAGCCCGGGAGCAGGCCGTGCGGGTGAAAAATGAATTTAACCTGGTATTTCCAGACATTGCCAGTTATCTTTTGTTTCAGACTCCCAATTTCAAAGTCCGGATTGGCGATTTCAGGAACAAAAGCGAAGCGCTGAAAACGAAAGCCTATATTGCGTCGAAGTACCCAAATGCCTTTATCGTAAAAGATATGATACGATTCCCTGAATTATATCCTGAAAGTGAAGAACAAAACGAAGAACAATGAGCGAATTGATTAAGCATGAGTGTGGAATAGCATTGATACGTTTACGTAAACCACTTGAATATTACAAGGAAAAATACGGCACCTGGCAGTATGGCCTGAACAAGCTGTACCTGCTGATGGAAAAGCAACACAATCGCGGACAGGATGGCGCCGGAATTGTGAATGTGAAAATGGAATTGGATCCGGGACAGGAATACATCAACCGGCATCGGTCGATTGAGCAAAACCCGATAAAATATGTGTTCGACAAAGTTGCCAAAGGAGTAAAAAAAGCGGAGAAAAATAAACCTAAAGATGCCGACATTCGGTGGGTATACGAAAATGTACCTTTTTCGGGCGAAGTTTACCTGGGGCACCTGCGCTACGGAACCTTCGGACGGAACAGCATCGAATTTGTGCATCCGGTCATGCGGCAGAACAACTGGAAATCGAGAACTCTGGTGCTTGCCGGAAATTTCAATCTCACCAATACCGACGAACTTTTCAGAAAACTGATTGCCTTGGGCCAACATCCAAAAGCATACACCGATACGGTAACTATTCTTGAAAAAGTGGGTCACTTTCTCGATGAGGAGAACCAGCTTCACTTCAGGCAATACAAAAACGAAGGCTATTCGAACCGCGAAATTTCGCCGCTGATCGAAAAAAATCTGGATGTGCAGAAAGTACTCGAAAATTCGAGCAAAGACTGGGACGGAGGTTATGCCATTGCCGGAATGTTTGGTCATGGCGATGCTTTTGTGATGCGCGATCCGTGGGGAATTCGCCCGGCCTTTTATTATTACGACGACGAAATCGTCGTTGTAGCTTCCGAACGTCCGGTCATCCAAACGGTGATGAATGTAAAATGGGACACTGTACATGAAGTAAAACCAGGCGAAGCGCTGATTGTCAAAAAAGATGGTTCGGTTTCGAATAAAATGATCAGGGTTCCGCATACCCGCCGTTCCTGTTCGTTCGAACGCATCTATTTCTCGCGCGGAAGCGACAAGGATATTTACCAGGAGCGTAAAATGCTGGGCCGTTTGCTTTCGCCGGCCATCCTGAAATCGATTAACTACGACATCGAGAATACCGTATTCTCTTTTATCCCGAATACCTCCGAAACAGCTTTCTACGGGCTGGTTCAGGGCGTGAGGCAATATTGCGTCGACTGGAAAATCAAAGAATTGAAAGAGCGCAACGGCAGTATCACCAACGAAGAAATGGAAGAAGTTTTATCGGTTGAGCCAAGGGTTGAAAAGCTGGCCATCAAAGACGTGAAACTGCGTACTTTCATTGCCGACGATGCCAGCCGCGACGATCTGGTTGCCCATGTTTACGATGTGACTTACGGAATTATCCGCGAGAATACCGATACGCTGGTTATTATCGACGATTCGATTGTGCGCGGAACCACCCTGAAAAACAGTATCCTGAAAATTCTGGACCGGCTGAATCCGAAGAAAATCATTATTGTTTCGTCGGCTCCGCAAATACGCTACCCCGATTGCTACGGAATTGACATGGCCGTTCTCGATAAATTCATTGCGTTTAATGCCGCCATCGAATTGCTGAAAGAAACCAATCAGCACCACGTGATTGACGAGGTTTACCGCAAGTGTAAAGAGCAGGAAAACCTTCCGAAGGAAGAGATTGTAAACTACGTGAAAGAAATATACAAACCGTTTAAAGCTGAAGAAGTTTCGGCCAAAATTGCCGAACTGCTGAAGCCCGACGACTGCAAGGCCGAGGTGGAAATTATTTACCAGACCATCGAGAATCTGCATGTGGCTTGCCCTAACGATACCGGCGACTGGTATTTCACCGGAAACTATCCAACTCCGGGCGGAAACAAAGTGGTGAACACATCGTTTATCAACTACGTGGAGGGCAAAGGCGGAAGAGCGTATTAAAGAAGTTTTAAGTTCCAGGTTTGGTGCCTTAATCAGAGCTGCTGTCTGAGCGTATTGAACGCAGATTGACAATATAGAGTGGGATTTCATCTTTTAAACCGAGATGAAATCCCTTTTTTTATTTGGTGTAAACTGGTAAATTTTTTACTATGATTAGTACATCGGTTTATATTTTGTTAGCTTTGGCTGGAAAAGCGTGTTAAACCCATTAATCGAACGGTATAATGAAAACTCTTCCAATAATCCTGTCAGGTCTTTTGTTTGTTGTGTTTCTCTCAGGTTGTTCGGTCTATCAACATGTGAAACTATCAAGCGATATGCAACAGAACGACAAATCCGAATTTCTGATCGAGAATGATTCTGTTAGTATCATTTATTCATTTTATGGAAATGGTGGCCCAATTCATATCGAGTTATTCAATAAGCTCGACAAACCGCTTTACATCGACTGGGGAAAATCGGCATTGATAACTAACGGGCAAAGCAAAAGCTTGTGGAAGGATGAGGCCAGGATTACAGCCAATGCAACAGAGTATAAAGTTGTTCCGGAAAATTCGGTGGTTAGTTCCACCAGCGACATAGAAGGTACCATAGTGAAGAACGATAAAATGACCTTCATTCCGCCACATGCTAACATTTCAGCGAATAGGTATGTTTTGCAGTCGAAGTTTTTTACTACTCCGGTTCAGTTAAGCGAAAGAAAGGTGCTTTATACCGATCAGGGAAAAGTTAATGCACGGAAATTTTCTTTTTCAAAAGAAGATTCGCCACTTAGCTTTAGGATTTTCCTATCTGTTTCGGACAATGAGAGTTTTAAAAATCCAATCCAGTTTGATAACACTTTTTGGGTATCCGATTATTTTGCAACATCAGTTCCACCCAGTTCTTTGGGTATTATTCCGGGGAATCAGTTTTATGTCAGGAAGAATACTGCAATTGGCCGTACACTATTTATAACTTCAATAGTTGGGATTCTTGCTGTGGCAGCCATTGTTGGCGGCGAAGGTTCTGCCAATTAATGCCTTTTGAATTCCATCGGTTTACGTTTCAGGTTAAACTATTTTATTTTATATTGTGTCTTTTTATAACTCGAAATTAAATCCCCTCTTCAATAAATCTTCATATTTATTCGGATCGAAGCGGTAGTACCAGGCGCCTTTACGCGACGATTCTTTTTCCTTTTCTTCCTGCTTCTCAAGCAAATCCATCGACAATAGTTTTCGCCTGAAATTTCGTTTGTCGAGCGTTTTGTTGTAAATGGCTTCGTACAATCCCTGAAGTTGAGGGATGGTAAATTTATCAGGTAAAAGTTCGAATCCGATGGGTTGTGTCCGGGCCCTGACCTGTAGTTTTTTCATGGCCCGTTCAATCATGGCCGAATGATCGAAAATCAATTGAGGCAAGGATGAAATCGGAATCCAGGTTGCGCCATGAGTTTTAACAAGCTCGAGGTCGGAAGCATTGATTTTGATGAGTGCAAAGTAGGCAACCGAAATAATCCGGGCACCCGGATCACGATCGAGCTCTCCAAATGTGTAGAGCTGTTCCATATAAACATCCGAAAGTCCGGTAAGCTGATTCAGGATTCGTTTGGCAGCATGGTCAACCGATTCGTCGTTTTTCAGAAAACCGCCCATCAACGACCATTCGCCTTTTGAAGGCTGAAAATTTCGCTTCAGCAACAGTACTTTTAATTCACGGCCTTCTTCGTCGTATCCAAAAATAATGGAGTCGACAGCAACATGGAATTTTTCGTGTTCGCGGTAATATGACATGGTTGGATTATTCTGGTAAAGGCCAGTCGGAGGTTTCCTTTGTCCTTAAATAAGTTTCGATATGACGGTCTTTTTTTGCTTCGTAAATATCAGAAATCGTAAGAATGATACCAGTTTCCTCGACGCCTCCGAAATGATCGTTGATCACGGTTCCAAATGTTTTCATCGACGGGCTCAGGTTCATGTAAGCATTAATCAGCGGTGGAATGTTTTCACCAAATTCGCGTACTTTCTGAGATAATATTTTATAATCTTCCTTGTACGATCCGCCGTTAAACACTTTTAACATTTCCTCAGTGTTTATCCCCAGATCCATTGGGTGAATCGGAGTCACCAGGTTTTCACGATCGCTGAAATATTTCTGGAAGAAATAAAGAATCAGATTACGTGCATGTGTGTGGAAATGCGTGTACATAGTCACTTTTCCGAAGAAATATTTAATTTCCGGATGATCAACAATCAAAGCGCCCAGTCCGTCCCATAAATTGTCGAGCGCGAATAGTGCTTTGGCTCCGGCTTTGCTCGACTGGTAGTGAGGCTGAACAAACGAACGACCCAGTTCCAGCGTGTACGGAAGGTACTCTTTTATGAATTTATCAGAAAAATTAAAAAGTTGGGTGGTGGCCAGCGGAACAATTCCATGCTCGTCAAGCTCCAGGGTGTTGCATAAAATGTAGCGGTATCCACCAATAATTTCCTGAGCCTGCGGATCCCAAACGATCAGTTGTTTGTATGGGTCTTTGCTTGTATCATATTCATCAATGTCAACATCTTCTCCCATTCCTCCTCCGGCATCGCGAAATGTAATTTCCCTGACACGTCCAATTTCCAGCATTACGTTGGGTGAATCCTGATGGGTAATAATGTATATTTCGTTGTCGCCCTTATTCGTCCTCCGCATCAATTTTTCCGGTGTCAGTTCAGCTTTCAGAGCTTCCCTTGGCACAGGTGCAATTATATCCTTCATACTAACTTATTCTGATTTTTATGGAGGTACAAAACTAAAAAAAATCTATCAGAAATGTTTTTTTCGATTGATTAATGTTGGCCCTGAGGCTGAATTGGTAATTTATACACTATGTCCCTTACTTCGGCTGCCCATTGATCCGGAGTTTTGCTTTTATCGAAATGTGTGTATGGAATCGGTTTTCCAAAGGTTATGGTAAATTCCTGATTCTTATGGCCAAAAGTCTCATCAGCCAGAAAAAACATTTCAAGATTCCACTTCATCCGGAAAAAAGTGCGGAAATTGGCCAGGCTATAAAAGAATCCTGAATTTCGGCCACTCACATGAATTGGAATTACATCGCGTTGATATTCAATTGACTTAGCGATAAAATGTTTCTTCCAGTCAAAGTCCTGAATATTGCCTTTGATTCGTCTGGATGCAAATCCTGAAGGGAAAATCAGAATTTGCTTGTCGGACGAATAGGCTTCATGGATTTGCCTGATTACATCTTTACTGTGGCCGCCGTGTTTATTTAATGGTACGAAAATAGGTGTCAGTTGCGGAATGCTCATCAGCACGTCATTCACAAGCGTAATGGCGGGTCCCAACAGTCGGTCGATGTTGCACAGAATCAACAGAGCGTCGAAACCTCCCAGCGGATGATTCGATGCAAATATGAAACGACCCGAAGCGGGAAGATTTTCAACTCCGTTTATCGTTTCGTGAACATTGAAATGTTTGACCATGCTTCTGGCAAATTCAATCCCACTTTCAGTGCCGTGATTGGCCAAAAGAACGTTGATTTCGTCGATGTGCATAATTCGGTTAATGTACCGGTAAACAAATCCGGGAAGCTTTTTGGCCAGCTTCGGATTTTTTTTCAGGAACATTTCCTTGATATTTATTGGTTTAACCGGTTCTCGATTTTCAGAATTCATGCTAATCACTAATTTGTGGATGCCGAAAATATAAAATTATTCCAAATTGCCGGAACTTGTGTCCATTTTTGTTGGTTGAGGAGAACATTCCTTTTGTGCAAAGAGTTTAATTTTGAGGGAATCAGGAACCGATAATTTTTGAAAGGCCTGAATTTCCTTGCTCACAGTTAGATTCCGGTTATCAAACTGAATCGAAAAGACGTTTGAAAAGTACCGGATTTTGATCATTCAGAAAACTTATTAACAATTGTGATTTTTTGCTTCGCAACTTACTTTGGATGATTACTTTTGTGTATTGAAAACGTTTTATCAACGATTTTGCGAATATTGTGTATAAAATATAAAGAAATGAATGTCAGTTGTATAAAATATGTGATTTTTAATTATTCACAGGTTATAAACAGTTTACTGACAATTTTTTTTATATTTTTGGGTGACTGAAAAGGGCTGAAAGTGGATCAGTGTGACTGATTTTAGTTCGATTTTATTACTTTTACAATTGGATTTTAGGCACTTGAAAAAAATGAACTTCTCCTCGAAAAAAGAAGCAACCTTCGATGAAAAAGGTAGGGTAGTGCTGCCAGCCGATTACAAGAACGAAATGGGTGGCAGTGTTCCCGGTGGCCAATTGGCTGTCGAGAAGGATCCTCATGAGAAGTGTCTGAATATTTACACCATGGATGAGTGGGAAAAACGTATTGTGCAGGTAACGTCGAAACTAAATCGGGATAACAGGCAACACAGCCGGATACTCGATATTTTTTACGACAATTTCAAGATTATTCAGGTGCCTGACAGTTGCAGGATGAATATCCCGAATACTTTTCTTGAAAAAGCAGGAATAAAAAAAGAGGTGATGTTTACTGGTCAGGGCAACCGAATAAGATTATGGGATGCGGCAGAATACAATAGTTACACTCAGTCGTGGGACGATTACGCGAGCTTATTTGATCGACTTGTAGGTGGTAATGAAGGTAATTAAAAGTGGAAAGAGAATATCATGTACCTGTTTTGTTGGCCGAAAGTGTCAACGGGCTGGAAATTAAGGCGAATGGCGATTATGTTGACGTTACTTTTGGTGGCGGTGGTCATTCGCGCGAAATTTTTAGCCGGTTAAAAACGGGTCGCCTTTTTGCTTTCGATCAGGACGAAGACGCCGCAGCAAACATTATCCGCGACGACCGCTTTTTTTTCATCAGGCACAACTTCAAATACATGCGGAATTTCCTAACGTTTTATAATGTCGATCAGGTTGACGGAATCTTGGCCGATCTGGGCGTTTCGTCGCATGATTTTGATGTAGCCGAGCGGGGTTTTTCCTTTCGTTTCGATGGCGATTTGGATATGCGCATGAATCGCGATTCGTCGCAAACTGCCGCTGATATTGTAAATACATATTCTGAAGAACAACTAAGGACAATATTTCGGGAATATGGCGAGATTGACAATGCAGGCCGGTTGGCCCGTCAATTGGTTTCAGTACGAAATGTCAAACCGGTGAAGTCGATTGAGCAATTTAAAGAAGCCCTGGGGCCGTGTGTTCCTCGTTTTCAGGAAAGTAAATACCTGGCCAAAGTGTTTCAGGCTTTGCGCATTGAAACCAACAAGGAAATGGATGTTTTGCACGAGTTTCTGGAGCAAAGCATACAGTTGCTAAAACCGGGTGGCCGGTTGGTGGTGATTACGTATCATTCGCTGGAAGATAGAATGGTTAAGAATTTTATCAAGTCGGGCGATTTTTCGGGAAAGCAGGAAAAGGACTTTTTTGGAAATGTTGAGTCTCCATTACAGGCAGTGAATCGAAAAGTAATTGTTCCGTCGGAAGAAGAAATTGAGCAGAATCCGAGAGCCAGAAGCGCCAAACTTAGAATTGCAGAAAAGAACGCATGACAGAACAAAAAGATACAGGCAATAAAAGAAACCCGAGAGCCGGATTAAAAAGCATTCTGGGAGGAACAGTTTTGGCCAGTGAAAAGGTTACCAAACAGTTACCCTTTGTCTTTTTTCTCGCTTTGCTTGGGATTGGCATGATTACCAATCGTTACTGGACCGAAAAGACGATCCTGAAAATGGAGATGGTCAGAGATTCTTTGAAAGAATACAAAGCTGAGTCGGTGATTCACGAAACACAACTCATGTACATCAACCGGCCATCGGAAGTTACCAAAAAAGTGATCGAGCGAAAGATCGATTTGATTGAACCGGTGGAACCGCCAAAGCGGATATTTATTAAAAAAACAGAAACTAAGTAATGGAAATAAGGAGAGCTATAACACTGAGATTTGGCATCGTATATTTTGCGATTGCCTTATTCGGCCTTGTTATAGTTGGCCGTATTCTCCTGATACAGAATGTTGATACCGAAAAATGGGTGCTAATAGCCAAAGATCTCCGGAATAATACCACCGAAATCTGGGCCAAGCGCGGAAATATATGTGCCGACGACGGAAGTATTTTATCGACATCGGTTCCTTATTACGAAATCAGGATGGACATGATGGCGCCCCGCGTGCAACAAATTTTTGATACTGAATCAGAACAAATGGTCGACGAAATATCTGCGTTTTTTGGGTTCTCGAAAAATGACTTCAGGAGACGTTTAAAATCGGCCCATGAACGGAAAAACAGATGGTTCCTGATTAATCCGGAGCAAATCGACCACAATAAATTTCAGGATTTTAAATTACTGAAAACCATGTCGCGCAGCCATTTTGGTTCGGGACTGATTGTGGTAACCGAAAACAAGCGGATTCTTCCTCACGGGGATTTGGCTAGCCGGACTATTGGTGTACTTAATAAAGGAGTTTTTGGAGGGGTTCACGGAAATGTGGGCTATACAGGTGTTGAAGGGTTGGAAGAAAATTACCTGGCCGGGCAAAACGGCTTGGCGCTTAAACGAAATTTCTCCGGAAGCTGGATCAGTACACCGCTTGTTGAGCCGAAAGAAGGCAAGGATGTAATTACGACCATTAATGTTAATCTTCAGGATTACGCGCAAACTTCGTTGGGTAAACAGATGGAAATCAGTCAGGCTGAATGGGGAACCGCCATTGTGATGGAAGTGAAAACCGGAAACATTAAAGCGATTGCAAACATGGGCCGCAAGAAAGATGGCACTTACGGCGAAACTTACAATTTTGCATTCGGACATGCCGGTTGCAGTGAGCCCGGCTCAACCTTTAAGCTGGTTTCGATGATTGTGGCCATGGAAGAAGGCTATGTTGACACGGCTGATCTGTTTGATACCGGTCGCGGGCTTTGGGAATACCGCGGGCAAAAAATGAAGGACAGCGACTACGATCATGGCGGTCATGGTATGATTAGCATGAAAAAAATATTTGAACTTTCGTCGAACATTGGGACAGCAAAAATTATCACCAAGTTTTACGAAGGAAGAGAAAAAGATTTTATCGACCGGATTTACAGTTTTGGGTTAAATAAACAGCTTGGGCTCGGGTTTCTCGGAGAAGCTGAACCCCGCATAAAATATCCGACTGATCCCGATTGGTGGGGGCCTTCGCTGGCATGGATTGCGCACGGATACGAAATTAAGGTTGCGCCAATTCAAACACTGACTTTTTACAACGCTGTGGCCAACAATGGAGTAATGGTCAAACCAAAATTTATAGAAGAGATTCGGGAAAATGGAATTCCTGTCAGGAAGTTTCAAACCGAAGTAATCAATCCTTCACTTTGTTCAAAATCCACTTTGGCAAAAGCCCAGGACTTGCTGAAGGGAGTTTGTACTGAGGGTACCGGAAAATCGTTGCAAAATCCGTATTACACAATTGCCGGAAAGACTGGTACGGCTGTAATCGCAAACGATAATAAGGGGTATACCAGCGCCGGAGGAAAAAAATATCAGGCATCTTTTTGCGGATATTTCCCGGCCGATAATCCTCAATACAGTTGTATTGTGGTAATTGTAGGACCGAAAGGCAAATTCTACGGAGGTTCTGTTGCCGGACCGGTTTTCAGGGGAATTGCAGATAAAGTTTATGCTTCGTACCTCGAACCTGCCGCTGATTCTATTCCGCCCTATAACGAAATACCGCTGGTAAAACCAGGTTTGCGCGACGATGTGGTGCTGCTCGAGAAAGATCTTGGATTTAAAATTCAGGAAGAAAATATGACTGCCGATCAGGTTGAGGTTACCAACGACACCATGACCGTTTTTGTGAAGGGAGTAAACGAAACTCCGGGAACTGTTCCTGATGTGATTGGAATGGGAGCCAACGATGCTGTTTACCTTCTGGAAAAATCCGGTTTGAAAACGGAAATTAAGGGTTTTGGCCGCGTTTTTCATCAATCTCCGGTTCCGGGGACAAGTTGTGTTGATGGTGATTTAGTTACACTCGAACTTGGATTTGATGATCTGCAGATTATTCAAAAGGATAGCCTGAGTCAATCCGATTCCATAAAATCAGATGCAGTGGCTGATGTTTCGACAGAAAAAAAAGTTGAACAGCCAGTTCGGGTCGTTGCAAAGCCCAAAGTGAAACCGACTTCAGTGTCAAAACCAAAAGTTAGCCAGAAACAGGCAGCGAAACCAAAACCGAGTCCGGAGGCTATCAAAAGATGGAAGGAAAAAGTGGCAGCCCAAAAAGCAGCAGAGAAAAAGAATCAGGCTGCCAAGCCAGCGCCAAGTCCGGAAGCAATTAGAAAATGGAAGGAAAAAGTTGCGGCGCAAAAAGCTTTGGAGAAGAAGAAACAGGCGGCAGCTAAAAATGCAGAACAATCCCAAAAGTGACAACAATGAACGTATTAAAAGACATATTGAAAGGCATAGAATTGCTTGAAACCCGCGGAGATTTGTCGCTCGAAGTTCAGCACATTCAGTTCGATTCAAGACAAGTGAAATCCGGCGATTTGTTTGTTGCCGTAAAAGGTTCGCATGTCGACGGGCACCAATTTATTGCAAAAGCCATTGAAATGGGTGCTGCCGCTGTAGTTTGTGAAATTGTTCCTGCCGATTTTCCTTCAGGAGTAGTACTTGTGAAGATAGAAGGCACGCAGACTGCATTTGGCAAACTGGCCGCATCATTCTACGGAAATCCATCGGCTAATCTTAAAGTCGTTGGTGTAACCGGAACGAACGGAAAAACCACCATTGCCAGTTTGTTGTACAAAACATTTACGCTTCTTGGCTATAAAGTTGGTTTAATTTCGACCATTAAATATTATGTCGGCGCTGATGAATTTCATGCCACGCACACCACTCCGGATGCGTTGCAGATTCAGGAATTAATGGCACGCATGGTTGATGCCGGATGTGAATATTGTTTCATGGAAGTGAGTTCGCATGCCATTGATCAGGATAGGATTTCAGGAATACAGTTTGACGGTGGAATTTTTACCAACCTGACACACGATCATTTGGATTACCACCACACGTTTGCCGAATATCTTAAAGCAAAGAAAAAATTCTTTGATCAGTTACCTGCAAATTCTTTCGCATTGACCAATGCCGACGATAAAAACGGAATGGTCATGCTTCAAAATACACGGGCATCAAAGAAAACATATTCGCTTCGTGCATTGGCCGATTTTCGTTGCAAGGTTCTTGAGAAGCATTTTGATGGGATGTTGCTCAGTCTCGAAGGTCAGGAAGTCTGGACACATTTTACCGGAATTTTCAACGCCAGTAATTTGATGGCTGTTTTAGGTGCCAGCCTTTTGCTTGGTGCTGATCACGACGACATGTTGCGCATTTTGAGCGAGTTGCGTCCTGTTTCAGGAAGGTTCGAAATTATTCGTTCTCCTGAAGGAAAATATGCAGTTGTTGATTATGCACACACGCCCGATGCCATTCAGAATGTATTGTCTGGAATAGCCGAAATACGGACCGGAAATGAACAGGTAATCACTGTTGTTGGCGCCGGTGGCGACCGCGATAAAACCAAGCGCCCGATTATGGCTCAAGAAGCTGTGAAACAAAGCGACAAAGTGATTTTGACCTCCGATAATCCGCGTTCGGAAGAACCTGAACAGATTCTGGCCGACATGGAAGCTGGGATTGAAGCCAGCCAAAAGCACAAAGTTTTGTCGATCGTAAACCGGAAAGAAGCCATAAAAACTGCTTGTATGCTGGCCAAAACCGGCGATATAATTCTGGTTGCCGGAAAAGGGCACGAAGATTATCAGGAGATTAAAGGAATAAAATATCATTTCGACGATAAGGAAATTATCAACGAAATTTTCGGGAATATCTAAAACAGTTTGTCATGCTCTATCATTTGTATCAGCTTTTAAAAGATTTCGACATCCCGGGATTGGGGATGTTGCAGTACATTTCCTTCCGATCGAGTGCAGCCATCATTTTGTCGCTGCTGATAACTGTTGGATATGGGAAAAGCCTGATCAGATTTTTGCAGAAAAAACAAATTGGCGAAGAAGTTCGCGATCTGGGTCTCGAAGGTCAACTACAGAAAAAAGGAACGCCAACCATGGGCGGAATCATCATTTTGGCGTCCATCATTATTCCGACTTTGCTCTTTGCAAAGCTCAACAACATTTACATTATCCTGATGCTTGTGACCACCATTTGGCTTGGATTAATTGGCTTCATGGACGATTACATCAAAGTTTTCCTGAAAGATAAAAAAGGGCTGGCCGGAAAATTCAAAATTCTGGGACAGGTTTCGTTGGGAATGATTGTGGCAGCCACGCTCTATTTTTCGAGCGATGTAGTCGTGCGCGAACGAATGGTTGACGAAAACGGATTGTTTATCAAAGAAATGGTAACCGACAGCATCACTGGTCAGCAGCGCTTACAGCATGTGACGAACGAAGTGAAATCAACAAAAACCACTATCCCGTTCATCAAGAATCATGAATTCGATTATGCTTTTCTGGTAGGGTTTTTAGGCAACAGTGCAAAATCGTGGCGTTGGCTGATTTATGCCCTGGCCATTATTTTAATTATAACTGCTGTGTCGAATGCCGCGAACCTTACCGATGGAATCGACGGGCTGGCCACGGGAACGTCGGCAATTAGCGGCGCCACGCTTGGAATTCTGGCGTACGTGAGCGGTAACGTCATTTATGCCGAATACCTGAACATCATGTACATCCCGAATCTAGGAGAGTTGACTGTGTTTATCTCGGCATTTATCGGGGCAACCGTCGGGTTTCTGTGGTACAATTCATATCCGGCGCAAGTGTTTATGGGCGATACCGGAAGTCTGGCGCTTGGCGGAATCCTGGCCGTTTTTGCCATCATTATCCGGAAGGAAATCCTGATCCCGATTTTGTGCGGAATTTTTGTGATCGAGAATCTGTCGGTTGTTATCCAGGTGGCTTATTTCAAATACACCAAAAAGAAATACGGTGAAGGGCGGCGGATTTTCCTGATGAGCCCGATTCACCATCATTTTCAGAAACAGGGAATTCCGGAGGCTAAAATCGTAACTCGTTTCTGGATCGTTGGAATTATTCTGGCCGTTTTAACCATTGTAACCCTGAAAATGCGCTAATGAAGAAACGTGCAGTCATATTGGGAGCCGCCGAAAGCGGAGTTGGAGCAGCCATTCTGGCCCGCAAGCAGGGCTTTGATGTGTTTATTTCTGATTTCGGAAGTATCAAAGAGAAATACAAACAGGAACTGACTGACCGGAATTTTGATTTTGAAGAAGGAAAACATTCCGAAGAAAAGATATTGAATGCCGATGTGGTGATTAAAAGTCCCGGAATTCCGGATAAAGCGCCGTTAATTAAAAAGCTGAAAGAAAGCGGAGTCCCGGTCATTTCGGAAATTGAATTTGCCGGTAGGTACACATCGGCCAAAAAGATTTGCATTACCGGAAGCAACGGAAAGACGACCACAACGCTGCTCATTTACCACATGTTTCAGAAAGCCGGGTACAATGTGGGCTTGGCCGGTAACGTGGGGCAAAGTATGGCCTGGCAGGTCGCTGAGAACGATTTCGATTATTACGTGATTGAACTGAGCAGTTTTCAACTCGACGGAATGTACGATTTCAGGGCTGAAGTTGCCATTTTGCTAAATATTACACCCGATCATCTCGATCGGTACGACTATAAATTTCAGAATTACATCGATTCTAAATTCAGGATTGCACAGAACCAAACGGACAGTGACTTTTTCATCTATTGTTCTGACGATCCTGTTGTCAGTGATGAAATGTCGAAGCGAAAATTTGCAGCACAATGCATTCCATTCGGATTGGGACTGCCTCCGGTAAAAGGAGCAGGTGTATCAGACAATAAATTGATTATTAACTGGGAACAAAATATTTTTACTATGTCTATTTTAGATATTGCATTACAGGGAAGCCACAACACCTACAACTCAATGGCCGCAGGTATTTCAGGAATGGTCGTTAACATCAGAAACGAAAAGATCCGTGAAAGTATGTCCGATTTTAAAGGCGTTGAACATCGTCTCGAACGGTTCTTGCGTGTTCACGGCATCGAGTTTATTAACGACTCAAAAGCAACCAACATCAATTCAACCTGGTATGCCCTCGAAAGCATGGCTCAGCCTACAGTCTGGATTGTGGGCGGGATTGATAAAGGCAACGACTACTCACAGTTGTACGACTTGGTTAAATCGAAAGTGAAAGCCATCGTTTGTCTCGGAACCGACAATTCCAAAATTCTGGAAGCATTTAAAAGTGTGGGTGTCGACATGGTTGAAGTCCAGTCGATGGAAGATGCAGTTCGTTCGGCATATTATCTGGCAAAAAACGGTGACACCGTTCTGCTATCGCCGGCATGTGCCAGTTTCGATTTGTTCGAAAATTACGAAGACCGCGGTCGTCAGTTTAAGAATGCAGTAAGAGAATTGTAAAATGGCAGCTAAACTGGCTAAAATATTTAAAGGAGACCGAACGCTTTGGGTCATACTCATTTTCCTGTCGCTGGTATCACTTGTTATAGTGTACAGTGCAACCGGAAAACTGGCTTACCGCGAAGCGAATGGTAATACAATGCATTACTTAATCCGTCAGGTGGTATTTATCCTGACCGGATTTATGATTATGCTGCTTCTGGTTAATATTCTCCCGGTTGTGGTTTATTTTAAAATATCTCCGGTATTGATCGGGGTAACCATATTCGCTTTAATCGTCGCTATCATCCAGTTTAAATTTACTGGCGGTCATTCCAAAGAAACCTCTCGCTCGCTGGATATGGCTTTCTTTAGTTTTCAACCTGCCGAGCTCGCTAAAATAACGCTGATCATGTATGCTTCGCGCATGCTTTCGAAAGCACAGCGTACCGAGGAAGAACTCAAACATGCATTTTATTGGGTGACAGGAGTTTCGGGAGTTGTTTGCTTCCTGATTTTTATGAGTAATTTTTCAACAGCAGCACTCATTTTTATAACTGTTCTTATCCTGATGTTAATTGCGCGTGTTTCCTATAAATACATTTTATCATTGGTGGGAGCCGGAATTCTGGCCCTTATCCTGATCTATTCGCTGGCAACCGTATTTCCTGCCAGCATTGGAAGCAAAGGGCGAATTCAGACCGTCAAAGCCCGAATTGACGATTTTTTGAAAGGCGACAATGATGCAGTAAACGGAACAACTCAGGCTGATTATGCCCGTTTGGCTATTTTTGAAGGTGGAATGTTTGGCAAGGGACCTGGAAACAGCGAGGTGAGTAATTACATGGAAGCAGGTTACAACGACTTTATCTATGCCATTTTTATCGAAGAATATGGGTTTGTTGGCGGAGCTGCGCTGGCTTTGCTTTACCTGATTCTACTGTTCAGGGGAGTAATTATTGTTCGTCGTTGCGACCGTACTTTTCCGGCGTTTATGGTCACTGGACTGGTGCTCCTGATGACTTTTCAGGCATTTATAAATATGGCCGTTTCGGTTGGTGCAGTGCCGGTAACGGGTCAGCCGTTGCCATGGGTAAGTATGGGAGGCTCGTCGATGTTGTTTACTGCAGCTTCGTTCGGAATCATTCTGGCTGTAAGTGCAAACAATCAAAAAAACAAAGTGGCTGCCGAGCAGCTTGTCGTTGTCGATACACCTAACGAAGATCAGGCCTTATGAACAAATTGAAAGTCATAGTTAGCGGAGGAGGAACCGGCGGACATATTTTCCCGGCAGTTTCAATTGCCAACGAGATTAAGGATCGTTTTCCTGAAACCGACATTCTGTTTGTCGGCGCACTCGGGAAAATGGAGATGGAACGTGTTCCGGCTGCAGGTTATCGCATCATTGGCTTGCCAGTTATGGGGTTTCCTCGCAAACCTTCGTTTAAGATGCTTACTTTTTTCCTGAAGTTGTTTCAAAGTATGCGGCTCGCCAGAAAGGTAATTTCCGATTTTAAACCTGATGTTGTAGTTGGCGTTGGTGGTTTTGCCAGTGGCCCGATATTGAAAGCTGCTGTGCGAAAAGGCATTCCGGCTGTTCTTCAGGAGCAAAATTCGTATGCCGGAGTGACCAACAAAATGCTCTCGAAGGATGTGAATAAAATATGCGTGGCTTATCCAAACATGAGCCGCTATTTCCCGTCTGAAAAAATCGTGGTGACCGGTAATCCAATCCGGAAAAATCTGAAAGAGAATATAGTTAACAAGGCTGAGGCATACGAATATTTCAAATTAAACGTTGAAAATCCACTGGTGTTCATTGTAGGTGGCAGCCTTGGTGCCCGCACCTTGAATGAAAGTGTGATGGACAATCTGGAATTGATCCGGAAATCAGGTGTTCAGATAATCTGGCAAACGGGTAGCTACTATTACAAGGAGATTCTGGAACGAATTGGAAATACCGCTCCTGAAAATCTGAAGATTCATGAATTTGTTTCACGGATGGATTTTGCTTATGCTGTGTCCGACGTGGTTATTTCGAGGGCAGGCGCAGGCACCATCTCTGAACTTTGTTTGCTTGGCAAACCTTCGGTTTTGGTTCCGTCGCCCAATGTGGCCGAAGATCACCAGACCAAAAATGCGATGGCATTGGTTGAAAATCAGGCCGCTTTGTTAATAAAAGATGCCAATGCAAAAGAACTATTGTTGAAAGAAACATTTAGCTTGCTGAACGATAAAGTTCGCATGAAAAGCCTTTCAGAAAATATAAAAAAGCTTGGGAGGCCCAATGCTGCAAAGGATATTGTGGATGTAATAATGGAGGTTGTAAAAAATTAAATGCTGAAATTTTCCGACATAAAGAAAGTCTATTTCCTGGGTATCGGAGGAATTGGGATGAGCGCTCTGGCACGTTATTTTGCGAGTCAGGGCATTGTTGTTTCCGGATACGACCGAACGCCAACTGCACTTACCGGCGAGCTTGCAAAAGAAGGAATTGCGGTGCATTACGAAGACAATGCCGAACTAATACCGAAAAATCTCCATGTTTCCGATTCACTCATCGTTTATACACCTGCTGTTCCGGCTACACATCAGGAATTAAATGCCCTGATTGACCGTGGTTTCAGCATTCACAAACGAGCCGAAGTTTTGGGGATTATTTGCAACAGCCGTCGCACTATAGCGGTAGCCGGGACGCACGGAAAAACTTCGGTTTCGACTATTACCGCGCACATAATGAATACTTCTGTTCTGGGTTGTTCAGCATTCATGGGCGGTATTTCCAAAAATTACAATTCAAATTTGCTTCTCGGACCGGCAGATAGCGAATGGATTGTGGCCGAAGCCGATGAATTCGATCGTTCGTTCCTTCGTCTCAATCCTGAATTGGCTGTAATTACGTCAATGGATGCCGATCATCTGGATATTTATGGGTCGCACGATAAAGTCATCGATAGTTTTTACCAGTTTGCCCGGAAGATTAAAGAAGGCGGCGCGCTTGTTCTGAAAAAGGGACTTCCGGCTAAATTTGAATTTACGGTGAAATGCCGGTTGTATTCCTATTCGATCACCGAATCTGCTGATTTTTGTGCTGAAAATATTGAACTAAGAGATGGATTTTACCGGTTCGATTTAAAAGCTCCGGAATTTACCATTGAGAATCTGGTTTTAAAATATCCGGGTTTGGTTAATGTCGAGAATTCGGTTGCTGCTTCCGCGCTTGCATTGCTGGCCGGTGTTTCTCCGGAAGATATCCGGACTGCCCTGGTAACTTACATGGGTGTGAAACGGAGATTTGATATTCATTTGAATACCGCAAACTATCTTTTGATCGATGATTATGGTCATCATCCGGAAGAACTTCGGGCAACGATTCAGTCGGTTCGCGACATGTACAAAGGCCGGACAATAACCGGAGTTTTTCAACCGCATTTGTATAGCCGGACGAAAGATTTTGCGGCAGAATTTGCCAGAAGTCTCGATCTGCTTGACCAGGTTGTTTTGCTCGATATTTATCCGGCCCGCGAATTACCCATGGAAGGTGTAACCTCTGAAATTATTTTTAAACAGATAAAGAACGAGAATAAAATATTGTGTTCGAAAGCGGAGCTCAAAAAACTGGCCGCGAAATTCAAACCCGGAATTGTGCTTATGATGGGTGCAGGTGATATTGATACATTGGTTGACGCTGTTAAAGAAGAATTAGTAAAGTTGAATGATGCTTAAAAAAATATTGGTCATATTAGGTTGGATTTGTTTAACAGCATGCATCGGCTTTACTGTTTATTACGCTTATGTGCAGCGCGAAGCTGTAACATGCCAGTCTATTGTGGTAAATATCAGTCATGGATCGCCCCGGTTTTTGGATGAAGATGATATTGCCGGATTGATTGAGAAATCGGGTGTGCCGGTTTTGGGACATTTTTTGGCTTCTGTGCCGATTCATAAAATCGAAAAAAAACTAAGCGCCTACACGACGCTTGACAATGTGCAGATTTTCAGGAAAGTTGATGCGACAGGCTTTACGTTCAAAGGAAAATTGGTGGTAAATGTTGACGAAAGGAGTCCGGTGGTTCGTTTTAAGAATTCAATCGAGGATTATTATTTGGATGCAGGAGGAACAAAAATACCTTCTACATCAAAATATGTTGACCGAATTTTAATTGCCAGCGGAACTTTTCCTGAAGCAGCCATTCAAAAGGATCTTTTAAAAATGGCTGATTTTGTGAACAAGGACGATTTTTGGCGGGCACAAATTGAGCAGGTTTTTATTCAGAAAAACGGCGATTTGATTTTGTTGCCGCAAGTTGGCGACTACCTGATTGAATTTGGGACGCCGGAAGATTTTCAGTTGAAATTCAGAAATTTGAAAGCAGTTTACCAGCAGGGATTTAAAAATCTGGGCTGGAACAAGTATAAAACCATCAGTGTAAAATACCGGAACCAGGTTGTTTGTACAAAAAAGTAGATTATGGACAAGAACGAAAAAATTTTTGCAGCAGTAGACATTGGTTCTACAAAGATTGTGGCCCTCGCCGGAAAAAAGAACGACGAAGGAAGAATTCAGATCATTGGGCTTGGACATAGTGCATCGCGGGGCATAAAGCGCGGAGTGGTGCTGAATGTGGAAGAAGCATTCGCCGCCATAAGCGATGCCATTGGTCAGGCAGAAAAAGAATGCGGACAGGACATTGATACTGTTTTTGTAAATATCTCCGGACAACAACTTACCACTCATACATCGCGCCAGCAGAGAATTTTGGGTCGCGATCATTGTGTTACCGAATTCGATATTGAACAGATGATGGAGATGGCCCGGAAAATTGAACTACCTGAAGATATGTCGATCTACCACATAAATCCTGAATTTTATACCATCGACGGAGAGTCAGGGATTACAAGCCCGGTGGGTTCTATTGGCGAACGGATTGAGGGAAACTTCAAAGTACATGCTGCTCCCGATTTCTATCAGCGAAACATTGCCATGTGTTTCAATAAGGGCTCAATTAACGTTCAGAAAGCTATTCTTGATCCGATCGCATCTTCCGCAGTCGTATTAACTGAAGAAGAAAAGGAAACCGGAGTTGCGCTGGTTGATGTTGGCGGAGGTACAACAAAAATATCCATTTTTTGCGAAGGCGTTTTGTGTTACACCTCGATGGTTCCTTTTGGCGGAAATGTAGTCACAATGGACATTAAAGAAGGGTGTGCCATTACTGTTCGGCAGGCCGAATCGCTTAAAGTTCAGTTTGGCCAGGCCATTGCCGATTTTGCTCCTGAAGATAAAGTGGTTACCATTCCGATTCATGGATGGGAACCGAAACAGATTTCATTTAAAAATCTGGCTCACATTATCCAGGCCCGAATGGAGGAAATTGTTGCCGGATTTTTTTACCAGGTTCATAAATCTGGTTATGCCGATAAACTGGGAGCCGGAATTGTTATTACTGGCGGAACATCGTTACTGCCCAATTTGGGGCAATTAATTAAATTTCATACCGGGTTCGACGTTCGTATTGGTAAACCGAACCTGAATACTTTTGTTGCCGGAAAAGAATTGGATGATCCGAGATTTGCCACTGTGCTTGGTTTACTGAAGATGGCGGCCGAAGAAGACGGGCAAATGAATAATCGGAATGGAAAAAGGATTAGAAAACCGAGATCAAATGAGCCCGGAATTTTGAAATCCATGCAAAATAAAATTGTTCAGGGAGTTATCGGGTTTTTCGAAGAAACCAACGATGATACAAAAATGACTTAAGTAAGGATTAAATCAAGTCTGCCTTATGATCGATGAAATATTTAATTTCGCTTTAGAGCACACCCATTCTTCAATCATCAAAGTTATCGGAGTTGGAGGAGGCGGATGCAATGCCGTCAAAAACATGTACGAAGAAGGCATTGAGGGAGTAAACTTTATGGTTTGCAATACCGATGCGCAGGCAATGGCAAACAATCCGGTACCGGTTCGAATTCAACTTGGAGTTACGCTCACCGGTGGCCGTGGGGCCGGAAACCTTCCGGCACAGGGAGAACAGGCGGCCATTGAAAATCTGGAAGATATTCGCAATGTGCTTGAAGGAACCACGAAAATGGTGTTCATTACGGCGGGAATGGGCGGTGGTACCGGAACCGGTGCTGCGCCAGTCATTGCCAGGTTAGCCCGTGAACTAGACATTTTAACCATCGCAGTGGTTACAATTCCTTCCAGATCAGAAGGAAAACGGCGCTTCGATCAGGCGCTTGAAGGGGTTGAGAAACTCAAGCAATATGTCGATAGCATGCTGGTGGTCAGCAATGAAAAACTCCATAAAATCTACGGAAATCTTACGGCATCGGCGGCTTTTAAAAAAGCCGACAACATTATTACCACTGCCGTTAAAGGAGTGGCCGAAATTATTACACTTCACGGAAACATCAACATTGACTTTGCCGATGTAAGCACAGTGATGTCGGGCAGCGAAGTTTTCATTATGGGAACCGGTTTTGCTGAAGGCCCCGACCGCGCCATGAATGCGGTGAGACAAGCGCTCGAATCTCCTCTGTTGGACAGTAGCAGCATCAAAGGAACGAAAGATATTTTGCTCAATATTATTTCAGGAACTGAAGAAATAACCATGAGCGAAATTGGCGAAATCATCGATTATTTGCAGGATGAAGCGGGTCAGGATGCGACGATTATCTGGGGAAACGGAACTGATGCCAAACTGGGAAATCAGATCAGCGTAACCATTATTGCAACCGGCTTCGACATCAATCCCAACCGTTTATTTCAGGCCCCGGTCGAAATGGTTGAACTTCAGGCAGCAGAAACAGCATTTGAAATTAACCTGGAAGATGAACTTCCTTTCGAAATGGCCGAAACTTCAGGAAATATTAGTAAGCCGGCAGCAATGCCTCAGCCTGTTCCGGCAAAATCCAGACGAAAACATAAAAAAGATAAAAGTGAACTTGTCAGCGAGGCAAATGGAGAGAACGGAAATGTCGACAGTTGGTTTTTCCGGCAGTTTACGAAACTGCTTGGCGATGCCAAAGACACTTCGTTAGCTGATGATACGACTGAAAATAATTTATAAACACGAAAAATAGACGATCATGTCAAACGAAATTATGAATTTTGATTTAAGCCTGAACACGGGTTCGATCATTAAGGTAATTGGAGTTGGTGGCGGCGGTGGAAATGCCGTTAATCACATGTACCATCAGGGTATTCGTGATGTGGATTTTATGGTTTGCAATACCGATGCTCAGGCATTGATAAATAGCCCAGTTCCTTACAAAGTCCAGTTGGGTTCTTCGCTTACCGAAGGTCGTGGCGCGGGCAATAAACCCGAAACCGGACGGGAAGCTGCAATCGAAAATATTGACGATGTTAAAAAAGTACTTGGCAACAATACGAAAATGGTATTTATCACGGCCGGGATGGGCGGTGGAACCGGTACCGGCGGCGCTCCGGTGATTGCCCAGGCTGCCCGCGAACTTGGTATTTTAACTGTTGGTATTGTTACGATTCCTTTCAGAAATGAAGGGCGCAGGCGCATCAAACAGGCCGTTGAAGGTATTGCTGCCATGGAAAGCCATGTTGATTCACTTTTGGTGATCAACAACGAACGCATCCGCGAAATGTACGGCGATTCAAAAATCTCTGATGCCTTTGCCAAAGCCGATAACATTTTGACCACAGCAGCCAAAGGAATCGCTGAAATCATCACGGTTCCGGGCTATATAAATGTTGACTTTGCCGATGTTGAAACGGTGATGCGCAACAGTGGGGTGGCACTGATGGGAACCGGAATAGCTTCGGGAGAGAACCGTGCATTAATTGCTGTTGAAGAGGCTTTAAATTCGCCATTGCTGAACAACAACGACATAATGGGCGCCCGCAACATTCTGTTGAATATTACTTCAGGAATTGAAGAAATTACGATGGATGAAATTGGAAATATTACTGATTTTGTGCAGGAAAAAGCTGGAAATTCGGCCGACCTGATCTGGGGAAATGGTGTGGATGAAGCTTTGGGCGATAAAATTTCGGTTACCATTATTGCTACAGGTTTCAGCACAAGCAGTATTCCTGAAATGGTGATTAACCAAAATCAGGAGAAAACGTATCACACTTTGCAGGAAGATGTGACCGATGTAATGCCGAAACCAAAGCCTGAGATTAAAAAATCGATTGAAACGGAATTGTACGGATCAAAAAATGTCAAGCAGAAAACGTTTGAATTTGAGATTAATACAGGCGTCTACGATGAATTTGAAGAATTATACGGAGGCAATCAGCAAAAGAAAAAAAACCAGGGTGAAGCTACAGAACCTGTTGATTTTTCGCAGACTTCGGAAGAAACTGTTGACGAACTGGAGAACATTCCGGCCTACCGCCGCAAGAATTCTAACTTTTTTGGCTTTAAAAAAAAAGTAGATGAGAAATTTTCCCGGTTTTCTATTTCTCCGGATGAAAATAATAATGTAATTTTACGCGATAATAATTCGTATTTGCACGACAACGTTGATTAATTTCGGAAAATGAGTTTATTTGATCAGATCAGCAATGACATTAAGGAAGCGATGAAAGCTCGTGAAAAGGAAAAACTCGAAGCTTTACGCGGAATTAAAAAGGTGATGCTCGAAGCCAAATCAGCCGCAGGTGCAACAGGGGAATTAAGCGATTCGGAAAGTTTGAAAATTATTTCTAAATTAGCCAAGCAGGGAATTGATTCTGCCAACATATACAAAGAGCAGGGTAGGGACGATCTGTACGAGCAGGAAATGTTTCAGGTAAAAGTTTTCGAAACGTATCTTCCCCAGAAAATGTCGGACAGCGAATTAGTGGCAGCAGTTCAGGCAATCATTGCTGAAGTTGGTGCAAGCGGGATGAAAGACATGGGAAAAGTAATGGGAATAGCTTCCAAAAAGCTGACAGGACAGGCCGATGGTAAAGATATTTCGGATAAAGTGAAAGCGTTGTTAAGCTAAAGATAGAATGTCGGGACTTGAAATCTCAAGTTTTGTGCATTTGGGGTGGAAAAAAGGAAAGCGGGCAGAGGCCCGCTTTCTATTTTTAGTAACCCTTCGGTCTTCTTAAATATTCGTTTCTTTCAGAATCACATCGTGTGCACCGCCTTCAATAATACTTGTCGACGAAACCAGTGTGATTTTTGCGGTTTTTTCCAGTTCAGGGATGGTTAATGCGCCACAACTACACATGGTCGATACAATTTTCCCCAAAGTGATATCTAAATTGTCTTTTAGTTTTCCGGCGTACGGAACGTAACTGTCAACACCTTCTTCAAATTTCAATGCTTCATTGCCACCCATATCGTAACGCTGCCAGTTGCGGGCGCGGTTCGAACCTTCGCCCCAGTATTCTTTCACGTAATTGCTGCCCACTTTCAGCTTCTTGGTCGGACTTTCATCAAAACGCGCAAAGTACCTTCCCATCATAATAAAATCGGCTCCCATGGCCAGTGCAAGTACCATGTGGTAATCCTGAACGATTCCCCCGTCGGAACAAATTGGTACGTAAATTCCGGTTTCTTCGTAATATTCCTGACGCGCCTGTGCTACTTCGATTAACGAAGTGGCTTGTCCGCGGCCAATTCCTTTTTGTTCGCGGGTAATGCAAATTGAACCACCGCCAATACCAACTTTTACGAAATCAGCCCCAGCTTCAACGAGGTACAAAAATCCTTCTTTGTCGACCACATTTCCGGCGCCAACCTTTACTTTGCCATTGTATTTATCTTTGATAAAGCCAAGTGTTTCTTTTTGCCATTCCGAAAAACCGTCAGAAGAATCGATGCACAAAATATCGGCGCCAGCTTCAACAAGTTGCGGAACTCTTTCCATATAATCGCGGGTATTGATTCCTGCACCTACCAATAATTTCTTATTTGGATCAAGTAGCTCGTTTGGGTTCTCCTTATGCTCGTCGTAATCTTTCCGGAATACAAAATATTGCAGGTTCTGATCTTTATCAATAATGGGGAGAGTATTCAACTTGTGGTCCCAAATAATGTCGTTCGCTTCGGTCAGCGAAATTCCCAGTTCTCCGGTAACGAGTTTGGAGAATGGAGTCATAAAATCGCTGATTTTTTTGGCAGGAGAATCTTTTCCTTCTCGGTAATCTCTGCTGGTCACAATTCCGAGCAATTTGCCATTTGAAGTTCCGTCGGCCGTAATTCCGATGGTTGAGTGCCCGGTTGAAGCTTTGATGGATAAAACATCTTTCAGCAAATCCTCAGGAGTTAAATTGGCATCGCTGACAACAAAACCGGCTTTGAATTTTTTTACTTTCCTCACCATTTCGCTCTGGGTGTCGATGGCCTGCGAACCAAAAATGAAAGACAGACCGCCATTTTTCGCCAATGCAATAGCCATTTTGTGATCGGAAACCGACTGCATAATGGCTGAAACAAACGGAACGTTTAATTCCAGTTCAGGAGCTGATCCCTTCTGATACTTTACCAGTGGTGTTTTTAAAGATACATTCTGGGGAAAACAATCTTTGGAAGTCAATCCCGGAATCAGTAAATATTCATTAAAAGTTCTGGAAACATCGTTAAAATACCTGGCCATAGGATTCGTCTTTTAAATGAAACGAGCATTTATGCAATGCTCAATAATGGTATATACTAATGCGTATTTCGAGAGATTGAGCCGTTTTAAATGGTAGTCTTCCCATGAAATTTTTCGCAAATTTAAATAAAAATCATTCGTTCGTTTAAGTTTCCGGCGAATTAAACCTTGTGTTAATTCTATGCCAATTGATCAGTATTCGCCTTTTTGAAAAGCTGTTCCTGTAAAAAAGGCTATTTTTGTTCCTTGTTCATCCACAATATCAACGGTATAGCTCGACAAAGTCTTCCCTGAATTTACTTCTTTGGCAAGGGCAGTTAGTTTTCCGGAGGAAACACCTTTGAAGAAATGAATGCAGGCGTTTGAAGCAACAGCGATTCTGCCGTGCGAATTTGAGGCAGCAGCAAAAGCAAAATCAGCCAAAGTAAACAATGCTCCACCCTGAATAATGTTTACGCCATTCAGGTGGTTTTCCGTAACACGCATTTCTGCAACAGCTTCGCCTTTTCCGATTGAAACAAGCCTGATGTTGTTGTAACTGGCAAACCGGTCGTTCAGAAGCAACTCCTCAAGCTTTTTAATTTTGCTTTCCATACCTTTTGTTTGTGCCGTACGATGTAAAAAAAAGAGCGGGTGTTTAGCCCGCTCTTTCCCTTAAATTTTCTATTAATAGAATTTTGATCGTTTATCTTCTATGTCGGCAACCTTCTTGAGCGATTCAAAAACCTGCGAACTGGCTCTGAAACCGAGAGTTTGTGCCAGCCGGTTTTTTTCAGTCTTAAGATCCTCGTCTGTGCCGGTAGTGAATGAAGTTACTTTTGCAAGGTAAACTCCGTTATTCCCTTCAACAGGTGCCGAAACTTTTCCTTCCGGAAGGCTGCAAACAGTACCAATCAATGCAGGTTCAAACCCGATAGCCGGAACAGAGAAACTTGTAAAGTTAACTCCTGAAGCTTCTTTGACATCGGTAGAAAGCTTTGAGGCAACCGAGCTTAAATCTGACTGGCCTGAGGTGGCAGTTTTTAATTTTTCAGCTAGTAATTGTGCTTTTTTCTCTTTGTGAACACCAAGATCAACTTTTACGCGTGCTTCTTCGAAAGTAGAAACGCCCTCTTCTGTTTCACCGGTTAGTGCTGCAATCACAAATTTATTTCCGAATTCAAAGATTGAAGAACCTTCGCTGTTGACCAATACGCTGTTTAATTCACCTGTAAATGCAGCGCGAACCAACGGACGAGATGACTCAAGTCCTGTAACAACAAGGTCGTTTTCTTTTAGGGTAGCCATCTTTTTATCTAGTTTCTGGTCCACAATAGCTTTATTGAAGTCTTCTAAAGATGGATTTTCGCTGGCAAACTTGCTTGTTTCAGAATATATTTTCTGGTAAGTTTCGGTACTTGGCTCAACTTTGCGTGAAAGGATGGCAATGCGAACTTCGTTTGTTTCTTTACCTTTTTTCGTTGGCTTAATAATGTGAACTCCGAAACGTGAGGTAACAACATACAATTTATTTACGTCTCCTGTGAAAGCAGCTTCTTCAAATTCAGGAACCATTTGTTTGCGTTTGAACCAACCCAGATCCCCACCTTTTGCTGCAGAACCCGGATCTTCTGAAAATTTCAAGGCAAGTTCAGCGAAGCTGGCACCTTTTTCAATCAGGGTTTTAATGCTGTCGGCTTTGGCGCGTGCTTTATCAATTCCTCCTGCGGTTTGCGGGTTGATCAGAATGTGGCTGGCCTCAACTGAATCAGGTAACATTTTAAACTGATCGATTTTTGCGAGTTTGTATGAGTTATTTTCGAAATATGGTCCGTAGATATCACCGGGTTTTGCGCTAAAAGCCCAATCAGCCAAGGTCGGAGAAAGTTCTTCTTGTTTCGAAAAGCCCGGATCGTAAGGAGTGTCAGAATTTACAGCGATGTATTGTGCGTTGTCGGTTACCGTTGCAAATTCATCTTTGCTGTCGACAATCCATTTTTCGGTAGCTGCATTGTCGGCGGCCGATGGAAGAACATCAAATGTAATGTATTCGATTTTACGGGTTTTATCCTGTTTGTACTCGTCTTTGTGTTTGTTGTAATATTCCTTCAAATCGTTTTCCGAAATTTTAACTGCACTGTCAGGAACCGAAGCGTAACTCAGTGAAATATATTGGAAATTAACGTTTTTGTTTTTAGCCTCCAGGCTTTCCTTAGCTTCGGCAGAAGTTACATAAAGTCCTTTTGAAACCAGACTGTTGTATTTTGTACGCAAACGACCCATTTTGATCTGGTTTTCAATGTATAACCAGTAGGCTTTTTGTTGAGGAGTAGCGTTTGTTTCGAGCGATTTCAGGAACTGAATAACAGCCGATTTATCAACTGTGCCGGTTTGTTGATTTCTGAAAAGTTGCTGAATAATCGGGTCTGGATTATTTCCCTGTATCAAATCGAAAAGTTCGTCGGAACTAACAGCAATACCAAGATTTTCGGTTGTTTTTCCAAGTATATTTTCCTGAAGATATTCTTGCCAAACCTGTTCTCTGAGTTGAACCCATGTATTTTCGTCAATCTGAGTCTGCTGGGTATTCATTTTATAAATCTCAGAAAGCTCTTCTACTTTCTGCTGAAAATCCGGATATTGAATTGATTCCCCATCAATTTCCGCAATTTCCATCTGGCTGGGTCTCATTAGTTTACTTCCTGAATTAAGCATATCTCCCAAGATAAACGCGCCTAATGCAAGACCGATGACGATCGCTACTATTAAACCCCCACGATTCCTTATGTTCTGTAATGTAGCCATTTACTGTTAGTTATTTTATAATAATTATTCGAGTTGAAATTTTCGTGGGACGAAGATAATAATTTTCAATATTAATCCTCTTAATTCATTTTTTATTTTAGTTATCGCCCAATATCTTAAGGTGTACCAGCTCAATTTTTGTGTTGGTGGCCTTCAGTATTTTAAAGCGGTAATGGTCGATTGTAATCAGTGCGTTTATCTTTGGAATGCTCTCGTGATTAAAGAGAATAAAACCGGCAAGTGTTTCGAAATTTTCATTCTCCGGAAATTCAAGATTGAACGTTTCATTGATTTCATCAAGTTCAAGTCGGCCCGATAGAACGAATTCGTCGGGAGCAACCTGTTTCATAATTAAATCAATGGTGTCGTGTTCGTCTTCAATCTCTCCGAATATTTCTTCCAGAATATCTTCACTGGTCACCATTCCTGAAGTTCCTCCGAATTCGTCGACTACAATGGCCATGCTTAATCTCTGTTGAATAAATTTGCTTAGTAGTTTGCTGGCAGACATGGTTTCAGGAACAATCAATACTTCCCGGAGATTTGATTTGATAGAATCGGGTTTTGTAAATATGACCGAGTGGTGAACGTAACCAACAATATTGTCGATATTTCCTGAATAAAATAAGATGCGGGAGTAGCCTGTTTCGATAAATTTCTGTTGAAGTTCTTCAACGGTTGATTCAATGTCGAGAGCAACCATTTCGGTTCGGGGAACCATTATTTCCCGTAGTTTGACTTTCGAAAAATCGAGCGCATTCCGAAAAAGTTTCACTTCATTATCCATTTCCTGGCTCGATTGAGCAGTGGTGTTATTTTCCTGTTCATTCACAAAATGATCCAGATCGATACGGCTGAATGCAATTTTCTCGGTGTTACCGGCAATGTTTTCATTCAAAAATACTTTCAGTACAAATTTCGAAATCGACATGGCGATCCTTGTGACCGGATAAAAAAGGAAATAGAAAAAGGAAATTGGAATGGCGAAAATCTTCAGGACTTTATTGGGGTTTATTCGGAAAAGCATTTTGGGAAGATATTCTGCAGTTGCCAGGATAAGTAATGTTGAAAAGATGGTTTGCGACAGAAGAACGAGCGAATCCGAACGGAGATAAATTTTCAGGAATGGTTCGAGCAAGTCGGCAAAAGCAATACCATAAATTACAAGTGCCAGGTTGTTGCCAACGAGCATGGTCGCAACAAACTGCCCTGGCTTTCGGGTGTAAAGCGAAATAAGGCTTGAAAAAATGATGTTGTGTTTTTTGTCGAGTTCGAGCCTTAATTTGTTGGCCGATATAAAGGCAATTTCCATCCCGGAGAAAAAAGCAGAAAACAAAATGGTGATAAATATGACCAGCATCAAATTCATATTAACATTCTTTATTCTCCAACATTTACATAAACATGACCACTCGGATTTTTGATGTGGTAGGCTGTGAAATCCTGATTGGATTCAAATCCAACTCCGGTAATAATTTGATCTTTTCGTATAATTTTTACGAATTGATCTGAATATATTTTCTCTTTTTTGGTGTCCCAAACCAAGTATTCCGTTTTCAGAGTATCACCGTTTAAGTTAACCGCTACCACATTGTTTTTAGCTTCCCAACGATCGTCTTTGACGAAGTTTTTGGCATACTGTGCGGTAATACTGGAGATAATTTTCATGTTGGCGTCGTATTTCTCAATTTTAACGCCTTTGGGAAACTCGGTATAAGGTTCTTTTTCGTTGTCGTGCGATACGAGTTCGGGAGTTTGAAGCTTAAACCGGATAACCGAAGAATCAGAAAATAGCATTTCAAAACCTTCAGCCGTAATTCTTGGAGGTTCAATCTCTTTCGAATAGATTTTTATTTCCGGAATTTTGTTCTCGCATGAAGTGAAAAGAAAAACAGGTAACCCAATCAGGAATAAAATACAGATTTTCAGAGTCAGAGTATTCCTGAATCCGGAATTGAAATTATATCTGTTTGTTGTCGGGTTCATTTTGGCAATTAAAATTGTAAATTAAGTTCAATCCTGATCTTTTGTATCAAAGGTATAAAGCTAGGAATAAATGGCGATTAAATAAAAAGCATTGCAACTCTTTATCGGAGTTGCAATGCTTTCAGTAAAAAGATAAAATCGATTATTATTTTTTCTCACGAACGGTTGTGCTTTCGCCAATCCAACCTCCGATTGAGATTGATTTACCAACAGTCAATCCGTTAAAGAAAATTTCTTCTTTTGATGGGAAATATTGAGAATAAAGTGAAATTTTTTCGTTGGCATCAGCTTCAACTGAAGGATCGACCCTTTTCGCCTTAGCAAAATAATCAACAGCCACCCAAAATACTTCAGTATGCTCGAAATCACTTTCACCGTATGATTTAGTGTTGTGTGCATAAAGTTCGCCAAGCAACATATAAGCTTTGCCGTTATTGGCATCATTTTCAATTGCCTTCTTCGCATAATTCCTGGCAGACTGTGCGTTAGAAAAATTCACCTGTGCAAGTTCGAGATAATATTTTGAAAGATTTGCAGGATCTTTTTCCAAATCAATAGCCTGTTTGTAATAAGTTTCAGCTTTATCCATTTTGCTGGCTTTTACAAACATACGAGCCATGTTGTAAGCAGCTTCGGCAGAAGGTTCAAGGTTGTAAAGTTTTTCTGATGCTTTGGCATACAGCGGACTTGAGTCACAACCTTGTCTGTCGAGCATGCGAATCATTTTTTTCAGGTCTTCAATGTTCGAAGCAATCTGATCAAATTTTGGTGTATAAATGCTGATTAAAGCATCGCAGTCGGCAGCACCACTAGCCTGAAAGGCCTGGTCAATCAAATCACGAATATTGATTAAGTCGGCATTTTTTGGATCTTTTTCAACTTGTTGATTGATAAGTTTGGAAACGATGTCGTACGTTTCAATTACTTTTTCTTTACCGAATTCGCCAAGCCCATAAAGGCCTTTTGTTGATTGCATCAGCAGGAACAAAACCGGAGCTTCAGATTCAATACCTTGAAGTTTAACCGATTCGCTCAGGTAATTATATCCTTTTTTTAGTATGATTTTCTTTTGCTCGTCAGTCTGGGTTTCGTTTTCAGGAACCAAGGTATATTTCATGTAATCAGTTCCCTGGCGTCCAAGGTTAAATCCTTTCTGGTCAAAATATTTGATTCGCTTGTCGTAAACCATCATCAACGTATCCAGGTAAGCATTTTTAATTTTCTTATCGGTAGCTTTTTCAATGAAATTTTGATACATGTTCAACCCATACAAATAAACATTAACTGTTGATTTAGGATACATTTTGTACAACTTTCTCCATTGTGGAAGAGCCGATTTGAAATCTTTCTGATCGTAAAACTGTTTTTCGAGCGTGTAAATACTTAAATAATCCATATCCTTGGCAGCAAGAAGTTCTGCATGCGATTTAAGATTTACCCCTTTTTCTTCAGCTTCGGTTTGAACCGGAATTTCACCATCGAAACTAAAGTCGATCACATTACTGGCATTTTCTGAGATATCCAGCTTTTTAGAGTCGTCAATAAACGTGAACTTAATGTATTTGCAATTTTCAGGTACATTAATTTCATATTTTCCATCGAAACTGGTCATGAAAGGTTCTTTTGCTCTTTGACCCTCAACGGTTACCCCGGCCGCAACTTTGCCTTCCCTGTAAACGGTACCCGTTATAACACGTTGAGCTACGGCATAATAGTTTGTCAGAGCCGCGACAATCAGCGTGAGAAAGATTGATTTTAATATTACAGATTTCATAGTATTGCTTTTATTTGGTTTTCAATTTTAGTCAAATTTTCGTTTCATGAACCAGTAGTCGTAGAGATTCAGATAAAAACTGAATTTCATATAGTTGTTTTTTACCAGATCATAGGCTGTTGTACCCTGCTTTCCGAATTCTACTGCAAAGTTAGCAGTTGATTTTGACTTTGGTAACGGAAAGCCAGCTCCAAAACTTATGCCAAACTCTTTAATCTGGTGATCGTTCAACTTCAGGTAAGAGTTTTCCTGATGTAATCCTGCCCGATACCTCACTCTTTTCAAGTAGCTTCTAATCGACAGAGCTTCAGGAATATATTCAACTCCGGCTGAAATCCGGTTCTGGTCGGTGATCAGCGGATCTGTTTGTCCAAAGAAGGTTGATTTGCTCCAGCCCGCATGGTAATAATCAGCATTGATTTCGAGCTTATTGATTTTATTGTATGATAAACCTATTCCAAAAGTTGATGGCAATTTAATCGTACCCTTTCCTTCCGGAGAATACTCAAGGGTATCGCTTAATGCACTTGTTCCAACAGTTATTGCTTTATACGAAAACGTCTGGTGCAACACAGTTATATCTGTTTGCTTTTCGAAAGTCACACCAAGAGTCAAATATTCATTTTTCTTAAGTTGAAGGTCGTATTGCAACCCATAAGTCAGAGTGAAATTCCGTAGACGTGTGCCTTCGGTACTTGAAATATAAAACAGTGCAGGATTGTCGAATCCGATTCCAGTATTTTGGTTTAAGCGGCCAAAAATATAATTCAGGTTAGCTCCAATTGATAAGCCTTTAAACGGACTGATGGATGAACCGAAGAAAGCTTTTGAGGTTGATCCTTCGCCCGAATAGCTGTGATAAACGTTGCCAACACCATCAAGCGGTTCGCTGAATGCAACTTCGTAACCCATGTTGGAAAAGGGCTGGAGCCCCATTCCGGCGCCAAACCACTTGGTTACAGGCCAACTCAATGAAAAATATTTAAAATTTATGTCATTGGCCGACATTGATCCAAGATTACTTTTGTATTTCGAAAATGTTCCGTCAATACCAAAATCAAAAATGAAGGATAAGCTGTCGTTCGAGTTGTACGAAGCAGGGTTGGCAGAATTTATCTGAACACTATGCCGGCTTCCAAGTGAAGCACCTCCCATGGCCGTTGTGCGGCCATACCCGTAATGATTTAAATCGCCTAATCCGTATCTCGAAAAAGGAGAAGTGGTGTTGTTGTTTTGCGCAACGCCGGATAATCCGCAGATAATCAGGACTATCACGACTGATAGTGCATTAATTCTTTTTAGCATTGTGTTCCAGAATCCTGTTTAAACCTATTAAGGTCAAATTAAAGTGTACAAATATGGAATAATTTAATTTTTTATCAAAAAAATAAGAATCGCCACCCGTCATAATGATCTGTAAATTTTGATAATTTCTGTTAAATGACTCAATCGTTTGAGCTATTTCGTACAGCATTCCGTTTTGAACGCCCGAGCGTATAGCTTCAATTGTGTTTTTTCCAATTAATTGAAAATCATCTGACTGAGTAACCAATGGAAGTTTCCCGGTGAAATGATTCAACGCTTTATAACGCATTTGGAGTCCGGGTGAAATATTTCCGCCGATGAACTGGTTTTTTTCGGAAACCAGATCATAAGTGATTGCTGTTCCGGCATCGATAATCAATAAATTTTGATCAGGAAAAAGTTCGTTGGCTCCAATGGCAGCAGCTAATCTATCTTTTCCGAGCGTTTCCGGAGTCTCGTATAGGTTTTCAATCGGAATATCAGTTTCGTGAGTTAATTCGGTGAAAAAATCAAATTGCCCTGATAAAAACTGAATTAATTCATCATCAACCGGTTTTGTGCTCGAAAGAATGGCTTGCGTCAGTTGTGGATGTTCATCTTTAAGCATCCTGACATGATTTACTGTCAAATGCTCCACCGGAACATTAAACATTAAATCGTGCTCATTAAAGAGCGCAATCTTCGTGCGGCTGTTTCCTATGTCGATGACGAGATTTATCAAAATTAATCTTCTATACGTTGACTTATATCCATAGCAGTAACAGAATGTGTAAGGGCACCGATTGAAATGAAATCGACGCCGGTAGCGGCAACATCGCGCAAACGTTCGATGGTGATATTTCCAGAAGCCTCAACTTTTGCTCTTCCGGCAATCAATTCAACACCTTTGCGCATGGTTTCCAAATCCATATTGTCAAGCATAATAATATCAACTTTTACGTTAATCGCTTCCTGAACCTGTTCCAGCGTAGTGGTTTCAACTTCAATTTTTATACTGTGATCAATTTTAGTGCGTACAGCTTTTACTGCTGCCGTTATTCCTCCTGCAACTTCTATGTGGTTGTCTTTGATCATAACCATGTCGTGAAGTCCATGTCTGTGATTGCTTGAACCACCTGTTTTTACGGCATATTTATCAAGTTTATTAAAGCCGGGCAAAGTTTTACGGGTATCCAGAATCACTGTTTGGAAATCCTTCACAGCATCGGCATATTTGGCCGACATCGTTGCGATTCCGGATAAACGTTGCAGGAAGTTTAGTGCAGTTCGTTCACCGGTAAGCAATGCCCGGTAAGAGCCATAAAACTCAACCAGTACATCTCCTTTTTTTACTTTTGCACCTTCGTTCACAATTGGTTTCCAAACAATCTCCGGATCGAGTTTCCTAAAAACCATTTCTGCAACCGGAAGTCCTGCGATTACTCCATCGGCTTTGGCAACCATTTTTGCTTTGCGTTTCGTTTCGGCCGGAACTATGTTATTGGTGGTGATGTCGCCTTCTCCAACATCATCTTGTAAAGCAATTGTGATAAGTTTGCGTGCAGCTTTTAATGCATTTTTGTTCATCATTTAATTTCGAATTTTCTGAAACTTAAATTTTTCGTTTATTTGTTGAATTAAATGGGCACAATACGCCGGATCTTCCAATTGGTAATCTTTACGGATGTGCCCTCCGCGGCTTTCTTTTCTGATTAATGCCGACTCGCAAATCAGCGTGCAAATATCAGTAATGTGTTTGATTTTTAAAAGATTATATTCGCTAATTTTCTCCGGAAGTTGCTTTTTAATCTCCTCAATTTCAGCAATAGCTTCACCAAGTTTTTCCCCTGACCGTACAATTCCAGCCTTTTTGCTCATCAGGCTGGCCAATCGGTTTTTTGTTTCCAGAAAAGTATTTTCGTTTAACTGGTCGAGATGAATTTGATTGATCCCGGGTAATTCCAGAGTAACACTTTGGGATTTTGTCGCTTTTTCAGCGGCCCGTTTTCCAAACACCAAACATTCGAGCAAGGAGTTGCTTGCCAGGCGGTTTGCTCCCATAACGCCAGTCGATGCAACTTCACCGCAGGCAAAAAGTCCGTTAATGTTGGTTTCTCCATTCAAATCGGTCAAAATTCCACCAACCATATAATGAGCTGCCGGAGCTACCGGCAATAAATCGGAGGTCAGATCGATGTTGTACTTTAATAAGGTATTATAAATGGTCGAAAAGCGTCGTTTTATCGATTCCGGATTCAAATGTTTTAAACTCAGGTAAACGAAATCGCTGTGACTTTCGTGAAGCTGGTTGTAAATGGCATAAGCCACCACATCGCGTGGTGCAAGTTCTGCCAGCGGATGGATGTGCTGCATAAACCGCTCACCGTCTTTGTTCAGTAACCATGCACCTTCACCGCGAACAGCTTCGCTGATCAGAAAAGCTTCCTGTTCAGGAATGTAAAGAGCTGTTGGATGAAATTGGATAAACTCGATGTCGGAAAGTTGAGCGCCGGCATTGTAGGCTAGCGCAATGCCGTCGCCGGTAGCCGTATGTGGATTGGTTGAACGGTCGTAAATTCTTGACAAACCGCCCGTTGCGATAATGGTTGACTTCGATTTAAAAATGATATTTTTTCCACTTACAAAATCGAAAGCCTGAACACCCAGGCAAATTTGGTTTTTAACCAAAATTTCGACAACCGTGGTGTATTCAAAGGCCGAAATGTTGCTTTGCTCCTGAACGCGTTGGAGCATAAAAGAAGTTAGCCCTTTCCCGGTTGCATCGCCACCTGCATGAAGAATACGCCGCTGGCTGTGTCCGCCTTCGAGTCCAAGAACGAAATTGTCGTTTTCCTTGTCGAATTGCATCCCAAGATTGATTAGTTCCTGAACGCATTTTTGACCTTCGGAAACCAGAATTTCAACGGCATTGAGATCGCAAAGTTCGCGGCCGGCAGTCAATGTGTCGTTGATGTGCGACTCAAATGTATCTTCAGGAGCGGTAACTACGGCAATTCCCCCCTGCGCGTAGTAAGAGTTACTAATGTCGAGTTGCGATTTGGTTATTATGGCAACATTTCCGTTTTTCGCAGCATGATAAGCTGCAGTGAGACCTGCCAAACCACTTCCAACGATAATGGTGTCGAATTCTTTGATTTCTATTGAATTAGAAAGTGCCATTTAGTGAAATTTTTTCACGAGAGGCGCAAAGGTATAAAATCTGCTTTACTGGTGGATGACATTCAGAATTTTGTTTGCTTCTTATTCAGGATTTTTAACTCAAACTGAATATTGAGATTTTCAGAGTCGATTTATTCAGGATTTGAAGCTGAATTTGTTCGGGATTGACCGACCGTTAATTTCTGATTTCAAGCATAAATCCGCTGCCATGAATGTTCCTGATTTCAATCGACGGATCGTCGGCAAAAAGTTTGCGCAGCTTGGTGAGGTAAACGTCCATGCTTCGGGTGGTGAAATATCCGTCGTCGCCCCAAATTTTTTTCAGGGCTGTTTCACGTGGCAATAATTCATTCAGGTTTTCGCACAACATTTTAAGCAGCTCGGCTTCTTTGGGCGAAAGTTTTTGTTTCGAATTGCCCTTTTCAATCGTGCGCAGTTTAAAATCGAAAGCATAACTTCCAATCCGGAAATATTCTGCATCTTTTACCTGATTTCCTGAATTCCGTTTTAAAATAGCTTTCAGTTTAAAAATGAGCACTTCGGTATCGAACGGTTTGGTAATGTAATCGTCGGCTCCAATACGGTAGCCTTTCAGCACATCTTCACGCAAATTTTTTGCGGTCAGGAATAAAACAGGAATACCCGTATTTAATTTCCTGATTTCGGCGCCAATCGTAAATCCGTCGATGTTCGGCAACATCACATCCAGGATGCAAATATCAAAACTGTTTATATTGAAATGATCCATGGCCAGTTGGCCGTCTTCGATCCAGTCAACTTCAAAATCATTGATTTCGAGATACGATTTCAGAACAGCTCCGAAACTGAGGTCGTCTTCAAGCAAAAATATGCGTGGTTTTGCACTCATTGTTTTTCTCAAATATAATTATTCCCTGACAAACGGAATGAAAATTTCGAAACGACTGCCTTTTCCCAACTCACTGTGCACGCTGATGCTTCCGTGATTGGCCTCCAGAACGGCTTTTACGTAACTAAGTCCCAGACCGAAGCCTTTTACGTTGTGGATATTTCCACTGGTTTGGCGATAAAAGCGTTCAAAAATCCGGCTTTGCACGGCTTTGGTCATCCCGATTCCTTTGTCTTCAACACTGATAATTATTCCTTTTCCTGAATTTTTGGTCGAGATTTTTATATCAGGCGCGTTCAACGAATATTTGTTTGCATTGTCGAGCAAGTTGTACATCATATTCGAAAAATGGCTAGGATCGCTTGTGGCAACCGGGTTTACAGCCAGGAATTCGCTGGCGATTGACCCGCCTTTTTTCTCAACCTGAAGCACAATGCTTTGCATGGCATTTTCGATTACTTCGTGCAAATTGAAAGCTTCCCACTTGAATTCAAAATCTTTTTTGTCGAGGCGGGCAATGGTCAGAATATCTTCAACCTGGCGATTCATCCGGTTGTTTTCTTTCTTAATCATGTCGACAAAATACCTGATTCGCTCCGGATTTTCAATTACTTTTTGATTTGAAATCGAATCGGAAGCAACTGAAATTGTGGCAATCGGAGTCTTAAATTCATGTGTCATGTTGTTGATGAAATCGGATTTCATTTCCGAAATCTTTTTCTGCTTCAGGATAAAATAAATACTTGTTGCAAAAGTGACCAGTACAATAATCGAAAAGATTAATGAAATGAGCAACAGCCAGTTCAGTGTTTTGTAGATAAACGAGTCTTTTTCAGGGAAATAGACCGAAAGCACAAAGTTTTTCTGAATGATGTCGTTGGGAAACAAATTGACTTTAAATGAACTTGCTTTAAGTAGAACTGAATCTGCTTTTACTGTCTTCTGCGAAATAAGCGAATCCTGAATAATTCCAAACTCGAAAGGAATTGGAATATCGCGGTTTTGAAGCTCTTTTTGAAGTATTCTCTTTATGTGCTCGTTCGACGGAGGATTTGTTTCCCATGCAGTAATTTCCTGTACAACCTTGTTGGCAACTCGTTTAAGTTTATGTGCTTTTATTTCAACTCTTCGGTTAATGCCCGAAGCCGAATCGGTCCATTCCCTGTATTGGCCGGCAATTGAATCTAATTTATTCAGGCCGTGCGAGTAGATCGAATCGAGGTGACTGGCCAGGCTATCGGTATTCATCCGAATTACATTCTCTTCTTTATTTTCACCCTTATCGGCACTTTTCGTCGTTATCTGATATTCATAATTGTTTTTATTTTTTCCTGATTTTACGATCATTTCAATGCGGGGCGCATTCCTGGGGGAAACTATTTGAGATGTTGGAGCTTCGGGGCTTTGAACACGGTATGAAATACGACCGGAAGCTGCGACAGGCGGTGGTGGCGGAAATGGAATTCCATTTCTAAAATGAACGGAGTCGCCAAATGCAAAATGGTTAATTATACGGAAATCCTGCATGTTTTCGAGCCGGTTTGTTGTGCCGGTTAATGCTTCGTTTACGCTGCGATCGAACATTTCATTCCTGACACGAATGGCATTGTTCATCCAAACCAGTTGAATAATAATAATGCCGAGAATTGAAATTCCCATCAAGGCAATTAATCCGGCGATGATCTTTTTGTTCATGGTTCAAAGATAATTATTAAATATCATGGGAACAGCACTTTAACTTTTTGTTAACAGAATTTAACCGGCCATTAACGCATTGATCAGTAGTTCTTCCGGTATCTTTGTCAGCAGAAATTGTAACTAAAATTTATACGATCATGAAACACAAATTAGCAGTATTCGGAATGGTGGGATTTTCAGCTCTTTTGCTTAGTGCTTTTACCCCCGAACAGAAGAAAGATGAACCGCAGGAACCTAAAAAGGAACGTCACATTAAAATGGTGAAAGTTGAAAACGGTAAAAAAGTAGAACTGGATACCGTTCTTACCGACGACAAGATTTTTGTTTGGCATGGCGATACCATTGGCGGAAAGGAAATGGTAAAACATTTTGGTACTGAAGGCCATCGTAAGATGAAACGATACAAAGTTAAAGTTGACGGTGATGGTAAAAACGAGAATGTATTTGTGTATCACATGAAAGATGGAAAAGGCGGTGAGCCAATGATCTGGCAAATGGATTCGGATAACGATGTTCATGTGTTTACCGATGCCGACGGAGATTCAATTCGTAAGAATATTATCATCAGGAAAAGAATTAAAGATGGAGAAGGCAAACAGATGATGTTTTTTGATCATGCAAACGGAATGCCTGTTCCTCCTGTTCCTCCGGTACCCCCTGTTGCTCATTTCAGATCTTTGCGCGAAATGAACCACGGACGTGTGATCGATTTGAACGATCCGAATATTATAACTTACAAGAAAAAGGACTTAAAGGGTGGTCGTGAAAAGATTGAAATCATCCGGAAAAAATCTGATGGAAATCTGACCTTTAATTTTAAAGCAGGCGATGATATGGCCATGCTGCCAATGCCCGAAGGTCCTGAATTCAACTGGGCACCCGATTCGGCTGTTGAGAACATGACTATTGCAAAAGAAGATAAATCGGTTGACGATAAAAAAGTGAAAGAAATAGAAGTAGAAGTTCAGAACGAGGAAAATAAATAATCTTTTGTTCCGTTATTTTGAAAGAAAGAAAACAGCAAGCAATACCCCCTGAAAACAAGTAAACAGAAAACAGCACGAACGGTCGGAATTTAAATTCCGACCGTTTTTTTGTTTCTTAGAATCTGTTTAAAATTTAAAAAGAATACTATTTGAAGTTGATTTTATCAATTTCTGACTCACCCCAAGCCCAATAAATCGGGCTTTCACCTTCTCTACATGTAGAGAAGGGCGGGAGCATCAATGATGCGACGGGGTGAGTTAAGGGTAAAATAACCCATTAAATAAAAATTTAAACAGTTTCTTAGTTTCACAAATAAAAAACCACCGAAGGGGGATTCGGTGGCTCAAATGCCTTTATTGTCTATGAAGGCTATAGCAACACATAGCGTTCGAAGAATTTAAATTGATGCTGTTATATTCTTTACATGAAAAAAACCGCGATATGTGCATGCGATACAAACCTATAAAATCCAAATCTGCGATTAATTATTTTTCTGTGAACGACCATTTTTTACTGGTAAACAGATGAAATTGTTTGGATGAATAGTTTTCGTCGACAAAAAAATCAGTAAAAAATCAAGTTTTCTGCATGAAATTGCTGATTTTTATATCTAACCAGTATTTGCAGCTTAAACGTCGTGCCGACACCTAAATTGCAAACGTTTGCGATTTTTGACATTCAGGCAATTGGTATTTTTATGTTCGATCGGATTTCTGGAAAGCTAGATATTATTCTTAATTTTGATTCTCTTAAATTTTCTGGATCAATGTACACAGTTGAAAATAAGGATGACGAACGATTATTGTGGGGTCGCTTTCTGAAGGGAGACAACCAGGTTTTAAGCCTGATTTATTTACAGCACTCCAACGCCCTTTTCGATTATGGTTGTCGCTTTACCATCGACAAGGATATGGTGAAAGATTGTATTCAGGAGGTATTTTGTACATTGATTAAAAACCACAAACATTTGGGCGAAACCGATAACGTAAGACTTTATCTTTTAAAATCGCTGAAAAGAAGAATCATCAGGGAACTAAAGAAGAGCAGTAAACAGGCTGGTTTACTTAACGACGAAGATTTTCAATTCGATTTGCGTATGGCCGAGAATTTGGAAGATCAGAAAAACGAACTGAAAGAAGACCAGCGGCAATTGGTTATGGAGGCAATGGAGTTGTTGACAGAAAGGCAAAAGGAAGCCATTTATCTCAGGTTTAACCGTGGTCTCGAATATGAAGAAATCTCGTTTCTTCTGAATTTAAATTACCAGTCATCGCGGGCGCTTATTCACCGGGCCATCGAAAAACTTCGCGAAGTTGTCCACTTCCCATCACAAAAAATCAATCATTTTTTGCTGTCAATCCTTTGCTCTAAAAGGGATAGTGCTTTTTAGCACAAAAAAAGATTTGAAAATAGCATCAACAAAAAAAGAGTGCTTGTCTTATCCCTGTAGAAATTATACCGATGGACAAGTTCAGAGATTACACGGCGATTGACTTTTTAAATGACGAAAGTTTTCTGAGATGGTTAAAAAATCCGACTCAGGTTGATTCTGCTTTTTGGAATGCTTATCTGAAAAAACATCCGTTTAAGAAGGCTGAAATTAAGGAAGCGACCCTGGTGTTTAATTTATTTTATTCCAGAGAAGATAAGTTGGATATGACCGAGCAGTACGAACTCTGGAAAAGAATCCAGGGCGAGGCAAAAACGAAGAAACACACTTTGCTTTTTGAAGTGATAAAATATGCTGCAATTGTTGTTTTTGTTTTTACCTCCGGAGCTGTTTCGTATTATCTCTATCAAACCAGTGTCAGGCAATATCAGTTTCAATTGGCAGACTCGCCAGTGACGGCAAAAGACGAAGCCATGATTGTACTTGCCGATGGCTCCAAAATATCGCTCGAAAAACAAATGTCTCAAATTGCCTATACCAAAAATGGCGAGCAGTTGATCGTAAACAACGACACGATCAGTCAGCGAAACGGAACCGAAAAAGAGCAAATCAATAAAGTGATCATTCCCTACGGAAAAAAATCGATGATCACACTTTCTGACGGAACGAAAGTGTGGCTCAATGCCGGAAGTCAGTTGATTTATCCTTCAAACTTTTTGGGAAAAAACCGGCAGGTGATGCTCATTGGCGAGGCCTTTTTTGATGTGGCCAAAAATCTGGAAAGGCCTTTCATTGTTCTTGCTGCCGATATGAGCGTACAGGTGCTTGGAACCCGTTTCGACATTAGTGCCTATCCCGAAGATAAAATCATTCAAACCGTTTTGGAAGAAGGAAAAGTTAATCTGCAATACTCCGGAAAAGGAATTTTTAAACGCGACTATTCCATCGAGATGCATCCAAACCAAATGGTAATAATGGATAAAACTTCAGGAGAAGCCAAAACGAAAATGGTTGACGTAAGAAAATATGTGTCGTGGAAGGAAGGCATGCTCGAATTTGAAAAAGTTGATCTGGTTAGAGCGTTGAAACAGGTTGAACGCTACTACAATGTGAAAATACATTTGGCCGATCCGATGATTGGTTCCTATAAATTGTCGGGAAAGCTTGATTTAAAAGATGTTCCTGAAGAAGTACTGAACGTAATTAAGCTTACGGTTCCTATCGACTGGCAGAAGAAAAGCAATGGCGATTTTATAATTCTAAACAAGTAAAAAAGAAGAAGATATTGATAAAAAAAGCGATCCGAAGAATGTTCCCGCATTCTCCGGATCAGAATAAAAAGTGCATTTGATTAGTAATTAAAACTAAACGTCTAAAAGTATGAAAAAAAAGTTTTATGAACGAATCTTTCTTGATTTTGGAAGATTTAAAAAACTGTTCCTTATTATGAGGCTATCTTTTATCATGTTGCTCATTAGTTCGTTAACTGTTGTGGCAAACAGTTACTCACAGTCAACAAAATTTTCGTTTCAGTTGTCGAACGCAACGATTAAAGATGTCTTTCAGGAGATTGAACGGAACAGTGAATTTATCATCGTTTATTCCGATGATATGATTGATGTAACCCGCGAAGTCTCGGTTAAAGTTTCGGATGCCAATGTCGAACGAATTCTCGACCAGATCCTGAAAGAATCAGGAAATGGTTATGAAATTAAAGACAGGCAAATTGTAATTACCAAGTTGAAAGATCTTCCGCTCGAAAGACTTATGCAACAGAATGGTTTTGAGGTAAAAGGTATTGTTAAAACTGCCGACGGAAATACTCTTCCGGGAGCTACAGTAATTGAAAAGGGAAGCACAAACGGAACAATAACCGATTTCGACGGCCAGTTTACACTAAAAGTAAGCAAGCAGCCTACAGTTATCCAAATTTCGTTTGTTGGCTACCTGACTCAGGAAAAGCAATACACCGGACAGGTAAGCCTGAACGTGGAGATGCAGGAAGATGCTATTGGTATTGAAGAGGTTGTGGCTGTGGGCTATGGAACGCAAACCAAACATGAGATTTCGGGATCTGTAACCAATATTTCAGAAAAGAATTTTAATAAAGGTGTGACACGAACAGGTGTCGATTTGTTAAAAGGCAAAGTCGCAGGTTTAACAATTACCAGTGGAAGTGGTGATGTTACGAAAGATCAAACCATACGGCTAAGGGGTACCTCTTCTTTAAATGCAAGTAGCCAACCTTTCATTGTTGTTGACGGAGTTCCTGGTATGAGCTTAAATTCGGTTGCACCTCAGGATATTGAATCAATAAGCGTTCTGAAGGATGCTTCTGCTGCTGCAATTTACGGATCGCGCTCCGCCAGTGGTGTAATTTTGATAACTACCAAGAAGGGGAGAAGAGATCATTCGACGATTGATTATGAAGGTTACGTTGCCGTCGATAATGTTACAAATGTTCCTGATTTGTTGAATGCTCAGGAATGGAGAGATTATGCTTCAAAAAATAATATCGACACTTCAGGTCTCGATAAAGGTGGTAACACAGATTGGTTTAAGGAAATTATGCGGACTGGGATAACGCATAGTCATAGCTTGTCAATGTCTGGTGGTGGGAAATCCAGTAGTTACCGAGGATCTATTTCTTATTTAAACCGTGAAGGGGTAGTAAAAGACAATTCGCTTGAGCGTTATAATGCCCGCCTGAGCTTTAATCAGAAAGCTTTGAACGATAAACTGGATTTGATATTTACAGGAGTTCTGACACAAAGAGACTATTCGCCAACCGATACCCGTAATTTCGTTTTGGCTTATAATATGATTCCAGTCTATCCAGTAAAAAATGACGACGGAACCTGGTATGATAATCAGGAATATGATCAGGGAAATCCAGTTCGTAATCAGAAATATAACACGGAAGAAAATAAGAATAATCTCTACTTCGGAAACATCAAGGCTGAATTGGACCTTTATAAGGGATTAAAGGCTGCTCTTAATGTTCTTAAACAAAGAGAAAGTAATGATTATAGCCAATATCTGAATTCTCAGACAGAACGAGGACGTAATGATCTTGGTTATGCTAAACGGGAATCTTGGACTGCTGATAAGCAATTGTTGGAAGCTACATTTAATTACAAACAGGTTATTAGAAATCACAACATGAATTTTCTCGTTGGTTATTCGTATGAAGACAATTATTATCAAAATATGGGAGCTCAAAACCGTCAGTTTGTTACCGACCTTTTTGGGGCAAACAATTTGAGTGCCGGTGAGAATCTTCGTTCTGGTGATGTTTGGTCGGGAAAAAATATGAATAAACTTATTTCGTTCTTTGGGCGTGTAAATTATACTTTTCATGAAAAATATATATTAACAGCCTCGATAAGACGTGATGGGTCTTCGAAGTTTGGAAAAAATCATCAGTGGGGTACTTTCCCTTCCGTTTCAGCCGCATGGCATTTGAAAGAAGAGTCATTTCTTAAAAATGTTAATGGTCTCGACGATCTGAAATTCAGGATTGGTTATGGGATATCAGGTAATCAGGATGGCCTAGATCCTTATCTGTCTCTTCCATTGTATGGAAGATCTGGTCAGTATTACGACGATGGGAAGTGGTATAGTGCTTATCAGTTCGATCAGAATGAAAATCCTGACCTGCGTTGGGAACAAACTTCCATGTTTAATATTGGCTTTGATTATAGCTTCTTTAAAGGGCGAATTAACGGAAGTATTGACTATTATGATAAGAACACCAAGGATTTGCTTTATACTTATACAGTGCCACAGCCACCTTATTTAAAAGGAACAATGATGGCCAACGTTGGTTCGATGAATAATAAGGGTTTTGAAATTATGGTTAATGGGGATGTCGTCAGAAAAAGCGATTTCCGATGGAATCTCGCTGTAAATTTTGCCCACAATAAAAATGAAATAACCAGTTTGTCAAACGATCAGTTTACAACAAGTTCAATAAAAACAGGGTCTGCATGGATTCGGGGAGGTTCCGACAACACAACTCATATTGTTGAAGAAGGTAAAGAACTTGGAACATTCTATGGTTGGGTTTGTAAGGGTATTGACAGTGATGGTAAATATATTATGGACGATATGATTGACGGTAAAGCAGGTTTAACTGATGAAGACCGTACTTACATCGGATCGGCACAACCAAAATTCACGTATGGACTTGCCAATGTAATCTCGTATAAAAATTGGGAGTTGAATTTCTTTTTCCGCGGTGTTTATGGAAATGATGTATTGAACTTTTCCAAAATGTCGTACGCTACAACACAGTGGTTGCCTGGAGCAAACGTGTTGAAAGAATCACTCATTATGGGACTTACTGAAAGTCCAAAATACTGTAGCCTTTATATTGAAGATGGATCATTTTTGAGATTAGACAATGCGAGCCTGGCATATAATTTCGATATTAACAGTAAATATGGGTTTAATAAACTTAGAGTTTATGTAACTGGGCAAAACTTGTTTGTTATCACAAAGTATACTGGACTGGATCCAGAAGTTGAGATGTCGGGCCTTGATCCGGGTGTTGAAGGTCGTGAATATTATCCAAAATCGAGAACTTTCTCCATCGGCGTAAACCTAAGTTTCTAAATCATAAAATTTAAACAACATGAAAAAAAATAAAATATTCATTTTCATAGCTGTCATTATCGCATCTTTAGGTTACACCGGCTGTACAAACCTTGATGAAGTGGTTTATGACAAGCTTCCTGTCGACCAATTTGGGAAAAATGCCAAAGAGGTAAACTCATTAATTGCACCAATTTACAGATCGCTAAAAGACGTATTCCCGTCGAATTATTTTCTTCTCAGTGAGTGTTCTTCTGACATGGCGATTACACCAACCCGTAAAGGGGGTGACTGGTGGGATGGAGGGCAATTTAAAGAATTACGTTTTCATACCTGGACTCCATCGACAAGCGTTGTCGTAGGTTCATATAATTCTGCAGTCACAGCTATTACACTCTGTAATAAGATTTATGCCATGATCAATGAGAATCAGGCAATTGAAAATAAAGATCAAATTATTGCAGAAATCAGAGGAGTACGGGCGTTTTGGTATTATATGTTGCTCGATTATTATGGAAATGTTCCAATTGTAACTGATTTTAATAATAAAGAACTACCTACTACTAGTTCTAGGGCAGAGGTCTATACATTTGTTTTAAGTGAACTTAATGACATAAAGGATGTGGTGAGAGAAGATGTATCTTCATCTAGTTATGGAAAAATTACCAGAGGCGTTGTGTATACATTACTAGCTAAAATGTATTTGAATGCAATGGTTTGGAATCCAACGGGTGGTGCCAAGTGGCAGGAATGTATTGATGCTTGTAACGAAGTAATGAAACTTCCGTATTTGATTGAACCAAATTTTAAACAGAGTTTCATTGTAAAAAATCAAAACTCACAGGAGATTATTTTCCCAATTGTTTTCAGCACCAGCGATGGAGGTAATCATATTGCCCAACGTACTCTTCATTATCTGGCAGCCCCTTCTTTAGGGTTGAAAATTGGAACATGGAATGGAATTTGCGCCATGCCTGATTATGTAAAATCCTATGATCCCGAAGATAAACGCATCGGTTGGTCTTTTCTTACGGGTCCAATGAAAGATCCTGCCACTGGAGAAGTCTACATTACAGCCCATGGACGGCCACTGATTCATACTATCGATGTTACTATGAAATATGGATTCGATGCCGATGGTTGGGGACAAACAGAACAGGAAGATGGAGCTCGTTGTTGGAAATGGGAGTTTGAAAGCGGGCAGAATGGCGATGCTGAAAATGATATGGCAATTTTCAGGCTTGCTGATGTTTATTTAATGAATGCAGAAGCGCTGGTTCGCTCCAATGGCGATAATGTTGAAGCAACTCGTTTAGTAAATGTGATAAGGAATCGAGCCTTTGATGATGCAGCAAAACTAAAGACAAGCGTTACTCTCGAAGATATTTATCACGAAAGAAGATTCGAGTTGGCTTGGGAAATCAGTTCGCGTCAGGACATGATCCGTTTTGGGACATTTCTGGATGAAATTCCCGGATGGAAAGCTGTTACCCCAGCCAAATGTCTGCTATTTCCAATTCCCCGAACTGCGTTGGATGCTAATCCAGATTTAACTCAAAATCCAGGCTATTAATCCTAAAGAGATAAATACGGCTGTAATACATTGCAGCCATATTTTTATCGTTCAGTTGGTTACCGGAAAATGAAATCTCTACGCTTTTAGCATAGGGTTTTTGCGAAGCGACCGCTGCCTTAACGGGTGGCGGTTCTTGCCTGTTTTTCCAGCAATTTTATTCCTGAAAATACCATTAAAAAAAACTCCGAAGATTCCCGTTTCAGGAAAAGCTTCGGAGTTTTTTTCATATACGAGTAAATTTTTGCTTTTAAGTGTATTTTGTACAGTTATATTTGTACTGATCCTTTAAACAAATAAACCAGCAAAAATGATACGTAAAATTTCTCTAGTCCTGACTTGCTTAATTTGGACCGGAATGCTTTCGGCTGAAGCACAGCCTAAAACATTGGTTATTAACGCCGGAAAACCAACAGCACCTATTCAATCGACCATGTGGGGGCTGTTTTTTGAAGACATTAATTTTGCAGCCGATGGTGGAATTTATGCCGAACTGGTGAAAAACCGTTCGTTCGAATTTTACAAACCGCTGATGGGCTGGAAGAAAATAGGCGAAGATTACACTGGTCAATTCCAGATTGTGACCCGCCCCGATGAAAATAATCCACGGTTTTTACGGCTCGAAAGTTTGCAGGGCAAAGAACTTGGTATGGAAAACGAAGGTTTTCGAGGAATGGGAGTGAAAGCCGGAGAGAATTACAATTTCTCAGTTATGGCGAAACAGGAAACCGGTAATTCGTCGCTTAAAATTGAATTGCTCGACTCAGCCGGAACTGTGATCGGTCATGCTGAAGCGAATCATTTTTCCGGAGATTGGAAAAAATATGATGCACAATTTGCCTGCACAAAAACCGTTTCGAATGGTAAGCTTCGCCTGACACTTTCAGGAAATGGAGTACTTGATATCGATATGGTTTCGCTTTTTCCCGCACATACCTGGAAGAACAGGAAAAACGGACTGCGAGCCGATTTGGTGCAGAAACTGGCCGATCTGAAACCCGGATTTTTGCGTTTCCCGGGCGGATGTATCGTTGAAGGGCATGAACTGGAAACCCGGTACCAGTGGAAAAAAACGGTTGGCGATGTGAACGATCGCAAACTCATTGTTAATCGCTGGAATACTGAATTTTCGTACCTAAATGCACCCGATTATTTTCAGTCGTACGGATTGGGCTTTTACGATTATTTTTTGCTGTCGGAGGACATTGGCGCCGAACCGCTGCCCATTTTAAATTGCGGAATGGCTTGCGAATTCAATTCATGCGAATTGGCGCCACTCGACGGTCTCGATCCGTACATTCAGGATATTTTGGATTTAATAGAATTTGCAAACGGAGCTACCACCACGCAATGGGGGAAACTGCGGGCGGACATGGGTCATCCGGCTCCGTTCAACCTGAAAATGATCGGTGTTGGAAACGAACAGTGGGGAACTCAATACATCGATCGACTGAAAATTATCCTGAAAGTTTTGCGCGAAAAACATCCTGAAATTATGTATGTGGGTGGTGCCGGTCCTTCTCCGGATGGAAAGGACTTTGATTATCTCTGGGCGCAAATGCGCGAATTAAAAGTTCCGATGGTTGACGAACATTATTACCGGAGTCCGGATTGGTTCCTTCAAAATGCCAGTCGTTACGATTCCTACGATCGAAATGGCCCAAAAGTATTTGCCGGAGAATATGCTGCGCACGATAAGGAAGGAAAGGATCCGGAATCGCGGAATACCTGGAAAAGTGCCCTGGCCGAGGCTGTGCTTATGACTGGGCTGGAGCGCAATGCCGACGTGGTTTACATGGCTTCGTACGCACCACTTTTAGGTAATGTAAATGCCTGGCAGTGGCGCCCCGATCTGATTTGGTTCGACAACCTAAACACGACTACCACACCCAATTATTATGTGCAGAAATTATTTTCGACAAACAGGGGAACCGATATCGTCACGGCTTTAGCCGAAGGAAAACCATTGGCAGGGCAGGATAGTTTGTATGCTACGGCTTGTGTTGATTCAAAAACTTCGGAGCTGATTATAAAAATGGTAAACGTTTCAGGAAAATCAGCAGAATTAGATCTTTCAATTGAAGGGCGGAAAATTAGTTCAGGAGAAATCAACCTTCAGGTTTTGGAAAGTTCGAACCTGAACGCATTTAATTTGGTTGGAAAACCTGAGATTGTTAAGCCGGAAGATCGCAAACTGAAAGTTTCCGGCAAAAAGATTGCGTTGAATCTTGATGCACATTCGCTAACAGTTGCCCGAATTCCACTAAAAAAATAAATTTAGAAACAACTTACGCCTTGAAATAAAAGGACTTTTCAATGGAATCAAATTCCATTGAAAAGTCCTTTTGGGGAACTGACGCTAAATTTTCAGGATGGTTTTTCAAATCACAAAATACAATTCTTAACTTTCGACCTGGTAAAGTAATTTCCGAATCAAGAATTTTAAACCTAAATAAGTATAAACCAACCACTAAAACTTTTATTGATGACAAAACAAAATGAAGCTTCCCGCAGGCTATTTTTGAAACAAGCTGCTGCATTAACGGCCCTCACCGCATTTCCAACCATTTTGACCAAAGCCATGTCGGGTGTTTCGGCTCCTGCTGGTGGCATTTTACCTGCTTCTGAACGGGTAAATCTGGCTTGCATCGGAATTGGAAATCAGGGTGGATCCGACGTGTTCTCTCATTACAATACAGGTTTGTGCAATATTGTTGCGTTGTGCGATGTGGACATGGGAGCGCCTCAAACACAGAAAGTGCTGAAGCAATTTCCGGATGTCGCGCGTTTTCAGGATTTCAGGGAAATGTTCGATAAAATGGGCGATAAATTTGAAGCTGTAACCATTGGTGTTCCGGACCATTCGCACTTTGCCATAACCATGCTCGCCCTGAACCAGGGAAAACATGTGTTCGTTGAAAAACCAATGGCCCGCACATTCAACGAGGTTGAGCTGATGATGAAGGCGGCTAAAAAATACGGCAAGGTTACTCAAATGGGAAATCAGGGCCATTCAGAGGCAAACTATTTTCAGTTTAAAGCCTGGGTCGAAGCCGGAATTATTAAAGATGTTACCGCCATTACTGCTCACATGAATTCGGCCCGTCGCTGGCACGGTTGGGACACAAACATTACAAAATTCCCGGCCGCAGAACCAATTCCAGAAACACTTGATTGGGATACCTGGCACACTGTGGTTAAAAAGCACGATTACAATCATGATTACATCAACGGGCAATGGCGCTGCTGGTACGATTTCGGTATGGGTGCGCTGGGTGACTGGGGTGCGCACATTATCGACACTGCTCATCAATTCCTGAAACTTGGTTTACCGTACGAAGTTGACCCGGTGAAACTGGAAGGTTACAACAAATTTTTCTTCCCGATGTCGTCAACCCTTTCCTTCAAATTTCCGGAGAGAGGAAACATGCCGCCGGTTGAAATTATGTGGTACGATGGTGTAAATAATATTCCTTCGGTTCCTGAAGGTTACGGAACATCAGATCTCGATCCGAACATTCCGCCAACCAGCGTGGGAAAAATACAGCCTGCAAAACTGAATCCAGGCAAGGAAATCTACAGCAAAGATTTGATTTTCAAGGGTGGTTCGCACGGAAGTACATTGTCGATTATTCCTCCGGAAAAAGCGAAAGAAATGGAATCGAAATTGCCGGAAGTACCGAAAAGTCCCTCGAACCATTACGCCAATTTCCTGAAAGCATGCAAGGGTGAAGAAGAAACCCGCTCGCCATTCGAAATTGCAGGTCCGTTAAGCCAGGTTTTCAACTTAGGTGTTTTGGCTCAGCAATTGAATACGAAAATTGTTTTCGATCGCGAAACAAAGCAAATTACCAGCAGCAAACTGGCAAACGAGATGTTGGTGGGCGCTCCGCCCCGCAAAGGATGGGAACAATATTATATAATGGCTTAACTGCTTTTATTTTATGCAAGAACCCGGACAAACAATCTGGGTTTTTTAGTTTTGTGTAAGCAGGTCCTGAATAAGTGCAATGTCGGGTTGGTGGATAACTTCGCCTTTATTGATGTACAATTCGAACGAAAAATCGTTTCTGGCTAAAAGACTTTTGATCAGGTCGTCAGGCGAAATGGTGTATCGGCCAGCTCTTCGGTTAAATTGCCAGTCGATAAAATCGTAAATCAGGCAAACCAGTTCGGTGCAAACTACGCGGTCGGGTGATTGGGCATCGAACGTAAAATCATATTTTTTGCCTTTTTGATTTCGGATTGCTTTGCGGAGATATTCCTTCTTAATTTCGGTTAACCGGAGTGGTCGCAAGACCAAAAATATCTCGCCCTCCGAAAATTCTTCCGTTGAGCAAATTCGCACGCCACATCTCGGAGCCTCGATCATCTGGTCATTCCCAAGATAAATTCCGACATGTCCAAAATAGCCGGGAATAAATTTTTCAGTCAGGTGAGTCACCGACTTTAAAAAAACGAGATCGAATTCCTGAAGGTTAGATTTTAATGCTCTAGCCTGAAATTCTTTGTCGATCTTTCCGTGGAAAGCGCCGGCAACATGGCCGAATATCCGACTAAAAAAAATTTCGGTTTTGTATTCAGCTTCGTTCAGGTGGTCTGAAATTCCTGATAAAACATATCCGGCCTTGGTGGTTGGTGCAGGTTCATCATGTTTGTGTTCGGTCAGGTAATTCCGGAAGTGGTTGTCAGACCAAAGAAAATGTTGCGTTTGATCCAGCGTATGTGGTTTGATATTGTAAGCGACGTCGCCCCGGTTGATAATCCGGCGGAGAAATTTGTTTTGCCCGAATTCATTTTTGTAGGTAAGCGCCGATTCGAGAAGTTCATTTTTTGCGTACTCCCGAATGGATTGATTCCGGCTTTGCTGCAATACTTCCTGAAAAACAGTATCGATGCCGTATTGTTGCTGCAAATTTTCGAAGAGTAAATTAAACGAATGAAGCGGAATAAGTTGCGAATTGCTTAGTTTGTCCTGAATTTGTCCTGAAATTTGACGTGCTTGTTCGTTCAGCTTATTTTTTCTTTCGGCAAGATGAAGTATCGTTTTTGCAACAGAGTCAGGATCGGCGAGGCAAAAGCGATCACTGCTTTCAAGTTTTTGCCAGTATCCATATTTGTATGGTGTACAGGCCGAAAACAAAAGGAAAAGGGCAAATCCGGTCAATCCAATAAATTGGTTGTTATGCACAATTGGTTTTTGCAACCAAGGTATGTTATTTCAGGGAATAAAAATATCCGCTTTTATGCGGATATTTTTATGAATTTCAGGAGTATGCTATATAAATATTCCGATTGGCATCAGAAAATTTTATTCAAATAAATTATTCAATAGCCCGCCACTTGCTTCTTTGCGGCTATTCGAGCCAAATGAACTTAGCTGTGCTATTAATTTACGGATTGGCATTGATTGTAACCATACTTTGCCGGTTCCGCGGAGCGTGGCCAGGAATAAACCTTCACCGCCAAAAACCATCGAGCGCAACCCGCTGGCCTGCTGAATATCGAAATCAATTGATTCTTCGAAACCAACGACACAACCTGTATCGACCCGAAGAACTTCGTTGTTTAATTGCCTTTCAATAACGGTTCCTCCGGCATGAATAAATACTTTACCATCGCCCTGAAGATACTGAAGAATAAAACCTTCGCCGCCAAAAAATCCGGCGCCAAGTTTACGGTTAAAACGCATCGAAATTTTCGTTCCCAACGCGGCGCAAAGAAACGCATCTTTTTGAACAATAAGCGCTCCCCGATGATCAGGTAAATTAATTGGAATAATCGTACCCGGATATGGAGCCGAAAATGCCACATGCTTTTTGCCCCAGCCCTGGTTTGTGAAATGTGTGATGAACAATGATTCGCCGGTTAGCAGACGTGATCCGGCAGAAAGAACTTTATCGAAAAATCCGGCACGCGGATTGGATCCGTCACCCATTTTGGAGTCAAAACTTATTCCGTCTTCCATATAAAGCATGGCGCCGGCCTCGGCAATTACGGTTTCGCCCGCGTCGAGTTCAACTTCTACCAATTGAATGTCGTGACCTACAATTTTGTAATCAATTTCGTGTGATTGCATGAATTTAAGTTTTATTGAATTTTTTCTTTTTTAACAAGGTTACCAAAGTTACTGAATGTTGGAAAGATGATTGAAGTTTTTCGACGAGAAAGTTGAATTTACCGGTAAAATTGTTCAATGAAAAAGTGAAAAGTTAAAAGGCACAAGAGAAAAGGGCCAGATGCGGCACAATTCACAAAACATATTTGCAGTAAACTTTTAGATCTCAATCACATTTCCCGATTTTGCCGGAATAAAAGGGAAACTACGGTAAAATGCTGTCTGTGCCTGAAATCCGGTACAATGCGAAGGAACAACCTGGTTCACATTCATCGATTTTAACCAGTCGATGGTTTTATGTGTAATTTCGTCGTCATTTTGCAAGTGAAACCCGCCGATTACTGTATGAATATTTTTGATTCCGGTAATTTCACAGGCATGAGCAGTCATGTTGCAAATTCCGGAATGTGCGCACCCCGAAACAACAACAAGACCTTTCGAAGTAACAATGGCCAGACCCGAATCGTCCAGCACAAAATCTTCGCTTCCATCTTCTTTCGCAAAAGCTGTTTTTTTGCTCTCGAATTCTGTGATTCGCGGTATTTCACCCAGAAAGTAAATCTGATCTGAAATCTGCAGGGCCTCTCTGCTGGTCAGTAAATCGAATTTCGATTTGATTTCGGCTTCTGCCCATTTGATGCCAAGTCCGGTGTGATTTGATTTTCGGTATCTTTTCAAAAAAGTATCGGGATGACAAATTACTTTACTGCCCTGAAATAACATCAATCCACCGGTATGATCATCGTGCCCGTGACTAAGCACTACGGTGTCAATTTTCTTCAGATCAAATTTCAGTACGTCAGCATTGTAAGCGATCAGATCTGACGATCCGGTGTCGAATAAAACAGTACGGTCGGCTTCAATCAGGAACGAAAGTCCATGTTCGGCACGGCACCATCTTCCGGCTACATTGTCGTTAAGTATGGTTATTTTCAGTTTTTGGAGAGGCTTCATAACGTGGAATTTCTACATAAAATGAGGTGCCGTTTGAGGCAGAAGTTTCATACCAGATTTTGCCATTTATTGTTGTTATAATGTCGCGGACGATGGACAAACCCAGTCCCATGCCACTGGTTTTTGTGGTAAAATTGGGCTCAAAAAGTCGTTGCTGAGCTTCAGGACTAATGCCTGCGCCATTGTCGGTTATGGTTATTTGAACGACAGAACTTAATTTTAGAACGCGAATCCGGATTTCTCCTTTTTGATCAGCAGGAATAGCTTGAATTGCGTTTTTGATCAAATTTAAAAATGCTCTTGAAACTTGTTCTTTGTCTGCGAAAACAAGTACTTCATGCAGTTTCCCAATGTCGAGGGTAAAATGCAGATTTTGATTGGGCTCGAACAGCGAACTCAAATTCTTTAGTACATCAATCAGGTTAAATACTTCATTTTTGGCTTTTGGGATTTGTGCGAAATTGGAGAATTCAGTAGCAATTCCCGAAAGTGTATCAATTTGCTCAATCAGGTTTTTGGTTACCCGATCGAAAAAATCGTCGTAATGCTCTTTGCCTTCAATTTTTGCCCGTTGCAAATATTGGATATTGAGCTTCATTGGAGTGAGCGGGTTTTTTATTTCGTGGGCGATTTGTTTGGCCATTTCGCGCCAGGCCGATTCACGCTCCGATCTTGCAAGTAATTCGGCACCTTCAACCAGTTCGTCAACTTTATGGTTGTATTCCTTCACCAAAGCGCCAATTTCGTCTTCAGCCTGGTAATTAATTTGTTCGTTCTTTTTCCCAAGTTGAATTCCGCGCAGTTTTTCACGAATCAAACTCAACGGTTGAGTAATCCGGTTCGATAAAAATACGGCTACAATTACGCTGGCCAGAAATAGAATCAGGTACAAATTAATAAAAGCCACAATAAACGTTGAGATGCCTTGCTTCAATTCATCTTCACGGGTAAAATACGGTAGATTCAGGTAGCCCAGATAGTCGCCGGCATTATTTAAAATTGGTTCATACGCTGACAGGTAGGAGAGATCGCCAATTTTTTCAGGCTGAAAATAATTGAGTTGATAGCGCTCAGACAATTCGTAAAACGCCTTCGAATTCATACGTTCAGAAATAATTCCTTTGGCAAAAATTTCAGGTCTTGAAGTTGCAATCATCTCGCCGTTTACGTCATAAATGTTGATGTCGGTCCGGAAGATGTTCGACAATTTATACAATTCGGTATACAGCCATTGTTGCAATTCGGGGTCGATGCGATTTTCGTAAATTAGCCGGCTTTTTATCTCCTCCGAAATGGATTTAATTTTTTCCTGAAGGTCAACCTGATGCCGGTCGCGATACTCCTGAATGTTGTAATAAATTGTTCCGGTGGCAACAAAAAGAAGGGAAATCAGCACGATGGAAATAATTGAAACCTGGATTCGGAAGCGTAGATCCCGCGGTATAATCAGTTTTCTGAAATTTGAATTTCCGGCCAGTGAAATCAGGAGCGCGAATACAAAATAAAACACAAAAATATAGGGGAACGAAATGAGGTAATCGGCAAATTTCAATGATTTGTTGCTCACAATGATGCAATTTTTTTCATCGAAATTATAGACCAGATGATCGTAGCCATCCCATTTCAGCAATTCAAATTCTGAATTTGTATCTCGGGGAATGTACGATTGCAAATACTTATTGTACGTGTACTCACCCGACATATTCACCAGTTCTTCATCAAAATATTTGGCATACGAAAGGTATTTGTAGCGGAACGGTCTAATGATAGAACGGTCCATCAACAATTCGGGAAAGCCAATTCCTTCAGAAAATATTTTTGAATCAATTTCAATAAAAACAGAAATACCGCTCGGAATATCAGCACGCTGATAGTGGAGTTCTCCAAAATAAGAAACCCGTCCGTTCATGTTATTCATGAAATGAAATTTGCTTCCCGGAATATTGGTTCCTGAATTTTTGATCATCTTTTCGAAATACGGGAAACATGGTTCCGAAACATCTTCCGACTGAATGTACACGCTGTCGTTGCCGGCACACGCTATAACCTGAATGTCGTATTTCCTGAAATAGCCGCTGAAATACGTCCGCATAAGGTAGTTTTCGAGTTCGTTGTATGGCGGAATAAGCAGTGAAGGAATAATTGAATCGGTATTGAACTGATTTTGCATGCGGGCGAGATATACCTCAGCAGTCGCGTCCTGCTCGGAACTCAGATTGATAGCCAGCAGTTTTTGAACCTGAATGTCGCGCTTATTTACTGTATTGTATACCAACAGTACACTTACAACCGAGAAAAGCGAAATGAAAAGTATGGAATAGGACAGCGAATTGGGTGAAATGTGCATGCGTTTAATTTGGCACTGCAACACATTTACTGCAAAAAAGAGCGTTAAAATATACGACCATCCGGCCGGAAAAATTACGCACAATACAACCGATAAAAGTAATGCCGGAAGGTTAAGTTTCAGGAAACGGCTGTTCCGGTTGAGATATTCCGTGCGTTCAATAATTTTCAGATGGATCAGGAAAACAGAGAAAAGCAACAATGCAATGGCAAGGTAACCGCTCACACTGTATTGATCGATGTCGGTGATCCGGTTTAATTTGTAGGTGATGTTGCTGTTTTTGATCAGGTTTTCAATCAGATAGCTTACCAGTTCGTAGAGCATGCCTACAGATGCAAAGGCCGGAATTATGAATTGTTTGGCTAACCTTTCTTCCGGCGGAAATTCTTTAACAAACACCACGCTCCAGAAAAAGAATAGAGTGGTTACAATAAAAAAATCGCCAAGCGATGGCAGCCAGGTTGAAACCGCATAATATTGTGCGCTGAAAAGTGGAAACCGGTTGATGATAGCCGGAATACCAAAAATAATGTGAATCCAGTAAATTATGAACAAAACGATAAGCAGTAAAAACATTTTAATGCCAAAGCCTTCTTCTTTGTAATATCCAATTCGCTGGTAAAGAGAAAGCAGTAAAAACACAAAGCCGAGGAAATACAGAAATATGGGAAAATAAAGTTGCGATTCGTTAAAGGTTTTTTGCCCGCCTGGAATAACTGAAAAAAGAAATTTATTTTCTATGTCGTTTATTTCGAAGGTGTTGTTTATTTTCGAAAGGCTTATTCTAAAGTTGGCAGGTAATTTAAACGGAGGGACAAATCTGTTTTTCAGGTATTGGTTTTCGTACGAATAATTGTTCTTTACGAGTACCAATCCAATCAGTTCGTACTTACCTACAATCCTTTTCTGGGTCACAAAAATTCCGTTTGGCAAGTTTAAAACCCTGTTCGTATCCGATATTTTTTCGGGCAGATTCGGAAATGCAAATTGGTTGTCGGACCAGTATACCATTTTCTGGTCTCTGAAAATGAGAAACCCGAGCGCGTCGCTTCCAAACAGATGACTTAAATCCGAAAATGTTGAGGCATAATTTTCACTCGCCAACTCCGTTAAACGCTTTTCGGCGCTGTTTAAATAGGTCGAAAGTTTATATTCCTGACTAATTAAAGTTTTGTTGAAATTCTGAATGAGCTTAATTTCCGGATGATTATTCAGGGTTTGGTTTTCCTGAATGGCAGCCAGCACAAAAAACAGGATGGAAAGTGCATACAATATGTATTTTTTGTATTCCTTCATGCTACAAATTAAGCAATTTACAGGTTTTACCGGCTACCTCCGGAAGTTATTTAAACACATTTTGTTAACAAAAAAGAAGCCAACATTTTACGCATCTGGTTTTTCTCCTGAAATTATTGATGGTGATAAGGTTCGCCTTTCAGAATGGTCATGGCTCGGTAAAGTTGTTCCGCAAAAATTAACCTGACCATTTGGTGCGAAAAAGTCATTTTCGACAGACTTACTTTGCCGTTCGCCCGCGCGTAAATACTTCCTGAAAATCCATAAGGTCCGCCGATCACAAAAACCAGCCGTTTAAGTCCCGCTATCATTTTTTTCTCCAGAAACCGGGCAAAATCAACCGACGAAAATTCAAATCCCTGTTCATCAAGCAATAGTAATTCGTCGCTGGCAATAATTTGCTGCAGAATCAGCTCGCCTTCCTTTTCTTTCTGAAGTTCTTCGCTGAGGTTTTTTGAATTTTTCAGATCGGGTATCACTTTCAGCTCAAACGGGATATAGTGCGGAATCCGCTTCAAAAAAATATCGATTCCTTTTTGCAAATACGCTTCATCGGTTTTCCCGATAACCAGCAGGCAAACTTTCATATCAGAATTTATTGACTTTTGTACGGTTCACTACCTGTTTGACTTTCCGGCGAAAACAATAGTGGAATCCAGTTTATTCAACCGAACCCCGTAAGCTTTCCTTCATCATTATTTCAGGTATTCGAAATTTGTTACCTTTACAAAGGTATTTCTTTTAGAAAAAATTGCACGGTTTTTGGTAATGATTCACGCTGAAAGTAATTCGTACAAAAATTGTTAATTATGAAAGCTTCTAAATTGAGACTGATATTTTTATTATTTGGTTTTTTCGCAATAACTTCTTATTCGTTCGCACAGATTCCTGACGAAATTGTGGAGGGCATTCAAAGTGGCAACGATGTAACCTTGGCTCAGTATTTTAACGAAAATGTTGAGTTGGTTGTCGAAATGCACGACGATGTTTACAGCAAAGCTCAGGCGCAACAAATTGTTGCAGAGTTTTTTAAAGCGAATAAACCCAAACAGTTCAGCATTATACACCAGGGAGGAAAAGAAGGAGCCCGTTATGCCATTGGTCGTTTAACCACCAGCACGGGGGTTTTTAGGGTATATTTTCTCCTGAAAAACAAGAACAATAACTCTTACATTCACCAGTTACGAATTGAAAAACAGGGTTAATGCCTGAAAGACTATCAAAGAAATTGATTGTAATTTGGGAAGGAATTCTGGCCAGGGCAAAAAAAGTCACTCTTCCCGGATTCGACAGAATGCCTCTCTATGATGTCATGGTCTTTTTCTGGCGGAGCATTGTCGACGGGGCTTTGTCTACCCGCGCTTCAGCCATTGCTTTTAGCTTTTTTGTGGCCATGTTCCCGGCAATCATTTTTCTTTTCACTCTCATCCCTTATATCCCGATCGAAAACTTTCAGAACCAACTTTTTCTGTTGATCAAAGATATAGTACCAGGAAATGCTTTCAAGGCTATTGAAGAAACCGTTCTCGATATCCTGACCCGGCAACGCGGTGGGTTGCTTTCGCTTGGTTTTTTTATGGCACTGATATTTTCGACCAACGGATTTGCATCTATGATGACTGCTTTTGATGCTTCGTTGCATAGTTTTGAGCGCCGTACCTGGATCGGACAAAGGCTCATTGCATTGTTGCTCCTGGGTATTTTGTCAGTGCTGCTGACCGTTGCTATTGCCTTAATTACTTATGGGCAACATACCATTAATTACCTGGCGCTGAATGGATTTTTGAAGGATCATTTTACCATTTACATGCTTTCAATCGGCAAATGGCTGGTCATTCTGATCTTGTTTTTTATGGCGAATTCATTTTTGTATTACCTCGCTCCGGCCAAGAAAACCAAGTGGCGTTTTATCTCGGCAGGAGGAACTCTTTCAACTGTTTTGTGTGTCGCCACCTTCCTCGGTTTTACCTATTACATCAATCATTTTGGGCAATACAACAAGCTTTATGGTTCAATCGGGACATTGCTGGTGATTATGCTTTTAATGTATTTACTTTCAATGATTTTACTGGTAGGCTTCGAACTTAATGCCAGCATTAACGAAGCAGTAAAGCAATCGAAACGCGGATTTTTGCATCGAAAATAAGCGAAGATTTTTGTTTTTGTTTAGCTTATGATGCGGCTGCGACTGAACCCTTTTTTGTTATTTTCCCGATCGAAACAGAATTTCCTTTTCCTCTTTCGATAACGAGTCGTAGCCCGATTTGCTAATTTTTTCCAGAATTTCATTCATCCGGAGGAGCTCTTTATTTTTCTGCCTGTTGTAATCAATATCGTCGACCGGTTTGCGGTAGGTAATTTTAACCTTTGGTTTCGGCTTGAATAGTTTGCCGGTTCCTTTGAAGAAACTACTGATCCATTTTCCGGGATCCATACCGCGACGCAGTTGAAAAATATATACCATGCCCCAGAAAGCCCCTCCCAGGTGCGCCAGATTTCCACCGGCATTTGTCGACGAAATACCAATTACATACATCACGATCGAAAAAAGTGCAAGATATTTCATCCTCACCGGCCCAATAAACATCAGGTTAATCGTGTGATTTGGTACATGAATGGCCAGCGCTGCAACAATGGCAACCACCGAAGCCGAAGCTCCCAAAAGCCTGGAATCGGCAATAATTCCGGAGAAAACAGGAAATAAATTGAAGCCTGCCACATAAAATAAACCTCCGGTAATTCCGCCCAAAAGGTAAATGGCAATTAATTTTTCCTGGTTAAAATAACTTAGGAAAATCTGTCCCATCCAATACAACCAAAGCAGATTAAACAGAATATGTAAAAATTCGAAATGCAGAAACATGTACGTAATGAGGGTCCACGGTCGGGTGGCCAGAGTACCGAAATCAGCCGGAAGCGCCAGCCAGTCCAGAAGCGGGAAGGGCGTTCCGGAGAGAACAAAAAAAACATTTATCACCCTGATCAAAATGAAAACACCAAGGTTGATGTAAATGAGCCGCGTTAAGGCCGATCCTTCCCTGAATGATTCTTTTATTTCGTCCCAAATATTCATTTTCTATACTTAATTGTATCGGTTACTTTGGTAGGGTCAAGACGACATATCATGACTTTACTATCGTTTGCATTCTGCAATCATTAATAAAAATGATTCGAGTTTCTATTCCAGTATTTTATCATGATAAACCCGAAAAGCATACCTCCCAAATGTGCAAAATGTGCTACGTTGCTGCCCGTGTTTGCAATTCCGGAGAATAATTCGATGGCGCCATAGCCCAATACAAAATATTTGGCTTTAATTGGGATTGGTGGAAAAAGGAGCATGAGTTGTGTGTTGGGAAACAGCATTCCGAAACCAAGCAAAATACCAAAAACTGCTCCTGAAGCGCCAACAGTCGGCGTATTTAAAATCAGGTTTAATTTACCTGCAGAACCAACCCAGTTTTTCCCTTGTTGCAATATATCAGCGCCCTGGTTGAACACATCCTGAACATCCTGAGGATTCATTTTGGCAGCGATATAATGAAACTCAACGTAATTTACAAAACTGTAAAAAACGGCAGCGCCAAGTCCGGTGACAAAATAAAAAATGAAGAAGCGCTTGGGTCCCCACACACTTTCAAGAACACGGCCAAACATCCACAGCGCAAACATATTAAATACCAGATGCATAATTCCGCCATGCATAAACATGTGAGTTACAAGCTGAAATGGTTTGAAATCTGAAGATTCGATATAATGTAATCCTAAGATTTTTGTAAGATCAATTCCACGCATTTCGAGAACGTAGGTTACAAACAGCATGATCGCGTTGATGATAATCAGGTTTTTTACAACCGGAGGAATCGTATTTATGCTGGGCCTGAAATTTTGCATTGTAATTATTTTAAATATTGAATATCCGTTTATTTTCTGTATTTAATTTTTTTGTTGGAATTCCTAACTTTTTAAACAGATAGCTAATAAATCTGTTGAGAATTCCATATTCGCAGCAATATTAATATCGTTAATAGAATGTTTTGTTTTAAAATCTATCGAATGCTTTGAATTTTTCGGTGTCACCTTATTGTTTTTTCTGTACTTATTTATCGCATTATAAATCCTAACTTGAAAATTTAGCAGAAAAATCCTCAAAAAATTTGGATAAAAAAACAGAGTGCATGGAAGAGTTAATAATCTCTGCTTTTTTGTTCTCGAAATTTCTTTGACAATAAAATCTGCATCTGATCCAATCTTTAAAACTTCAACTGTATCAAAATAGTTTTGTAACAGCTTAAGTAAACCATTACTCGTATATTCCTTTAAATGAAAAATATTCCATGGTTTCTGAATATAGTTAAAAAGCCTAACATTTTTATCGGGCGTAGAAATCAAAAGACAACCTTCCGGGTTCAATAGGTTCTTTAGTTTTTCAATATATTCTTTGTCACTAACAACATGTTCAATAACTTGAAACGAGGTTATTACATCATATTTCTCATTTAATAATTCCGATGTTGAATTAAAAACAAGGTTATTTGCGTTGTAACAGCTCTTCGCAAAGAGAATAGCCTCGTCACTTATGTCAACTGCGGTAACGTTGTCTGCAACGTCTGAAAGCATATAAGAGCCATAGCCCGAACCGCAACCATAATCCAAAACCCGTTTGCCTTTTACATATTTTAAGGCAAATTGGTAGGTAGCAATGTGCATCAAGTGATTGTAATATTCAGCTTCATCAGAAATATCTTCATCAAGAATATGTCTTTCCCCTGTATTCTCCATCCATAGTTTATTTAACCTATCGCAAACAAAATCATTGTTTTGCCTGACAAAAGATACATCGTCTTTAATTAGGGCAATTACTAGATACTAATTATTTGGTGTAGTATTCACCGGAATTGTAATGGATCATACAATTTCAAGAATCGCACCAACTTTAAACTTTTTACTTTTATTAGTAAGGTTATCCTGTTTTTCAGGTCAATTTGTCACTTCAGCAACTTTTCGAAATCTTCCAAAGGCATAATCGAAAGCACTTTTTTCCCTTTTGGTGAAAAATTGGGAGTCTGACAAGCGAACAAATTGTCGATCAACTCATTTATTTCGTCCGGTTTTAATGTTTGTCCGTAAGGAATGGCCGATGCCTGCGCCAGCGAAATGGCCACAGCTTCTCTTGCTTTTTCCTGGAGGTTGACCGGTGAATTCTTAAATTCTTCAAGCAAACTTTCGATAATTTCGATGGGCGAGTTTGTGTTTAACACGCCTGGCGTTCCATTGATGATGAAACTGTTTTTTCCAAAATCGCGAATATCGAAACCCAATGCTTTAAGGTCGGGCAGAATACTTGCCAGCAATGTTGCGTCTGAGGCGTTTAACTCAAAAGTCTCCGGAAAAAGTTGCTGCTGGCTGGCAACTTCATTGTTTTCCAAAACCTGAACCAGCCGCTCGTACAAAATTCGTTCGTGTGCCCGTTTTTGGTCAATCACCATTAACCCTGATTTAACAGGCGTCAGGATGTATTTGTTTTTAAATTGGACAGAACTTTTGGCTGTTTGCTGTTCATTTATCTTAAACTGAACCGGTTCAGTGGGTTGATTTTCAGGAGGCAAATCCATTTGTGGTTCCAACCCTTTATACAACGACTGCCAGTTCGTCTGGTTTGCCCGTTGGGTTGGAGCTGAGTGAAAACTGCTGCTGTTTCCTGAATGACTTTTTTGCGAAGGTCGTGTGTCAAACGGGTTGTAAGCCGGATTTACTTTAATTTCAGGAGTTTGAACATCGGCAAAATCGCGAAGTGGCATCGGAATGTCAACACTTCCGGCCTGATCAAAGTCGATGGATGGAACAACATTGAATTTACCCAAAGCTTCGCGCACCGAAGCATTCAGAATTTGCCAGATAGCCGATTCGTTCTCAAATTTAATTTCAGTTTTAGTCGGATGAATGTTTACATCAATGTCAGCCGGATCGAGATCAAAGGAGATGAAATACGAAGGAATGGTATCAGGTGGCAATATTTTTTCGTAGGCCTGCATAATGGCGCGGTGAAAATACGGGTGCTTCATGTACCGCTTGTTCACGAAAAGAAATTGTTCGCCAAATGTTTTGCGGGCAAATTTGGGTTGCCCCACAAATCCCGAAATTTTAACCAGGGTCGTTTCCGTATCTATCGGAACCAGGCTTTGGTTGATGCTTTTCCCGAAAATTGAAACAATCCGGACTCGTTTATTGGCAGATGGCAATTCATATACCACCGATCCGTTGTGGAACATCGAAATCGAAATTTCAGGATTCGCCAAAGCAATGCGCTGAATTTCGTTGATGATGTGTTTGAGTTCTGCCGGATTCGATTTCAGGAATTTACGGCGGGCCGGCACGTTGAAAAACAGGTTTTTAATCTGGAAATTGGTACCGTTGTCGCATTGCACCGGTTCCTGTGCTATGACCGTTGATCCGGAAATATGAATAAAAGTTCCGAGATCTTTGTCGTGTTCTTTGGTGCGTAGTTCAACTTCGGCAATGGCAGCAATGGATGCCAGGGCCTCGCCCCTGAACCCCATGGTGCGAATGGCAAAAATATCGTTGGCCGATTTTATTTTTGAAGTGGCATGGCGCTCGAACGACATGCGGGCATCGGTATCCGACATTCCGCAACCGTTGTCGATAATCTGAATCAGTGTACGTCCGGCATCTTTAATGTTTATCTTGATCTGGCTGGCTCCGGCATCAATAGCGTTTTCAACCAGTTCTTTTACCACTGAAGCCGGTCGCTGAATGACCTCTCCGGCGGCAATCTGGTTGGCAACCGAGTCTGGAAGTAATTGGATGATATCTGCCACTTTTCTGTTCTGCTATTTCAGTAAAAGATAAAATAATACAGAAAGGATAATGACAATATAAAGCAGGCGCATATTCGATTTTCTGCGTGCCTCGGATATGGTTTTGCTGTGAAAATTTCCGGAAGCATTTCTGAATTTTCCTTTTATATTGGCTCCGTAATATGATCCGGCTTGTTCGCTGCTTTCCATCTCCAGTTCCCGTTTAATCCTTTCTTCGCGTTCCTTCATCGCTTCTTTTTGCGGGTCGTAGAAACGTGTGCCAATAGTAAATTGCTTCGCTTTCGGCAGATGCATAAATTTCATTCCCATGGTCTTCTCTTTTGGTCATACAAAATTAACAATTCTGAATGAATTCTATCAATTCACTGAAATTGGAAGCAGGTTAAGCGGTTTCGATGAAATAAGTTAAAAGAATGAAATAATGTCGCATTTCAAATTCATTGTTTTGTTGACTCACCCCAAGCTCGCAGCGCTCGCTTTTCCCCTCTCTACATGTAGAGAGGGGAACGTCTGCTTGCGGACGTGGGGTGAGTCCGGGAAAAAATACGACATTCTATTGGTTTGATTACTTGCGGTGAAGACTGAGTAAAATTAAGTTTTCGCCGGAAGATAAGGAAGGTTTCGGAAAGAGAACAAGTTCCCGCGACGATGAGATGAAGTTCTCGTCAAGAAAAGATAAAGTACTTTTTCTGAAAAGTTGAGCAACATTTTCTGCGAAGTTGAAAACGGGTTAAAAAAATGGCCAGCAGGTCTCCCGGGGAAAGATGAAACTCTTGAAGAAACGACTCCATGGAGCTGTGAAGAAGGAGTAAGTAAAGCGAACTATTAAATGTCGAATTTGTTGCATTCGTTCTATTTTAACTCACCCGATCGCATCTGTGATGCTCTGCCTCTTCGAGTTCAATGGTTTTGCCCAGGTTCGGGTCACGATCGGGCAGATAGAAATGAAAGGGTTTGCCGCTATTTTCAATATTCCTGAATGCAAAGTGTTTGTAATCATTTGCTTCGGGCAACCCAATTTTGCTGATTTTTGAAAAATTCCCGCATGAAGACACCAAAAAAGAATGGCCAGCAAAGAACTTAAAGAATAATGCGAATCAAGGGTTGAAATAGAAATTGGGTCTAATGCCGAAGGCATGACAGAATTATGTCACCACTTCGTGGTTTTGGAGCATTTATTTTACCATTCTCTATAATCATTTCAACCCTTCAGGTTTCAAAATCCAACTCTTGATTCGCATGAATAGAATATTTTCATCTGGCGGTTGCTTTTTCAGTGTTCGATCAGGCATTTTTGATACGAGCAGTTCAACCAGTCAGGTCATCCGATGGCTGCATCAAGAATGCGCTCAACATGAATTTTTGTGGTGTTCAGCAATTCAATGTCTTCAATGTCGCTCGCTTTCAGGATCAAAGGCAATTCAGTTCCGCCAAGAATGAGGCTGTCAATCTGGCCTTCCTGGTACATTCGGTTGGCAATCGACAACAAATAGCTTTTTGTTTCAGGAAGAAAACGGCCGCGGGCGAGTTCTTCCATGTAGATTTTATGAATGTATTTTCGCTCGTCGGGCATTGGCGTAATAATTTCCATTCCGGCGGCTTCAAACCCATCCTGGTAAAAATCGCCTTCCATGGTCGAAATCGTACCCAAAAGTCCGAGTCGTGAAAATCCTTTTGATTGGGCATAAGAAATGGTAGAATCTACAATGCTGATTAATTTGGCCTTAACACGTTCGGCCAGCGGCTCAAATACAATATGCGGTGTGTTCGAAGCCATGAAAATGACTTTGGCGCCGGCTTTTTCCAAAGCATAAATTTCTTCTGAAAGATAATCGACCAGTTCATCCAACCGATTTTCATAGATCAGATTCATCATGTGTGTCATGTTGATACTGTTGATGAGTATCGATGGATAATCACGCTGTCCGGTCCTTTCCTGAAAACGGTTAATGATTCGCTGGTAGTAATCAACAGTTGACGCGGGGGCAATTCCCCCAATCATTCCGATTGTTTTAAAATGTTTGAGCATACGTGAAACGGTTTAATTAGAGCATAAATGAATTCCTGTTCTTTGTTTTTCAATTTTCTTCGCCACCAGTCAACAATTTTGCTGCAACGGGTTATCCTCCGGAGCGCTTAACTTTGTATTTCAGTTGTGTGAGAATCTCGATCACTTTTGTACAAAAGTCGCCCTGAATAAGGATTTCTCCATCCTTGGCAGTTCCCCCAACACCACATTTGTTTTTCAGAATTTTGGCCAGTTCTTTCAAATCTTCTTCGCGTCCCGCAAAACCGGTTATCAATGTCACATTTTTCCCTTTCCGTTGTTTGCGGTCGAGTTGTACACGCAGGTTTTGTTGTTGCGCTGGAATAGTTTCCGATTCCTCAGAAGAATTTGTTTCGTATTGAAAATCAGGGTTTGTAGAGTAAACCGTCCCCAATCTGTCTTTCCAGTCGTTGGCCATCTCTCAAAAAATTTGCAATCAAAGATAGTGGTTTTTAATGCTGAATATTTTTAAATTGATTCTAAATTATTCGCTTCAGGAAAATTGTTGATGGTTATAGAGACACGGATTCTTACGAATTGTTTAGGTTGTAAATAATAGGAATAAAATACGACAATAAATTGTTCTTATTAAATGGTATCCGTTGCCGAAGTGAACCGGGTATTTTACGGCCAAATTCTTTTCTCCTGAAGATAAGGTTGCTTTCACGTCGATGTGCAGACAATCTCGAAAATACTTCAGGATGATTTCAAATTAAACCCTTGATGATTTCAAATTTTAACCTGGGTTAAATTAAATTTTAATAGGGGTAAATTTTAATTTTAACGGGGGTTAATTTGAATTTTAACCTGGGTTAAAATTCAATAATATCTTTACATTTTTTCTCTTTTGTAAGGACGTTTCATCCAGAAGATCAGGTCATTTTTTTAAGAAGGTACTGATGGATCACATGATATTTTTGTGGGGAAATGCAATTATTCAGTTTTCAGGCACTGAGTTTCAACATACCTCAGTCCCTTGAAATCAAGGATACTGTCCTCCAGCCAGACGGGCTTTTACTTTTTTTCTACAGCAAAAAAAGTAAACAGACCGATGTATCGGGGCGCCGCCGCTGAAGAATAAGTTAAAAGAATGAAATAATGTTGCATTTCAGATTCATTGTTTTGTTGACTCACCCCAAGCTCGCAACGCTCGCTTTGCCCCTCTCTTCTTGAAGAGAGGGGAGACGTCCGCTTGCGGACGTGGGGTGAGTCAAGGAAAGGACATGACATTATATTGGTTTGATTACGTAAAAAGCTAAAAACCGAATACGCTCGCTAAAATTTTTCGAACTCCTCCCACTGGTCGTCGAACAGAAAAAATTTTTTAACGCTCACTCCTCCGGTTTTTTTTGACGCTTTTTCTTCTTATGCGGAACAACACCACAGCCGCAAACAATCGCAAAATCTGCTTAAAATATCAGCCTTTCAATTGGGGCCGGACTTTGAACGAAGCGGGTGCATGGGCCGTCAAAACGCCCGGCTGAGGGATCGTTTTGACAAGATTTTTGCTTCCTTTTCATCGATTGGAAAAGGAAGAGCCAGTCCGGCTTAAGGACAAAACGATTCTGGCAAAGAATATATATGATCGTTTCCCCACAATAAAATGAATTGAATCGTACTGATTCGGCGCCATTTATTAACTGACTTTCACTGGCATTGGCAAAGATTGGGCTTGCAATTATTACGCACGCCGGTAAATTGCCTCATAGAATCAGGCATTTGAGCGGTGGAGCTTGTTCGTGACAAGCCCGGAAGATTTTAGCAAGCCTGAAGTTTTAACGACTCTTCAAAGGGGAGCGCCTGCGAAATATTAGTTCAAAATTTCTTCCAGAACATTTCCGGCACAATGATCAGGAATGGGCATATTCAGAATTTCGAGAATAGTAGGAACCAAATCTTCTCCCAAAACTTTTTTCCTGATTTTTGTGTTTTTTATGCCATTTCCCAGAAAGATAAGCGGAATGTTTGAGTTTGCATTGTAAATGGTACGTTGGTATTTGTACACGGGTTGCCAGCCATCTTCGAGCTGGTACAGAACATCGCCCGAGCGCTTGAAATTGTACGAATTGGCAATTACTGCCAGTTGTCCTTTGGTGTAGTCGCCTTGTGCAAACGACTGCGATGGCAAAGCTATTTTAATGCCCTCGAACTGGTTGATGAAATTGGCCGTTTTGGTCTCGATATCTTCAGGCTTAATGTTCTTTTTTTCAAGTAAATCGTGGTTGAAATAAATCTGCTGGTCACCGGCAACTTCAATCCAGTCGCCCTGACCGTAAGTAATGTTCAGGAACGATTTTAACAGGGCAATGGCGCTTTCGGGCGAAAAATTTCCAACCGGCATGTGGAATTCTTCTTTCATGTAATCCGAAGGATAATCCGACGAACAGGTAGATGTGAGAATGATCAGTGCATTTGCTTTGCCAATTCGTTTGTCGATAAAATCGAGCAGTGAAGCAATGTCCTGATCGAGCCTCAGATACGTGTCTTCCATTTCAACCGAACCCGGGCCAAACGAATTGTTTTCGTAATCCATCGACGAGAAAGTAACCGACAAAAAATCAGGATAGTCGTGTTTGCCTAAGTCTTCAGATAAAATCAGGTTGGTGGCAAAATCTTTAACGAGCGTGTTCCCGAAAGGTGTTGTTTTCAGGAATTTATAACTTCCGGCTTTGTCTTTTAATTTTTTCATGCTGTACGGAAATGTATTCCATTTGTCGTAATAGCCTTTTTCAAGAATATAATCGTCGGCCAGACTTTCCTCGTAACTTTTCAGTGGCAGCAAGGTTGTCCAGTCGCGCTGCGTGTAGGTTTTGGCATAGCCTTTTTCGTTGAACAGTCGCGCCCAGTCAGGAAAAATATCGATATAATACGAACTCGAAATCATGTTCCCGGATTGAGTGTCGAACCAATAAGCGCCATCGGCAGCATGTCCGGCCGAAAGCACGGCGCTCACATTGTTCATGGCTACGCTAAAAACTTTCGATTTATTTCCTGAATTAATTTTAATGAGGTCGCCAATCGTTGGTGAAAGTAATTTGGCTGCCGAACATTCGCCGTCATTCGAGTCGCTTCCAACAGTAATGTAATAGTCGTCGCTGATGCAGTCGATTTCCTTTTTTCTGAGCCGGTCGTACCAACTGTCGCTTACAATGCCATGAGCCGATGGGTATACACCGGTAAAAAGTGTAGCTGTTCCTGTTGAAATTTTCTGGATGTGCAAATCGAGCTGGGCATTTGAGCACACAGCGCCTTCGTTAACCAGTTGTTTAAAGCCGCCCGGTTGAAATTTATTCCAGTAGCGGGTCAGGTAATCGGTGCGCATCTGATCGATCGAAAGCACAACGACCAGCTTGGGAATTCCGGAGTGGTTATTTTTATTGGTTTGCGCAGTAAGGGAATGTGCTAAAAGAAATGTCATCAGAATGATAACACCTGTCATATTTCGTTTTGTCATAGCTGGCTTATTTTGAGTGGCAAAAGTATAAAAACAATAAATTAAACCCAATAATTAACTCACAACGTGCCCCGACCATGAAAAATTATCTTTTCCTGATTTTTGCCTTGGGCTTTTACCTCGGAACTTCAGCCCAAACTGGACATTCTATTTCTGCAACCCTTGAAAAGATTCACTGGATTATCGAACGTTCTGACATGGCAACAGTGAGGCAAAAGTTTAAGGAAATATGCGACGAAAATCGGTTTCCTTCTGTTGTTTCAGGCCTGAAGGATGGTATCTACAAGGGCGCATCGCCAGCCGATGATTATGGCTACAGGCATGAAGTGACGTTCGAAATGAAAAATGGGACAATGATTTCGATCGATTATGACGAAATTCATTCCGATGGCCATGCCAAGCAGCACGACGAAGAATATGGCAAACGAATGTTCCGGAGCGGGACAACGCCTGCCATTGCTTATCCGAAATATGAAAATCAAATACTCCAAGCTCAGGATTTCAATCAGGTTGATGCGGTCAGTGGCGCCAGTTACTCGAATTATCGGTTCAAACTGGCGATTTTATATGCCATACTGAATTCAGGACAACTCTGATACAAGGTCATTTGCTTTGCGTCATTCAATAGTCATTTAATTGGTTCGGGCAGACAATGAATGGCCTGTTTTTATGTCGTTTTCCGGTATCTGAAAACAGCCAGGCTCAGGAAAGTAATTCCAAGAACGGACAAAGCAATAAATTCGTGAATCAGATCGCCAAAGTTTGAGCCTTTCAGCACAACCATCCGCATGACGTGCATAAAATGATAGACAGGATTTACTTCGTCGATGAGTTGTGCCCAGCGGGGCATGCTGTCAACCGGCGTGAAAATTCCGCCCATCAGGACAAAAATCATCATGAAAAAGTAGGAGACAAACATAACCTGTTGCTGTGTATCAGCCACAGTCGATACAAAAAGTCCAAGTCCAAGAATACCAAGCAGAAAGAGCATTCCAAATCCAAATACCAGCCACAAACTTCCCACAATGGGCAGGCTGAAAACAACCCGGGCAATCAGCAATCCGAAGGAAAGATCGAAAAGAGCAATCGCCACAAAGGGAATTAGTTTACCGGCCAGAAACTGAATTTTCTTTATTGGGGTCACATTCAGTTGCTCAATGGTTCCCAGCTCCTTTTCTTTCACAAGGCTCATCCCTGAGAGAAATATTCCGATGAGGGTAACCAGAATGGAAAGTACTCCGGGGGCCATGTACCACTTGTATTCGAGTTCGGAATTGTACCAGAAACGCGAAACCGTATTGATCTGGTAAGGCGGGTTAAATTCGGGCAAGCCTTTCCAATCGGCAATAATATTTTTGTTGAAATCGCGGATAACCGATGCAGCATAAGAATATCCCAGTTGTGCCGCTTGCCCGTCGATGGCATTGACCAGCAATTGCAGATTGGCTTTGTCATCGCGAATCAGGTCGTGTTCGAAACCTTGCGGAATCACCAACATCATATTGTCGCGATTCTTCAGGAGTTCTTTTTCACCTTCGTCAGGATTAAATGATGTATTGTTGATGGTAAAAAACGGCGATGCTTCGAGCTTTGAGGCCAGTTTGCGCGAAGTGGACGACATATCGTTGTCGACCAGGAAAATATCCACATTTTTGAGGTCGTATGTGGCTGCAAAAACCAATACCAGCATTTGTAAAAGCGGGATCATGATGATCATCCGAAGCATGGTTTTATTTCGCCTGACCTGGATAAATTCTTTCTGTATGACGTAAAAAAGTGTTCTCATCGGATTATTTACTATTTGTTTATTTACCATTTACGATTTTCACAGGTAAGCAAAATTGTAAATGGTCTAATCGTCAACTATTTTATTCCAACCTGATTTTAAAATTCCTGATGCTTAGCGCGATAAACACAAAAGTCATAAACATCAGAATGAGTGTTTCTTTCCAGACGTATAAAATTCCGGTTCCTTTCAGCATGATATTTTTAATAATAACGATAAACCATCGAGGTGGCATGGCATGACTAAGAATCCGCAACGGGAGCGGCATATTTTCAATCGGGAAAATAAAGCCTGAAAGCATAATGGTTGGCAACATCAAGGCAAGTACAGAAATAAACATGGCCACCATCTGGTTGGGCGCGATCGTCGAAATCAGGATGCCCAAACTCAGCGCCATCAGGATAAAGAGGAAACTTTCGGCCATCAGGAAAATGATGCTTCCTTTAATCGGAACCCCGAAAATAAATACACCCATTAAAATGATAGTCACCGCGTTGATAAACGAAAGAAGTAAATAGGGCGTTACTTTGCCCAAAACAATCTGGATCGGTTTCAACGGCGACGCCAGCAAAACCTCCATAGTTCCCAGTTCTTTTTCGCGGCTGATCGAAATCGAAGTCATCATAGCCGAAATCAGCATCAGGATCATGGCCATAATTCCGGGCACAAACATGTAAACGCTTTTCAGGCCTTCGTTGTAAAGCATTCGTACTTCGGTGTTGATCTGGTTTGGAAGCTGGATATTCTGAAGTTTTTCTTTTTTGACGTAGTCGTTAATTATTCCTGAAGCATAACTTGTCAGAATTCGGGCCGTGTTTGGGTCGGAAGCGTCGGCCAGAAGCTGCACATCCACTTTGCCGTCGCGCTCAAGATTTTGCTCGAAGTTGGTGCCAAAAGAAACCACCATTTTTACTTTCCCTTTTCGAAATACATCTTCAACATCATCACCCGGCATCAATTCTTCTCCCATCAGAAAATATCCTGAAGACAACAGTTTGGCCGTGATTTCGCGTGTTGTATTGTCGTGCGACTGATCGAGTATGGCAATTTTCGAATCCTGAATATCGGTGTTGATCACTTTCCCAAACAATAGCAATTGTATGATGGGCAAAACAAAAATGATGGCCATCGTTCGCGGATCACGAAAAATGTGCAAAAATTCTTTCTTTAAAAATCCTATAAATTGTTTCATAAAGAAGCCCCCCAGAAGCCTCCCTTAAACCCCCTCCGAAAGAGGGGGCTTAAGAAATCGGCATTTGATTGTAATATTTTCATAGTAACATTTTAATCCTTTATAATTTAGCAAAAAATCAGATTCAGTTCCGAGCTTCATCGCCCTACCCTATCCCTTTCGGGGAGAGGTTGGAGAGGGGCTTTTATCGTGCAATCTTCAGGAAAACCTCGTCCATATTCTTTGCAGCGTATTGCTTTTTCAGGTTTTCCGGAGTATCGAGCGCTTCAATCCGGCCATTGTTCATGATAGAAACCCGGTTGCAATATTCAGCTTCATCCATGTAATGCGTGGTCACGAAAACAGTAATTCCGCGGTCTGAAGCTTCGTAAATCAAATCCCAGAATTTGCGTCGCGTAATCGGGTCTACACCTCCGGTTGGCTCGTCGAGAAAAACAATTTTCGGGTCGTGAAAAATCGCCACGGAAAAGGCCAGTTTCTGTTTCCAACCTAACGGTAAAGAACCAATCAGCGAATCTTTGGCCCCTTCCAGATCAAGATCTTTCAGCAGTTTTTCCTGTTTTTGCTTGCGGTCTTTGGGTGAGATACCGTAAATTCCGGAGAAAAAACGGATGTTCTCGGCGATGGTCATGTCTTCGTACAACGAGAATTTTTGGCTCATGTAGCCAATGTTTCGCTTTACTTTTTCGGTTTCTTTATAAATATCGAATCCGGCAACATTTACTTCTCCTGAAGTTGGCGACGACAATCCGCACAGGATTTTCATGGCGGTGGTTTTCCCGGCGCCGTTTGCTCCCAGAAAGCCAAATATTTCGCCCTGGTACACATCAAAATTCAGGTTGTCGTTGGCTACGAACGAACCGAATTTCTTAACCAGATTGCGTACTGTTATTACTTTGTTTTCCATCTGTATGAATTTATAAGCCCCTCCCAAACCCTCCCCGAAAGGGAGGGCCTGGCATATTGCAAATTCTGACGATACTTTCTTTAAAGAATAAAACTTCCAAATCTTCAAGCCCAAAGCTCCCTTCCCTATTTGGGGAAGGGGTGGGGATGGGGCTTTACTCGTTCATCATATTCATAAATACATCCTCAATGCCCGGATGAATGTCAAATACTTCGAGCATTTCATGATTCTTTTTCAACAGGAAGTTTTCGAATTCACTGGCTTCAACCTCATCTTCCTTGCCGGTAACATGTAGATACTGGCCAAAAGCGTAAGCCGAGTCCGTTTTGTCCCATGACCTTAAATCCTGGATTAGCCGGTGCATGTCTTTCGAGCGGATCGCGTACAGTTTGCGTGTATAATTTTCAACCAGTTTTTGAGGTGTATCCACATCGAGTACTTTGCCTTTTTGCATCAGTGCCACACGGTTGCACAATGTGGCTTCGTCCATGTAAGGTGTCGAAACCAGAATGGTGATGCCTTTTTGCTGAAGCTTTTTCAGCATTTCCCAGAATTCTTTTCGCGAAACGGCATCGACCCCAGTGGTAGGTTCGTCGAGAACCAGTATTTCAGGCTTGTGAATAAGTGCGCACGAAAGCGCCAGTTTTTGCTTCATTCCTCCTGAAAGTTTTCCAGCCTTTCGTTTTTTAAAAGGTTCAATCTGAACGTAAATGTCGCGAATCAGGTCGTAGTTTGCTTCCACAGTCGTATTGAATACAGTGGCAAAAAAGTTCAGGTTTTCCTCAACAGTTAAATCCTGGTACAGCGAAAAACGGCCGGGCATGTAACCAACTATTCTCCTGATTTTTTTGTAGTCTTTCACCACGTCGAGGCCAGCCATTGTGGCAGTTCCTTCATCCTGTATCAGTAAAGTCATCAGTATGCGCATCAAGGTGGTTTTGCCGGCTCCGTCAGGGCCAATCAGCCCGAAAAGTTCACCTTTGTTAATTTCAAGCGAAATATTGGTTATGGCCTGAACGTCCTTGTAGGATTTGCTTATATTTTGAATGCTGACAGACAAAGCCTCCCCCAACCCCCTCCGAGGGAGGGGGCTATCGAAACCGGCATGCTCAGATATCTTTTTTGTCATTTTTGTCAAATTAGTAGACTAAACTTTCAGAATTTTCAATATTCAAACGTCTCCCTTTGCAGAGATTTGCCCCGTTCAGCGGTTACGAACCCTCTTTGTCCCTCCCCTTCGGGGAGGTTAGGAGGGGCCAAAAACAACTTCTCCGGGCATACCAATTTTCAGGCTTCCATCGTTTGGCACCAAAATTTTTACGGCGTACATCAGCTTTACACGTTCCTCTTTGGTCTGTATAATTTTTGGAGTAAATTCAGATTCCGAAGAAATCCATGTAATTTTTCCGTTCAGGTTCTGCATTTCCTTATCTCCTGAATCGATTAAGATTTTGGCTTCGTTACCAAGTTTTACTTCAGAAAGTTGTGCCCCTGAAACATATACTTTCAATTCAAGACTGCTTAAATCGGCCATTTTTAGTACCGGTTTTCCCGGCGTTGCCAATTCGCCGGTTTCCAGGTAAGTTTCCAAAACTGTTCCCTTTATTGGGCTGACAATGCGGCATTTATCCAATTGTTCATTGAAAAGGTCAAGCTGGCGTTTGATCACATCCATTTCGCTGCCAATCATTTGAAATTGAGTATTTGTGGCATCAATCTGTTTATCGAGAACATTCATTTGTCCGTTAATGTCGTCCATTTGCTGCTGCGTGGCAGCTTTGTCGGCAAACATTTTGGCAATTCGTTGCTGCGTGATGGTCACATTTTTTTTCTGTTCCTTTAATACATTAATTTGAGCCGAAACATTCTGCTTTTTTGTGGCGCTTGCGGTAATCTGTGCCTCAGTCTGCATCTTTTTCAGGTAAAGTTCGGTGGTGTCAATCTGTGCGATTTGTTGTCCGGGCTCCAATAAATCGCCTTGTTTAACATTCATTATCAATAGTTTTCCGGCAGTTTCCGAAGAAACTATCGTTTCAACCGCCTCGAAATTTCCGTAGGCATCCGATTGCTTTTCGCCACTTTTGCAGGCTCCCAAAGCCAGCAATACCAGTGCGATGATTTGTAATTTTTTCATTGTATATCTTGTTTTAATTTGTTTTCCATGCAAAATTCATCATTCAGAATTCAACATTCTACTGGATTCCCCGGATGTTTTCGAGCTTTATCCGAGCTTCCTTCATCTGAATTTTATGTGTCTGAAGGGTTAACCGGGCCGTTGTTTCTGCGTTCAGATCCTGAATGTAATCAGCCGTGGTTATGGTTCCGTTTTCAAGTTTCGAAGCCGACGTTTTTGTGATTCGCTCGCGAACCTCAATCAATTGCTCATCGCCCTTCAGCAAATCTGAAATCTGGCTGATTTGCTTGTTTTGCTGGTCGGTGGCCAAATCAATATTCCTGACAAATGTTTCCTGTTTGGTTTGAACTATATCCTGCTGAAGTTTAATCATTTGCTGCTGACGACTGGTGGTTTTCCAATCCAAAACATTCCAGCTAAAGCCGATACCTACCAGATAATAGGTGTCGAATTTGTTGCTGAACATATTCAGTCCCGGTTTCCCATATCCTGCCTGGCCAAAACCAAACAATTTCGGGTTGCGCTGTTTTTTAAGGACTTCGGAATTGGCATTAAGCAACTCGTTTTGCTTACTGAATAAGTCTAGCTCGGGTCGCATCATCGGTTTATCCGGGACGGCCAGTTCCTCAGGAAGAACAAGGTTGGTCAACAGTTTGGTTGTTTTGCCGGTAAGAATTGATAAAGCGTACAACGCGGTTTCCTTGTTGCTTTTAAGCTCGGTAATCATCTGGTCAGTCTTGATTTTTTCGGCCAGCAACTGATCCAATTCCGACGACAAAATCATACCGTTATTGACTGCCGATTCCAGTATTTTTTGCCGTTCCGAAAGTGTTTCCGCCTTCTTTTCCAAAATGTTTAGGTTTTCCTGAATCAGGAATGAGGTGAAGAAAAACTGGTTCACCTTTTCTTTTACCTGATACAATTCGACTTCGGTTTGCTGAAGATTTCCTGCATTTTCAGCGTTGTTTATCAGTTCTTTGGCTTTGCTAAGACCACCGTCCCAAATGGTTTGTTTCAGGTCGAGGTATACTTTATACTGGTCTTTGTCGACGGTTGGAATCGCCATGTTGGGAATAGAAATGCCAATTTTAGTTACGTCCGACTGGTAAGTTGCCTGGCCATTCAGACTTACCTGAGGTAGGTAGCTTGTTGCATTGTTTTCGTTTTTAAGCGCCAGAAGCTGCTGGTATAAATCCAGTTGCTTCAAAACCGGGTGATTCTCCCGCGCCCAGGTTTGGCATTGTTCGAGCGTCACATTTTCCTGAGCCATCAAAAGATGAACAGGGAAAAACAGCGCGACGAACAAAAGTTTAATTGTTTTCATGCTCATTCTATTTTATTTTTTGATTACGATTGCGTTGATAACAAACTGTTTGATCACATCGGCCCGTTCGGCATAAAAAGCATCGAGGGCTTTTTTATCTTCTTTAAAAACCACAAAATTCAAAATCGGACGTGCTGCGAATGGGAAAATACACATCGAAACCACGTTTACCGCCAGATGATATGGTTTCATCTGAATGATCTCGCCACGATCCATGGCCTCCTGAATATGAGTAAATATAGGTTGAGGATCCAGTCCGTATTTGGCTACCAGTTTAAACAAGCCGGAAGGATCACGGTTCAATTCCTTCATCACAAAGGCGGGTATAAACGGATGCTTGATCAGCACATCGATATAGGCATCGACAAACTGTTCAATTTTTGTAACTATTCCTGCATCCGACAAAATAATTCGCGAAATCTGGGGAAAAGCGAACTTGATGATCTCAGAAAAAATAGCTTCAAAAAGTCGCTCTTTCGATCGAAAATAGTAATGCAAAAGCGCCTTGTTGATTCCAGCCTCGTCGGCAATTTCCTGCATTCGGGCTCCTTCCATTCCTTTGGTAACAAACACATTTTTAGCTGCTTCCAGAATTTTGTCTTCGGTGCTGTCTTTTTTTGTTTCCATTTTATTTTTTAGTTTAACTGCATGGTTAAATTACGTGGTCAAAAGTAAAACTAAAAATTAATTTACCAAACGTTTTAACTAAAAAGATTAACCGGATGGTTAAATTTTTATTTTTTGATCAGATTCTTTAGCAAGACATTCAGGAATTGACATCAAAATCAAAAGCATTCGGTTATTTGGATTTTATACGTCAAACGGGATAAATTAGGACATTTTGATTGTCAACCGCGAGAAAGGATTCCATCCCTTTTCTATAAAATCTTTCATTGTCAACAAACGGCTAAATTTCTATTTGAAAGGATGGAATCCCTTTGTTGCAATTATTGACTATGCAACACTATTGCGGATAACGATTCCATGTTTAAGAACCTCATACGAAAGTGGATCATTGTAGTCAAAATCATTCTTCAAGATTGGATGAGGTTCTATTCGTAAATCAATTTTTCACCTCAGTTTCATCATCTCTATTTGGGCGTCGATAATATCTTCAACGTTATCAACGATTACGGCGATATCAATATCACTATCGACATGGAAAGTATCTTTTGCATAAGAACCGAACAAAAACGCCTGGGTAACATGATATTTTGAGCTGATCGAGTCAATATATCTCACAGCTATTTCATAAGCTCCTCTTTTATCCATAATCGTAGTGTTTCAATTTTATCAATCCACTCTTTTGTAAATTTGTAGGTGCATTTTTGGTAAAATGCTTTCTTAAAACTATCATACCAGGCATTCAGATGAAAAGTAGTAATGGTATCCAAACCATCCAATTGGTCTTCTGAAAAGTTAAAGCCAGTAATTTTTGCAAGCTTTGTCAAATCGTGTGTGAAAGTTGCATTTTTTAGTGTTTGCTTAACCACACAGGCTTTCAGCAACTTTTCCAATACTAAATGTCCAATAAATAGAGCCCAATGGAAATCTTTTGTTTTGAAAAGGTTTGCCATGTTCTTAAATTCGATTCAAATATTCGTTTTTTAGGCTTGACCGTGCAAACCTGATTGTTCAAAGAAAAAACATTCGTTAAATAAAAGTTGTAATCGCGTCAAAAATTACAACCCTTATTTTGCAGAAATTTAATTGGGAATGTTGAATATTTTCAAAATTCGCTAAAACATTGTTTTTTTATCCTGTTGTTTTTTTCTAAAATTTGATAATTTTGATTTTATCTGAAAGGATAGCAAACAGAATTCTTTTGTTTGCTTTATGTGTTCAGGATTAGATTAGTAACTCCAAAATTTACAACTATGACAAAAGGATTAGTTACCAAAAAGAGTGAAAAAAAGGAACCGACTAAAACGTTAAAGGAAAAAAGGCTGGAAAAAAAAGCCAAAAAGGAAAAGAAATAATTGTTGTTTTTTCTGGTTAAGATTTTCATTCAGCCGGGAACAGGATGGGATATCCTGTTCCCGGTTTTTATTTAAAAGTCGGTAGCAGATTTTGGAATTTAATTTTAAAAAGAATTATCTTTCAGCAATAAAACAGCTTAACCTAAAACAATAAACTTTAATGCCATGAAAACGACCTCAGCAAAACTTATTTTATTCGCGTTAATCCTCGGTTTGTTTACAACTTGTAATACTCCAAAACCAAAAGATGAAGGATGGATTCAGCTTTTTAACGGTAAAGATTTAAACGACTGGAATATAAAAATTGCGGGGTTTCCGTTGAATGAGAATTATGGAAATACATTTAGGGTTGAGGACAGTTTGTTGAAAGTAAGATACGACCAGTACGAAAATTTCGACGGACATTTTGGGCATATTTTCTACAAAACTCCCTATTCACATTATAAAATCAGGGTTGAATACCGGTTTGTAGGCGAACAATGTCCCGGTGGAGCCGATTGGGCTTATCGCAACAGCGGAATCATGATTCACGGACAAAGCGCCGAAAGCATGAACCTTGACCAGGATTTCCCGGTTTCGATTGAGACCCAGCTTTTGGGCGGAAACGGTACCGACGAACGAACAAACCTGAATGTGTGTACTCCCGGCACCAACATTGTTTATCATGACAGTTTGTGGACTCAGCATTGTACGAATTCCATTTCCAAAACCTATCACGGCGACCAGTGGGTGACAGCCGAACTCGAAGTTCAGGGAGATTCGATTATTAAACACATTCTTGACGGGAAAGTGGTCCTGGAATATTCGAAACCGCAACTCGACGAGCGTGATCCAAACTACCAGAAACTACTTCCTCCCGATGGCAATAAACTTTTGAAAAAAGGGACAATTTCGTTGCAGGCCGAAAGTCATCCGATTGATTTTCGTAAAGTCGAATTGCTGAATTTAGGTGACGATTGCGAGTAGAGAAACGTATTCAAAGGTTATCAGGAATGAGCACAATGCATTCGTGATCCCTGAATAATCGCACTTTTTTTCTTAACTTGCAAGTGCTTTTAAAAAGTTCAAAATTTATGGAACGGTATTTTTGGTCGAAGGGAATCCTGAAGAATCAGCTTGAAATTATGCATGGTTCTGAACTGATTGGCTCAATTGTTTGGGAAAGCCTGGTTGGTTCGAAAGCACATGGAACTATTAAAGGCAAGCGTTTTATCCTGAATCGCGAATTTTTTCTCTCTAAACTTGAGATTTACGATGCCAACAATCAGGCACTTTTGGGAACAATCATGATCAATCTGTTCAATCCGAAAAGCGACATCATAATCAATGGAAAACGCTTTGAGCTTGAAGTAAAGAATTTTTGGCAATCGCGCTGGTCGTGGAAATTTAATGGCGATGAACTGATTACCTACCAGAGTCACGAGTTTTTGTCGAAAGACAAAGGCACGATTGAAGTATTTACTGCATCAACCGAAGAAATTGAAATACTTTTGCTGCTGGGTTTGTTTGTTCGCAACCAATTCATCCTTTTCATGCTGATGATACTGATTCTACTCATCATTGTCATTTTTTAGCAGTCCAAGATCCTGATTTTACTTGTTTAATCATCATTTTCTCCTGAAAACATGTATCGCTAACATTAGTATGTTTGTGCAACTTTGAATAAGTTTAAATAATAGATTAAATTTGCCCAGCTAAAATTCAGGATTAACCTGATTTTTTTAATAAATACTTCATTCAGGAGAGATAATACATGAAAAGGGATAAAATAATTATAGGGATTTCGCAGGGCGACATCAACGGAATTGGTTACGAAGTGATTATTAAAACATTGATGGAACCTCGTATCTTAGAAATGTGTACGCCAATTGTTTATGGTTCGCCTAAAGTTGCGGCCTACCACAAAAAGGCGCTGAATATCGAAACCTTTAACTTCAACCACATCCGCACAGCCAGCGAAGCCGATTCGAGAAAAGCCAACATCATCAATTGCATCGACGATAATATTCGGGTTGAACTGGGTAAATCGAGCGAAATGGCTGGCGAAGCTTCCTATATGGCGCTCGAAAAAGCTGTGGAAGATTTGAAAAGTGGCGAAATTGATGCGTTAATTACTGCACCTATTAATAAAGACAACATTCAGTCTGAGAAATTCAATTTTCCGGGGCATACCGAATATCTCGCCGAACAGTTCAACTGCCGCGATTATGTGATGCTCATGGTTAGCGAATCGATGAAAGTTGGTGTCGTTGTGGGACATACTCCAATTTCAGAGGTGCCATCACGAATTACAAAAGGAGCCATAATCAATAAATTGCGGATGATCAATCAGTCGCTCGAAAAAGACTTTTTCGTGAAACGTCCGCGTATTGCTGTTCTTGGACTGAATCCTCATGCCGGGGACAATGGTTTGCTTGGTCACGAAGAAAACGACATCATCATTCCTGCCATCCAAAGGGCTAAAGATGAAGGTATTATTGCAATTGGCCCGTTCCCGGCCGATGGCTTTTTCGGTTCAGGCGATTTCGTGAAATTCGATGCTATTTTAGCGATGTATCACGACCAGGGACTGATCCCGTTTAAAATGGCCAGTTTCGATCGCGGTGTTAATTTTACGGCCGGATTACCTGTTATTCGTACTTCACCGGCTCACGGAACAGCTTTCGACATTGCCGGAGAAGATAAAGCCTCGCCAGACTCGTTCCGCGAAGCGCTTTATCTGGCCATCGACATACACAAAAACAGGGCGCTCTACAAAGAGATTACAAAGAATCCGCTGAAGAAATATGAAATCAATCAGGGACAAGTTGATGAATCGATTGATTTTGAGGCCATCGACGAAGGAATTTAACAGCTTCATCACATGTTTGAATATATTAAAGGCGCCGTTGCAACGCTAAAACCATCACATATTGTTCTGGAAACCAATTCGGTGGGGTATTTTGTCACCATTTCGCTCAATACGTATACACAACTGAACGGATTGGAAACAGTCAAACTGTTTATTCACCAGGTAATTCGCGAAGATGCCCATTTGCTCTATGGTTTTGCTACTGAGACCGAACGCGAACTTTTCAGGATGTTGATTTCGGTTAGCGGCATTGGTTCGAATACGGCAATCATGATGTTTTCATCACTCTCTCCTGACGAAATCCGTAACGCAATTCTGAACGAAAATGTGAATCTTTTAAAGAGTATTAAAGGAATCGGAGTTAAAACAGCTCAACGTGCAATTATCGATTTGAAGGATAAGGTAGGAAAGTCTCCGGCAAGTGAACAAATTGTGACATCGGCAGACAATACATTGCGAAATGAAGCGTTATCTGCATTAGTCATGCTGGGATTTGCAAAAAAGCCAGCCGAGAAAGAATTGGATAAAATTCTGACGGCTCAACCAAATCTGTCAGTTGAAAATGTGATCAAACTAGCTCTAAAAAGCCTTTAATCAGAAAAAGATTTTGGAATTGAAAAAGTTCGTCAGAAACATACTTTTACTTCTTATTGTCTATCTTTTTTACGCTCTTGGCGGCAACCCAACCGAATCAAGAACAACTGTCGGGAATTCTCGTTCACTGGCTGATTTTTCGGCTCCTGAAGACACTGTCAGGATTGATACAACTGGCGTACTTCCCTACAATTTTAAGGACGAACCGGCTTTTGCGTATCCCAATAAAAGCGACAGTGCAAAGCTGTTCCTGAAAAATCCATCGAATATTCATACCGAAATTGAATACGATCCTGTAACCGGAGAATACAATTTTGTTGAAAAAATTGGCGATCTGAATTACCGTTTGCCAAAATCGATGACCAAAAAGGAATTTCAGAAGTACGACTTCGAACAGGCTATTCAGAATTACTGGCGCAGTCAAACCCGCATCAAAGGCCTTGAAGACAAAGGCGGGCTGATTCCTCGGCTGACTGTTGGTGGTGAGGTTTTCAATAAAATTTTCGGCAGCAATACAATTGACATCCGTCCGCAGGGATATGTGGAAGTGAGTTTTGGCTACCAGATGAATGAGACTCAAAATCCAGCAATTCCGGAGCGCCTGCGCAAAGTTCCAACCTTCGATTTCAATCAGAAAATACAGATGAACGTAATGGGAAAGATTGGCGACCGGATGGAAATGCGCGTAAATTACAATACCGAAGCCACTTTCGATTACGAAAATAAAATGAACCTGGCCTATACTGGCGACGATGACCAGATTGTCAAAAAAATTGAAGCCGGTAACGTTTCTCTTCCGCTAAACGGTTCGCTGATTACCGGCGGTTCAAATCTTTTCGGGGTAAAAACCGAATTGCAGTTTGGGAAACTAAACCTGACAACCATTTTCTCGCAAAATAAGGGCGAAACACAGGTTATTGATTCGGAGGGCGGTGCTCAAAAGAAAACTTTTGAAATTGCCGCTTCCGAGTATGATGCCAACCGCCACTTTTTCCTCGCTCAGTATTTTCGCGATCATTACAACGAAGCGCTCGCCAATTTACCAATTGTGCGTTCGGGTATTACCATCAACAAAATTGAAGTTTGGGTAACCAACAAGTCGAGCAATTTTAAAGAATCGCGCAATATTCTGGCATTTATGGACTTGGGCGAACACGACCCGAATATTTACAATCAGGTTGGTGCTTTTCAGGAAAGTTCTGGAAATCAATATCCTGAAAGTGTTTATCCGTTCAACAAAGCCAACGGTTTGTATGAGCAAATGATTAGCAATTATTCGGCCATTCGACAGTCTGATAACATCAATAAAACGCTGGCGCCGCTTGCTGCGTCAAAGTTTGTGGGTGGTCAGGATTTCGAAAAAATTGAGTCAGCCCGGTTACTCAGCGAATCGGAATACACGGTAAATTTAAATCTTGGATACATTTCGTTACGCTCGGCCCTTAACACTGACGAGGTATTGGCAGTAGCTTTCAACTATACAGCAAACGGCAAAACCTACCAGGTGGGTGAATTTTCAACCGATGGTATCGATGCACCACAGACTTTGGTGCTAAAACTGCTGAAAGGAACCAATCTTTCACCAAAGATTCCGAACTGGAAACTGATGATGAAAAACGTTTACGATCTCAATGCCTATCAGTTGACCAACGATGAATTTGTGCTTGATGTGCTTTACCAGAACGATCAAACCGGAACCAACAACAATTTCCTTCCGGAAGGACGTCTCGACGGACATATTTTGCTGAACGTTTTAAACCTCGATAACCTGAATTCGCAGCTTGACCTTGGTCGCGATGGAGTTTTCGATTATGTCGAAGGAATTACGGTTAATTCTTCAGCCGGAAAAATAATCTTTCCGGTTTTGGAGCCATTTGGTAAATACCTGGCCGATTCGATTGGCGATCCTTCACTAATCAGCAAATACGTTTATTCAACGCTTTACGATTCAACCCGTACCGTCGCCGAACAGGACGCCGAACACAATAAGTTTAAACTGAAAGGTTCGTACAAAGGCGCTTCGAGTTCAGAAATTCAGGTCAATTCGCAAAATCTGGCTCAGGGGTCGGTAAAAGTAACCACAGGCGGCCGTACCTTGACCGAAAATATTGATTACACGGTTGATTACGCGTCAGGAATTGTGAAAATTATAAATACCGGTTTACTCGAATCGGGCACACCAATCCAGGTTTCTACTGAAAGTCAGGATTTATTTAGTATGCAGCGGAAAACCATGATTGGCGCTCATGCAAACTATGCATTTAGGGACCGGTTTAATTTGGGCGCCACGGTTTTGCACATGCAGGAACGCCCGCTGACGCAAAAAGTGAATTACGGCGACGACCCGATTTCGAATACCATGCTCGGTTTAGACGCTTCATATTCCAGTCAGTCGATGTTCCTGACCAAACTGGTTGATAAACTGCCGTTTTATTCCACGAAGGAGCCTTCCTCCATTTCGTTCGACGGTGAATATGCCCAGTTGATCCCCGGTCATTCAAAAGTTATTAATAAGAGCGGAACGGCTTACATCGACGATTTCGAAGCTACAAAAACTTCCATCGACCTGAAAACAAGATCGGCCTGGGTACTGGCCAGTACGCCGCAAAAGCAGGCTATGTTTCCTGAAGCCGAGACAAACGATAATCTTGCTTACGGATTTAACCGGGCTAAACTGGCCTGGTACATTATCGATCCGTTGTTCCTGAGAAACAGTCCGACAACGCCGGACTACATTAAATCGAATGCTGATTATCAGTCAGACAATTTGGTTCGGGAAGTTTACGAAAAGGAAATTTTCCCTGATCGTGAAACTCCGGTCGGTTTGCCAACGAATATTGCGGTTTTCGATCTGGCCTTTTATCCTGAAGAGAAAGGTCCTTACAATTTCGATGCAAATCCTTCGACCTATTCGCCGGGTGTTAATCCCGACGGAACTCTGCGTGACCCGGAATCTCGCTGGGGCGGTATCATGCGAAAAGTTGAAACCAGCGATTTTGAAGCGGCAAATATTGAGTTTATCGAATTCTGGATGATGGATCCGTTTATCAATGATTCGCTCAATCAAAACAATGGTGGAGATCTGTATTTCGATTTGGGCGATGTCTCAGAAGATGTGCTTAAGGATTCGCGTAAATCGTTCGAAAACGGATTGCCAATAACTTCAGACCTTACTGCAACCGATACAACCATTTGGGGACGCGTTCCCAAACAACAATCGCTCACCAATCAGTTTGACAACAGTCTTCAAAGTCGCCAGTATCAGGATATCGGGTTCGACGGATTGAATGACACCGACGAAAAAGAGTTCCGCCAGCCTTATCTGCAGGCATTGCAAAGCATACTTGATCAGCCTGCCCTGGCCAAAGCAACAGCCGACCCTTCGAGTGACAATTATCATTATTACCGGGGTTCTGACTATGATCAGGAAAAACTTACAATTCTGGAACGGTACAAAAATTTTAACGGTCCCGACAAAAACTCGCCAACTTCGGAAATGTCGCCCGAATCGTATCCGACAACTGCTTCCACCCAACCCGATATGGAAGACATTAACGACGACAATACCCTGAACGAATATGAACGGTATTATCAGTATCAGGTGAGTTTGCGGCGTCAGGATATGGTTGTTGGCAAGAATTCTATTGCTGATATTCGTACTGCGGTTGTAAAGCAAAAGAATAATAGAATTGACACTGTTCGCTGGTACCAGTTTAAAGTTCCGGTTCGCAGTCCGAATCAGGTCATCGGTTCAATTTCCGATTTTAAATCTATCCGGTTCATGCGAATGTTTATGAAAGGATTTGCGAAACCAACTGTTTTGCGTTTTGCCACACTCGATCTGGTTCGTTCCGACTGGCGGAAATACACCAAAGATGTCGACGGAAAGGCTGGGACCAATTCACTAAATACACAATTCGACATTTCGGCAGTGAACATCGAAGAAAATGCCAGCCGCAAACCAATTCACTACGTTTTGCCTCCGGGAATTGAACGGGTAATCGACCCGGCAAATCCGCAACTCAGGCAGTTGAACGAGCAGTCTCTGGTGTTGCGCACTGTTGATCTGGAAGAAGGCGATGCACGGGCAGCCTACAAAAATCTGAGCATGGATTTCCGAAATTACAAGCGTCTGCTCATGGAAGTTCACGCCGAAGCGATCGAGGGGTATCCGTTAAAAGACGACGATTTGTCGCTGTTTGTTCGAATTGGGTCGGATTACAATTACAACTATTACGAATACGAAATACCACTTTCGTTGACCGATCCAAATGGGGCGTATTCCAGTGAAAATGAGGCTGACCGATTGGCTGTATGGCCCGATGAAAACCGTATGAACCTGAGCCTTGAAACGTTTACAAACGTCAAATTGGCCCGGAATGAGGCTATGCGGAATGTAAATCCAACGGCAAGTCTGACTGTGCCTTACTCAGTGGCTGATGGAACTCGCCTGGTTTCAATCAAAGGAAATCCAAACCTGGGGAACGTGGAGGTTATGATGATGGGCATCCGCTACAATAAGAAAGATGCCAACAATTACGGTCCACGTTCTGTTGAAGTTTGGCTGAATGAGCTTCGTCTTTCCGATTTTGAGGAAAGCGGTGGTTGGGCTGCAACCGGTCGGGTAACTGCAAAACTGGCCGATTTGGGTTCGGTTATTGTGGCCGGAAGAACCCGAAGCGCCGGATTTGGAAGCATCGATAAAAAAGTGAACGAGCGCGCCATGGACGATTTGGTTGAACTGGACTTTTCGGCCAATCTCGAACTCGGTAAATTTTTCCCCGACAAGGCCCAGGTCAGGATTCCGATGTATGTGGGTTATTCGCAAAGTATCAGCAATCCCAAATACAATCCACTCGATCCGGATATAAAAATGAAGGATGCTTTAAACATGGCAGGCAGTAAAGCCGAACGCGATTCGTTGAAAAGGCTGGCTCAGGACGTGACCATCCGGAAAAGTATCAACTTTACAAATGTTAAAGTCGACCGGAGCAGTAAATCGGGCAAACCTAAAATATACGATCCGACCAACTTTTCGTTGACCTATTCATACAATGAGATGACAACGCGCGATGTCAATACTGAATTTAACCTGGATAAGAATTACCGTGGTTTATTTAGCTACAATTTTAACGGAAGGCCTGAACTGGTTGAGCCTTTCAAGAAATCGAAATTGCTGAACAAAAACATATTTAAGCCGATCCGCGACTTCAACTTTTATCCGTTGCCGTCGCAATTCTCATTCAGGGCCGATATCTGGAGGCACTACAACGAAGTACAGCTTCGGAATGTATCCAATCCGAACATGATAATTCCGCGAACCTTTAACAAGGATTTTATCCTGAACAACTATGTTGACATTCGATACAATTTAACCCGAAGTCTGCAACTTGATTTTTCGTCGCAAAAAACCGCACGCATCGATGAACCTGAAGGTCGGATCAACCGCCACGATGACGATTATGCGATGAAAAAAGATTCTATCCTGACCAATTTGTTGAATCTGGGTCGCCCGACTTTGTATCATCATTTGATTAATGCCAATTACATGGTTCCAATCAACAAGCTGCCTTTGCTCGACTGGACTTCCGTTTCTGCGCGGTACCAGGGAATGTACGACTGGCAGACCGGTCCAATTACCGATAAGTCGGTTGTACTTGGAAACGTGATCGAAAACTCGCGGCAATTGCAATTGAACGGCCAACTCAATATGGTTACGCTCTACAATAAAGTTGGGTTCCTGAAAGAAATTAACCAGAAATACGGAACCAGTTCGCGTCAGCAACAACGGATGCAAAGGCAGCGTCAGAATCAGGGACAGACCGGTCCGCAGCGCAATCAGGTGCAACAAAAACCGGGATCGAACGATAAGGACAAATTGGCTCCAAAAATTAAAGATGTTCAATATACCACCGACAATGTCAGGTTAAAAGCCAATACGCCCAAAGCGATTTTCCACAAGCTGAACACCGAAAAAGTTGAAGTGACCGCCATTGCAAAAGACGGCACAAAAGTGGAAGGAAAGGTCGATATTGTAAATGCCAACAGAGTTAGTTTTACGTCTGAAAAAAATGCTTCCGGAGTGAAATTTATTGTGAAGGGTAAAGTTGAAGTGAACCGCGATTTTGGCGAGAAGCTCCTTCAATACACGGCTCGTGCACTGATGAGTGTGCGTAGCATTTCAATCAGTTATTCATCAACCGACGGAACTGTGTTGCCCGGTTTTATGCCAGAACCTCACTTGTTTGGTTCAGGAAAGTATACTCCCGACAAGAACATGTTTGGTGACATTGCCGGCCAAACAACCGCACCCGGAATACCCTTCCTGATTGGTTGGCAGGACCGTAATTTTGCCAGAAGAGCTGCTGAAAACGGGTGGATCACACGCGATACAACACTCAATTCTCCTTTCGTGATGACGCACAGCGAAACGTTTAATATTCGGGCGAATGTAGAACCGTTTCCGGATCTCAAAATAGATATAAATGCCAATCGGACTTATTCAGAACGAATGACGGAATTTTACAATTACGATAGCTCTGGGGGGCAGTTCGATCCGGTTAACAAGTCGGTAAAAGGTAATTTTACCATGTCGATCAATACATTTAGAACCGCTTTCACTAAAATTGGAAAGAAAAATGCCGACGGAACAATTAATGTTGAGTCGCCTGCTTTTGAGAATCTGAAAACATACCGGATGATAATTGCTGATCGATTGGCCGCGCAAAGGATTGACAATGCCGCAGCCGGATACAATCATTTGGAACGCGACCAGAATACAAAATACCCGGTGGGATACGGCCCAACTTCTCCGCAGGTTCTGGTGCCTGCTTTTATTGCTGCCTATACCGGGCAAACAGCCGAACAAGTATCATTAAATCCGTTCCCGTCGATCAGATATATGCGACCGAACTGGAGAATCACTTATGAGGGAATTGTAGCACAATCGGAATTTCTGAAACGGTATTTTAAAACGCTGAGCTTTAATCACGCTTACAGGTCAAGCTACAATGTAGGTTCGTTTATTTCAAACCTCGATTACGACGAGACATTGTATGGCGATGGATTCAGTTATGCGCGTAAAGTAATTGACGATAAACTGGGCGATTTCATTGGGCCAAACGATATCAATTCGGTTAGTATTTCTGAACAGTTTAGCCCGTTGATTAACGTGGATATCACTTGGCTCAACGATTTGGAAACAAGAGCAGAACTGAAATCATCACGAAATCTGGCCTTCAGCTTTTCGAATAACCAAATAACGGAAGTCATTAGCAAGGAAATGGTTTTCGGATTGGGTTATCGTTTTTCAAGAATGGATCTGATTATCAAAACAAAGAAATCGCAAAAAGCATATTCAAACGATTTAAATGTCAGGGCCGATTTATCGTTCCGGAAGAATTTAACCATTCTGCGCAAACTCGAAGACGATCTTCCACAGTTAACTGCCGGACAAAACAACATCACTTTGAAAACCACGGCTGATTATATGCTAAGCGACCGTTTCCAGTTGAGGTTGTATTACGACCGGATATTAAACAATCCGCTGGTGGGATCGTTCAATACATCGAGCACTAACTTTGGGGTTAGTTTCCGGTTCACTTTGGCTCAATAAGTTTTAAGGAACTGATCCTTGGAATGAGATCAGATCTTTAACGATAGGTCATTGGTTGTCATCCAATAGTCATTTAATTGCCAATATTTCCAATCTATTAATTACTGACTCAATGGCTATAAATGACCACGAGTGACTGTTAAATGAAAAACATCATTTCAAAAAATATTGAACATTCTTTCGACAACCCTTGTTATTCTGTTTATAATTTTATTTTTTTACACCAGATTTTAAAACTATGATTCAAAATACAAATACAATATGGCTTCCGTGGTGGGGTCTTTCTGAAAATAACAGGAAGTAATAGCCATATTGGTATTTTTTAACCATACAAAGGCCTGCTTCCAAACATTTGAAAGCAGGTTTTTTAATTTTAAGATGATGATGAATTCGATGAACAATATTTGGTGGTGGCACAGAAACTTTTCGCAATACCGTGGAAGGAAGTAGCTATCATTTTTCAAAAATGAACGAAAAAGCGGCTTATCGGAACACGGTAAGCCGCTTTTTTTTAGAAAAGTACAGCCCCCTTCCCGTTCCCCCAAGGGGGAAAGCTGAGGTAGAAGAAATTTGTTGGTTCTTGCCCTGAAAGGGCAAAATATAAATAACCCAGGGCATCGCCCCGGGAAGAAAGACGGAAAAGAAAGCCGTCCGCGAGAATATTAAATTCAGATCGGAATTCTATTTCGGACGGAATGGCCGGGAATAATTTTAGAATTGAAAACAAAGACAAGAAAGACAACGATGATAACAAAAAATCATATATCGCATGAAAAAAATTAATGTACAGGTCAGCGTAAAAAAGATTCTTGCCGACACGTTAACTCCGGTAAGTGTTTACCTGAAATTCAGGGATTTATTCCCGAACTCTATTTTGCTCGAAAGCTCCGATTACCACGGACACGAAAATGCCTGGTCGTTTATCTGCATCAAGCCAATGGCCTGTTTTACAGCCGATGAGGGCGTAATTTCGGTGGAATACAACGGACGTGAAAAAGTAACCAAAACGATTACTCCTGAAACCCGGGTCGATCAGGAACTGGATGCTTTCTTCAAATCGTTCGAACTTTCCGGAGAAACGGAAGGTTTGCCAGCCAATGGCTTGTTTGGGTATATCAGCTACGATGCTGTTAAGTATTTCGAGAAAATTGAAATCGCAGCAGTGGCGAAAGATGCTTACAAAATTCCGGAAGTAAAATATTGCTTTTACAAGTACATCGTGGCCATCGATCACCACAAGGATACCATTTACCTGATCGAAAACCTGATGGAAGGCGAAATCAAAGAAATTGGGCAAATTGAATCATTACTCCGGAACCTGACATTTTCACCAACAAATTTTGATACAGTTGGCGAAGAAGTTTCGAACATTACCAACGAGCAGTACAAATTCATGGTGACTAAAGGCAAAGAACATTGTTACCGTGGCGACGTTTTTCAAATTGTACTTTCGCGCCAGTTCTCACAACCGTTTAAAGGCGACGAATTCAATGTTTACCGCGCCTTGCGGACGGTAAATCCATCGCCTTACCTGTTTTATTTCGACTACGGAACTTACCGGATTTTTGGTTCAAGTCCTGAAGCTGAATTACGCATTAAGAAAGGTCGGGCCATTATCAATCCAATTGCCGGTACATTCAAGCGCTCCGGAAACGATGAAGAAGACCGTCAGTCGGCGGAGCGTTTGTGTGCCGATCCGAAGGAAAATGCAGAGCATGTGATGCTGGTCGATCTGGCCCGAAATGATCTCAGTCGCAATGCCAGCGATGTAACCGTCGACAGTTATCGTCAGGTTCAGTATTTCTCTCATGTCATACATTTGGTTTCCGAAGTTTCAGGCAAATTACCAGCGGACACCAATATGATCACCGTTTTGGGCGATTCATTTCCGGCCGGAACGTTGTCGGGAGCGCCCAAACATAAGGCCATGCAATTGATTGACCGTTATGAAAATCAGCGCCGCAGTTACTACGGAGGTTGCATCGGCTACATGGGTTTCGACAACACGTTAAACCATGCCATCATGATCCGCTCGTTTCTGAGTAAAGGGAACACACTTTTCTATCAGGCCGGTGCCGGAATTGTCGCCGATTCGCAGGAAGAAAGCGAACTTCAGGAAGTAAACAACAAACTCGGCGCACTGAAAAAGGCGTTGGAAATAGCGAAAGAGATAGGCCTCCCCTAACCCCTCCATAGGAGGGGGACAAAAAGGAGCGACTAATAAGAGTCAATAATAAGCATATAATGGTTTAATCAAATGAAGGCATAAAAGATATTACAATGAAACAAAATAATAACCATTTAGAAAGAAGCGGATCCCAATCACCCCTCCTTCGGAGGGGCAGGGGGGAGGCTTCTGGTGAGGCTTCCATAGTAGTCATCGATAATTACGATTCGTTTACCTATAACCTGGTCCATGCCATCAAAAAGATTTCGGGTTTGCCGGTCGATGTGTTCCGGAACGATGAAATCGCCCTCGAAGATTTGGAAAAGTACGATAAAATTGTGTTGTCGCCCGGTCCGGGTCTTCCGGAAGAAGCCGGACTGTTGCTCGATATTATCCGTAAATTCGCACCAACAAAAAGTATATTGGGTGTTTGTCTGGGGCATCAGGCCATTGGCGAGGTTTTTGGCGGAACGCTCACCAACATGAACAGGGTTTTGCACGGAATTGCCACGCCGGTCGGAAAAACAGAAACGACAACCCATTTGTTTGACGGCTTACCCGATACGTTTTCAGTTGGGCGCTATCATTCGTGGATCGTGAATCAGGAAGGTCTTCCGGACTGCTTGCACGTTACCAGCTACGACGACAATGGAATGATCATGTCGATGAAACACACTGAATACGATGTAGAAGGTGTTCAGTTTCATCCTGAATCGGTACTGACACCACTGGGCGAACAAATGATTGCGAACTGGCTGGGAAAAGCCTTCCCCAACCCCTCCGAAGGCGAGGAGTAAATTGAATATTGGTTATTGGAAATTGGTTATTGGAAATTATACACAAAAAAATAGCCAATATCGAATATTGAATAGCCAATCACCAACTTGGAATTTGAAACCTGAAATTTGGAACATACATGAAAGATACTTTAAATCACCTGTTTGCAGGAAATATATTGACAAAGGACGAAGCGCACCGGGCGTTGGTTGGCATTGCCGAAGGACAGTTTTCTGATGCCGAGATTGCTTCTTTTCTGACAGTTTTCCGGATGCGCCGCATCAAAGCTGAAGAGTTGTCCGGATTTCGACAGGCGCTGCTCGAATTGTGTGTGGCCATCGACCTTTCTGAATTCAACACCATCGACATTGTTGGAACCGGAGGCGACGGCAAAAATACATTCAATATCTCGACGCTCAGCGCATTTGTTTTGGCCGGTGCCGGAATTAAAGTAACCAAGCACGGAAATTATGGCCTTTCGTCAGTCAGCGGATCGTCAAATATGTTTGAATATTTCGGCTATCAGTTCAGCAATAATCCCGATAAATTGCGTCGCGAAGTGGAGGAAGCCGGAATTTGTTTCTTCCACGCCCCCCTGTTTCATCCGGCCATGAAAAGTGTTGGTCCGGTTCGAAGAGCGTTAAAAGTAAAAACGCTCTTCAATATGATGGGACCAATTATCAATCCGTCGTTCCCGAAAAACCAGTTGGTAGGCGTTTACGATCTGGATGTGATGGATTTATACCACGAAGTATTTAAGGAAAGCGGTCAGAATTATGTCATCGTGAACAGTCTGGATGGCTACGATGAAATTTCACTCACTGGCGACGCCCGTTTTGTTTCCAATCAGACAGAGGATAGTTTATCGCCTGAAGACTTTGGATTTAAAGCCGTTTCGCAGAATGAACTTTACGGTGGAGAAACGGTGCAGGCAGCAGCAAATATTTTCAAAAGTGTACTTGAAGGTAGCGGCACAGAGGCTCAGCAGAATGTGGTGATTGCCAATACTGCACTTGGAATTCAGTGTGTTTATCCTGAAAGACCGTTGGCGGATTGTGTTAGCGAAGCAACCGAATCACTGAAAAGTAAAAAAGCGCTGGCAACATTTAAAAAGCTGATGGAATTAAATAAGTGAAGAAGCTTCTCTAAATCTCCCCTAAGGGGAGACTTTTGGATAGTGAAAATCCTGAACATTTAATCTTTTAATTATGAATGTGAATGCAAACTACAAATATACTTATGCCGGTTCTTTCACCCCTCCTTTGGAGGGGTTGGGGGAGGCTCATATTTTTTTAAAATGAACATACTTGACGAAATAAACAACCACAAACGAACCGAAATTGCAGAGGCCAAAAGCCGCGTTTCGGTCGAAGAATTAAAGGCGTCGCCCTATTTTAGTCGGAAGACCAATTCGCTGAAAGCCGCTTTGCTGGCCGAAGGCGCGAGCGGTGTGATTGCCGAGTTTAAAACACATTCGCCTTCCAAAGGGGTTATTAATGCTGATGCTGAAGCTTCAGAAGTTACTTCAGCTTATGTTGCCGCAGGAGCAAGCGGATTATCGGTTTTGACTGATGACCGTTTTTTTGGCGGTTCGTTCGAAAATCTGGCTTCGGCTCGCTGGGCGAATAAAAATACACCGATTCTGCGTAAGGATTTTATGCTCGATCCCTACCAGATTTACGAAGCCAAAGCGCACGGCGCCGATGTGATTTTGCTGATTGCTGAAAGCCTGAGCAAAAGTTTATTGCTTGAACTGGCTCAGACAGCCAAAGAAATCGGGTTGGAAGTGTTGGTTGAAGTTCACAGCGAAGAAGAGCTTGAAAAACTGAATCCGTTTGTGGATTTGGTGGGCGTAAACAACCGCAACCTGAAAACTTTTGAGGTGGATGTACAGACTTCGGTTCGCCTGAGCAAACTCATTCCGGAGCAGTTTGTGAAAATATCTGAAAGTGGAATTTCCGATCCTGAAAGCATTGCAGAACTTCGTGCTACCGGTTTTAAAGGGTTCCTGATTGGCGAAAATTTCATGAAAACTGATAATCCGGGCAAAGCGTGTGCTGAGTTTATTGAAAAATTGAAATAGAAATGCTACTATTCACGGGGTGACTCCAAGTCACCCCGTGAATAAAACATACAACAATGAACGAACTAAAAATTAAAGTCTGCGGAATGCGCAATCCCGAAAATATTTCAGGAGTGGTTGCTGCACGGCCAGATTATATGGGATTCATCTTTTATCCGGAAAGCAGGCGGTTTGTCGGAGACGAATTTTCGGCAGAAACATTGCAGATTGTTCCTGAATCCGTAAAAAAAGTAGGCGTATTTGTGGACGAACTTCCAGCGAAAGTAATGGAGATCTGCAAAAAGCTGGGACTAGAAGTTGCCCAATTGCACGGAAACGAAACTCCCGAATATTGCCGGGAAATTCAGGATTCAGGTCTTACGGTTTTCAAAGCTTTTTCGGTAGGCGATCAGTTTAAATTTTCAGGATTAAAGGCCTATTCCGGAGTTTGCAATTATTTCCTGTTCGACACCAAAGGCCAGTTGCCAGGCGGCACAGGGCAGAAATTTAATTGGCAACTGCTCGAAAATTACAAGGGCGATGTTCCTTTCTTTTTGAGCGGAGGAATTGGCCCTGATGATCTGGAAGCCATTCGTCTTTTCAGTCATCCCCGATGGCGCGGAATTGATATCAACAGCGGTTTCGAAATTGAACCGGCATTAAAGAACGTAGAGAAGGTGATCAGGTTTATCGAGGAAATCAGAAAGTGAATATCCAATAAGCAATATTGAATATCCAATTTCCAAAAGATAAAATTAAATAGTATAAATCGGCTCAGATCTTTCCCCCTAAGGGGGAATAAGAAGGGGGCTTTTAAAGAATAAATTATGAATTATCAGGTTAACCAAAAAGGATATTACGGCGAGTTCGGCGGGGCTTATATCCCCGAAATGATGGTGCCAAACATCGAAGAACTTCGTCTGAATTACCTCGACATTATGCACTCCTACGATTTCCGGCAGGAATTTGCGGGACTTCTGAAAAACTATGTCGGGCGGCCATCTCCCTTGTATTTGGCTAAACGACTTTCAGAAAAATACCAAAGCAACATTTATCTGAAACGTGAGGATTTGAACCATACCGGTTCGCATAAAATAAACAATACCATCGGGCAGATTCTGGTGGCCAAAAAGTTGGGCAAACACCGCATCATTGCCGAAACAGGCGCGGGTCAGCATGGTCTGGCAACGGCCACTGTTTGTGCGCTGATGGGTCTGAAATGTATTGTTTACATGGGCGCTGTTGATGTGGAACGCCAGGCGCCAAATGTGAAAAAGATGCGGATGCTGGGCGCCGAAGTGATTCCGGCTTTAAGCGGCAATCAAACCCTGAAAGATGCCACCAACGAAGCCATGCGCGACTGGATCAACAATCCGGTTGATACGCATTACATCATCGGTTCGGTGGTTGGGCCACACCCGTATCCCGACATGGTGGCACGGTTTCAGGCGGTAATTTCCGAAGAAATTCGCTGGCAGCTCGAAGAACAAACCGGCCGTGATTACCCCGACCGTGTAATGGCCTGCGTAGGTGGCGGAAGCAATGCCGCCGGTGCATTTTATCATTTTCTCGATCAGGAAGAGGTGGAACTGATTGGCGTTGAAGCAGCCGGAAAAGGTATCGATACCCATGAAACCGCAGCCACTTTGACACTTGGAACTCCGGGCGTTTTGCACAGTTCGCGTTCTGTCCTGATGCAAACCGACGATGGCCAGATTACCGAGCCTTATTCCATTTCGGCCGGGCTTGATTATCCCGGAATCGGGCCGATGCACGCCAATCTGTTTGCCACCAAAAGGGCCAAATATTTATGGGCAACCGACGCTGAAGTTTTGGATGCGGCACTCGAACTCACCCAACTGGAAGGAATTATTCCAGCGCTCGAATCGGCGCACGCACTGGCAGCACTGAAGAAAATTCAGTTGAAACCGGAGGAAGTCACCGTTGTCAATCTCTCCGGAAGGGGCGACAAGGACATGGAAACGTATTTGAAATATTTTGAGAGCCTCCCCTAACCCCTCCGAAGGAGGGGAACAAAAACGAGTTCTCAAGTTATTGTAATAAAAATTAAAATATTGTGAATATTTACCTCCTTAAGTCTCACCCATCGGGGGAGATTTAGAGGGGGCTTATTAACCTTAAAAAACGCCGTCACCAAGTCCCCCTTCGGGGGATTTAGGGGGCTTCAATTTTAAATCATGAATCGCATAAACAAACTCTTTCAGGAGAAAAAAGAACGGATATTATCGGTGTATTTCACCGCTGGTTATCCGGAATTGAACGATACGACTACCATCATTCATGAACTGGTAAAAAACGGTGTTGACCTGATTGAAATCGGGATGCCGTTTTCCGATCCGGTGGCCGACGGGCCGGTCATTCAGCACAGCAGCCTGGTTTCGCTGCAAAACGGAATGAGCATTCGAAAGCTGTTCGAACAATTGAAAGACATCAGGAAAACCGTTGACATTCCGTTGATTTTGATGGGTTACATCAATCCCGTTTTGCAGTATGGCGTTGACGCTTTCTGCAAAAAATGCAACGAAATAGGTATCGACGGACTGATTATTCCGGATCTGCCAATGGATGTTTATCAGGAAGAATTTAAAGCCGTTTTTGAAGCCAACAACCTGCACAATATTTTCCTGATTACCCCTCAAACTTCCGATGAACGACTGAAGTTGATCGACGGGGTTTCATCCGGATTTATTTACATGGTTTCGAGCAATTCAACAACCGGAGCTAAATCGAGTGTTTCCGATTTCCAACGCGAATATTTTGAACGGGTTAAGACAAACAATCTGAAAAATCCAAGGCTGATTGGGTTTGGCATCTCGAATGCCGAAACGTTCAGGAATGCCTGTCAATATGCCAGTGGCGCAATCATTGGCAGCGCATTTGTAAAAGCCTTGGAAGGAGGCGAATCGATAGCGCAAAAAGTTTCCACTTTTATTAATTCGATTGCAACGAAATCGTAATTTGATTGCTGTTTTTTTGTGATTGAAAATTATGTCAGCAACGATGTTTTGAAACAGTTTGGATTTTTGAGGTACTATCGGATTGTCTTTCAGAGAATTATTCCCGAAGCAAATGTGAAGACCTGTTAAACTCTGTTAAACCCTGTTTTCGGACATATTTAAAGGCAAAAAAATACGTTATTTTCATACAACAATTAAGAAACACAAAAAACAGAAACAATGTTAGAGTACGCTAAAGTTATTTTACCTAAGGTTAGTTTTAGCCGCGAATTATTCCGGAAAGAATTGCAAAGTGTATTAAATGGGTTGGCGATTCGGAAATAAATCAATTGAAAGAATGGTGTTTCGAAAATTTTCTGGAGATTTATCCCGATATCCTCACTAAAGCTTTCTCGATGAAAGCTGTTTAATAGACCGGGTGATTTTTGATCTTTTGGCTAAAAGCCAGTTACTTTTCCTTCAGGGAATCAGTTTAAAACCTATAAGGCTTCCGGAAGCGGAGGCCTTTACTATTTTCAGGCGGTTTCGAAAATCATTTCAGGGAGTTTATATTTTGAATATTTTGTAAAGCAAATTTGGTTCCGCATATTTGTCGCGATTAATTCAAACGTTTTGAAAAATCCGGATCAAATTCAACTTATCCAGAAAGGTGATAAAAATGCTTTTGACGAGCTTTTCCTATTTTATTATAAGGAATTGTGTCGTTTTGCACTGGTATTCTTGCACGACGAAGATGAGTCGGAAGAAGCTGTCCAACGCATGTTTGTTCGGTTTTGGGAAAACAGGCGCAAATTAATTATTCCTGAGAACCTCAGGTCGTATCTTTTTAAATCGACTTACAACGAATGCCTGAAAACAATCCGGAGCCAGACAAACCGAAAGAAGTACCATCAGAATTATTATTCAAATTTGATTGCTGAATCTGTTGAAGAAGATCGTCCGGCGCTCGACCAAATTACGCCTTACTTGAACAAAGCCATTGCCAATCTTCCTGAAAGATGCCGGCAAATATTTATTCTGCACAAAGTTGAAGGCATGAAACAAAAGGAAGTGGCCGAAATACTAAATATCTCAGCAAAAACTGTTGAGAATCAGGTGGCCATTGCCATCACGAAACTTCGGGCTGAGTTGAAACCTTATTTGCATCTATTGCCAGCAGGTTTGATTTTTCTCAATTTCCTTAGTTCCAACTAAAAAAAATCGCTTTTGTTTGGGGGATTTTTGAACGATCTGGATCATCATTTCAAAAAACAGTGATGAACAGCTTTCCCATTGAAAAAATAATTGCTTCTCTTGAAGGTCAACTTTCGTCAGAGGAACAAACTGCGCTTGAAGATTGGCTGTCAGAATCTGAAGAAAACCGGAATCAGTACAATGAATTGCGCAAAGTCGTTCGAATGGGTAACTCGGTTAAAGCCGGGTTTCAACCCGACGAATACCGTGCCCTGCAAAAAGTTAACCGCCGGATTCAGATCAAGCGAATCGTGCGCCGCACCCAATTGAGCGCTGCCGCTGTTTTCCTCACCTTTTTCATTGCAAAGGCAATTCTTTCCGTTGTTCCTGATGTGAATTGGAAAGAAGTGACGGCGACAAACCGGCAGGTTATTTATCTTTCCGACAGTACAAAAGTTGTTTTGGCTGAGCATGCGAATTTTAAATATCCAGAGAAATTTAACGGAGATGAACGCGTTGTCTTCCTCAGAGGACAGGCTTATTTTGAGGTGACCTTTGATGCAAAACAACCTTTTAAAGTCAGTATGCCCAACACAACAATCATGGTTTTAGGTACAACGTTTTTTGCTGATGCTGATAAACCGGAGAAGGAATCTGTTTTGGTAGATCAGGGCAAAGTTTTCTTTTACACCAAAAATTTTGACAGTGATAAATCGGTAATTGTAAAAGCCGATGAAGTTGGAGAATGGAATTCGGTCCGAAACGAAATTATCAATCGGAAAAACATCGATCCAAATTCATACTCAGAATTGTCTGGAAGGCTTGTTTTTCGAAATGCTACTCTGGTTGATGTTGCGAAAGATCTCGAGAAATTTTATTCGGTTAAAATTCAACTGGAGGGCAATTATTCCAGCCAGATACAATTTTCAGGAATATTTAGTTTGGATGACGGAATTGATAAGGTTCTGAAATTGATAACATTGACGGCACCACTTACTATAGAAAAATCGGGAAATACTTACCTTTTGAAATTGAGAGATAAAAATGTTGGAGTTTGGGCTGATCCTCAGATTTACCAGAAATGATGCATTTTTGTTCAAGGCTTTTCTGAAGAAAATATGGCCCGAATGGATTCTGTATTGAACAATCTCATCAATTAACGCGAATGTCCGAAAGTATTAATCGTCCGACAATAATTCTTTTATTCCCAGATTTTCTCCATAAATGGTTGAAATAAATCATTCTGACTTTTTTCCGAATTGCACTTTCCGAATTATTTTTCTGATATCCTTAAATTTTTTGCTTGTCGTTCACATTCAATACCTGTTTTTCCGGTGCGTTCTGCACGATTTTGACCACGAACGGCAATTTTCACATATTTTAACACTCTTTCCGGTAATTTTCAATCATTCACCCACCGGAATTGCGCCAACATTGATAAAAATCCAACGGTTTCTTTTTTAAATATAGGTTTGGCTTTGTCTGTTTTTTGACAAAAGGGGTCATTCCACGATAGATCAACGGTCTTCCGGGGGGAAAGTCGTTTATCTGGTTAAAAATCGTGTGTTTGTAGGTTCAGACGGGTCATTGATACTTATTCCTTTCTCATTAACAAGTTATTTCATCTTGGTAATCATTGGATAACGGTTTGTGCCTGGGCATTATTCTAAATTTTTGAAGAGTTAAAAAACTACTGCCATTGACCTAACCGGATAGGGCAGCAAGGATATGATTAAAACTAACGTCGTGGAGAATTTTTCAGGAAAAAGCCATGACAGAGTTCTTATTTTCTATTTATAAACTCAATTATTTTCTCATGAAAACAGGATTTTTACTCGTATTTATTCTTGCCTTGAGCATTTTCAGCGCGATGGCCCAAACAAGAATAATTACCGGAACAGTGAGTTCTTCGGATGACGGATTGCCAATTCCTGGTGTTTCTGTCTCTGTGAAAGGAACAACTACAGGTACGATTACGAATGGTGATGGAGCCTATTCCATTACAGTTCCTGAATCGGCCAAAATGTTGGTTTTTTCATTTGTGGGTATGGTAACCCAGGATGTGCCAATTTCATCAAGCTCTACAATTGATGTGGTGTTAAAATCAAATGTGATAGGAGTTGATGAAGTGGTTGTAACGGCTATGGGAATAAAAAGAGATAAAAAAGCTCTTGGTTATTCGGTTAGCGAATTTAAAGGTGATGATTTTGGAAATGTCGGGAACGATGATGCGACCAAAGCATTGCAGGGAAAAGTTTCCGGTGTCCAGATTTCTGCCGGTTCGGGAGCTCCCGGAGCTGCAACCCGGGTAATCGTTCGCGGTCTTTCATCCATTACCGGAAGTAACCAACCTCTTTATGTGGTCGATGGCGTGCCGATTAATAACTCTTTTAACAGTGGTAATGCCACCGAAAATTCGATGAATGCAAATGCCAAAGTAGATTTTGGTAATACCGCGTCGGATATTAACCCGGCTGATATCGAAACAATCTCGGTATTGAAAGGCGCTGCTGCATCAAACTTGTATGGATCGAGAGCTGCAAACGGTGTAATCATGATTACAACCAAAAGAGGAGCCAAGAACAACGATTTGCAAGTTAATTTTTCAAGCGCTTCAGCATTTACAGAAGTTGGACGGTTGCCTTATTTCCAGCAACGATTTGGACAAGGCTGGAGTGGAACTTTCGATACAAAGGAAAACGGGAGTTGGGGCCCGGTAATGGACGGGAAGGACAGGTTGACCGGTTATGTGGTTGATAATGTTCAGCAACTGGCGCCATTCTCCTATAAAAAGAACGGTATCCGCGATGTGTACGAATACGGCTATTCGTTAAATAACACCGTTGCACTTTCAGGAGGTAACAATTTGATGGGATGGTATGCGTCGGCCACCAGTTCGAAAAACGATGGGGTACTTCCCGGCGATGTTGATGTTTTGGATCGGAATACCTTGACTTTTAAAGGAAATGGCGGAACTGAGAAAACGAAATTCAATTTCGGGATGACGTACATTAACCGCGTCCAAAAAACAATCCCAACCGGACAGGGCGATGATGCCGGGACAGGCGCCGTAATTTATTCTGACATTCTTTATCAGCCGGTTAACCACTATCTGCCCGATTACAGAGATTACAAATATAGATTCAATAATCTGGATAACTACTATAACGGATACGCCCAAAACCCATATTTTACCTTGAACGAAACCGGGGCAAAGTCAAACCAAAACCGGTTAATCGGGAATCTGAATATTACTCAGGATCTTTTAAAGGGCCTGAATGTTGCTTTTACCGGAGGGATTGATACCTATTCTCAATTTTCGAAAGTATACGGGGCTGTTGCCAAAGTTACTCCCGGTTCAAACAACGATGGAACAATTAACGATGTGGCAGGCGCTGTTAAGGAAGAAGCGAGAAATCAGACACAATTAAACAGCGACCTGGTAGCCAATTACAAAAATGAGGTAAGTTTATTTGGCGGAAATTTGAAATATAACTTACTCGTTGGAAACAACATCAACCAGCGATCTTTTAAACGTGTAAACATTGTTTCCAAAGGGCTGGTAGTTCCCGGATACTACAATGTTGGTAATATCAGTGGTTCGGCCGAAGTTTATACCAGCGAGTATGTTCGCAGATTAATAGGTGTTTTCGGACAACTGGGATTGGAATTCAACGATGTTCTTTTTGTAAATCTTCAGGCTCGTAACGATTGGTCTTCTACGTTGCCAATCGGGAATAACTCCTTTTTCTATCCGGGAGCAACAATGGGATTTATTTTTTCTGATTTGTTGCCCGAAAACAAAACGCTTTCTTATGGAAAACTGAGATTAAGTTATGCATTTGCAGGAAACGATGCCGATCCGTTTATGACATCTGAAATTTTCAGGCCTTCCATTTTGCGTGCCGGAGGATTTGGCTCCACAAACTATCCTGTCGGTGGAGTGCCCGCTTATGAAAAGTATCAACGTTTGGCTAACCAGCACCTGAAACCTGAATTGTCGAAGGAATTCGAAATTGGGGCAGATTTACGGTTCTTCTCAAACCGGTTGGGCGTCGACTTTTCGTACTATAAGAAAACCACAACCGATTTGATCATGCTTGCCAATATTGCAGCTTCAACAGGATACCGCGAAATAACCTCAAACCTTGGCCAGATTTCAAACGATGGAATTGAATTAATGGTAAATGTTACTCCAGTCAAAACCAAAAATTTTACCTGGGACTTTATTTATCTGTTTAATAAGGCTAACATGGTACTCGATAAATTATCGGAAGAACTGGGTGTTTCTGAATACCTGATAAATTCTGCTTACGAAACTGAATTTGTTGCCATTCCGGGAGAACAATTAGGGATGTACCGGATACCCGATTATAAATATTCGCCCGATGGAAAAATTATTGTTGGAGATAACGGATTACCGGTTGAAGGGGAAAAGATTCTTGCCGGTTCATCGGTACCCGATTTCAACATGTCGTTTACGAATAACCTATCATTCAAAGGGTTTAAATTTTCATTCCTGATTGATTACCAAAAAGGAGGGCTGATGTATTCAAATACAGCCGGTGCAACATACTGGTCGGGAAATAACGAACAATCGACCACCAACGACAGAAGACCCTGGATCATTCCCAATTCGGTTACCGAAGTACGTGACGCCGAGGGAAATGTAACAGGTTATCTTGAAAACACGACACCGGTTGTTGAAAACTGGCACGAATACTATTCAGCAAATACCAATAAACCTTTCGAAAGTTCAAGGCTCATTCCACGAACTTTTATAAAACTGCGTGAAGTTTCTCTTTCGTATCGGTTTGACAAATCGATGCTTCAACGGACATTCCTGTCATCGGCAAATGTTTCGGTATTTGGAAGGAACTTATTTTTATGGACCCCGGCCAAAAACAGTTATGTCGATCCTGAAACAACAACATGGGATAACGACATCGAAGGGTTATTTGGTGAGTTTAACGGCGCCCCGGGAGTACGAACTTATGGTCTGAAATTAGACTTAACCTTTTAATTGATGCACAGTATGAAAAAGTTATCTATTATATTAAGTTTTGTCCTGATATTATCTTCATGTACTAAATTTCTGGACATAAATGAGAATCCAAACTTCCCGACCGATGTTTCGGATGAATTGCTGCTCACCTCTTCCATTGCTTCAGTTACCAATGTTTACGCTGCCGATTGGGGTTTAATCGGTTCCTTCTGGTCGCAGCACTGGGCACAGAACAACACCTCTTCGCAGTATAAAATCTACGAATCGTATGCCATAAGCAGTAACACAAATGTGATCGAACGTTCGTACCGCGCCATGTATGTTGATGGCTTGAGCGATAACGAAATCTTCCTGAAGAAAGTTGAAGCAAATGAAAACTGGGGTGCTTACCTGATGGGCGCTGTTATTAAGGCTTACGGATTTCAATACCTGGTTGATATGTACGGAAATGTCCCATACAGTGAAGCATTTCTGGGAGCCGAAAAACTGAATCCGGTTATTGATACGGGAGATAAGGTTTATGAAGCGATTTACACGTTATTAAATGATGCGTTGTCAAAAGACATGTCGAAATTTGTTCCTGAAAACTACGAATTAAACGACATCATTTTCGGCGGGAACATCGATGATTGGGCTGCATTTGCGCAATCTTTAAAACTCCGGATTTTATTGAGGCAGTTCGATGCAAACACAACATTTGCAACTACTGAAATAACCAAACTTCTTGCTGATATGGAAGCCGGAAGCATCTACCTGTTGGATAAAGATGTGGCTGTTACAAATTTTGAAGATGCCGACAGTAAATCAAATCCATTGTATGAAACCGATCAGCGGCAGTTAAATACAACAAACAACATTAAAGCGTGCGCAACATTAACTTCATACCTGGATGCGAATGGCGACCCGCGTGTTGAAAGTTTGTTTGTACCGGTTGCCGGTAATTTCTATGGACTGGTTCCCGGTTCTTACGACGTGCCATCAACTGAATTCGAAGCGCCGACGCTGATTGCCTCTCCTGTCATTGAACCTACCATGCCGGTGTACTGGATGACTTATGCCGAATCGGAACTTTTAATTGCTGAAGCCTATTTAAGGTTGAATAATGCTGAAATGGCCAAGGCTCATTACGAAAATGGGGTAACCGCTTCGTTCGACCGGATGGGCGCAGATATCGGTGATTTGCTCACTGGCGCTTATGCATTCCCGGCTTCAGGATTTAATAATCAGTTGAAAGCGATAATCATGCAAAAATGGGTCGATGCCGCCGACGGTGGCCGTGGCATTGAATCGCATATCGAAAGGGTTCGGACAGGGTATCCTGAAGAATCAGCCATAAGCAGCCAGATCGCTGCCGGCTATGTTTTGCCTGATAATTATACACCGGGAACATTGATTTACAGTAAAAAAGGAACAACAGCCGGAGTCTTGCCAAGGAGATTTCCTTATCCCGACAGCGAATTGAACTTCAATTCGAACGCTGCTGAATACAAGGCTTTAACCGACGCTGACGTGATTTTACAAAAAGTTTGGTGGAAAAAATAAAATTTAAACACATGAAAATTCTAAAATATATAACGTTTGTAATTTTCTTTTCGGCAATCCTGTCTTCTTGTGAGAAGGATTACGAAAGCCATATTACCAAAGAGACACCTGCGCCCGTCATGGAGTTAATAGGTGGCAACCCAATTGTTCTCTTCAAGGGAACTCCTTATGTCGATCCGGGTATTCACGCCATGCAAATCGTGGGCAACGATACCACCGAACTTGATTATACCATCGAAAATGATGTAAAAGTTGATGTTCCGGGTACCTACAAATTATTTTATAAAGTACTGAATTCTGAAAATGTACCTTTCTATATCAGCAGAAAGGTGAGCATTGTTAGTTTTACCGGATACGATGTATTTGAGATTCCGGAAGGAACGTATGACGGTATTCGTGTAAACAAGGGATTTGGAGGGCCGGTTCAGATTAAAAAACTTGCCCCAGGAGTTTACCAGATCAGCGACTTATTTGGCGGGTACTATGACGTGGGTGTTGGATATGGTCCTGATTATGCGGCTGCGGCTATCCTGGTTATTAACGAGGACGGAAGTATAAGGTCGGAACTTGGCAATGCCCCCTGGGGTGAAATCACGGGAACAAACATTGCATTTGATGCAGTAAATAATGTTCTAACCTTAAAGGCAACTATCGTTTCTGCCAGTTTCTCATTCGATGTTCAATTTACCCTTCAATAAAACAAGTCATGAAAAAATATTTTTTAATACTATTTGTTGTACTTAGCGTGGTCTTTTCATCGTGTGATAAGAAAGCTGAGTACATTGAAATAGATTCACAGGTTGTGGAAGCAGCCGGTGAATGGTGGATAAAATTTTCGAAAACCGATTATGAAACCGGCTATTTGAAAGTGCTGACTTTTAATACAGCCGCCGATGTTGCCACTGAAATGTGGGTGTCTGATAATGGAAACTGGAAGGATATCAAGTTCAAATGTCCGGTAAATATTTCCGATCTCACCTTTGGAGGAACAAGTCTGGTGAATGCAACTACCGAAATGACCGTTACCTTAAAGAACGGTAAAATTACCAAAGGAGGAGGTTTGTCAACTTCTGGTGTTGTTACCGATAAGATAACTTTCGAAATCGAGTTAAGCAGTGAACCTGGTGTGACATATATTGCCGAAGGCACACGCAAAACCGGATTTATTGAAGACGAACATTAGAAAGTCAGCATTAATTTAGAATAATCTGTGAGGCCGTCTGAAAATTTCGGCCTCACTTTTTTATTACAGGTGAAATTTTAAAATTTGTGCTGAGCATAAACTGTTTATAAACAAATTTCTTACATGGCTGTTGTCGATTTGCAATCGACACCTCTTAACTTCGGATCTGTGATCCGCTTCACACCATCGTTATTTCAACCAACCCTTTCCCTTCGGCAAAATTCGTGGCCGAACAGTACAAATATACATAAGGAATCCATCTCCGTTGCAGAAGATGGATTCCTTTTTATTTGCTTCGCATCAATGAGATTACAAATCCCTTGCTAAAAAGTGCCAATTGCAAATTGGCACTAGCGGCTGCGATCTTTGTGCATATCCCGAGCAGCAGGGGTACAAATCCTGAGCTAAAAGGTGACGATTGCAAATCGTCACCAGCGGTTGCCAGCTTTTTATATATCCCGAAGAGCGGGTGGGGAGCAGGATTTATTATTATTATTGCATATCAATTTTGAGATTTTTATATATGTATCTGTTCTCAATTGTATTAAAGTATCTAATTCTAATTTTTAAAGAATTTCGAACATTAGTCCAAATCATACATAGTCCTTTGATTTTTTCAGAATATCCATAAATTTCATTTAAACATCTTGCATATTCATTATGGCTTAGATCAAACATCTGTTCTCCACGATAAGTCTTTAACTGAAATGACCCTGCGTCTAGTCGTAGAACTCTCCAACTAATGTTATACCGATCTTCAATGATAACGAATTTAGCATCATTACTGATGAAATAATGAAATCCCGGAACATCAAGATAAAGAATATCATTTGATATTTCATAGGAGGTAATTTTCACATATTCTCCATTCATTTTTTTGAATACATTTAGTGTTTGAGAAAGAAATTCCTTTGAAATATTATTTCCTAAAGAATCAATTTCCTCGTGAGTCAAACAGGTGTGTTCATTGCAAAAGAATGGACTTATAACTAATTTATACTCCTTGTTCGCTGAATAACAAGTATTTATTTGTGGCTCTGTCACAATCGACATACAGTTTTTTGCTGCTAAAAGCGCCAACGCAATTATTATAAATTTTCTTACCATATATATTTCAAAATTTGAAAAGTTGGCAAAGAATACCACATATAGTCATCAATTGGAATATTACTGTTGTGCAAGTCACTAGCTACTCCCTTCACAAAATTATTATAATATTTTGACCCTAGCTCCTCCGGATATAGCCCAATATTGTTCAGCGTGGCTGGTGTCGATTTGCAATCGACACCTCTTAGTTGCGGATCTGCGATCCGCCTTACACCATCATTATTTCAACCAACCCTTTTTCTCCGGCATAGTCCCTGGCCGAACTGTAAAGATAGTCTTCTGCTCGTCCAACCAGTTCTGCCTTGACAGGATTATTATGAATGTAATTCATTTTTTCGTCCAGAAAAGCTGTGGTATGAATCTCTTGCGCATCGTTTCCATCCTGCCAAGCCTTGAAATGCTTGATTTTCTTGTTGTTCTTCCCGGCGTACCAGAATAAATTTAACATCCAGTCACGCCTGCTTTCCGGCATCTCTTTAATGGCCTCGATAATTGCCTTGCTTGTGAACTTTTTGAAATCACGGAGGATATCTGATAAATTTTCCCCTTCTTTTGCACAGGCTACCAGATGGATATGATTACTCATCAGACACTAGCAATAAACCTCCAATTTTTTGTTCGCAATACAATAATTCAGCGAATCAACTATAATGTGTTTGTAAACAGGCCTCGAAAAGACATCTATCCATTCTTCTATGGTTAAGGTCAAATAGTAAGCGTAGCCCTCCGATATTTTATTGTTGATTCCCATAAGCATAAATTTAGGGATTTTTCGTATCTGATGCAGTAGAACTGGATTGTAAATCCAGAACTAAAAAGTGCCAATTGCAAATTGGCACTAGCGGTTGTCAGCTTTTGAACATATCCCGAGGAGCAGGAAACACTTGCAATTACAACTTCAAATCTACTCATGGTATTTTGTTTCCCTTTTTTATTTAAGAACAAACTTTTCATTGTTTATTATAAGATTCTCACTTCTTATAAATAGTTTGCTTTCCCAAAATTCAAGGAACAAGTTATACTCAGTTTTGCAGTCAATGAAATCATTATTTTTAGATTTCATTTCCATTTTATATATATCTAATGGAGAATAATAAAAACTTGATAACTCTATTTTATCCCAGTCATAATTGTTAAATTCCAAAGAGTTTGGATCGTCGAACAAAAACGATGAAACTCTTTCAATTAGAATATTGAAGGTGGTGTTTTCCTCATTTTCAAAGATTCTAATTTCAAACGACACAGAATGATTTAAGATGTCAAGCTTAAAATCACAAACTTCTCCACCAAAAAGGAAATTTAACTTTTCTTGTAATTCCATAGTAATACTCAATTAATCTTATTAACTACGCTTTTAATATCCTGAACCATTGTTTTTGGGTTCAAATCAAAATGCGTCAATCCTCTATCGCTTGATAATGCTCCGCTTGTGCTAAAACTTCCTTTGCCGTCAATACTGATTCGGCCATAAGCATTTGCTCTACCACCAGAGCCAGCATTCATTAATCTAATGGTTAATGGTTTTCGCCCAACTGCAATAGTTATTTTATAGCCATTCTTTAGTTCAGACACTGTTCCCCTAGCTCCTCCGGATATAGCCCAATATTGTTCAGCGTGGCTGGTGTCGATTTGCAATCGACACCTCTTAGTTGCGGATCTGCGATCCGCTTTACACCATTACTATTTCAACCAACCCTTTTTCTCCGGCATAATCCCTGGCCGAACTGTAAAGATAGTCTTCTGCACGTCCAACCAGTTCTGCCTTGACAGGATTATTATGAATGTAATTCATTTTCCCTAGCTCCTCCGGATATAGCCCAATATTGTTCAGCGTGGCTGGTGTCGATTTGCAATCGACACCTCTTAACTTCGGATCTGTGATCCGCTTCACACCATCGTTATTTCAACCAACCCTTTCCCTTCGGCAAAATTCGTGGCAGAACTGTACAAATATACATAAGGAATCCATCTCCGTTGCAGAAGATGGATTCCTTTTTATTCGCTTCGCATCAATGAGATTACAAATCCCCGGCTAAAAAGTGCCAATTGCAAATTGGCACTAGCGGCTGCGAATTTTTGCGCATATCCCGCCGAGTGGGGTTTTGTTTTTTATTTTTGTTCCGTTAATCCTGGCAGGTTTTGAAAAACCTGCCAGGATTGAAAAAAACTGAACCCTTGCTTAGTAAACACTCTCATCAAGCTTGTGAGACACATTTATCAAGTTGATGAGGCTGTCTCATCAAGCTTACGAGGCTGTCTCATCAACTTGATCAGGCACCTTTGTCAAGCTTACGAGACATTCTTGTCGGGCTTGTGATTTTAATCGACAAGTAAGGTGGCCGGAAGTGTTCCTTTTTTGAGGTCTTTCCCGTTCATACTTACCCTTATTTCGAGCGTATATTCGCCGGCCGTTAATACAGGTACCAGGAAATCGAG
>JBAZGO010000008.1:0-134179 GCA_041652995.1 Prolixibacteraceae bacterium
TAAACATTTTTCGGAACGATAGATTTGTTTTTCGATTACACTGCTAAAATACTAAAAAATAATTACGTATGCAAGTATAATTAAATGAATATAAATGATTTATATACTTTTTTTTAATCTGTTAAAGTAGAATTCACATCGGGCATTTTAATGCCCATCTCTTCCATCGCCTTTTTGTCTTCCGGACTCATCTCGTCTAATGCTTCTTGCATTTCTTTCATCATGTCCTGCATTTCATTCTGCGAAGGAGCTTTTTCGTTTTCTTTTTGTTTGGTCTGCCCAAAAGTCATTGCCACTAACAGTACCAGAATTGAAGTAAAAAGATATTTATTCATATTTTTGCTTTTGATCAATTTCCAAATTTTTCATGACAAGAATTTTTCACGTTCTAAGCATTTGTTTATTCTATTTTTTAATGCCTCTTTTTGTGTAGCTTGTTCAGGTAAAAGTCTGATTTATTGGAGAGCCAATCAATCCCCTAAAAACAGGATATTGGGTAAATTTGAAAAAATCATGGAAAAAGGGGATATATTTTCAACTCGTTTTGTTGTTCATTTGCTTTACTAAAAATATTGCTACATGAAAATATTTCTGTTTGTCGCTCTATTAGTTACATCATCAACATTCGCAAAAGCTCAGGTTGAGAAGAGGGATAGTTTGTACAAACTTCTTTCAGCTTCTGAAAAAGATACAGGCAGGGTAATGTTGCTGCTAAAAATTGCTGACTCCTATGAAACCAACAACCAGGATTCGGCCAACTATTACCTGGAGCAATCGAAGCAATTATCCGATATTTTAAAATTTAAAATGGGAATTTACCTGTACAATGAACAGAGCGCTATCGTTTCATTTACAAAAGGAGATTATAACCTCGCCATGCAGCAAAGCAATCAGGCTTTAGATATAGCAAAAGAATTGAACGACTCAAATTTAATTATCAATATGCTTAACAATACCGGGATTGTTTATCAGTATTTGGGCCAATTCGATAATCAACTCGATTACTCATTAAAGGCATTGTCCGTTGCAGAAAAATACAATCAAAAGGAAAAGCTTGCCCAACTGTATCATAATGTTGCAAATGCTTATCTCAATATCAATCAATTCAGGAAATCAGTCGATTACTGTCTTTTGGCGCTAAAAAGTCAACAGGAAAATAAAAGTCAAATCTATATCAACAGGGTTTATGCGTCTTTGGCTCAGGGTTACGCTGCACTGAATCTTTCAGATAGCGCATTGTTTTATTATCAGATAGCGATTAAGGAGTCAAAAAACAGCAACGATAAATATGCGGAGGCTGCAATTTATGGTTACATGGCCAATACGTATGCCAACCTGAAGGAATTTAAAGAAATGCTGCACGTATCTGAAGCATCTTTATCTCTGTCAAAAGAACTCCAAAGTAACCAGATACTGGCAAGCTCTTTATACAATGTAGCTTATGCCTGTTATTTAAACGGAGATAATCCCAAAGCGAAAAAATATATAAACGAAGCTTTACAACTGGCGACAAAGGATTCGTTACAAGATGAGCTGAAAAATATTTATTCAGTTCTTTCCTTTATTGCGGCCCGTGACGGTGATTTCAATACATCACTTTGGGCCAAGCAAAAAAACGATTCAATTCAGGAGACTTTATTGAATGAAAGGGTAGTAAGAACCACCTCTGAACTGGAGAAAAAATATGAGTCGGAAAAAAAGGATAAACAGATCTTTCTTCAGCAGGCACAATTGCAAAAGCGCTCATTCCTGATCAAATCGCTTATTGGTTCAACAATCACTTTGCTGGTTATCTTTTTATCGCTTTATCTATCATACACCCATAAACAAAAACTTCAGGGACAAAAAATTAGAGAGTTGGAAAAGGAGAAACAGTTGGCAGCTGCTGAAGCGGTGTTAAAAGGCGAAGAACAGGAACGGAGCCGGTTGGCAAAGGACCTTCACGATGGCCTGGGAGGAATGCTCTCCGGAATTAAGTTTTCATTTCAGACGATGAAAGGGAACCTGATCATGACTCCTCAAAACCAGTTGACATTTGAACGCAGCATGGATATGCTGGACAGTTCGATCAAAGAAATGCGCAGGGTCGCACAAAATATGATGCCGGAATCTCTGGTGAGATTTGGATTGGGCACAGCATTGAAAGATTACAGTGAAGACATTAATTCAAGCGGCTCTTTGCAAATAAGTTACCAGTCGTTTGGACTGGAAGATCAGAATTTTGAACAAACCACAGCCATTACCATTTACCGCATTGTTCAGGAATTGATTAACAATATTTTGAAACATGCTGCTGCAAAAACTGCCATTGTACAAATTACAAAATCAGATAATTTGCTGTCCATAACCGTTGAAGATGATGGTAAAGGTTTTGATCCGAATAGCTTAGATTTGGCGAAAGGAATGGGCTGGATAAACATCAGGCACCGTGTTGATTTTTTAAAAGGTAAGTTGGATATTAATTCTGAACCGGCTAACGGGACGTCTGTTCACATTGAATTTATGATTTAAATGAGTATAAAAATTTTCATCGTTGACGACCATTATATGATTGTTGAAGGCATCCGGTCATTGCTTCAATATCAGAAGGGTTTGGAGTGGATGGGACATGCCATGAACGCTGCGTCGTGTATGGCCTATTTGCAACAACAACAACCTGATGTTATTTTAATGGATATCAATCTGCCGGATAAAAGCGGAATTGATTTATGCAAGGAGGTAAAATCAAAGTACAAAAACATTCATATCGTGGGACTTAGTTCATACAATCAGCAGAGTTTTATCCAAAAAATGCTGGAAAATGGGGCATCGGGTTACGTCCTGAAAAATGCGACCCGTGAAGAATTGGTTGATGCCATTGAAATGGTAATGGAAGGTAAAATATTTTTAAGCAATGAAGCTGAATTAACTGTCCAAAAAAATGACAATTCGAAAACACCAATTATCACAAGAAGAGAAAAGGAAGTGCTGTTGCTCATTGCAAATGGTTTGACAAACAATGAGATTGCCCTAAAGCTATTTATCAGCATAACAACTGTAGAAACACACCGGAAAAACTTATTGGCTAAATTTGAAGTTAAAAATACTGCATCGTTAATCCGGATGGCAACGCAATGTCAATTAATTTAAAGTAGAAAACCCTCAAAAAGCAGATCGAAAAGATCAATTTCAGCAAAGCAGTTAGGATACTCTAGCTCATCTTCTTCATCAACCACCCCATATTTTCGCCTAAAGTTTTCATGGTTTGCATGCCTTCCTGGTCCTTGAGAACATCTCCGGGAGCACTGCCAAAAGCAAAGTTCCAGTAACTCGATCCGGGTACAATCATTTGGTTGATCAGAAAAAAATTATTCAGGGTTTCGAAAGCATGCATCGCACCGCCACGGCGTTCAACAATAACTGCTGCTCCCAGTTTGCGTTTCAGTAAATGTCCGTTTCCGCGAGTCACATAACCGGCCACATCAATCAGGGCTTTCATTTCGGGAGTTATATCTGCAAAATAAACCGGCGATCCAAGGATAATTCCGTCAGCTTCGTACATTTTTGACATAATTTCGTTGATCCGGTCGTTTTTAATGTGGCAACGTCCGTCCTGAATTTCACGGCATTTCATACAAGCCGTACACCCGTGCACCAGTTTTCCGCCAACCTGAATCAGCTCGGTTTCAATGCCTTCTTTCTCCAATTCCTGAAATACAGTTTTGATCAGGATTTTAGTGTTGCCACCCTTTCGCGGACTTCCGTTAATTCCGATGATTTTCATAAATTATAATTTTAAAGTCCCTCCCAATCCTCCCCAATCGGGGAGGGCTTTGTGGAGTGCAAACCCTAAACGAATGTTCATTAAATATTATCCCTCCTGAGTTTTCAAGCCCAAGCTCCCTCTCCTTGGGAGAGGGCTGGGGAGAGGCTTTTATGATTATTGATTAAATACATACGAAATAATGTTTGCTCCCATTTGCAAGGCTTTCTGGCGCACATCTTCAGGATCGTTGTGCACCGAGTGGTCTTCCCAGCCGTCGCCCAAATCGCATTCGTAGTCGTAAAAACAAACCAGCCTTCCTTTGTAAATCAGGCCAAATCCTTGGGCGGGTTTCCCATCGTGCTCATGAATTTTGGGCAACCCATTGGGGAACTGGTATTTCTGATGGTAAATCGGATGATCGAAAGGCAGTTCAACAAAGTCCAGCTCAGGAAAAACCTTTTTCATTTCGCGCCTGATAAAAGGGTCGATTCCGTAGTTGTCGCTAATGTGCAAAAAACCTCCGGATTCAAGGTAAGTGCGCAGATTTGCCGCTTCCGAATCGGAGAAAAAAACATTACCGTGACCGGTAATATCTACGTAAGCGTAACTAAATAAATCCGGACTTCCGGGTTCAACAGTTCCGGGTTCAGGAGTGATATCTGTTTTGATATTTTCGTTGCAGAAAGTAATGAGGTTGGGCACCGAAGTTGGGTTAGCATACCAATCGCCGCCGCCATTGTATTTCATTACTGCAATTTTTACCGAAGTCGATTGCGAATAAACGAACATCGGTAAAAGAAAGAATACTATCAAACCAAGTTTTCTCATATCGGGCAAAGGTAAAAAGCATCGCACCGGGCGAAATTGAAACCTAAAATGCAAAAGTATAAAGTATATCCTATCTCAGCCATTTTCTGCAAAATTAGATCGGTGGAATTCCTGAAATTATTAGCATTTTTGTCGGTGTAATAAATTCGATTGCAAACCATTTCAGGCAGAGAATGTTTGAATAAAGCATTATTTAGTACCAAAATGACAAATCGAATATTTAATTTTCCTGAAGCAATGAAAAATTTTACAACCCGATCGCTCAACATACCATTCCCGAAAAAAGATCCGCACAACGCGCTGTCCATGCCGATTTATGAATCCATTGCTTTCGATTTTGCATCGTCCGAAGATATTGCGGCGAACTTCCGCGGTGAATTGCCCGCGCATGTGTATTCACGTACCAGTAATCCGACCGTTGAATATTTCGAGACCAAGGTTAAATCGCTTACCGGAGCACATCAGGTTTTGGCGCTTTCATCAGGGATGGCAGCAATTTCGGCCACCATGCTTTCCATTTGTAAACAGGGAGACAACATCATTTCGGGAAACCAGCTTTTTGGGCATACGGTCGCGCTTTTCGAACAAAGTCTATCGGCTTATGGCCTCGAAACCCGTTTTGTGGATGCTACCAAACCTGAACGGATTGAAGCGTTGATTGACGAAAATACACGGGCTATTTATTTTGAAACGGTGACCAATCCGCAGCTCGAAATTGCCGACATCAGTAAGTTGGCCGAAATTGCCAACAAATACAACATTTTATTAATTGCCGACAGCACCATTACACCGCCATCAGTTTTCAGTTCGAAATCGTTGGGCGTTCATATTGAAGTAATGTCAACGACCAAGTTTATTTCGGGTGGGGCCACTTCGTTTGGCGGATTGATTATTGACAACGGATTGTATGACTGGAGCAAAAATCCAAATTGCCTGAAATTCTCTGAGAAATTCGGTAAGGATGCTTTTATCGCCCGTCTCCGGAAAAATTATTACCGCAATTTTGGCATGCCCATGACTGCTCACACAGCCAATTACATGATTGCCGGACTCGATATTCTGGAACTGCGGGTTGAACGTTGCTACCAGAATTGCATGAAACTGGGCGACTTTATGAATCAGCATCCGAAAATTACACGGGTTGATTATCCGGGATTGAAATCTTCGCCTTTTTATGAATTGGCCAAAACGCAATTTAGCGGAATGCCCGGATCGATTATGACCTTCGATTTGGAAAGTCAGGAGGATTGTTTCCGTTTCATGAATAAACTTAAAATCATTCGACGTGCCACAAATTTAAACGACAATAAATCGCTGATTATTCATCCATATTCGACAATTTACAACGAGTTTCCGGAAAGTGAACGCATCGCAACGGGCATCCGGCCAACAATGATGCGTCTTTCAGTAGGAATTGAAGGTGCAGACGATTTGATGGAAGATATTGAACAGACCCTTCGTTTACAATAATCCGGATTGGTAGGAAATCGGCTAAATAACTATGAAAGAAAAGATCATCATATTTTTAATCCTGAATCTGATTTTTGGTAATCTGATTAAGCCTGCCAGTGGCCAAACATATTGCAATCCAATAAATCTGAATTATCCGTTTTATCAGGAGAACCCAACAATTCCGGATATTTCAGACCCAACTGTTGTTTTGTACAAGGATAGTTACTTTTTGTTCGCTTCAAATGCCGGAGGATATTGGAGTTCGAATGATTTACTTTCATGGAAATATATTCCTGTTTCACGATTACCATTGAAAAATGAGGTTCCTACGGCTGCGGTAATTGGCAATTGGCTCTACTTTTTTAATCCTGAAGGCGACACAATTTTTCGATCAAAAGATCCGGAAAACAGGAAGTGGGAAGCGTATACAACTTCGATTCTTATTCCTGAAATAACTGATTTTGCGATTTTTACCGATACCGATGGCAAGGTTTATTCCTACTACGGATGCACAAATAACGATGGAGTGATGTCGCGTGAATTGGATCCAAACGATTTTCTCAAGCCCATAAAAACTCCGGTTGTTTGTCAGAAAATTGGTTTGACGAAATCGGTTCGAAAAATGCCTGAAAAAAAGCCGGTTAAAATTGGAAGTACTTATGTTCAGGGTTCCTGGATGAATAAATACAACGGGAAATACTATTATCAATGCACGGAGCGAAATGCCGGGTTGAAAAATTCGGGCGATTTTGTTTACGTTTCCGATCATCCGCAGGGGCCGTTTAAGTATGCAGCCAACAATCCTTTTTCGTACAAACCGAACGGTTTTTTGTGCAGTGTTGGCAGCGGGTCTACCTTCGAGGATAAATATGGTAACTGGTGGCATATTGCAACCGTGGCAGCTTCTGAAAATCATGCATCAAAATCAAGTCTGGCGCTGTTTCCTGCTGGCTTCGATAAGGATGGAAACTTATTTGTTAAATCCGATTTCGGCGATTATCCAATTGTGCTACCAAACAAAAAAAATCAAAATATTGATAAGCTTGATCCAGGATGGTCGCTGCTTTCCGATCACATTGTACCAACCGCTTCGTCAGATCAGGCTATAAGTACGGTTGCTTTTGCATGCGACGAGAATATTGGAACCTTCTGGAGTGCCCGAACCGGAAAGAAGGGCGAATGGCTCAATGTTGATTTAGGCTCAGTTTGCACTGTAAATGCCTTCCAGATTAATTTTGCTCAACATAAACCACAGAGTATTGCGTACGACAGTATTTATGCGAATCAGTACCTGGTTGAATATTCAATCGATGATAAGAATTGGAAGAAACTGAGCAATCATACTTCCGATACCGAATTCAGGCCAAATATTTATGAAGAGCTAAAAGTTCCTGTTCAGGCCAGGCAGTTAAAAATTACGAATTATGGGTTGCCGGCTGGCAATTTTGCCATTTCCGAATTCCGGATTTTTGGTGCGGGAACCAAACGAAAACCGAAAAAGGTTACTGAATTTCGGGCAGTGAGAGATTATCACAATCCGCAGATCGTTAAGCTTTTCTGGAAAAAGCAGGCGAATACCACGGGGTACAATATCCGCTTCGGAGTGGATAAAGATAAATTGTACCACAGCTATCAGGTTAACAATGTTACGCGGTTAACAGTTCCTTGTCCCGATAAAAACGGAACGTATTGGTTTGAAATTGATGCTTTTAATGAAAACGGTGTCTCGCCCGGAAAACCGCAAATGATTCGATAGCGCTATTCATTCAGCAAATTAAATGTGTGGCAGGCAACCACTCCGGCGGTTTCGGTACGCAAGCGACTTTCGCCCAAACTTACAGATTCGAATCCTGCTTTCAGCGCCAACTCAATTTCTTCGGACGAAAAATCTCCTTCAGGACCAATTAGAATCAGGTAATTTTCACCGGACTTTACCAGGTTTTTAAGTAATTCGCGCTGCTGTTCTTCGCAATGTGCCATAAATTTTTGTCCTGAAAATGGCTGACGAATGAAATCATTGAATTTGGTCAGTTCGTCAAGCTGAGGCAAATATGCTTTTAACGATTGTTTCATGGCCGAAACCATTACTTTTTCGAGCCGTTCGTTTTTAATTTCCTTTCGTTCCGAATGCCGGCAAAGCAGCGGAGTTACCCGGCTGATACCAATTTCAGTGGCTTTTTCCAGGAACCATTCTGTGCGTTCTATGTTTTTGGTCGGCGCAATGGCCACATGAACATTGAAATTTCGTTTGCCAAAATCAAGTTGCTCCTGAATAACTTTAACCATGCACCGCTTGGGATTCGGATCTTCAATTTCTGCCGTAAACAATCCGCCGTGGCCGTTAACTAAAGTTATTTCGTCGCCTTTTGCAAGTCGCAGAACGCGAACGCAATGTTTCGATTCGGTTTCGTCGAGCGTGTACGTTTTGCCTGAAATATCGGGAGTGTAAAAAATATGCATCCTGTTTTTGCTAAAAAAGCAAAAATATCAAATTAATCTGTGGGTCAGGCAACCCGCTTTCCTATTTTTACATTATAGTAGTAAAACAGCATCACTTGGATTACGCGAAACTCATCAGGAAATGTAAAAGCAACGACCGAAAAGCTCAGCACCAGCTCTTCGAAATTCATGCTGACAAAATGTACATTGTGGCATTTCGTTACGTTAGGAATCACTATGCTGCCGAAGAGGCGGTTACCAATTCATTCCTAAAGATTTTTCGGTCGATGGAGAATTTTCATTTTGAAGGAGAGGCTAAATTTCAGGCATGGATTCGGCGGATTGTAGTAAACGAAGCCTTGATGGAAATCCGCAGGGTGAAACAATTGCCGGTTTTTATTGATGAACTTCCGGAAGTTGTTTCGTCTGCCGAAAGTGGAGACAACATATATTTTGACGAATTGGTCCTTTTAATTGATCGATTGCCGGAGGGATATCAGATGGTTTTCAGATTGTTTGTGATTGAAGGGTACAACCATGCGGAAATTGCGGAACAGCTTGGCATTACCGAAGGAACTTCGAAATCGCAACTGCACAAGGCAAGGCAACAACTTCAGCAAATGCTGATTAAAAACGAAAGGCTATGAATGAACAGGAATTTGACCAACGGATAAAAGAAAGCGCCCAGCTTCAGGAATCGGGAATTGTAAAGCCATTGTGGAATAAATCCGGAACCTGGAACCGTATTGAATCGAGTCTGGAGAAAAAGGATCGTGCGATCTTTTGGAAAATCGCTGTTGTTGTTCTCTTGTTTTTCAGCATTGGAATAACCTATGCCGGCTGGGTGAAAATTGGACAATATAAATCAGAAAAGCAGCTTGAATTTTCAGGATTGCAGCAACAACTGAATGCTGTTTCGGCAGATTTTGTAACTGAAAGCAAAAGGACCCAGATTATCATTCAGCAAAAGAATAAGGAAATCGACAGCCTAAAAAGTAAGTTGCTGTTTGAGAATCAGCTAAAAGCAAAGAATGAATCTCAAAACTCTTTTCGGGAAAAGAAAAAAGCAGATGAACTCGTGGCAAAACTAATTAAAAACGAGCGATTGATTGACTCGCTGAAAAGTACAATCAACCAAATGAAGTTGGCAGCAATCGGAAATAAGCAAAGTGAAATTCAGGGACAAAGGCTGGTTTCGGATCAAAATGTAAACCCCAAAGTGAACGATGTCGCACCTGAAAGACAGATTCACTACATCAGTAATCACTTTCAGCCTGAAGTTTTGAAAAAGAAAAAAAACCTGAAAATCGGTTTCTTCGGATCTCCTGAGAATTCGGAAATTGAATACCAATCGGAACACAGTATTTTCAAAAAATAAAATCCATGAAAACAATTAAACAATTCTTACTACTTGGTTTTTTACTCTTATCGGTTGCCGGAACTGCCCAAAATGCAGCTTATTTGCCCGACGAAATTTGGTATGACACTGGAAAGAACATCTACATTCAATTCAACCTGCCATCGGTGTACAAATTGAATCAGTATACTGATGCCTCAAAAACTTTTGGCGTTTTATTTACCAGAAACCTATCAGAGCAAATCCGAAACTCAGAAAAAAGTAAAAAAGTAAACATTAAACTCGATGAACAGAACGACGAATTTGGAGTTCAGTTTGAGAATGAGCACAACAATGAATACTTTTTGCCTGCAGGGTTAAGCAGCGACAGCACGATTAATTTTCAGAAACTGAACGTTCTTACCAAGGAAGGAGCAAAAATCAATTGCTACTTCGAGAAATTTGATGATCTGATGTTGTTCCTGAAGAATGATTGGGACAGTAAAATCGGCGCACTTAGCGCGAAAATCAACAAGAAATCTTCAGGATACGAGCGAAAAGCAGTTTCTGTTTTGTACAAGGAAAGCGACGGTGAGATTCAGGAAATAAATAAAACCTGGAATCCTAAAGTGAATAATCTTGACCAGTTGCAACTGACCGGATCTGCTGGAATTAACTTATTTAAAAACAGTTTTTTACCATCGTTTAAGTTTCATTTGGGTCTGGTATTTAGCCAAAAAGGAATTTACAAACATCATTACTTTGTTGAATACGAACTGATGTATGATTTCGCATCTGAAAACGATCAGTTGTTGGGTCACACCGGACATTTCATTGATTTTGGCTACATGTATAACTTTAGTAAGAATCAAGATAAAGCTGATTGGTACGGGGTTTCTGCCGGTTACCTGGTTCACAAGAAATCGGATGTTTTTGACGATCACACCTGGCGAATTTCGGTTCGCCGGAATATTACCAAAAACATTGAGCTGATACCGCAAATCTATTTTCCAAACGACTTTTCGAAAATTTTTCCGGGAGTTGGCTTGAATGTAAATTTCTAAGCAAAAAATCTCCGGCTGAATTAACCCAGCCGGAGATTTTCATTTGAAAAGTTTGCAAAGCAAATATCTACAAACTTTTGGGCGTCAGTTGGAAAGCTACTGTGGCGCCTCTTGCTGAAACTTCTTTCCATTTTTCAACCTGAAAATTGAGTGCTACCGTTGAGCAGGTTGGCATATCGGAGTTAAAATACTTAACCAGGTTATACACGAGGTAATAAACCGTAGGATTGTGTCCGAAAAGAAAAACGGTCTGAATTCCGTCAGGCAATTCTTTCAAAAAATCGACAAATTCCTGCGTGCTGATTCCGGTATAAATATCCTCTTCCTGCCTGATTTTGGCCGGTTGATGATTCAGATTTTTGCAAAATATTTTTGCTGTTTGCATGGTTCGGTTTGCCGGGCTGGAAATAACCAAATCAGGCGAAATACCCATTTCACTTAGCTGAGCGCTAATTTTGTCAGCATCAGAAACTCCTCTTTCCGTCAGATCGCGATGAAAATCGTCGTCGTAACCGTAATGAACCGATTTGGCATGTCTGACAATAACTACCCTTTTCATATCTTGCTGTTTTTCTGCAAAATTACGAAATAAACACATTCGTTATCTTTCTGTGTTTTCCAACGGATTCAGTATGGTAAATCTCCGTTTTAACGTGTTCCCAAATTCATCGGTAAGTGTAATTACGTGTGGCCCAGGTTCAGGGTTCAACTCTTTCTGATGGATGTAACTGGTTGTGCCAATGTATTTTTGATCGAGATGCCAGAATATTTTGACCGATGGATTCCTGTGCGCGACCTCGAAAACGACACCGCCAGGTTTTCCGTCAAGTGTTCTGGGAATGTAAATTTTATCATTCGATCCCGGGTAAATGAACTCCATAATTTGCTGATTTTCATCTTCTGTCACCGCATTGAGTGGCAAGGGAAGGTATGCCGGATTGTATTTGCGGTAATAAAATTCCATCGCCGGAGGCAACACAAATCGCTTCTCAACCACAACATCGGCCAAACCATTGTTGTCGCTCGTTTTTCCAGAATGCGATTTTCTAATTTTAATGGCCTGACAATATGGACAGGGCACAGTTTTCAACCCTTTTTTAGGAATGGCAGCCATTTCAGTTTCATGACAATTTTTTCCGGCGCGATAACCGCTCTGGCTGCAAATTTCGGCGTAGGTTGTTTCTCCTGCGGGCTTTGGGTGCGGTGGCGAAACCTGCAAAATGTTGATGATGGAGAACAGGAGCGGAGCAGCGGCAGTTACACCGGTCAATCCCGGACGGCCTTCGCCGTTTGAATTTCCGACCCAGACTCCAACCACATAATCGGGAGTAGTGGCAATGGCCCATGCATCGCGAAATCCAAAACTGGTGCCGGTTTTCCATGCAACTTTTCGCGACGATTGAAAATTTTCCCATCCCGAAAATCCTTCAGGACGGTTAACTTTTAGTAAGGCCTGAAATGTAAACCAAATGGCATCGGCATCATAAATGCTTTCCATCTCTTTTAAACTCGTGCTTTTTTTCTCCGGAATAAGTGTTGGCGAATCAAAATTTTCGGAGTAATATTTCTGGTGTAAATTGTAATTATTCAGGGTGCGCGAGAAACCAGCATAAGCCGAGCAAAGTTCCCAAAGCGAAGTTTCTCCGCCGCCCAAAATGAGCGAAAGTCCGTAATGATCGGAGCTTTTCCGGAAGGACTTAAACCCAATCTTTTTTAACTTGTCCATAAACCGATCGGTTCCGTATTGTTTGAGCATGGCAATGGCCGGAATATTGAGCGACCACGATAAAGCCTGCGAGGCCGGAACTGCACCGTGAAAAGTATAATCGAAATTCTTCGGTGCATAACCCGACAGGTAAACCGGAATATCCGGAAGAAGAGAATTGGGAAGCATTTCGCCGTCGGAAAGCATGGCGGCATATAAAAACGGTTTCATAATGCTTCCGGTACTTCGTTCCGCAGTAATCATATCCACCTGAGTATTCCAGTCGCTGGCATTATTGGCCGGTGAGTTACCAATATAAGCTCTTACTTCATTGGTTTTTACGTCGATCACAAAAGCTGCAGCATTGTAAACATGAAGCGCGGCCAGGAGGGCGCTTTGCTCTTTTACCAGTACACTGACCTGATGCTGAAGAGAGTAATTTATTCCGGTAATGATCTGTTCTCCCGGATTAGTCTTCTTCAAACGTTCGGTCAAATGAAACGATTGATCGGGCAGGGGATAGGGTTTCTCTGGAATGTTTTCTTCGAGCGCCAGGCTGTAATCCATTTCATCGATGATTTTCCGGTTCAGGAGTTTTTCCAGCAATCGGTTCCGTTTTTGCTTTAATTTCTGATCGTTATTCCCCGGAAAAATAATGGACGGAGCATTAGGTAACACGGCTAGTGTGGCCGCTTCGGCCCACGATAACTGGCTTGAAGCATGGCCAAAATATCGCCAGCAGGCAGCGTCCAGGCCGACGAGGTTTCCGCCAAATGGAGCATTTGATGCGTAAAGGGCTAAAATCGTTCGCTTTCGCGAGAATAATTCAAGTTTCAAAGCCGAGAAAATTTCAGCAATCTTGTTGGTGATTGTGCGCTCTCTTCCGTTTCCAGCCATGCGGGCCACCTGCATGGTAATCGTGCTGCCGCCGCTCACAATTTTACCGGCTTCAAAGTTTTGAAAAAGCGCTCTGAAAATGGCAAACAGGTTTATTCCGGGATGATACGGAAAATACTGATCTTCAAATTCAATAAGGCAGATTTTATATTTTTCGGGCACTGAATCGTTCGCCGGAAATCGCCACTGTCCGTCCGCTGCAATCCGCGCTCCAAGCAACTGCCCGTCGGAAGCCAAAACCACCGTAGAACAAGGGTTTCGGAATCGTGGCATCGGCGCCAGCAACACAGCCACAAGCATCAGTGATGACACAATCAATAAAGTACGGATCAAATATTTTTTCTTGAGCATCAATTTTACAAATACTTTTTGTTTGTCTATTCTCTATTCTGGCAGACTAATATCTTTTTTGGGTTTTCGTTGGATGCCGAAATAAATTCGGCATGACGCTTCAATGTTGGTTTATAGATTCTTGTAGCGTCATCCTGAACTTGTTTCAGGATCTCAAAATGCAATTTTATGCCTAAAAAGGGATAATCACTTCCCGACTTCTACCCATTTCCCCGGTATTACCGACAAGTAATTTTTATCGTACATCGCTTCCGTTTGTATATTCGGAAAATAATATTTTCCCAGGTAAGCTGCATTCAGGATAACGATGTACGTTTTTGATTCTCCCCGTTTCAGATCGAAGTATGTTAAAATCTTATCGTCGCGGAAATCGCGATAAACGTATGTGTCTTCATTCACCAATGTCGTTTGATTGTACATCCGTGTATTTCTGATCTCCCATCCGGAAGGAACCTGAAACGTAAGAGCACACTGTGCTACATTTTCCGTTGACGTATTTTTGACGCGAACAACGGCCATAAAATCGGTTCCCTGTTTCAGATTGCTAATTTCTATCGGTGCACCGTCTCTGCTGACATAGCGAACCGTAGTTTCCAGATTTCGGTCTGTCTTTTCCGATAGTCCTGCTTTTGGAATTCCCTCTGTATAAATAGTAACAAATTCAACTCCCTGCGAAGTGTTTTTGATGGTCACCTGCTGATCCGAAAGCAACTCGGTTTCGAACGCGGTGCTCACCATTGCCAATGTTTTGATGTTCTGAACAGCCTGATTTTTTGTGGTGACCGAATACAAAAGTCCTTGATTTCCGGTTTTCAGAGTTGCCATCGTTTTACTGGCTGCAATCAAGGCAAACGAGGTGGTTTGCGTATTCATCCAGTCATCGCTGTTTAATTTTGCAGCAATCTTTTTGTAGAGTTCAAACATGTTGTTCTGGTCCTTCAGTCTCACCATGCACAGTAAAAGCATAGCACGGTCGCGGGTTTGATCGCCATAGGTATACGTCCTGAAATCGTCAGTTGGCTCAATGTTTCGCATGTCAATGAGTTCGTAGGCAGCTTCGGGGCGGCCAGCTTCGGTATATGCGCCTGCTAAAAACCAGCGCCCGATAACCGGTAAGGTTTTGTCTTCGCGAAGTCTGTTCATGGCGCTGAACGATGGACTTCCGGCCAAAGCCAATGTGTATAAACGATAAGCCTGTATTACTTTTTGATATGGATAAGTGCCTTTCCAGTCTGAAGCGATGCGAGTTTGGTAATTCAACCAGCTTTTCTTCACTTGCGCCGGAACGGAGAACCCTTTCAGTTCAGCTTCTAAAAAGAAATGTCCGGCATAACTGGTCAGCCATTCGTCGTTTCCTATACCTCCTGGCCAGAATCCAAATGAACCATCCACATTTTGGTTCTTTTTGAGTTTCGAAATTCCTTCGCGAATGTACGTTGCGGTTTGCAGTTTCAGTTCTTTATCCAGTTCCTGAATGTCGGAAAGGTACAATTGCGGAAAGACCGATGAAATGGTTTGTTCGTTACAACCATGCGGATATTGAATCAGGTATTTCAGGCGCGACTGGAGATTAATAGAAGGAAGGCTGCTAACCGTTACGACCGCTTTGTTGGTACCCTTTATTCCGAATGGCGCCAGTGTGGCCGTGTATTCTTCTCCGGCATTCAGCAATTTTGTAGTGCTTTGCGAAACAGGCAATTCCTTTGGTCTGACCGGCATATCGATTTCGTATTTGGTCGTTTCATTTCCTGAAGTTGCTGTAAAATTTAGTTTACCGACTCCTTCAATTTCAGAAGATTTAATTTTGAACTCGACTCCCTTTTCGCCCTGTTCCGAAAAATTCAGGCTCATTTCATTGGCAGAGACCAGTTTGAAATGTTCGGAGCATTCCAATTTCACCTGTACATTTTTGATCGACGAATTCTGTGCAAAAACAGAAACCGGAATGGTAATTTCCTCATCAAAACCCAGAGCCCGCGGAGCAACAGGCAGAAGCATCAACGGACTTTTTACAGCGCTGGTTTTTTCTGTACTTCCGTAAGCGCCTTCATTTCCGGCAATAATCATGGTTCTGACTGAGCCGGTATACGATGGAATATCGAACGTGTGGTTGCGTTTTTCACCTTTTTCAATCCTGAAAGGCCCGGCAAACCTGACAACGGGCTTAAAGCGACTTGCTTTATTTTTCGCCGGATCAATCGGGTTCATGTCACCGCCAATGGCAAAAAGCTTTTCAATTTTACCGCCAAAAGCGCCCAGAACATCGTCGAACAAATCCCAGGTTTTTACGCCCAAAGCGTCGCGTTTGTAAATTCCGGACCACGGGTCGGGAGTCACAAAACCAGTCAGGTCGAGCAACCCTTCGTCAACCATGGCGATGGTATAATTCATGGCCTTCCCGTTTTTTTCAGAAACAGTAAAAGTGAGTAGTCTTTCAGGCTTGAATTCTTCAGGAATTTGCAAAACAGGCTGCAACCGCGATCCCGGATTTTCGACCGGAACCGGAATAACTCCATACATCCGGATGGGATTGTCGTTGTTTTGCTGGCCAAAAGGCTGTATCAGGCTGATGTGCACATAAGCACACGGCGCCATTTTTTCTGTCGCTTTAATTTTCAGGTTATTGTTTCCGGCAGTGGTATTTACCCAAAATTTATCGAGCACTTCCGAACCGTTTTCGATGCTTACAAAAGCGCTTCCTTCGTCGGGTGCCGGAAAACTGATTTGAATATCGTTGCCAACCGTGTATTTCTTTTTGTCGGCAGTAAAGCTCAGCATGGTTGCCTGGTTGGTTGCCTGACCATCTTCATAATAATAGTCAGGTTTGTTGTAAACGGTTTGGCTGCAGGAGTGGCCAGAAGATGATCTGACAACAATCAGGTAACGTCCCCATTTCAGATCTTTAAACAAGTTGCCAACCGAAACTGGTTTGCCCGAAATTTCGATCGTTTTGGTTAGCGACAGGTTTGCATTGTTTTTTGAGATATAACTACCGATGTTTTGATCGGAAGATTCCCACCACCAGCGCCATTCCAGTTTATAAACCATCAGTTCAAGCCGGTCGCTGGTCGCTTCGCCCGAAGGGTCGACCGAGATCAGTTTGATTGCCGAATTATCGTCCACTTTAATGTATTCGCTGTTTCCGGTTAGCCGGTCGATAAACATACCTGCATATTTGTTGTAAGGCGAATATTTTTTGGTGAATTGCCTGATACTGGCATCACCTCCGGGTTCAAACACCCGAACTGTAAAATCGGCGCCCAAAAGTCCGGGCGCATCGGCAAATTTTCCAAATTGCAGCGGGCAGACCAGGTTCCCGTTTTCGTCCGATTTTTTGTCAACGAGCGTTTTTGTTTCGTATTTGAAAATCTTCGTGCCGTCGTCGAAGTTGAACAAGGGGAAATTACTGAATTTTGTCTGTTCTGCTCTCAGGCTAAGCTCAACGACAGTGCGCAATTCCGGCGATTTAATGCCCGTCAGCCAGTTCGATTCAATGGTCGCTGTCGACAACATATCGTCAGATCTGATCAGGTCGTTTTTGCTGTTGAAATTAATTTTCAGGCGGTTTGGCTTTATGGTTTCTATCCTGATTTGCTTGCTGAATTCGGCGCCTCCAACCGATACGGTTGCTTTCCAACTGCCGGTTTCAGCGTCAGGAGAAGTGGCTGTACGGAATGTTAGCAAGTGTTTTTTGTCCAGATTTTGAATTTGTTCCTGAATGATTTGTCCTTTGGTATTGATCAGGCGGAAAATAACCGGATGTTTGTCGGGCAATGCTGCCGACCGATCGTCGATAAAAGCCGAAACATAAATGGAGTCTCCCGGCCGCCACACACCGCGATCGCCGTAAATAAAAGCTTTCAACCCGTTTTGAACTTCGTCGCCTGATACGTCAAATTGGCTCAGCGACAACGCATTTGAATCATTTATTTTCAGGTAAGACTTTTCGTCGTTTTGAGTGGCAACAAGTAAAAATGGCTTTTGGCTAACCTGAATGGTTGCAAAACCCTGATGGTCGGAAACGCCGTTTCCAATCGGCTGCATCTGGAAACTGAAAACTTCGAGCTTAACCGCGCCAAGAGGCCGGGCGGTTTTCAGATCGGAACAAGCCACCAGAATTTCGCTGGCAATCCCTTTTTTTACTGTCAGCCCGATGTTGCTCACCAGAATGTTTCGCCTGATATTTTTGTACTCGGTATAGTAAGCCTGCGAGCATGGATTGTCGCGCTCCTGCCAGTTGTATTCATTATCGTAATACGAGTTGTACCAAATGTCCGGATTGTCCCAGTATTCTTTTTCGATTTCAAGGGCATTGTTCGTGTCGTAAGGTTTCGATTCTTCCTTATCGGAACTTTCGGAGCATGGATAAACCGAATAGGCTTTTTGCATGCCAATTTCAACTTCGTAAACCGATCCTTTTTCAATTTTAATGTGTTTCGAGAGATCGATTGAAAAGGCATTCCATTTGTTGAAATCGACAAACTCGCTGGAAACCAGATCGACACGCTTGCTGTAAATCAGTTTGCCAACCCGCCGCAAATCGTAAGTATTTTCGAGCGACGAGTTCTGCAAGAAGCTGATCATGTTTGAGGGAAATACTTTGACAATCCGTAGATCAACCGCCTTGAGGTTAACTGCTTCGAACGGAAAAATCACCGAGCCGGTATCGGGCATAATTACACCACGCCCCGGCAAACGCAGCGCTGGTTTTAAAAGCTGAAAATTGATTTTTTCAAGAATTGCGCTTTGCAACGATTCTCCGCTTGCATTCCTGATATTTTTGTCGATCGAAAGTCGATATTCGCCGGTCAGTCGCTGTTTCAGGTAAACTGTAATCTGGTTCCCGTCAACAGCAATTTCTGTAGTCGACAGACCATTCAGGTTCACCAAACCATCCATGTCCTGCTCATAATCCAGCGGATCGGAAAAAATCAGTTTGAGTTGCTGCTCAGGCTGATTCAGAATTTTTGTTTCAATCAGGCGGAAATCTTTTGTTGCTGGAATCTCAATTTCCGATTCACCTTTTTCGTCTACGTCAATCGCTTTTCCGTTCCACGAAAGTTTAAGCGATGAAGCTTTTTCGTATCTTTTTATTCCTGAAATTGAAAAAACATGGCTGTTGTTCGCATTGTGTTGCCACTTTATTTCAAGGTTGTTCCCTTTTTGTTCTGCCTGAACAATTTTTTCGACATCGGCTTCATTTAACGGCACCGAAGTCAGAATTTCACCTTGCAATGAATACTGATCTGTTTCGACGGAAGAATTCATTTTTAGTCCGTCAACAGTAACCGAAAAATTTCTACGGACAGTGAATATATTGAACGTAATTTTTTCGTATTTCTGCGGAACATCAAAAACATTCCGAAGATTGAATGTGATGGTGTATTCAGTTCCTTCTGCCAGATTTTCAGCAGGTTTAAATGAAAAAACACCATCGTCGTATGTGCATTCTCCTTTTACCGACGGACTGACCGAAAATAGTTTTGAAAGGTCAATTGCGGCCAGTTTATTTTCTATTGTTGAGGCTAGTGGTGTTGTAAGCCTGACTTTGAATGCCGAATTTACCGGAACAATTCCGCTCGAATATTCTTCGATGTAGGTGCTGAATCCGGGATCGACCTGCAAAAAATGAATAACCTGTTCGGTTTTTGCTGTTTGTTTGCAGGCGTTGAAAAGGAAAAAAGAGGTTGCAACTAACAGGAGAATGGAAGAAAGCGACTTTTTCATCAGGCTATGTTTTATATTTTATATAAAGTTAGAAATTTCAAATCTTATTTTTTCATTGATCCGGAAATAATCGCACTGAAATTTATGTTTAAGGGAAACGCATTCTTTTTCAGGAAAATATATTTTTTATCAACTTTTTTTTCAGGAATTTATGGCCTGAAATTCTGATCAGATGTATGAAAATGTACTTTTCGAACGATCTTTGAAATTTAGTTTCAGGTTTAAATTCTTAGTTTTACATTTTATCAGGAAATGCGAATGAATATAGAAATCAAACGTTTTTTATGAAACGAATAGGCTTACTCTCCGATACGCACGGAATGCTCAGTTCCAGAATTTACAAATTTTTTGAACCAGTGGATGAAATCTGGCATGCCGGCGATATTGGAAATGCTGAAACAGCTGATCAGTTATCAACATTTAAACCTTTTCGGGCTGTTTATGGCAACATCGACGATCATATTATCCGGCGCATGTTTCCGGTCGATCAACGTTTTTTTTGCGAAGAAGTAGATGTTTTAATTACTCACATTGGCGGCTTTCCCGGACGATACGAAGCCCGTGTACGGAATCTGCTCAAAATAAAAGCGCCTCAGCTTTTTATCTGCGGGCATTCACATATCCTGAAAGTTATTTACGATCAGAAATTCCAATGTCTTCATATCAATCCGGGAGCAGCCGGAAACAAAGGATTTCATCAGGTATGTACGGCTGTCCGCTTTGTAATCGAAGGTAAAAACATCCGCGATATGGAAGTGCTGGAATTTGAACGAACTGCGTTTCAGGAGATTTGAAAAAGCATCATTGACTCGCTCAATTGACTGAACTCAATAAATTCAAATAAAGCAGCTTAGTATAAGCGAATTGCCAGAAAGTATATATTTAGTATGAAAATGTACAATTAATGTCGGAAGCTAAAGAAGTACTTTGGGACGGGCTTACAAAATGGAAAGACAAAATATAAAGCAGTACATAATAGTAAACTAACCAACTGGTTGTGATGCTTCGTGGTCAGGAGATTAATATTCCTGCCGAAAGGCGGACAGGTTAAAATGCAGATACTCGCAGGAAATTCATTGGCACGAGTAGCTGCATCAGGTTACCATTTTTAATCAACCATCCATCCCCATTTCTTGAAAACCGGCTTAGCTTCGTTGCTTGATAAATAGTTGAAAAAAGCCTGTGAAAATTTGCTTTTTTTGCCATTGGTAGTTATTGCCACCCCAAAATCCCGATATAAAGTATATTTATCCTCCAATTCAACAAAATCGGCAAGCGCTGCATTGGCCTTTTGCCAGATGTTCCATGATATCCAGACATCAACCCCCGGATCTTCCATCCATACTTTTTTAGCTTCAGCGCTATTTTTTGCATAATGGCTGATATTTTTTCTCATCGCTTTTAATTGGTCAATATCTCTTGTTTGCCCCATGATGTCTTCCCAAACGCCTGTTAAACCTGAACCATTTATAACTAGGATTTTCAGCCCCGGTTTTAGAAGATCTTCTAACTTCATTATCTTTTTTGGATTTCCAGGTCTGACCAACAACCCGGATTTTCTGAAATATAACGGTTTAACATCATCAGAACTAATCTCATTGCTCAACTGATACAAAAAGTCGGTCATCATAAACTCTGAGCCACTATAAATCAAATGGGCATTTGACTTTGCCTGATTTATCCAACTCTCGGCCGGGCCTTTAGTAATCACAATTTTTACATTGTTTTTACTTTCAAATATCTCTGCCAGCTCTTTTATCGGAGGATATGGTCCTCCCGGGCCATAAAGGTAAACGGTATCTTTTTGGGCATGTGACAGGCCCTTTGCTAAAAAAAATACAAAAACAAAAAGTATCAATTTCATCTGTCTTAATTTTGATTTTTAATAATCATTTGGAATCCGCCTTTAAAGTCAATCCGTATGTGTGGAAAGATTCTTCATGGCTCGTTTCAAAACATTCTATTTTTTATAAAAAATTCTTCCTGAAACCAATAATCCTGAAAAGGCAGCAACCGCAAATAACATGCTGCTCACAGCGAGTTGCATACCTCCGGATATAATGTGTCCACTGGTACAACCCCCGGCCAGTCTTGCTCCAAAAATCAGGATAAATCCTCCGGAAAGAGCCCAGATAATCCTTTTTAGGGGCGCTGTTCCTTTATAAAATGCCCACCGGCTAAAAATCAACTGAAAACGGAAGTTCTTCGTAACTAGTGAAATAATTAAACCTGCCAGCAATGCCCCCAAAAGAAAATAGGATTCCCAGGCTCCCGGGATTTCTATTTTATCGAAATAAGTATTCCGCAACAACTCCGATGTTAAACCCCCCAGGTAAGGATAAGCCGTTGACGCACCAACAGGACGATCGTAGGTGAATTTTAACGAGATAACAACATTTAATAGAGCGAGGGCAGCGCCAGCCAGTATCCATCTTTTGTTTAACGGTTTTATTTTATCCAGGTAAAAGGCTAATGCAATCATTGTTACACTCACAAGTATGGCTATAATCAGATAAAGAACCGGACTTCCAGCTAAAGTGAATACACTCAGGTTCCCATAATCAGCGCCCAGTACCCATGATATTTTTGGATAAGTCAGAGAGAAAGCAATTCCTCCCAACAGCCCGCCCACGATGCCCAGCATTGCATCTACCGCACCTTCGCCTGCAGATACAACTAACGTTCCGGGACAATATCCAAGTATGGCCATGCCGGCACCAAAAACTAAACCACCAAGAAGTACCCCAACTAACAATAAAGGCTTTACATGAAAATTAACCCATCCGAATAAAAACAGGATTGCAAATAATGCTACTGATATACCCAATGTAAACAAAATAGCTTTGGCAACAGTCAAGTCCTCCAGGATAGCTAAACCACTAATTGTATCGAACCGGTTAAGCTTAGCCGTTTGCAGTACGGTACCGAATAAAAACCCTGCTAAAATCAATGTCGTCATAATTAACGATTTAAATTACAAATTCAGATTATTCTTTATTACTGCCACACAATTTGATTTGGGTGGAATAGTGTCGTAGCCAGTCTTTACAGGTTATTGATTTTGCCGCAAACTCTGATTGATCCACCGATTAATTTTGACAGTAAAACGAGGCAAATAATCAAATCCATTATAAAAGTCTGGCCAGACACTATTGTTCCTTATACCCGATTCTGTGAAGTTGTTGATGTCATCTAACCTTTTGTAAATTAATAGATGACATGGCGTTTCAATTAACGGGGAGTCTATGGCATCGGGGCTTGGGCAGTCGAAGTATTAACAATGGGCCAAACTCCCGGTGCGGGGAAACTGACCCCTTTATTTTCTCCGCGACTCATATCCTGTCCAAAATAATACAAGGGATTTCCTTTGTAAGTAAGCTGGTCTCTCCCGTAAACATTAATTTTTCCGAAAGCAGTTTTATCAACAATACTGGGAACAGCTCCCAATTCGTCGTAAAATACAGGCCAAACCCCGTTGTTGATAAAATCGGCAGCAGTAAATTTGTTGGTATTGAAATAATCTTTGGTAAACCTGTAAAGTGTGCGTCCAAAGGCATCAGTAAAATAGCTGGTAGCGCCTACCCCTTCGGTATAATTGTTTAAATAGGATTTACCATTATGGCCAACCAACTGACTGTTAACCAACATGATTTTGTAATCAGGTTTGGCTACAAACCACACATTATTGACCGCTTCTCCCTTGGTGTCGCCAACAGCTTCAAAGACTCCGTCAGTAGTGGGGGAATAATAGTACAATGGCCACCCGCGATATGTGGTTTGCTTTTTACCATCTGCGCGCGTAATCTCACTAAATTCAGATGCTTTAAGTCCGGTGCCAACCTGTAAATTTTCAGCATAAAATATGGGCCAGGTATTCAAACACCCATCTACACAGACAGAATTACCGATTGCATCTCTTGAGAAAAAATAGAGCGTTTGTCCATTATTATCAGTAATGATGCTGCCAAACGTTGCATTACTTAATAATTTTACTCCAGAAACCACAGCACTTGGTTCAGACTCGTCCTTTTCACAACTGACAAAAAAACTAAAGACGACTAAAGAAAAAAGCCATAAAAATTTTAAATTTGTTTGCATTGTAATTATTTTTTCAAGATTAAACTTGCTGACAAAACTATTTTGAAACCCATTGAGACAAAAGGAAAATTTATGCGAGAGGGGAAAAACAAAACTTAAAAGGGAAAAATTGAGCCTGAATAAGCATGGAAAAAATATAAAATAGTTCTGTTGACGATACTTTCATAATCGGGTCCTGGGTAATAAAACGATACACGAAAAAATAACCTTTATCCTGAATGGATGTCGGTCGCAACAATTTACTGCCGGCCCTTACAGATTAAAAATCATGAATAAAATCTGAAACGGGCATGTCCGTTATAAACACAAACACGGGTGAATATCTCACATGCGAGTTCTATCCGACAATTAAAACGCAAAATCATATTTGGATGAAAAAAGATCAGTTATATATCTTTACCCTGACAGCCTTGGTGTTTATTGTTTTGCTTATTGGTTCAATAAGCACCCATTTTATGCTTCAGATAAGTATTGACAGGCTGATGGAACAACAAATGGAAACCAGTAAACGGGAAGCCCGGGAAATTGCCAATCTTCTATGGATAAGAATTCAGGATGGTATTGAGAAAAATAAAGTAATTGAAGGACTTCAGCAAACCATTGAAAATACAGGGGCAAATGGGAATTTTATTTGTATGTATAACCAACAGGGGATTGAAATTTGCCATCCAGAACCTTCCAAAATAGGACAGATTATCAACTACAACAACTCTTCGATAAAAGATATCAAGACAGAAACAAATCGGAATAGCTTGTTAGAACTCTTGCAAAGCGGAAATGCCGGAGGTGGTATCAGGGAATTTAAAGAGAAGGATACTGAATCTGAAATTATCTATGTTTATCCGGTTAAAGGAACAGACTGGATGGTGGCTTCGCACTCGAAAATAGCAGCACATAATAAACAAATCAAGCAATTAAAAATTAACATTATACTGCTCAACACTGTGGCAGGTACTTTTTTAATTATTCTGCTGTTTTTTGCAATCCGGCTTATCGGTAACAAATATGAAGGACAAATTGAAGATAAGAACGAAGCGCTTATCAGTGAAGTAACCAATCTGTCAAAACTAAACCAGAATCTGATTGAGCAAAAAATTCTCGTAGCTGAACAACAGTTAACGAATGTTGAAAAAGAGGAAGAGGAAGGAAAAGATGAGGTGATGAATAACTCAAGAATACTGGTATCGTGGCGCGATCAGCTAATTCCCGTACCAATTGGGCAAATTGCTTATTTCTATACCGAGCTTTCAATAACCAAAATGGTCTGTTTTGATAAATGTTCGCATACGGTAAACCTTAGTCTGGATGAAATATTCAGCAGGCTTAACAAACTGGAATACTTCAGGGTGAACAGGCAATACATTGTTTCCATAAAAGCCATCGATGCAATTTATAAATATGGCATCAATCAGTTAAAAATTGATATTACCCCCAGACCCGAAGCAGAAATTCTCATCAGCAAGCATAAAGCGGCTGAGTTTAAGAAGTGGTTGAATGCATGATAGGATTCATTAGCAACAATTAAACAATGACAGAAAAGAAGAAAATACTTGCAATCATAGGAAGTGCAGGTCAGAATTCGGCAAATCAAAAACTTGTCGACCATTTCGCAAACCTGACAAAAGACGACTTTGTTTTGACAGTTTATAATGATTTAAAGACGCTTCCTCATTTTGACCCGGAACTGTCGGCAACCAATCCTCCAATACAAATTATAGAACTTAGAGCAAAAATCGAAAAAGCAGATGGGATTTTAATCAGCACACCCGAATATGTTTTTAGTATTCCAAGTGGACTAAAAAACGCAATTGAATGGTGTATTTCTACCACAGTTTTTTCGGACAAACCCTGCGGACTTATTACTGCTTCGGCAAGCGGACAGAAAGGACACGAAGAATTACAATTAATAATGAAGACCGCGATGGCAAAATTTACGGACGAAACAACTTTGTTAGTTCAAGGTGTGAAAGGGAAAATTAACAAACATGGACAAATTATTGACCCTAAGACGACAACTGATTTGACGAAATTTACAAAAGCGTTTAGAGCCCTGGTAAAGAACGCCAGCCATTAACTACACTTCCATTAGACCCGCACACATTCCTCCCACTTCAACTTTTTAAGCGTCCGGCTGTTTTGAATAGAAACTCAAACTAATGTTCAACTATTTTCTCATTTTAATTGCGGCCGTTATGACAATCAATACAAGCTCCGGGCAAACCGAAACAGCCACTTTTGGCGGCGGATGTTTCTGGTGTACCGAAGCCATTTTTAAAAACCTGAAAGGTGTTGAAACTGTTGAATCGGGTTACTCAGGCGGGGAAACAAAAAATCCAACTTACAAGGAAGTGTGCACCGGCGAAACCGGACATGATGAAGTAATTCAGATCACATTCAACCCGAAAGTAATCAGTTTCAGGGAGCTGCTCGAAGTCTTCTGGAAAACGCATGATCCAACAACCTTAAACAGGCAGGGGGCAGATGTCGGAACACAATATCGGTCGGCAGTGTTTTATCATTCGCCCGAACAGAAAGAAACTACAGAAAAGTATAAAGCTGAACTCAACAAAGAGCTGGTATTTAAGGTGCCAATTGTAACTGAAATAACGGCTTTTGACAAATTCTATAAAGCCGAAAATTACCATCAGGATTATTTTGCAAACAACAGGGCACAAGGCTACTGCCAGTTTGTGATTGTCCCCAAAATTGAAAAATTCAGGAAGATTTTTAAAAACAAACTCAAATAACATTTGCATGATTTACAGGATTTTACTACTGTGCCTGATCGTTTCAGCAATGAGCCAGGAGTCATTTTCGCAGCGCGAGTTTAAAATGCAGGAAGGCGATACTACTTACGTGATGAAAAGATACGTTTTTATGCTACTCAATGAAGGTCCAACCCGAAATCATGATTCAATTACTGTGGCAAAAATTCAGGAAGGGCACATGAAACACATTGGCGAAATGGCCAAGACCGGGAAAATGGTCATTGCCGGACCATTCGATAAGGGGGGCAAACACCGGGGCATTCTGATTTTTGATGTTGATTCAATTGCAGAAGCGGTTCGCATGGAATCTGCTGACCCTGCAGTAATGTCTGGCAGGCTTCAGATGCAACCCATTTACTGGTGGACAGCTCAGGGAAGCAAATTGCCTTAAGATTAACTCGTCATCCAAATGAGTTTCGCAATGATTCATCGTGAAGAATTTGAGCCGACAAATGTTTGCAACCATTTTTCAGTCGGATTGAATCTTTAAACTTGAAATTGTATCTTCGTGCAATTACTTAACTAATTAACTGCATCAGGGCTTGGACACTAACCAGCACATTGAACTTCTCTGCAAGAAGATCAGCCAAAATTCGGATCAGCAGGCTTTTAAGGAATTGTATCTGGCTTTTTTCGACCGGTTGTACAAATTTGCCTTTTCGATACTTCATTCGTCTGAATTTGCGGAAGAAGCGGTTAATGATGTTTTCCTGAATATCTGGCAGAAAAGAAGTCGTCTCAAAAGCATAAATAACCTTACAAACTATCTTTACATTTCAACCAAAAACACTTCGTTTAACTATTTAAGCAAATTCAGGAAAGAACGAAATACAACTCTTGACGATGTTTTGGTTCGCTTTGAGATTGATGAACTAACTCCGGAAACTGTATTCTTTACAACTGAAGTCAGGAACGAAATTGAACAGGCCATAAACCAGTTGCCACCAAAAACGAAACTTGTATTTCAGATGGCAAAGATTGAAGGGATGAAATACAAAGAAATAGCCGAAATTTTAAATATTTCAGTCAATACAATCGACAATCATATTGCCACGTCAATCAAAAAGCTTAGTCTGGTTTTAAAAAACTTCTCGCGCGACGAAATTAATCTCATTCTTTTTCAGCTCTTTAGTATAAGACAGAAAAATAATTTGGCAGATATTCAAATCAACTAGTAGATTTTAGAAAAAAAGCTGTCTTTAACATTGAATTACAGAAAGCATGGAAACCATTTGGAGTATAATTGGAAGAAAATTGGAGGGCGAAATTTCTCAGGAGGAGGAAAATACTCTAAATAAATGGATTGATTCATCGACCACAAACAAGCAAGTATATCAGCAAATCAAGGAACTCTGGTACCACAAACAAGATCAAACAAACAATTCGCAGGCAATTGCGGCGTACGACAAATTGATTAACCGAATAAAATTCGCAGAAGGAGCTCATTCACAATCCAGAGTTCAGAAAATCTCCTTCCGGGTTAATCAACTTGTGAGATACGCCGCAATTATTTTTTTCATTCTCTCATTTAGTTTTCTGGCCTATTATTATGTAACCGAAGAAAGTGCAAAGAATGAGTTTTGCACAATCGTGGTGCCTAAAGGCAATAAATCTGAAATCGTTTTGCCCGACGGAAGTAAAATCTGGCTGAACAACGACAGTAAATTGGTTTATCCGAAGAAATTCAATGATTCGGAACGTCAAGTTGAGCTGACCGGCGAAGGATATTTTGAGGTACAGCGCAATACAAAGGTGCCATTTATTGTAAAAACTTCTGACGTGTCCATCAAAGTTCTGGGTACCAAATTCAATGTCAGTGCATATCCGAACGATAAATTCATTGAGACCACCCTGATCTCAGGTAAGGTGACCATTCAGTCGAACGAAAATCCAGCGGTTGAAAAGGTTCTAAGTCCCGGAGAAAGCCTCACATTTGATAAATTGAGCAACCATGTTTCAGTTAACCAGGTTGATACCAGGTTTTATACCTATTGGATGAAAGGCGAGTTTGTTTTCAGGGACGAAAAATTTGAAACCCTGGCCAAACGAATCGAACGTATTTACAACGTTGAAATCATTTTTGAAGATCCTTCTCTTAAGAAAAAAACGTATACCGGCGATTTTAAAGTTGACGATAATATTTACACGATTCTCGAAATTTTCAAACGTTCCACGAGCACTCCGATTGAATATATCACTGACAGAAACAAGATTACCATCCGAAGGAAATAGCTTTTTCTTTCATTATTTTAATTTCTCATCTAAATATGTAGATTATTGAACAATCTCATATCCATTTTCCATCAGGCTTTTAGCGATATTTAAAAAAAAAGTTGATCTTTACATCAAAGTAACTAGCCGGATACTTCCTTGTTATGAGATTGAGATTTCTGTTGTTTATTCTTGCCATTTTTCTTGTTGAAAAAGCATTTTCGCAGAGAAATCAGATTTCTTTGAATCTGAAAGATGTGACGATTGAAAAGATCATTTTTGAAATCGAGAAACAAAGCGAATACCGTTTCTTTTTCGAACAATCGGGAATTAATCTGCAAGCCAAAACCTCGGTTCAGATCTGGAACTCCACCATAAAAGAGGTGCTCGAAAAAGTATTTAACAATACGCCATATTCTTACCAGATAATCGACCATCACATCATTCTTTCGCAGGATAAATCGGTAACCTGGAATAATATGAATTCACTTCATTCAAGAATAATTACCGGTAAAGTAAGCTACAAAAACGGGGAAGAAATTCCCGGAGTTACCGTGATTCTGAAAAATACTTTAGCAGGTACGGTGACAGATCGTTTGGGTCATTACAGGGTTGAAGTTCCTTTTGATGTTGATACTTTGATATTTTCGTATGTTGGAATGAAAAGGGAAAATGTTGCTATTGGCAAGAAAAAGCAGATTGATGTAACACTCGATGCCGATATTCTGGGGGTGGATGAAGTTGTGGTTGTTGGCTATGGCGATCAACGCAAATCTGATCTTACCGGAGCAATTACAACAATTGAAGTAGAAGGAACACGAAAAATGCCCGTCGCCGGATTCGATCAGGCGTTGCAAGGTAGGGCTGCCGGCGTTTTGGTTACTTCAACGTCCGGATCGCCCGGAGGTGGAACTTCGGTCAGAATTCGCGGAATTGGTACTGTAAATAATAACAATCCTTTGTTCGTTGTCGATGGCATACCAACTGATGATATTCGTTTCCTGAATATGGGAGATATTGATAACGTTGAAATACTGAAAGATGCATCGGCCACTGCAATCTACGGAAACAGGGGCGCAAACGGTGTTATCCTGATCAATACAAAAAAAGGAAAGGCAGGCAGTCCGGTCGTTACGGCTGAATCCTATATTGGTGTTAGCGATGTCTGGAAGAATCCGAACATGGGCGACAGCAGGCAATTTGTGACGATCAATAATCTGGCAGTAGAAAACGGGAATAAAACTGAAGGAGATGGCGCCTATCAGTACATCGAAGAATTTAAATATCCTGAAAATTATAGTGGTGGAACCAACTGGTGGAAATTAATTACACATCAGGCTCTGGTCAACAACCAAAATTTGTCGATTTCGGGCGGAACCGATGTGAATAAATATTTGATGAGCCTTTCCTACCTGAACCAAAACGGAACAATTAAAGGTTCAGAATTTGAGCGCATTACCTTCAGGGTAAACAATGAATACAAATTGTCTGACCGGACGAATATTGCATTTAATACCAACTTTAGCCGTGCGAAGCGCGAAACCATTCAGGAGGATGATCTGGATGGCGGGATCGTTTTCACTGCGCTTGTTCTCGACCCGATTACTTCAGGAGGAGAACGCCCGGTTGATGATCCGATACGGGTGAAATACGGTGAATTTTCACGCTGGTATGAATCGATTTACAGCAATAAATTCAACCCTGTAGCCCAAATTGGCCGGTCGATTAATACCTGGACCCAACTTCGTTTTTTCGGAAATCTATCTTTTGATTACGATCTGAGTGATCACCTGACTTACCATACAACTTTTGGCTTAGATATCAGGCATTCGGATCTGGATACTTTTTCGCCCTCGTATTGGATGGATTCTGATTCGAAAAATGACATCAATTCTGTGACGAGAGATCAGGGCAAAAATACCGATTGGGTTTACGAAAATATGCTGACATATAAACGAATATTCAGGCAGAACCAGAGTTTTACTGCATTGCTGGGCATGACAACCGAGGCCGGGAAATATGAACTGGTTCATGCATCAAAACGGAATATTCCCGGAAACAGCGATTATCTCAGGTACTTAAGCGCAGCCATAAGCGACCCGAATGTTACAGGCGAAGTTTCCGACTATGCCTTAATTTCTTACCTGGGCCGCGTTAATTATTCCCTGAATTCTCAATATCTGCTAACTGCATCCATCAGGGCCGATGGCTCGTCGAAATTCGCGAAAGGCGAAAAGTGGGGGTATTTCCCTTCTATTTCCGGCGGATGGCGTCTTTCGAGTGAGAAATTCTTCAATACTTTAAAGATTTCGCGAGTGGTTGATGATTTAAAAATCCGTCTGGGTTGGGGGCAGGTTGGTAATCAGAATATTTCTGACAATGCTTTCCGAACGCTTATTGTAGGCGGAATTTCGAACAGATATTTGTTTGATCAAACCATTGCTCAGGGTTACGCTCCCGCTAACATTGGGAATGCCAGACTTACCTGGGAAACAACAGAGTCGACAAATATTGGGATTGACTATGTTTTATACAATAACAAACTTTCAGGAAGTATTGATTTTTACAACAAGCGAACGAAAAACATGCTCTTGAGATTGCCTGTTCCCTTATCTACCGGTTTGCCCGGTTCGCCCTGGACGAATGCGGGAGATGTGGAAAATAAAGGATTCGAATTTTTTACAACCTACCGCAATAAGTGGAGGGATCTGAATTACAGCATAAATTTTAATATTTCGTCGTATCGTAACCGGATCATCTCGTTAGGAGGAGGTGAACCAATTATGGGTGGAGAACAGCGTCTTGGATACACGACAAAAACGATGGTTGGGCATCCGATTGGTGAGTTTTTCGGATATATCGTGGAAGGGGTTTTTCAAAACCAGGCTGAAGTTGATGCGGCAAACGCGTTGTCTGCTGTGGGCGAATATTACCAGGATATTTTGACGCGCCCCGGTGATTTTAAATTTCGGGACCTGAACGACGATGGAAAAATAACCGGCGAAGACCGTGGATTTATTGGCTCTCCGCATCCGGATTTTACCTACGGTATAAATTTGTTTGCAGAATATCATCGGTTCGATTTCACACTTTTCCTTCAGGGAAACCAGGGTGGCGATATTTTTAACGTATTCAAGTATTACACGCATCAAAATACAGGTTATTTTAATGCGCCGGCAAACATGCCCGAAACAGCCTGGCATGGTGAGGGAACATCGAATACGCAGTTCCAGATTTCGGCCAGTACGGCAAATAATAACCTTCGCTCCTCGTCGTGGTATATCGAAGACGGCTCGTTCCTCCGGATAAAAAATGTGCAAATCGGCTTTAATCTTAGCAAGTGGTTTTGCCAGAAAATCGGTATTTCAGAATGCCGAATTTACATCGGGGGACAAAATCTCTATACGTTTACCAAATACAGCGGACTTGACCCGGAGCTCGCTGATTTGAATGGGAGTCCGTTGAGTGCGGGAATCGATTTTGCAAAATATCCGCAGGCGAGGACGATTTTAACCGGTTTGAGTGTAAAATTTTAGAATGAAGAGCATGCGTAAAAAATGGATACCTACTTTAATCGTGCTGATTCTGAGTACAGCTTGCAGCACGAGTTTCATCGACAGGCCTCAACTGGCTGTTGAAACGAGCGATAATTTTTACAAGTCAGAAACCGATGCTGTTGAGGCTGTTACTGCTGTGTACAACTATTTCCAGGCGTATGATTTTGAGGTACATAAATTCGAATTTGGCGACATTGCTTCCGACGATGCTGAAAAAGGCGGCGAATCGGATAATGACAGGCCATTTGTAAAAGATCTGGAATATTTCAGGGCACGATCAGATAATTTGACATGCCGTGGAATGTGGAATATTTGTTTTATTGCAATCTTTCAGGCCAATAATACCATTGCAAATATTTCGGAAATCAATATGGATGAGCAGCTTAAAAATCGTTTGATTGGCGAAGTCAAGTTTATCAGGGCTCATTATTACTTCTATTTGGTTAATATATTTGGTGATGTTCCATTGATCACAAAAACTCTTTCTCCGGAAGAGTACCGACTGCCCAGAACAGCTAAAGCAAGTATTTGGGTTCAGATTGAAGAAGACCTGGTCTATGCGCGCGATCATCTTCCTCTGAAATCGGAATACAAAAAAGCTGATCTGGGACGGATTACGAAAGGGGCTGCCCAGGCTATGCTGGCCAATGCTTATCTTTTCCAGAAAAAATGGGCACTTGCCGAAAATGAGGCCGACGAAGTAATCCAGTCAGGAGAATACCAGCTTGAACCTGAATTTCAGGATTTATTCCAGATGCGCAAAACAGATTTTGGTATGGAATCGGTATTTGAGGTGCCTCATATTAGTTCAAACACTGGGTGGGGCGACGAAAATGAAGGAACTGTAATCCCGGTTTTTTGCCGCGCCCGCAATTCCGGAGGTTGGGGATTTAATTGCCCGACATACGATTTATTGGCTGAGTTTGAACCCGGCGACCCACGTTTGGTGCATACCATTCTTTTCGACGGCGATGTTTTTGATGAAGAAGTTCAGTTTAACCAATACAGCTCTTCACATTTGTGTTCCAGAAAAGTGTTTTTAACACCATTGGAACGTATTGGGTTCGATTCGTCGGATGCTCCGTTTAACCTGAAAGTTATTCGCTATGCTGAAGTTTTACTTATTCATGCCGAAGCAGCTTGCGAAAACGGCAACCTTCAGGCAGCAGAACAGTCGTTAAACCTGATCAGGAAAAGGGCACGCAACAGCAGTGCTGTCGATGGAAAAGCTTCGTTCAAAAATGTGAATATGTACCAGGTTGCGAAAAATCAGTACGAAAAATACAGTTTCCTGACTTACGATTATCATGCAGCAAACAATGACAAGCAAAATTTACTTCCTGATATTTTAACCAATAACCAGGATTCGCTGCGGCAAGCCGTGAGGCACGAAAGGCGCGTTGAACTGGCCATGGAAAACAAGCGGTTTTACGATATTATTCGCTGGGGAAATCCTGAGGAACATTTTCATCAGTTCGCCCAAAAATGGAATACCGGGAAAGGCAGTCAGTTCCGAAAGAACATCAACGAAGTTTTCCCGATTCCACAGGACGAACTTGATCTGAATCCGAAGATGACGCAAAATCCGGGGTACTAATTCCTAAAAAAGGAAATTCAGCCCAATATACATTCCTGATTTTCCATCCTGTTTGTTGCCGGCCAGACCATAATCAGCAGCAATGACAAAATTCTGATTCATCACTACACGCAATCCGCCACCATACGAAGTATGGAATTTCTCTGTTCCCGGTTTGAAATAATCGGACAGGGTTTCCTCCATATTTATGTTTGAAGGTATTGCCACTTTTTTGGTCACCTTGCCAAAGTCGGTAAAGGCATTCAAAGCGAGGTAAAAATTGTTTTTGATCCAGTTGAAACGGGCAAATTTCCAGCGAGCTTCCAGGTTTCCGTAGAAAAAACCATCACCGACAACCCGGTTCCGGAGAATACCGCGCAAAGTTTTTCCTCCGCCTAAACCTTCAGAAAGTGCACCGGTTAAAACAGAAGTTACAACCTGCGACTGGTAATAGAACGGTGTGTTTCCGGCAATTGTGGTTTGATATGCCAGGCGGTATACAAGCGAAAGTTTATTTGGCACCAGCGTAAAATATTCACGATGTATTATACTGAGCTTCAGAAATGAACTTTCGGAACCTAAAAATTCGGGCGCTCCTTCCAAAACCACTTCATCCCAAACACCTTTCATCGGGTTCGGCCGGTTGTCGCGGCTGTCGTATACAATACCGCCTTTTAACGTTGGTACAAATCCGCCATTGGCTTCTGTTGCTGAAATGATTCCCCATTGCTGGTATTTTTCGTACAATCCATCAACTGCAGGCAAAACGTCGCTTCCTGATTTTCCTTTATTCAGTTTATCCAGGTTTACACTTTTAATGGCGAAGTTCTGAAGGTTAAATCCTGCCGCCCAGCGTATATGTTCTCCATAAATTTTTCCCTGAAGGTCGACTTTAAAACGGAAAAGCTTCCGGTCGTATTTGTAAAACATTCGGGTTCTGTAAATATCCGATGCCTGGGTGTCGTCAATCCAATCGGCCTGGTAAACAGCATCGTATCCGTTGAAACCATAAAAGTCGTAAGCCTGATCCGACAGGTAACTTAAATCGACCGATGTTTGCAATCCTTTGATTAACTGATCGGAATCGTAATAAAACCGGTTGATTCCGCTACCTTTTGTAAAGCGTGAAACCTCGAAATACAAGGAATGATTGTATTTGGGGAAACGAGTGCCATCGCCATAATTGTATAAATTGACCAGTGCCCCATATTGAAATCCAAGATCAGTATCGAAAGTTATTGTTGGAAGCGCCCCAAAATTCCAGTCTTTTTTGATCAGTTCATCTTTTTTTTCGGATTGGGCAAGTAGTACCAGCGAAAGAAACACACACAATACGGGAAGGTAAATTTTTTTCATAAGTTAAGAGTTTGATTCAAACGAAGATATAAAAAATCGGACTGCAATATAGTTTACAAACAAATAATTGGTTTAAGGGTTTTATTTACTATTTTAAAGGCTTTCAGAAAATTTGAGCAACTGAAACCTAAACCAACTGAAAACCAATAATTTTGAAAAATTTTCGAATTTTATCAGTAACAATTGTTTTGTTTATAGCCGGCAAAATATCCTTTTCACAGCCAACCGCAAAAGCAATCAGAGTTAAAAATCCACCTGCAATCGATGGGCACATCAATGATGAAGCATGGGAGCAGGCTTTCAAAATCGATACGTTTTATCAGCGGGAACCAAATCCGGGAGAGGAAGTTTCGGAAAGAACCATCATGTACATTTGCTACGATAACAATTACCTGTATTTCGGTATGAAATGCTACGATGACCCGAAAAAAATTACAGCCAAGGAAATGGCGCGCGATGTGAGCCTGGGAAACGACGACCGGGTTCAGATTATTCTGGACACGTATCTCGATCACCGCAATGGCTATTGGTTCCAGATTGGACCGCGTGGTTCAATTGGCGATGCCCTGATTAGCGAAAACGGTGCTTCTATGAACAAGGAATGGGATGGACTTTGGTCGGGAAAGTCGAGTATTGGCAAAGACGGTTGGGAAGCTGAACTGGCTATTCCATTTAAAACGTTAGGATTCAATTCTTCGCAGTCTGTTTGGGGAATGAAACTGATCCGGAATATCAAACGGAAACTTGAAGCTTCGTACTGGCCGGTCGCAAACCTCAATACGTACCGGTTCCAGATTTCGGATTCAGGATTACTCGACGGTCTTGAGGGGATTACACAAGGCATTGGGCTCGATCTTTCTCCCTACGCGATTGGCGGATTGAACACAGTTCGGGGTGAAAAAAATAAATATACGGCTGATGCCGGCCTCGATATGTTTTACCAGATTACACCAAGCCTGAAAGCTTCACTTTCGCTAAACACCGATTTCGCCGAAACCGAGGTTGACGACAGACAAATCAATCTGACCCGGTTTAGCTTACACTTTCCGGAGAAACGCGACTTTTTTCTGGATGGTTCCAATTATTTCAAATTTGGTATTGAGGGCGACGACAACAATCCGTACCGCAATTCAATCGTACCTTTTTTCTCCAGAAGATTAGGCCTCGACGACAGCGGAAACATGCTGCCAGTGCGCTATGCTGCTAAAATTACCGGTCAGGAAAAGAACTGGAACATTGGGATGATGTATGTTAGCGATAAGCGCGATTACGGAAATTCAAATCTTTCGGTTGGCCGAATCAGTCGGAACATTGGCAGACAATCGTCGGTCGGAGTTATTGGAACCTTCGGAAATGCAATTTCGGATTCGAAAAACAGGGTGGGAGGTTTCGATATGAAGCTGGCCACTTCGAAGTTTCAGAAGAATAAAAACCTTACATTTATTCTGTATGGTCTTATTTCGGGAACTGAAGTAAAAAAAGATCACAACACTTCGTGGGGCGCCGACATTGCTTTTCCCAACGACTTTTTATACTTCAGTCTGGGTCATTATGAAGTGGGTGAAAACTTTGTGGCAGGTATTGGGTTTGTGCCGCGTAACAACATCAGAGCTTCCTACGGAAATTTTTCATTGGGCCCACGTCCCGGGAAATGGGGAATTCTTCAGGTAAAAAGCGGAGCAGGATTTAATTATATGACCAATTTCGACAATGTAATGGTCACACGCGAATTGAATATTTCGCCACTTGGAATCAGGTTTAAATCGGGCGAAGAATTTTCGTACACCGTTAATCAACAGTACGAATTGCTGTTAAAAGATTTTCCCATTTTTCCCGGCTTTGTTATTCCTGAAGACAATTATACATTTTGGCGGCATACTATTTTGCTCACATCGGCAGGTGGCCGGAACCTGGCGGGCGCTGCGAGTTTTGGAACCGGAAATTTTTACAATGGTACGCGAAATGACCTGAAACTCACGTTAAATTACAAGGTCGCAGTGCCTTTGTTTATTGGCGGTAATTATACACAAAATCATGTCAAACTTCCTGAAGGTGACTTTACTGCACGAATTTACCAGTTAAATCTGAATATACTTTTAAGTCCTGATATTACGCTGTATAACTATTTCCAATACGACAACGCTACTGAAAAGATGGGCTGGCAATCGCGTTTTCAGTGGATTTTGAAACCTGGCAATGAAATTATTCTGGCGTGGACATCAGGCTGGACACAGCCCGAAAGTCAATGGATAATGAATGAAAGTGCATTGCGCCTGAAACTCAAATACAACATTCGGTTTTGATCGGGCAAAAGATCCGGACAATGGACGAAACAAAAAAGTCAGGAAATTTCCTGACTTTTTTGTTTGCAGTTATCAAGTCTTTACATTCGCTCCGGAACGTCGATCCCCAACAATTTCATGCCTGTTTTAATGGTTTTGCCAACCGTTTCGGCAATGACCAAACGCAAGTTCCGTACTTCCGCATTTTCTTCGGCCAGCATCGGAAACTCGTGATAAAACTGGTTAAATTCTTTTACCAGTTCGTAAACATAGTTGGCAACCAAAGCAGGGCTGTACATGTCGCCGGCTTCTTTTACAGCTACCGGAAATTGCGAAACCAGTTTTATCAGTTGCAATTCTTTTGCTGACACTTTGGTAGTACTGGTCAGGTTGTATTTTAGCCCGATTCCTCTGTCGGTTGCTTTGCGTAAAACCGAACGGATCCGTGCATACGTGTATTGAATGAACGGCCCGGTATTTCCGTTAAAATCGATCGATTCTTCAGGATTGAACAGCATATTTTTCTTTGGATCAACTTTCAGCATGAAATATTTCAAAGCGCCCAAAGCGATCATTTTGTATGTTTGGGCAGCCTCTTCAGGTGTGTAGCCTTCCAGTTTACCAAGTTCTTCCGATGTTTTCCGCGAAACTTCAATCATTTCGGCCATCAAATCGTCAGCGTCAACTACAGTTCCTTCGCGCGATTTCATTTTTCCCTGCGGAAGTTCAACCATTCCGTACGAAAAATGATGCAGACCTTTCCCGAATTCGAAACCCAGTTTGTCGAGCAAAATAGAAAGCACCTGGAAATGATAATTCTGCTCGTTACCAACTACATAAATCATTTTGTTAATCGGGTAATCCTGAAAGCGTTCTTTCGCAGTGCCGATGTCCTGGGTCATGTAAACCGATGTCCCGTCGCTGCGCAGTAATATCTTCTGGTCGAGGCCTTCCGGAGTTAAATCGGCCCAAACCGACGAATCATCCTTCTGGTAAAAAATGCCCTCAGCCAACCCGCGAAGAACTTCATCTTTCCCATATAAATATGTTTCCGATTCGTAATATATTTTGTCGAAATCGACTCCGAGTTCTTTGTAGGTTACCTCAAAACCGGCGTAAACCCAGTGGTTCATCATGGTCCACAATTCGATGATTTCCGGATCTTTGGCTTCCCATTTCAAAAGCATTTCGCGTGCTCCCAAAATGGACGGTGCGTTTTGCTCTGCAAATTCTTTTGTTTCGCCCTTTTCAATCAGAGCAGCAATTTCTTTTTTGTATTCCTGATCAAATTTGACGTAGAAATTACCCACCAAATGATCGCCTTTAATTCCTGTATTCTCAGGAGTTTGGCCATCTCCCCACATTTTCCAGGCATACATCGATTTGCAGATGTGAATTCCGCGGTCGTTCACAATGTTGGTTTTAACCACTTTGTTGCCATTTGCCTTGAGAATTTCGCAGAGCGAAAAACCAAGCAAATTGTTGCGGATGTGCCCCAAATGCAGTGGTTTGTTGGTGTTTGGCGACGAATATTCAACCATAACCAGTTGCGATGATTCTGTTGGCGAAGTAATTCCAAAAGTTGGATTTGCCGAAGCTGAATTCAAGACCGAAATCCAGTATTCAGGAGAAATAACCAAATTGAGGAACCCTTTTACCACATTGTATTTCTCAACTTCAGTTACGTTTTCCTGAAGATAATCACCAATTTCAGCGGCAGTGAGCTCGGGCGATTTTTTTGAAATCCGGACAAAAGGGAATACCACAAGCGTGATATCTCCTTCGAATTCTTTCCGGGTATTTTGCAATTGCACGAGCGCTGGCTCAATTTGCTGATTATAGCATTTCGCAATGGCTTCAACAATCTGGTCACGTATAATCAATTCAACCGACATTTTTTTGACTTTGAAATTTGAGCGACAAAGATATTCGATTTTTTTATCAAATTATAGAAAGATAAAAACCACATGGACACATAGAACACATAGGAAAAGAATCGGATCTAAAACCTATGTGGCCTATATATCTATGTGGTTCAAAACTAATTGAATTAAACCCTTTGCCAATATTCTGGCGTTATTTCATCTTGAAAATTTCAAATTCAACCCGGCGGTTCTGCAAACGACCTTCTTCCGTTTGATTTGAAGCGACAGGTTTGGTCTCGCCAAATGCTTTCTGATGAATGATCCGGTCAGCCGAAATTCCTTTTGAAACCAAATATTTTACAACTGATTCGATCCGGCTTTGCGAAAGTTTTAAGTTGTAATTGTCAGATCCCTGGCTATCAGCGTATCCGAAAATGTTGACATGATAATCTTTGTCTGAATTCAATGTCCGAACCAGCTTATCAATTTTCCCTTTCGAAAAATCGGTCAGGTAACTTTTGTCGGAAACAAAGTGCGCAGGCTCAACAGTTATCTTTTGCATGATGATCTGGTCGGCTGTGATTTCCTTCGTTGTTTCAGGCTCTTTAACAGGGCAGCCTTTATTTTCTTTTGGTCCGGAAATGGTCGGGCAATCATCTTCTTCGTCAAACAATCCATCGTTATCCTGATCAAACGGACATCCGGAGGCATCAACTTTCCAGCCTTTGGGCGTATCGGGGCACTTGTCGTCTTTGTCGGCGACACCATCGCCATCAGTATCCGGACAGCCTTTTAAACTGACTAATCCTGCAATATCCGGACATTCATCGTCCTTATCAGCAATTCCATCCTTGTCTTTGTCAGGGCAGCCTTTCAATGAAGTTAGTCCGGGAACAGTCGGGCAATCGTCAAGGTAGTCGGCAACTCCGTCACCATCGGTATCCAACGGACAGCCATCAGCATCGACTGCTGTACCGACGGGTGTTTCGGGACATTTATCTTTTTTATCCGGAATGCCGTCCATATCGGAATCGAGCTTTTTCCCAAAATCAAATTCCAACCCAATTGTTGCTTTCCAGAAATTATCGCGTACTGTTTTTGTGGCCCGCGTGGTTTCCACTCCATTGATATATCCGGCATCAAAATACAAAGCAGTTGCAGAGCTGAAATAATATTTGGCTCCCAGCCCAAGATCGAAATTCAGTCCTTTTTCTAAATTATCAGCCAGAAGTCCTGGTCCGGCGTAAAGATATGGACGGAAATTTTTGGTCTCGTCGCTCAACTTATACCGAAGATTAAGCGATGCATTTAGCACATCGACATCGGTAACCAACAATGAATTGAAAAGACCAAGGTTACCTTTCAACATTAAATCGAATTTTGGACTCAGATATCTGCTCAAATAAAGTTCGGGCATAAAGCCAACGCCACCATTGTTTAGCGTACCATAAGCTCCCACTGCGACTCCAACGCCCAATTTTTTATCAGAAGTTTGGGCAAATGCAGACAGTGTCAAGGCAAAGAAGATAAAAATTGCAAATTGCTTTTTCATGGAAAATGTTTTTGGTGAATTCCTGAAATGAACTAATTTCAATATTCTCAGGCATTGGTTCGTTTTGCCATGAGCTGAAATTAGGAAGGGTAGAAAAACAAAATCCTTGCCAGCTATTGACAAGGATTTTGCTATGATTTAGTGTAGTATTAATTCGTTTTGAATACTTCGAATTCAACTCTTCGGTTTAGAGCACGGCCTTCATCTGTATCGTTCGTTGCAGCCGGATTTGCTTCACCCATTGGTTTTTGTGTAGCTATTCTTGCCTTCTTAATTCCTTCAGCCCTTACTGCCCGAACAACCGAACTGATTCTATTTCCCGAAAGATTCTTGTTGTAACTGTCGGTACCTTTGTCGTCGGTGTACCCCGAAATATTCACCTTGTAATTGCTGTTTTCTTTCAGTAAAGTTACCAGTTTATCGATTTTAGCTTTTTCCGATTTGAGGTAATTGGCTTTATTGAAATCGAAATAAACAGGTTCAACTTTCATTTTCTGAGCTTCAATTTCTTCAGCAGTCAGTTCTTTTACAGGGCAACCTTTGTTTTCTTTCGGGCCTGCAACTGTCGGACAATCATCTTCTTCGTCAAACAATCCATCTTTATCCTGATCAGACGGACATCCTGAAGCATCAACTTTCCAGCCTTTTGGTGTATCCGGACATTTGTCGTCTTTGTCAGCAACACCGTCGCCATCGGTATCCGGACATCCTTTTAAACTGGCTAATCCAGCAACATCCGGACAATCATCGTCTTTGTCAGCAATGCCATCTTTGTCACTGTCAGGGCAACCTTTCAGCGAAGTTAAGCCAGGAACGGTCGGGCAGTCGTCAACATAATCGGCAACTCCGTCACCATCGGTATCAACAGGGCAACCATTGTCGTCAACAGCCACTCCCGCAGGAGTATCCGGGCATTTATCCTTGTTATCCGAAACACCGTCCATGTCAGAATCTTTTGCTTTTCCAAAGTCAAATTCAATACCCAAAGTAGCTTTCCAGAAATTATCACGAACAGCCTTTGCTTCTCTGGTCGTTTCTACGCCGTTAATGTATCCGGCGTCCAGATAAAGTGCAGTTCCTGAGCTAATGTAATATTTTGCCCCAACGCCTAAATTAAAGTTTAAACCTTTTTCTGAATTGTCGGATAATAAACCGGGACCTGCATAAAGATACGGTCTTAATTTTTTCGACTCATCAGAAAGCTTAAAGCGCAGATCGAGAGACGGATTAAACAAATCAAGATCAGTTATGAGATCTGATCTCCACAAACCCATATCGCCTTTTAACATTAAGTCAAATCTTGGACTGAGATATCTGCTGAGGTACAATTCAGGCATAAAACCGGTTCCGGGAATGTTTGTCGTTCCGTATGCTCCTACTCCCAAACCTAGACCCCACTTTTTATCGGAAGTTTGCGCATTTGAAAGAAATGCAAATGAAAGAATGAGTGAAAGTAAAAGTACTTTTTTCATAATTATGCGTTTTTTGGTTTTTAAATATATGAAATTCTATCTATTTTTTAATTGTGATATAAAACAACATTTTAGTGCTATTGTTTAATAGGGTAGTTAGAGATTGTGAGTTTTTTTGAATCAATTTCTATATTGAACACTTTGATCGCCCTTGAACTTTGAAGCAAATTTACATTTCTTATTTTGGAAGAGCAATACATAATGTATGAAATATTCATTATTTATTTTGTGAATTTTGGTTGAAAATTAGATGTTTGGTTGAGACAGACGAATAGTTAATAGTTATTTTTTCTACAATATCCTATGTTAAATTTAGAGACAGAACCATCGGTTCTGATTTTGGATTATCAGTAGATCAATTTATTTATATCGTAAAAAGATTTTAATGTTGGCATGGATCATTATTTTTGTTTTTAAATTTTTTGAACTTGTACGCAATAATCGATATAGAAACAACCGGGCAATCGTCGGCAAATGGCAAGATAACAGAGATTGCTATTTTTATTCACGATGGATTTAAAGTTACCGATTCGTTTTCCAGCTTAATAAATCCTGAATGTTACATTCCAGGTTTTATAACCCGTTTAACCGGAATTGACAATGAGATGGTTCGGGATGCTCCAAAATTTTATGAGATTGCTCGCAGAATTGTTGAAATAACCCAGGATGCAGTTTTTGTAGCACACAATGTTAGTTTCGATTACAAGTTTGTTCAGGAAGAATTTAAACGACTTGGATACGATTATCAGCGGAAAACCATGTGTACTGTGCGGATGGGAAGAAAGTTCCTGCCCGGCCATAAATCATATTCACTTGGAAAAATTTGCGGCGAATTGGGAATATCGATCAACGGAAGGCACCGGGCTGCCGGAGATGCCTTGGCTACTGTTACACTCTTTGAATTGATACTGGCTCGAAAAGCTTTGCACGATGCGAAACAATCGTCAAATCAATTGCGTTTGTTTTGAAAAGTTAAGTCATAAAAAAACCGCATTGAGATGCGGTTTTTGTTTTATGCTTCAGGTTCACCCGATTCAGTATTTTCTTCTTCGGTTTCAACCAAAAGGTCTTTTTCGCTTAGCAATTGAAACCACTGCAGGATTTTTTTCATGTCGGATACATAAACACGATCTTTATCGTATTCCGGAATAACCTCGTCGAAAAACGATTTTATTTCGTTTGACGAAGCTTTGGGTGAAATAACTTTCCCGCTTTCCTGAACACGTTTGAACAATTCTTTTAACTGAATTTCGCCGGTTTCAGTAAAAACTGAAATGTCGGACAGTGCACTGATTTTTGAAGTTGAATAGGCCGGTATCCGTTTGCCTGTCAGCAACGACTCAACGATGATGCTGTTTTTTGCTTCGGTTACCAATTTAAATAATCCGGGTTGACCACTAATTGCTAATATTCCTTTTAACATACGATTTTAAATTTTTTCAGTGGGCGAATATACTATTTTCCCTGAAGTAAAAAAAAACTCCCGTGTTTCACGGGAGTTCAGTATTATTTAAAAATGGATATCCGCAAATTTACTTACTCATTAAAAGTCGTTGAGTTGCCAAAAAACGATAAATGACAACGGAATGACAACGGAATGACAATGATTGACAGCAATTGACTGGTATGAAAAAGCAAATAGGTAAATAATAAATAAACAGACAGTCATTTAGTTGAAATTAATCTGGTAATTGAGCCCAATGATGATCCATCGGCCAGGCTGTTCAACCGGTCCCAAGTCGTAATAAGTTTTGTTGAGCAGGTTTGAAGCCATGGCATATAGTTCAGCCGAAGGAGTTTTCCATATAATGCGGGTATTAACCAGCCAGAATGGTTTGTACGGTTCGGTTGTTGTGCGCATGCCATTTCTATCCTGATAACTTATCCGCCATGAGCCTTTTAGCTGATTCCATATTTTATGATTCACTTCGAGGTCGAGCTTGTGCTTCAAATTATCCAGCACGTAATACGAAAAGAAATTCATATTCCCTTTGCTCTGCTGGTTGTAGGAATAGTTGATTCCCAGTTTTGTCAGGAAAATGCTTTTCTTCCAGAGTTTTTCAGGATAAAAATTACTGCTGAATTCAAAACCAGTTGTATTTATCTGTGTCAGGTTTTGTGGTTGCCATTTATCAGCTTCGCTTTCTCTGACCCAGTCGATTAAATCCTTTCCACGTCGTTGATAAACTCCGGCGTGACCAGTAAAATCTTCTGAAGTTATTTTCATTCCACCTTCGTAAGTGATTGATTTTTCGGGTTTTAGATCAGGATTTCCTACGTTGGTCGGACCGCTGTAAAACAAATCAGTAAAAGTTGGCATCCGAAGAGTTGAATTGGCTGACCCATAAATTTTGAAATGCTTTGTCAGGGCATACGAAGCATCAATCCCCGGATAAATATTCCAGCCGAAACCAAGGTCCGAAATCCAGTTGGTCATGGCGCCGCCCGAAACCGAAAGCCTTTTGAGGTAAATGGAGTGCTCGGTGAAATAGGAGATGGTTGTTCGCGAATATGATTTGGTGAAGAACTGGCCCGATTCTCCCGGAACACTTATCGGAGTTGCCAAAGGTTCGCCCAAAACGTTGCTCCATACATTCTCGGTTCTGATTTCGGCACCAAAAGCTGTTTTGCCAAGTTTCGATTCGAACCATGCGTTCAGATTGCTGCCAAAAACATCGGTCAAATGATAATTGTGTCCTGCATACCAGCTTGCCGGATTACTCCTGAAGAGTTCGAAACGATCCTGATGGCGGCGCCAGTAAACCGATGGAGTTAAATGAATTTTCTTTCCGGTTTCAAATTTTAATGATGCAAAGGTCGTTTTTGTTTCTTCGAACTGATTGGGGTAGGTAGCAGTATAGAAACTATTTGCGCCAAATGCTTTGTTGGTGTGGCCAAGTTGAAAATTGAGCGTTCCGGGTTTTGTATTTAATTTGGTTTGATAAAAAGCATTCCATGTTTTGAAATCAGTATTGTCGATATAACCTGCCGAAGAGGTACGATTAAAAGCCAGAAAATGATCCCAGGAACCGGTGTTTAAATTTCCGGAGAGATTTAAATCGGCAAGTTTGTGCTGGCCGCCCGATACATCAAGTTTTAAACTGGTTTTTCCCTCAGAACTTGTAATAATATTGATTGCTCCTGAAAATGCATTTGGCCCGAAAACGCGTGCGGCAGGGCCTTCAAGAATTTCAATACGCTGGATGTTTTTTAAGCTGACCGGAAGGTCGAGGGCGTGGTGCCCGGTCTGGGGATCTGAAATGTTGATACCATTTAAAAGAATGAGGGTTTGGTCGAAGGAACCGCCCCGGACCGAAATGTCGGCCTGAACTCCGTGAACGCCGCGCTGCCGGACATCAATGCTCAGCTCATATTCAAGCAGTTCCTGAATACTCTGGACGGGAGCCGCCTCAATTTCTTCTCTGCTGATCACGGAAACTATCCGTGCCACCTGCGAGAACGCAACAGGTGCTCTTTGGGCGCTAACCTCAACTTCGTCGAGATTGTATTCCATACTTACTTTCGTGCTGTCGGTTTGTGCAAAAACTAATTCGGGTTCAGCAACTGTTGTGTAAACAGCCAGAAGCACGCCAATACGCACCTGGTGTTTAAGTACACTGAACAATGAATAAGCTTTTCTCCCCCAACGCCTGAACGTAAATACGTCAGCCCGGTTAATGGATCTGATCACTTTTTTCATTTAAAAGATTAATAAAAATTTGAGGCGGCTAAAGTAGCAATTATCTTTAAATTAATCCTGAATGACTGGTCGGCTCCTATAATTTACAAAAATGCCGAAATTAAATTAACACATTCAGGATTTTTTTTTGATTAGAATTGTTTGTTTAAGAACATGTTGCGATTTGAAAACAAACTTATGTAAAGACTCGTATAGTTAACATTTAAAACCTTACCTGACCCATATAAATATTCTTTATCAGCTATAAAAATTATTGAAGAATAAAAGACTTGGAAATCCTTTTTTTGATGTTCTGAATCTCTATATTTGTCTCAACATTATTAATTAAAAACGAACGCCATGACACAGCTTCAATTTAACACCGCACTTTTAGGATTACAGGACAAGTTGTTGTATTATGCACTGAGTCTCACATCTGATCAGGAAAAAGCTCAGGATTTGCTTCAGGAAACATTTTTAAAGGCGCTTACATACCGGGATAAATTTACACAAAACACCAACTTTAAAGCGTGGATTTATACAATCATGAAAAACACGTTTATTAATAATTACCGCCGAAATGTTAAAGCTAAAAATACTTTCGATGGCGCCAATAACGATTTTCATTTGAAATTTTCGAAAGATAAAAGTTATCCGTCTCCGGAATCTATTTACAGTTCGAAAGAGATTATCAAATGCATTAATGCTCTTGAAGACGAATATAAAGTTCCTTTCAATATGTTCCTCGATGGTTTCAAATACAAGGAAATTGCTGAAGACTTACGACTTCCGCTTGGAACTGTAAAAAGCCGTATCTTTTTCACAAGGAAAAAACTTGAAAAATCCTTGAAAGATTACGCATCGTAACGAATTCATTTTGTTCACAAATAAGTTGATTTTACGGGTGAAAATGGTCTACTGAGGTAGGCCATTTTTTTTTGCCTCAGGTAAAGCTTATCTTTGAAATAAAAATAGTTTGCCATGAGTAAAAAAATTGCAGTTCATTTGGCCGATGGCTTTGAAGAAATTGAAGCTGTCAGTATAATTGATGTGTTGCGTCGCGCCGATATTCAAGTTTTGGTCGTTTCGGTGACCGGAAAAACGGAGGTGACCGGAGCTCATCAGCTAAAAGTTAAAGCCGACATTTTGTTCGAAGAAGTAAATTACGAAGAAGTTTTTATGATCGTTTTGCCCGGCGGAATGCCCGGAGCTTCGAATCTTGATGCCCATGCGGGTTTAAAAGAAATCATTCAGAAATTCAATAGTTCAGGAAAACAACTTGCAGCTATTTGTGCAGCGCCTTTGGTGTACGGAAATCTTGGAATTCTTGAAGATAAGCAAGCTGTTTGTTACCCGGGTTTCGAAAATTATTTAAAGGGCGCCGAAGTTCTGACTATTCCTGTGGTTGAATCGGGAAATGTAATTACAAGTCGCGGGCCTGGAACCGCTATAAAATTTGCATTGAAAATTGTGGAAAAGGCTGTTTCTGCTGAAAAAGCACAAACAGTGGCCGGGCAAATGCTGGTCAATTGAATGAATTTCAGGCCAAAGCTTTTGTTTGGGCAAGGGCTTTGGCCCGAATTGTAAAGCTAAAAGAACTTCCCTCGCCAGGTGTGCTGTTTACCCAGATTACACCTTCGTTTTTCTCAACGAATTCTTTGCACAAAATCAGACCCAGACCTGAACCGTCTTCGTTATTTGTTCCTTTGCGTTTCACTTTCGAATCAATCCTGAATAGGTTTTGTGCGTCTTCCGGCGAAATTCCAATTCCTGAGTCAGTGACACTAATGCTGACTTCGTCTCCAATTTGCCTTGCTTTGATTTCAATTTGTCCAAACTCCGGAGTGAATTTTATGGCATTGTTAATTAGGTTCCGGAGCACGGTTTCGATCATGAGCGGATCAGCAAAAATTTTCAGGTCTTCCGTATAATTTAGATTCAGGCTTATGTTTTTATCTTCGGCCAAAAGGCGCATTACGCTTAACGAATTCTCGAGCACACGTTTGAACTCAACTTCCATTGGCGAAAATTTTAGCCGCCCGGTTTGCGAACGCGACCATTCGAGAAGGTTTTGAAGTAACCGGAAAATATTGTTTGTCGAATGGTGAATGTCGAAAGCAAACTTTCGTCGTTCATCTTCAGTGAATCGTTCGTAATCTTTGCTTAGCAGCCACGAATATCCCATTACTGTGTGAAATGGATTTTTTAAATCGTGTGCAATTATCGAGAAAAACTTGTTTTTTGCAGCATTTAAAACCCTGAGTTCCTGCTCGCTTTCTTCAATCTTTTTGTTTTTCAATTCAAGCAATTGACTCAATTTTAGCTTGTCGAAATATTTTATCAGGATATAAAATGCAAAAACCAGCAAAAGCGTTGCCGTAATGAATCCAAGTTGCTTTAGCTGTTTGTTTTTCTGAAGCTGAATATCAGTCAACTGTTGTTTGGCCTGTAATTTTACGATTTCGTTTTCTTTCTTCTCTGTTTCGTATTGTTTTTCAAGGCTTACTATTTGCTGATATTTTTCCTTTTGATTAACGCTGTCGTTGTATTGCGAACATAAAATGTAGTTTTCAAGCGCTTTTTTATAATTGCCGATTTTTTGGTAGGTTTCAGATAATCCCTCATAATTTAATTTTTTCAGTCTATAACCCCGATTATACAAATCGGTTAACCGAAGGCTCTCATTGAATTCGGCGATAGCTTCTGCATACCGGCCTTCCATGTTATAAACGGAGCCCTTCCCTTGTCTGATTTCTACTTCAAAATGATTCCACCCCAATTTCTGAAAATTTTTCCATGCCTGTTCGAAATAGTCAAGAGCCTTATTCAAGCTATCCGGAAAGTTTTCATATTCGGAAGCAAGGTTGGCCATTGCAATGGCCTGACGATCGGAACGCTTAAGTTTTTTAAAATATTCCAGAGCCTTGTTGAAATTTGCTACTGCTGAATCATGTTTGTTGATATTTGCATACAAATCGCCAATGCCATTGTAATTTACTGCGATACTGGCCGAATCGTGAATCGACAAATTAATTTTTAAGGCTTTCTGGTAATAAGATACAGCCTCATCAAAGTTGTTCATCCGATTATGCGTCATCCCAATGTTTGAATACAATTCAGCCGTTTTGTCCAGGTTGTTCTCGCAATATTTCAAAGCATTAATGTAATTGGCAATGGCTTTTTCACCCCGGAAAAGGTAGTGGTAACATAAACCAATTGAATTGTAACAGTTGTAAATATTTGTAGTGTCGCCAAGTTCTGTAAAAATGGGGATGGCCATTTCGTAATTTGGAATTGCCTTGTCATAATCTATCGAATAATAACAGGTTTCTCCTAAATATAGAAATGATATGGCTTGTTCCCGAATTTGTTTTAATTTTCTGGCAAGTTGATATGCTTCTCTTGCGTATGCATTGCTTTTTGCAGTATCGTCCCGGGTAAGGGAAGAGAGTTCGAGCAGAATCTCAGCCTTTTGTTTTTGCGGCGCATTTTCAGTAAGCCGAAGCAAACTGTCAACGTTTGATTGTGAGTAGGAGAGTGTGGAAAAGAAAAGTAGCCCAAGAAATAACCATAAAGTTTTCATATTCATGTTTGTGGCATACAAATATGAATTATTTTTGTTAATTGTGAATGATAATCAAGTAAATTCTCCCAAAAGTTTAATTAAACCACCAGCATGTTTTCTGCCGGAATAATGGGTAATCCTTTGTACCTGAGCATCAGATTTGCAAGGGCAAAGGTGTCTTTTTCACAATAATGAATGATCCGGTCAATGTCGCCTTCCTGGTAATACACATGCGCCACCTGGCTTCCGTCAATGTCGTCTTTCGGAGTCGGAATATGAAAGACAGCGCAAAGCAAATCGAGCGACGTGTAATTTTTATAATCGCCAAACTTCCACATCTGAAGGGTATCGAGCAGGCGGTCTTTTATTTCCCAGGGTTTGGCTCCTGAAATATCCAGAATTCGGGGAAGCTTTAACTCATTGATTAAAGTCCGGCGGGCAATGTACGGATAGTCAAATTCCTGACCATTGTGTGCACATAATTTTTTCCCCGGATTTGAGGTGAATTTTTCAAGCATATCGTTGAAAGCCGATAATAATTTTTTTTCATCCTGATCGTGAAACGACTTAACCCGGTAATATTGCTCGCCACTTTTCTGAATAATTACACCTGCCGAAATGCATACGATTTTTCCGAATTCGGCGTAAATTCCGGCTCTTTCATAAACATCGGCGCCACCTTGGTTTTCGTCCCTGAAATAGACCGATTTTTTATCCCATAATTTTTGAAAATGTTCCGGAAGCTCGTTGAAATCAGCTTTTTGGGGAACTGTTTCAATGTCAATGAAAAGAATGTCTTCGGGTGAAATTGAGTCGAACATTACTTGAGGTTTTGTTTGATGTAATTGGTTAAAATATTAATGGCCACATGGTTGTTTCCACCTTCAGGAACGATAATGTCGGCATATTGTTTGGTTGGCTCAATAAATTGAAGGTGGCTTGGGCGCACGGTTTGGGCGTAACGTTCCAGAACCATTTCCACATTTCGGCCTCTTTCAACAATGTCGCGATGTATGACTCGCGACAGGCGAACATCCGAATCGCAATCGACAAAAACTTTAATACCCATTTGTTCCCTGAGAATCGCCGGATAAAGAATCAGGATGCCCTCGATGATCACAACATCTTTCGGAAAAATTTCGCGTGTTTCTTCCGAGCGGGTGCAGGTTAAATACGAGTAGGTTGGTTCCTGGACCGATTGTCCGTTTTTCAGTTTTATAATATGGTCGACCAGTAATTCAAATTCGATCGACGCAGGATGGTCGTAATTTATCTTTTGGCGCTCATCCATGGGGAGATGGCTGTTGTCGCGGTAATACGAATCCTGCGAAATTACTGCGACTTCTCCCGCCGGAAGTTTGTCAATGATTTTTTTAACAACCGTAGTTTTGCCCGATCCGGTTCCACCGGCAATACCGATAACTAACATAGTGATGATTTTTATTCAAAGATAATGAAGACTGTGGTTTTAATGCAAGCGAAATTACACATTGTGGAACAGAGAATAGAAAGTGTTAACTTCGTAGTCTCATTTTATTTAATATATCTTGCTATGATTAACCATGTTGTGTTGTTTAAACTGAAAAAATACGATTCTGACAGCGAAAAGCAGAACGTGATCAGCAGCATTGAAGACGCGCTGCTCGATCTTTCAGGTAAAATTCAGGAATTGAAACATATAGAGGTTGGAGTGAATTACGAACTTGTATCAAAATCATACGATATTTGCCTGATTACACACTTCGAAACGGTTGATCAGCTCGATGCCTACCGAATTCATCCGGATCACCTGAAAGTTGCTGAACTTATTGGTAAGCACGCTGTTGAAAGAGCTGCAGTCGATTTTGAGTTTTAATTTCAAAAGGATCATTTTATCCTTAATTTTCAAATTTAATCATTCCTTAACGCATGGAAGGCTTGTATCCCCTAAAGTTTGCCCCGATTTACAAAGAGAAGATCTGGGGCGGAAATAAAATAAATTCAGTACTGAATAAGGATTTTGGCAATCTGCCCAATTGTGGTGAAAGCTGGGAAATCTCCGGAGTTGAAGGAAACGTTTCGGTTGTTTCGAATGGTTATCTGGCCGGAAACTCCCTCGAAGAACTTATGGAAATTTACATGGGCGATTTGGTTGGCGATCAGTTGTTTGATGCTTTTGGGACTGAATTTCCACTCCTGATCAAGTTTATCGACGCCAACGACGATCTTTCCATTCAGGTTCATCCCGACGATGAAATGGCCGCCGAACGCCACAATTCATTCGGGAAAACTGAAATGTGGTATGTCATTCAGGCCGATAAAGGTTCGAAACTTCAGTCGGGATTTAATCAGCAGGTCGATCAGGAAAAATATCTTGAAAAACTCAATAACGCGGAATTGACTGATATCCTGAATTTTGAAGAAGTTGCAGCCGGCGACGTATTCTTTATTCCTGCCGGTCGTGTGCACGCCATCGGGAAAGGCATTCTGCTTGCTGAGATTCAGCAGACTTCAGATATAACTTATCGCATTTACGATTACAACCGTTGCGACGATAAGGGAATTCCGCGCGAGTTGCACACAGAACAGGCTTTGGGCGCCATTGATTTCACTGTTTTTCCTGAATACAAAACCAAATACACCAACGTTTTGAATACGTCGGTTGAATTGGTGCATTGCGATTATTTCACTACCAATTTACTCGAAATTACAAGCGAAATCGAAAAGGATTATTCTGAACTTGATTCGTTTGTAATTTATATGTGCCTGGATGGTTTTGTGCAAATCGAAACAGTTTCGGGCATTGAATTTATTCAGAAAGGCGAAACGGTATTGATTCCGGCATCAATCGATTCAGTAAAACTGAACGTGCAAACACCTTCGGCAAAACTGCTCGAAGTTTATGTGGCCTGAAAAAAGGCTAAGAAAATCCGGAATTTGCGTTCACCACAAAAACTCTAAACCGAAACTTCAGAAATGATCAAGCAAGCCAAATTTTTAATCAGCAATACCGACGTGCGAAAATGTCCTCCGCCCGATCGGCCTGAATATGCATTTATCGGGCGATCGAATGTGGGTAAATCGTCGCTCATCAATATGCTCGTTGGTCAAAAGCATTTGGCAAAAGTTTCGACTTTGCCGGGAAAAACTCAGTTGATAAATCATTTTATTATTGACGACAGTTGGTACCTGGTCGATTTGCCGGGTTATGGTTTTGCAAAACTGTCGATTTCAGTGAAAGAGAAGTTTCAGAAATTAATCAGCAGGTACATTCTTGGGCGCGAAAACCTGTATTGTTTGTTCGTGCTGATTGATATTCGCCACAAGCCACAGAATATCGATATTGAATTTATTACCTGGCTAGGCGAAAATCATATTCCCTTTGCCATAATTTTCACAAAAGCCGATAAACTCGGAAAAGACACTGCCGCAAAGAACGTTGCTGTGTACTGCGATGAGCTAAAAAATTTATGGGAAGAATTGCCTCCGGTAATGGTGACCTCGTCGCTCGACGGTACAGGCCGCGATGAGATTATCTCATTCATACTAAATATAAATAAGTCCTGACAGCTTGCTCGTTATCAATGTGTTTCGCATGAATTTCGTTGCATTTTATGCAGATGCATTTAACTTGAAGAGCAGTTTAAAAGGATATGCGTAAGATTTTTTTACCTTTGCCGCAATTCCAGAAAATGAACTCTAAAAAGGAAGAAATGTCAAAAAAAGCTCCGCTCAAGATTTTTTCGTGTACGAAAAGTATGGATTTGACCAAGCGAATCTGTGATAGTTTGGGTGTTGAGGTGGGGAAATCATCCTGCCCGATCTTCTCAGATGGCGAATTTGAACCTTGCTATGAGGAAACTATCAGAGGATCGCATGTGTTTATCATCCAGTCGACACCTCCCCCGGCCGACAACCTTATGGAATTACTCCTGATGATCGATGCGGCGAAACGAGCATCGGCCTATAAAATTATTGCTGTTATTCCGTATTTCGGTTACGCCCGTCAGGATCGGAAGGATAAACCCAGGGTTTCCATCGGCGCCAAGTTAATTGCCGATTTGCTTTCTGCTGCTGGAGCCGACCGTATTATTACTATGGACCTGCATGCCGATCAGATTCAGGGATTTTTCAATTTTCCGGTTGACCATTTGTATGCTTCGTCGCTGTTTATTCCATTTATCAGCAAAATGGGGCTTAAAAACCTGGTTGTGGCTTCTCCTGATGTGGGCGGAACCAAGCGTGCAAATACTTACGCTAAAATGCTCGGCACCGATATGGTAATCTGCCATAAATCGCGTGCAAAGGCTAACGTAGTCGGAAGCATGACTTTGATCGGCGATGTTACCGGAAAGGATATTATTTTGGTCGATGATTTAATTGATACCGCCGGAACCATTGCCAAAGCTGCCGATCTGATGATGGAAAAAGGCGCAAATAGTGTCAGGGCTTTTGCAGCGCACGGAGTTCTTTCAGGGCCAGCTTACGAAAAAATTGAAAATTCGGCATTGACAGAAGTGTATTTTACCGATTCAATTCCGGGTAAAATGGAATCTTCAAAAATAAAATATATCCCGATTGCTCATGCCATGGGCGAGGCAATTGAACGGGTTTATAAAAATCAATCAATTAGTTCGTTATATTACGGGTAATTGTATATATTTGCACCGCTTTTTCCTAAGGCACATGTTATGCATGCTGTTTGCCCTTTCGTCGTAGAGGGAGGACTGAGTACCATAATCTTATAAATTAAAAAGTAAAATGAAATCAATTTCAATTAAATGCACTAAACGTGATGTGGTTGGCAAAAAAGATGCTAAAAGACTTCGCGTAGAGGGACTTGTTCCCGGAGTTTTGTATGGTGGCGAAGAACCAATTCACTTCTTTGCTCCTGAAAAAGAATTTAAATCGTTGATTTACACTCCAAATGTATATTTGGTAAATTTAGATATCGACGGAACAGTTTATCAGGCAATTAAACAGGACACCCAATTCCATCCGGTTGAAGAACAGTTGATGCATGTTGACTTCCTTCGCATTTCGGAAGATAAAATGGTAAAAGTTGAAATTCCTGTAAAAACTGAAGGTTTCGCTAAAGGTATTCGTAAAGGGGGTAAATTAAAATTGAACCTTCGTACATTGAAAGTAAAAGCCATGGTAAAACACCTTCCGGATACAATCAATATTAATGTTGATGATTTGGATTTAGGCCAGAGCTATAAAGTGGGAGCATTGAAAAGAGACAACCTTGAATTCCTGAATGCAAAAGCTGTTCCTGTTGTAACAATCATGATTACAAGAGCTGCAAGAGCTGCAAAGGTTGGGGGTAAAGGATAAACCTAAAAATTTATTATCTTGAAATACCTGGTAGCAGGATTAGGCAATCCGGGGAAGGAATACGAAAATACCCGGCATAATATAGGATTTAAAATATTGGACGCTCTCGCAGATGCGTCCAATATTGTTTTTAGCGATGAGCGTTACGGTTGGGTGGCCGAATATAAATTCAAAGGGCGCACGTTCGTTTTGCTGAAACCTTCCACTTACATGAATTTGAGTGGAAAGGCGGTGAATTACTGGCTTCAGAAAGAAAATATCGCTATCCAGAATTTATTGATTGCGGTTGATGATCTGGCTTTGCCGCTTGGTTCGCTTCGGTTGCGCGCCAAAGGGGGCGATGCCGGTCACAACGGATTAAAAAATATTACTGAAGTTTTGGGTACGCAGGATTATGCGCGACTTCGTTTTGGTATTGGTGACAATTTCAGGCAAGGGCAGCAAGTCGATTATGTTCTGGGAGAATGGGATAAGCAGGAAAAATTGGAACTTCCGGCCTTGATAGACACTTCAATTGAAATCATTAAAAGTTTTGGCACCATTGGAATCGGTCAAACCATGACTTTCTTTAATAAAAAGAAATAGGAAAATTATGGCAGAAGGTGTTCGTATCGACAAATGGCTTTTTGCTGTGCGTTTATTTAAAACACGCAGTCAGGCTTCCGAAGAATGCCGAAAAGGTAAGGTTACCATTGGTGGCATGAATGTAAAACCCTCGCGCGAACTAAAAATTGGTGAAATAATCCAGTTACGCCGTCCTCCAATTACACGTAGTTATAAAGTTTTGGCGCTGACCGAAAACCGCATGGCAGCCAAAATGGTTCCTGAATTCATGCTCGAAACGACACCAGCTTCTGAATTGGAAATCCTGGAAGTGCAGAAAAATATGAGCTTTTACAATCGTGAACGCGGAACCGGCAGGCCGACCAAAAAAGACCGACGCGACCTCGACGATTTTTTTAATGTATAACTGACTTTTAAAATTTTACGCCTTACCTTTTTACTTGTTTCCCGATGATCATAGCCCGCGAAAAACGAAAAACGAACATTGCTGAATATATTCTGTACTTATGGCAAGTCGAAGATTTGCTTCGCGCATGTGCATTTAATCCTGAAAATATTGAGGAGCGGCTGGTAAAGCAGTTCAATGCTGATGAAAAAACTACGGCTGAAATTTCGGATTGGTACAGCAATTTGTCGGCGATGATGCAACTGGAGAAAATTCAGGAAAAGGGCCATCTTCAGGTATTGAAGAACCTGGTTAACGACCTGAACGAATTTCACCTCAAAATGCTTGAGGTTCAGAACGATCAGGCATATATTCATTTGTATCGCTCGAATCGATCGGCAATTGCCGATTTTGTGGGAAAAGCTGAAAACCCGGATGTAAATGAAGTGGAAGCTTGCCTGAATGCCTTGTACGGATTTGTGTTGCTGAAATTGAAAAAAGCCGAAATCACACCTCAAACCTTGCAAACAATCGAAGGCTTTGGCCGGCTGATCGGGCATTTATCTGCCAGATACATTCAATTTGAAAACGACGAATTTGAATTTTAAATAAACCGTTCTTTTTCTTCAGGAGAAGGTAAATAACAGGTTTTGCGAGTTCCAAACCAATGAAAACGGTTTCTGGCCACGAATAAATAGATGGCGTGTCTCCACTTTCGCGGCATCAGCCTGAAGATTGCCACTGCTTTGTAAATACCTCCCAGTTCGCTTCCGATTTTAAGAACAGCATCAAAATATTCGTAAGTCGAATGTTTATCGACGACGATCACAGTGTCGAATCCATTGACTTTTGACACGTCTTGCAGAGTTTGAAACAGAAATTTCTTCTTTTTATCAGCTTTCAAAATTATTCGGATGGTGCGACTGCAAAGCACACAAATGCCATCGAATTGAATCAGCAATTTATCTTCAGGAATTATTGGTTTCATTTGAGGATTTTATTGAAATCAGCAATTAATCCGTCTCTCAGCCAGTTCGATACAGCTTGCCTGTTGTCAGGAATGATAAATCGTTGCTGGTCGCGGTAATGATTAATGTTTCCGAGTTCGATGAAAACAGAAGGCGGATAGGAATTTTTAATAACATACAAATTTCGTGCTGAAACGCTTCCGTTGTAGCCGCGATTGGGCTGGTGCGCAGCATATTTTTGCACGAAAGTTTGCATAAGTGTTGTTGCCAGTTTCTTTCCGGTAGAGCTTTCTTTATCGTGATAAAAGAATACATCAATATTTTCCTTGATACTTCGTGAATCGACATGAATAACCACAAGCCGCTGAAATTTTCCTTTGTTCTGAAGGTATAAATCGTTTACGGCTTTGGTACCTTGCCGGAGTCGGGCAATTTGGCTCAGCGGAATCACGCTGTTCTGGAAGCAAACTTCGTCTTTGTCGGGAACAAGGTATTGGTCGTCGCGAATGCCGTCGTTGGGGTCGCGAATAATCATGTATACCGTTGCCCCGCGTTCAATTAGATTACGCGCCAAACGAAGTGTGACGTCGTAAGCATATTCGTCTTCGCAGAGTTTGTGTCCGTTTAAACTACCTATGGCACCCGGATCGGGACCTCCATGTCCACTCATCAGATAATATACAGTTCCGGCAAGTTCGGTGCTGGTTCGGGTAACCTCGCGATAGTTTTTCCCGAAAATTTCGAGCACCATTTTTTCAGGAGCAGTTTGCGTGACTGGAATTTCCGGAGTTTTATACTTGGGAGGTAAACTGTAAGTACGTCCTTTTATCAGCGCATTGTTTTTGCCAAGTTTCGATTTGTTCATTTCAATAAACTGGTCGAGATATTCGGCTGGTGGATAGCCGTTTTGTTTAAGGACTGAATAAATTCCATCGCCTTCTTTGGCTTTTATGGTACGAATTTCCTGCGCGCTAAGCTGAAAAATCAGGAAAAACAGTGCTGCTGAAATTGCAATTTTGTAAAGATTTCGGGAGAGATATTTCGGTTTTGTTTTGTCGAGCATTGGAAAAATGATTTTTTAATCAAACGATTTTAAATGGAATTTGTTTTTATCTTTATCCGGAGTACTACACATAAGAAAATATGACTTTCAATTTTAAATATAGTTCAATGCGCCGTTTAATCCTCAGCATTTTTGTTATTTTTTTATTTTTTTCATGTTCTCACAGGCTTTCATTAAGCCGGATTTCAACCGGGAATATTCAGGTGAATTCTCAAACCAGCACGGTTGATTCTCTGGTTCAGTCTGTTATAACTCCTTATCGCGACAGCATTGAAAGCGACATGTCGAAATTAGTGGCTGTGAGTGCCAGTCCGTTAAAAAAAGGAAAACCTGAGAGTAAATTAACAGATCTTATTGCGGATATATTGCTTGAAAGCGGAACTGAATACTGCAAGGCAAACAAATTGAATATTACTCCTGAAATTTCATACGTTAATTACGGTGGGCTGCGAGCCTCACTTCCGCAGGGAAACATTACGGTGGGCAACCTTTTTGAACTGATGCCTTTCGAAAACGAAATTGTTTTAATCAAAATTTCCGGAGAAGCTGTTCGACAAATGGCCGATCAGATTGCTGCGAGGGGAGGAGAGGGAATTTCAGGATTTAAACTTGGAATCAGGAATGAAAAAGCAGGTAAACTGACAATTAACGGAAAAGATGTTGATCCTGAAGCTTCCTATTGGCTGGTTACCAACGATTATGTAGCCAATGGTGGCGACCAGATGAGCATGTTTGCCAATCCTGCTGAACGAATAAATACGAAATTAAAGATCAGGGACGATTTAATTACGGCTCTGGGTGCCAGATATAAAAAGTCGGGAATTATTACGGTGAACGAAGATGGGAGGATTTACAATGAGTACTAGACGAACTTTTATAAAACAATCGATCCTGGCAGGAAGCGCATTTGCGCTGGCAACTTTTCCAAAAGAATTATTTGCTTCAGGAGAATTGTTGAAGCTTACTGTTTTGCATACCAACGATATGCATTGCCATTTCGATCCGTTTCCTGAAACTGATGCAGAATATGCCGGAAGAGGCGGAATTGTGAAGCTGGCTTCGATTGTTGAAAAGGCTCGCAAAGAAAATCCAAATTTGTTATTGATCGATTCAGGAGACATGTTTCAGGGTACACCTTTTTTTAATTATTTCAAAGGCGACTTGATTATGAAGGTGATGAGTAAGATGGGTTATGATGCAGGAACCATTGGGAACCATGAATTCGACAATGGTTTGGGCGATATTCTTTCTGCGATAAAATATGCTTCTTTTCCGCTGGTAACCAGCAATTACGATTTTTCCGAAACCATTCTGGCCGGAAAAACCCAGTCGCATTTGATATTGAAAAAAGCCGGGATTAAAATCGGAATTTATGGACTTGGAATCGAGTTGAGCGGTCTGGTGAGCGATCAAAATTATGGCAAAACCCGATACCTCGACCCAGTGGAAACAGCGCTAAAAATGGAAAAACTGCTGAAAGTAGAACATTCGTGCGATTTGGTTATTTGTCTGTCGCATCTGGGCTTGTCATACGAACATTCTAAAATCAGTGACAAAACACTGGCGCCTCAAACAAAGTATACCGATTTGATTGCCGGCGGTCACACGCATTCGTTTCTTGAAAAACCACTTGAGATGAAAAATGCCTCCGGAAAAACTGTTTTGGTTAATCAGGCAGGTTGGGCAGCATTGGCAATCGGGAAAATTGATTTCGTTTTCGATCAGTCCTGAAAAATGCAAAGTCCTGTTGCAGTGGTCAATAATCTTTAAGATTTAAATTGGGATGAAATTCAGTCTGCAATTTTAATGATAAAACAGCAATCACTTTATTTATCCATTCTCTCCGGAATATTTTTAAGCTTGCCATGGATATTTCCAAACATGGCCGGCGTGCTTTTCGTTGCTTTTGTTCCTTTATTTTTTACCGAAGTCAGGCAGCTTGAAAAAAGTGATCGGAAACAGATGCCGTTTTTCGTTTTTTCAGTTATAGCATTTTTGATCTGGAATGTTCTCTCAACCTGGTGGATTGGCTATGTTTCGGTAACCGGAATGTTGCTCATTTCAGTACTGAATGCAACCTTAATGGCTGCCGTGTTTAATTTGGCCCATCGGGTTCGAAGTCGGCTTTCGGCACCCTCCGGATATTTTTCACTGATTGTCTTCTGGATTTCGTTCGAATATCTGCAGCACCATTGGGCGCTTCCATGGCCCTGGTTAACACTCGGCAATGGATTTTCGAACACAGTAAAACTGATTCAATGGTTCGAATTTACAGGTGTTCTGGGCGGTTCGCTGTGGATTTTGCTTTCCAATATTTTGATTTTTGAGCTAATTAAAACTTTCGCCGGAAGCGCCATTTTGAAAAGGGCAACGCTTGTAAGTGCGGTTGCTGTTGTTGTTCTTCCAATTCTACTTTCTTTAAATATTTACTCTGTCATTTCTCCTGAAGGGGCAACGAAAAATGTCCTGATTTTGCAGCCCAATATTGATCCTTACACTGAAAAGTTTTCAGGAATGAGTGCTGAAGAGCAGCTCGATCGGATTTTTTCGCTTGCTGAATCGAATGTTGCGGATTCGACGGATTTCATTATTGCCCCTGAAACAGCTTTGCCGGTCATGTGGGAAGATTCGTTGGCAGGGCTAAATTCATCAATTGCTTCAATTCGTAAAATTGTTAGCCAATTTCCTGATGGTGGATTTATTTCAGGAGCAATGACTCAGCGTAGATTGCTGAATGATGAAATAATTACAGAAACGGCAAGACCGTCAGCCGACGGTACTTATTTTTTTGAACTGTACAACTCGGCTTTGTTTGTTGATCAGAGAAACAAGGTGCAAATCAGCCATAAAAGCATCCTGGTCAATGGTGTTGAAAAAATGCCATTTCAAAAATATGCTTCATTTATGGAAAAATATCTGCTGCATCTTGGAGGAACAAGTGGTAGTTTAGCTTCAGGAGAACCTGTCCTGTTTTCGGGGAAAAACGGTGTGAAGATTGGCCCGGTTATATGCTTTGAATCTGTGTTTGGCGAGTTTTGCAGCCAGATTGTTGGACAGGGAGCCGATTTTCTGGTTGTGCTTACCAACGATGGCTGGTGGAAGGAATCGGCCGGAAGTTGGCAACATTTTGGCTACGCCCGCATTCGTGCAATTGAAACACGCAGAAATGTTCTTCAGTGCGCCAATACTGGCATTTCAGGAGTTATAAATTCGCGGGGAGATGTGGTGAGTAAGACTGAAATAAATGAAATTGCTACATTGAATTCAGCTATTCATATAAATACGCAAACTTCGTTTTATACTCAATATGGCGATCTTACAGGTAAGATTTGCCTGGCATTTTCGGTGTTAATCTTTGTATTTCAGAAGGTTGTCGTTCGTTTTGGAAAGGGCAAAAAAAATCCGCACTAATTCTGTTGTAAAAATCCCAGATTAATAGGATTTGAGTGCCTGCCTGATCAAACTTCCGACGGTAGATAAACTACTCCCGCAAAGCGGTACTGGGCCTGTTTTAGCAGCCAAAAGCGTACTCGGGTCAATTAGAAATGTTGAATTTTCCAAACTTAGAATTAATGCGGACAATATCTTTTGATGTATGTTACAGAACGATTTGTTGTTTCAAATATAGAACGCATTAATATAATTTCCAAGCAAATCGCAGGATTTAATAACATGTTGTCAATATCTGGCTGATTTCCAGAATGCTTGACGATCATATTTTTTGACTGAATAACTTTTTACTTTACGAACCGTACAAAAGACCCGATAGATAAAGCTTTCCCCGTTTTTTAGGCTTGTTTCGGATGCCAAAAAAACATTGAAAAAATGCCAGAATTTTATTGTATTTGTTTTGCTAAAGAAAAAAGTAGTTCTATATTTGCACGCACATTCGCAAAGGCTGAATGACTGGCAAAAAAGAAAAAATTTTGCCGCAAAATTTGAATGACTGGAGTAAATTTTATTCTGTTACAAAACCAAGGAGAGGTGGGTGAGTGGCTGAAACCAACGGTTTGCTAAACCGTCGTACGGGTCATTCTGTACCGGGGGTTCGAATCCCCCCCTCTCCGCACTAAAATAGTGAAATTTATTCTCGGGGTGTAGTACAGTTGGTAGTATGCCTGGTTTGGGACCAGGAGGTCGTCGGTTCGAGTCCGGCCACCCCGACTTAAAAAGGATTAAACTGTTCAGTTTAGTCCTTTTTAATTTTATTCGATTTTGAAATCTTCTACATGCTATTTTTCAGGTTGAATTAAAATCGCCTGCACTCCGGAAATCAAAAGCTTTATATTCAGGATTGTTTTAGAGTCAACTATTTGCCTGGAAATCCCGAATAAATGGTGGCTTCGTATTTTTTTTCTCCGGATATAATGAAATCAGGAAGCAGGAAATCATGATTACCGGAATGAGTTTCATCGTTGTTTAAGTTGGTTAAGGTACTGTAAAAATATCTGAATTATTTTATTCTGAAAAGTTTTGAAAAAATGGTGCTTACGTTTTAAAAAATGGTGCTTACCTTTTTCCAAAACGGTGCTTACCTTTTCCCAAAATGGTGCTTTCCTTTTTTAAAATGGTGCTTTCCTTTTTTTCAGTCGTTGGTTTCTGGTAAATATTTAGCGGCAAAGCCCGACTTTTAAGCCTGGCAAAGGTGCAAACATGAGTATGCTGTATGTTCCTGGCACAAAAAGAATCATTGCCCCGGCAGGGAAATGCCCAATAAACCGATAAGTCTGAAGGTGGTGTTATGAATCACTAGTGGTGATTGGCGTTGCCATTTGGCTATAAAAGTTTTGGAATTTTCAGACTTAGTCCAGATTCCTGATTTAATTTTTCAATCAGGTAGGCCGATAATAAAGGTGATTCTATTTCAAGGTTTTGATGCACAAAAAAGTAAATGTCGCGCAAGCCGTGGTCCATCCATATTTTGAATCGCTCCACCCAGTCGTCGAGGCGCTTGCGGTCGCTTAGAGGTTCATTTGCGCCAACATAACGAATAAATGCTTTGGGTGTGGTCAGTCGCATGTGCAGCAAATCGCGCCGTCCGGCCGTGTCGACCAAAATATTTGTCACCTGGTGCTTTTCAAATAACTGATAAACTTTGTTTGAAACGACTTCACTATTGAACCACGCGGTGTTGCGCAGTTCAACAGCCAAAGGAATCGCTTTCGGAAATTTTTCAATAAAATTCACCAGCCGGTCGTAATTTTCAGGACCAAAATTGTCGCGCAACTGAAGGAAAACCATTCCAAGCCGGTCTTCGAAATTGCTCACATTGTCGCAATACACAGTCAGCAATTCATCCACATTATTTAGTCGGCGCATGTGGCTGATACTTTGCGTAATTTTTGGAAAAAACCTGAAATCATCCGGGGTCTTTTCACGCCATTTAATTACCTGTTCACGCGTCGGCATGTTGTAAAAAGTGGCATTTAACTCGATGGAATTAAACTGAGTGGAATAATACGAAAGCACATCTTTTGTGCCAGGCGGATAAAAGTTTTTCAGCTCGGTTTTGTTCCATTTGGCGCAACCAACATAAATATTCATTGGTTTTGCCGAATCGTTTTGCTTCAGGATTTCTGCTGTTTTCAGATCATCTTCCGGCAGCGTAAAATCAATCGTTTCAGGGGCATTGCTTTTCCCAAATTTCATGGAAATGTCGTTTTAATTATTGAACAAATTAATAATCGCGTCAAAAGAAAAGGATATCCGGAGCAACTTTCTGTATGAATTTGAAGCTGTTGGGAAAGCCCGTATGAAATATCTTCCTGAAAGTATGAAATCGGGTTTATCTTTGTTTTTATCCTGAAGATTAATATTCTCCGGTCACATCGGTTAATACTTCAAATCCGGTTTCTGTTATCAAAATTGTATGTTCGAATTGGGCAGAAAGCTTGCTGTCAACAGTTCTGGCGGTCCATTTGTCAACTTTGTCAACCACGGTTCCCGGACGACCCTGGTTGATCATCGGTTCGATGGTAAAAGTCATTCCGGGTTTCATAAACGGTCCGGTATTGCGGCGCGATGAGTGATCGATTTGTGGCTCTTCGTGGAAATTAACTCCAACGCCATGTCCGCAGAATTCATATACCACGCTAAACCCTTTCATTTTGGCGTACCGGCTAATGGCATGGCCAATGTTTCCAAACTGATTGCCGGGTCTTACCTGCTGAATGCCAAGATCCAGACAATGTTTTGTCACCTCAATTAATTCGGTTGCAACAGGCGAAACATCACCAATTGTATACATTTTGCTGGTATCTCCAAAGTAACCATCTAAAATAGTGGTTACGTCAATATTTAATATGTCGCCGTTTTTCAGGATTGTCTTTTCTGAAGGAATGCCGTGGCAAACAACTTCGTTTAGCGATATGCAACTTGATTTTGGATAACCGCCATAGCCCAAAGTTGCAGGAATGGCGCCATTTTCACGGATAAATGTTTCCATTTTCTGATCTAAAAATTCAGTAGAAACGCCTTCCTTTACAAATTCGGCAATGTACTCCAATGTTTGTCCGGCCAGTTTACTGCTTTTCCGGATTCCATCAATTTGTTCGGGCGTTTTAATGATAATCTTTTCCATGAAATAGTTAAAATTTTGTGCAAAAGTGAGAAATTCGATTGATTTTCCAAAACTGAACAATAGATTTGCACAAAGGTTTAAAATAACCGCTTCGAAATGGAAAAATATCAGGAACAACTTTCAATAAAATCGTATCACACGAACCAATACGGACAGGCATCAATCACTTCACTTTTTAACATTTTAATCGAAGCTGCGTGGGCACATGCCCAGGTGATGGATTGGGGTTACGACAGTTTGAAAAGCAATAACCTGTTTTGGGTTCTGTCGCGCATGTATTTTCAGGTTGAAAAATATCCTGACTGGCAGGACCGGATTCACCTGAATACATGGTCGGCTGGAACTGACGGGATGTATGCTTACCGCGAATACATTGTTGAAAATGGTAATGGTGAAATTCTCCTGAGGGCTAGTTCGGCCTGGCTGATTCTGGATATGGATTCGCGGAAGATATTCAGGTTAAGTGAGTTCAGAGCAACTTTCCCAAAACGTACCGAAGCAGATGCATGCCGGTCACCCAAACGTGTGAAACCCGATGTTCATGCCGAAAAACTCAATTTTTCTCCGGTGCTTTTTTCTGATCTCGACATCAACAAGCACTTCAACAGTGTTAAATATGTTGAGCGTGTTTTGGATGATTTTGGCATAGAATTCCTGAACAGTTTCGAACCTGCCGAACTGGAAGTAAATTACCTGAAAGAAGGACAGGCTGGTGATCAAATGGCCGTTACGCAAACTCAAACGGCCGAAAACGAATTTCTGAATTGTGTAGTTCGCGAGTCGGATGGCGTTGATTTGTGCGTGATGAGGATTGTTTGGCGTCCCAGAAAATAACAGCTTGCTGCTTTTATCAATTCTTGTAATTATTCAGCTTCAGGATTTATTTTCTTTTGAAGGATTTTTCGTTCGGATTCTGAATCCGGATTGTTTGCTTTTTTTGAATTATCTTTGTGATTCAAAAAAATTGCACCAATGAAACTCTGGGAAAAAGGAACCGCGGTAAATTCGCTCATCGAAAACTTTACCGTTGGGAAAGATCGCGAGATGGACTTGTATCTGGCAAAGTTCGATGTTTTAGGCTCGATTGCTCATGCTAAAATGTTGGAATCTATAGGTTTGCTTACGAAAAGTGAGTTGGGCGATCTCGAAAAGGAACTCGTTGAAATTTACCGCATCATCGAAAGTGGTGGGTTTTCAATCGAGGCAGGCGTGGAAGATGTACATTCGCAGGTTGAACTGATGCTTACCCGTAAACTGGGCGATACAGGCAAAAAAATCCATAGTGGCCGTTCGCGTAACGACCAGGTTTTGCTCGATCTTAAACTTTTTACCCGTTCCGAAATTCAGAAACTGGTTGAAGCTACAAATGAGCTTTTTGGCAAATTAATGACTAAAGCCGAAGCCAACAAGCAATTTCTGATGCCGGGCTATACCCATCTTCAGGTGGCCATGCCATCGTCGTTTGGTTTGTGGTTTAGCGCTTATGCCGAAAGTTTGGCCGACGATCTGATTCTCCTTCAGGCAGCCTGGCAAATTACCAATCAAAATCCGCTGGGTTCGGCTGCCGGCTATGGATCGTCATTCCCGCTCAACAGGCAAATGACAACCGATTTACTGGGTTTCGAATCGATGAATTACAATGTGGTTTATGCGCAGATGGGACGCGGGAAAATGGAAAAAACCGTGGCATTTGCATTGTCGTCAATCGCAGCAACAATTTCGAAATTTGCCGTCGACGTGTGTTTATTTATGAGTCAGAATTTCGGATTTGTTTCTTTGCCCGATGAGCTTACAACCGGGTCGAGTATCATGCCGCACAAGAAGAATCCCGATGTTTTTGAACTCGTTCGTTCGCATTGCAACAAAATTCAATCAATTCCTTACCAGATCAGTCTGATGATCAACAATCTGCCAAGTGGCTATTTCCGTGACCTGCAAATTTTGAAGGAAGTGTTTTTACCCGCATTTCAGGAATTAAACGATTGCATAAATATTGCCGGTTTTGCCATCGGTAACATGACCGTGAATACCAATATTTTGGCCGACGATCGCTATAAATTTGTGTTTAGTGTCGAAGATGTCAATAAACTTGTTCAGCAGGGCGTTCCGTTTCGCGATGCCTACAAGCAGGTTGGTGCGCTGATAAACGAAGGAAATTATGAACCCAGCCGCGACCTGAATCATACGCACGAAGGAAGTCTCGGAAATTTATGTCTCGTTGAGATTTCAGGGAAAATGGACAAAGTGATCCAGTCGTTCGGGTTTCAGAAAGTTGAAACAGCGTATGCCGAACTTTTGGGTCATTCTGAATAATCAAATACGGTGTTGATTTATGCTGCTTTCAATGCATAACTCTTTTGAGCGTTTTTCAAACAATCTCACAACCTATAAGGAACAGGAATCTTTTAAGCTGGATTAGTCGGTTACATATAAGATTCAAACATTGAGTTCATGTTTGGTTTAGATTTGATTATTAGTCAGATCGGATCGGGCGAATAAACAGTTGAGGCGTTTAGCTCTGTTAATTTATCGTTATTTTTTGATCATTCCGCATGAGGTATCTTGCTGTTATGGATACATTTAAGCAGTTGTATATGTGAATGTTGAATGGTCTTTTGTGAAGTTTGGTCATAATGGTGAATCGTTGAAGCATCCGGGAACCTTTTCGTAAATTTGAAGTTTCTATAAAAATCACTACTTTCGCTTTCAGTTCGTAAGAAAAATGAATGATTTGCTTATAATCTTTCGGTTTTTGCCGATTGATTTATTTAAAATGAATTGTAATATTTTAGTTTGGATAGTTATTCCGGACTGTAAATAAAAAAATAAGAGATGAATAAGTTAGGATTACCAAAAGCGCAAGGGTTATACGATCCTGCAAATGAGCATGATAACTGTGGAATTGGTTTTGTTGCTCATATTAAGGGCCAGAAGTCGCACGATATCATCGAGAGGGGCTTGGAGGTTCTTGAAAATATGGATCACCGTGGTGCGACCAGCGCTGACAATAAAACTGGTGATGGCGCCGGTATTTTAATGCAAATTCCCGACCAGTATATTCGTGAAGTATTAAAAGTAAATGTCCCTGCTGAAGGGAAGTACGGTACGGGTTTAATCTTTTTACCTCAGGATCGTATTGAAGCGTCTACGTGCCAGGATATTCTTACAAAATATATCAAACAGGAAGGGCTCGATTTAATTACTTATCTCGATGTGGATGTTGACAGCTCTGCTCCGGGCGAAATTGCCAAGAAAACAGAACCTTACGTCAGGTATGTTTTTGTGAAAGCCAACCTGGAACAGGAAATGCTTGAGAAGAAATTATATCTTGTTCGCAAGCAGGCAGAGAAAGAAATTCGCGATTCGAAACTGAAATTTCGCGGAGCTTTTTATGTACCCAGTTTGTCGTCGAAAACAATTATTTACAAAGGGATGCTTACTCCCGGACAGTTACGCGATTATTTCAAGGATCTTGCACATCCAAAATTTACCAGCGCAATTGCCCTTGTTCATTCACGCTTTAGCACCAACACATTCCCGACCTGGGATTTGGCTCAGCCTTTCCGCATGATTGCCCACAATGGTGAAATTAATACCGTTAAAGGTAACCGGATGTGGATGGGAGCCCGCGAAGCATTGCTGAAATCAGAAGTTTTCGGCGACGATTTACAAAAGCTTTTCCCGGTTATCGAGCCGAATAAATCCGACTCCGCTTCATTCGACAATACCCTTGAATTTTTGCATCAGACTGGCCGTACTGTGCCACATGCACTTTGTATGATGATTCCTGAGTCGTTTAATTCCAAAAACCCGATTCCCGACAGTCTGAAAGCATTCTACGAATATCATTCAACCATCATGGAGCCATGGGATGGCCCTGCTTCGATGGTGTTCTCGGATGGCCGCTATATCGGCGGTACTTTAGACCGGAACGGACTTCGCCCTTCAAGATATGTGATTACCAAAAACGACATGATTGTGATGGGCTCCGAAGTTGGCGTACAAACTTTTGCAGCCGATGAAGTGAAAGAAAAGGGAAGATTACGTCCCGGAAAAATTTTGCTTGTCGATACCAAATTAGGTATTATCATTCCTGATAAAGAAGTAAAAGCTCAGTTGAGTTCCCGTGCTCCGTATGGAAACTGGTTGAAAGAAAACCGACTGGTGATGGATGACATTGAGGTGAAACAACGTGTTTCATCCACAATGGGCGATAAATTCCATACCTATTCGAAAGTATTTGGCTATTCGAAAGAAGACATGGAAATGATCATTAAACCGATGGCTGTAAGTGGTGTTGAACCAACCAGCTCGATGGGAAATGACACGCCAATTGCTTGCTTTTCTGAACAACCTCAGCGTTTCTTTAGCTATTTCCGTCAGGTTTTCGCCCAGGTAACCAATCCGCCTATCGACTCGATTCGCGAAGGCTTGGTTATGTCGCTTACCAATTACATTGGTTCGTTGCATTCAAACATTTTGGACGAATCGCCCGATCATGCCAAATTGATCAAATTTGACGATCCGATCATTACCAATACCGATCTTGGCAAAATTAAAGACCTGAAACACGTTCAGTTCTCACATGCCACGATCCCGATGGTTTTCCCGGTGAAAGACGGCGCTGAAGGATTTAAAAAAGCTTTCGACGATATTCTGAAACAAGCTGAAAAAGCGGTTGACGATCAGAAAAATTTCATCATTCTGTCCGACCGGCAGATTTCCGAAGAATACGCGCCAATTCCATCCTTGCTGGCAGTAGCCGCTGTTCATCACCATCTCATCCAGACTCAAAAAAGGATGCAGATCGGTATTATTGTTGAATCAGCCGAGCCGCGCGAAGTTGCACACTTTGCTCTGTTGTTCGGATATGGCGCAAGTTCGGTCAATCCGTACCTGGCTTTTGCTGCTATCGACGACATGGTGAAAAGTGGCGAAATCAAACTCGATTATGCCGAGGCTCGTCACAATTACATCAAATCAATCGACAAGGGCTTGTTGAAAGTGCTTTCAAAAATGGGTATTTCAACCCTGCGCAGTTATCATGGCTGTCAGATTTTTGAAGCGCTTGGTCTCAGCAACGACCTGATCAATAAGTATTTTACAGGAACTGCCTCTAAATTTGGAGGAATGGGCTTCGAAGAAATTTGTCAGGAAACATTAATGTTCCACAAAGAAGCCTGGAATAAGAAGAAACATCTCATAAATAACAGCTTCGAAAGCGCCGGAACTTACCACTACCGGAAATACGGAGAGCATCATGCATGGAATCCTGAAACCGTTGGCTTGTTGCAGTGGGCAACCCGCACAAACGATTACAGCGTGTTCAAGGAATTCAGCCGCAAAGTCGATTCCGAAAATGCAAAACCGGCCTTTATCCGTGGTTGCCTGAAATACAAACGCAATCCAATTGATATTTCGCTGGTTGAACCGGTTGAAAAAATCATGAAACGTTTTGTTACCGGTGCCATGTCTTATGGTTCCATCAGTAAGGAAGCTCATGAAGCGCTTGCGGTGGCCATGAATACCATTGGCGGACGAAGCAATACCGGTGAAGGCGGAGAAGATTCAGAACGTTTTAAAACAGAAAAGCGCAGTGCGATCAAGCAGGTTGCATCCGGACGGTTTGGTGTTACAAATAATTACCTGATCAATGCCGATGAGCTTCAGATAAAAATTGCCCAGGGTGCAAAACCTGGTGAAGGAGGACAGTTGCCCGGGTTCAAAATCAATAACATTATTGCCAAGTTGCGTCACTCAACACCGGGAATTACACTGATTTCGCCACCTCCGCACCACGATATTTATTCGATTGAAGATTTGGCTCAGTTAATTTACGATTTGAAAGTGACCAATCCGAAGGCAAAAGTTTCGGTAAAACTAGTTGCTGAAAATGGTGTTGGAACCATTGCTGCCGGAGTTGCCAAGGCTTTTTCCGACCTGATTACCATTGCTGGCTGCGAGGGAGGAACAGGCGCCAGTCCCGCAAGTTCGATCAAATATGCCGGTTTGCCGGTAGAGTTGGGTATTGCCGAAACACAACAAACGCTGGTGATGAATAACCTGCGTGGCCGCGTAAAACTTCAGGTCGACGGTCAGTTGAAAACCGGCCGCGATGTGGTCATCCTTGGAATGCTTGGAGGTGAAGAATTCGGATTCTCAACTTCGGCGCTTATTACCCTGGGTTGTATCATGATGCGTAAATGCCACCTGAATACCTGCCCTGCCGGTATTGCAACTCAGGACGAAATATTGCGCAAACGCTTTATTGGCCGCTCTGAATATGCCATTAATTTCTTCCGCTTTATTGCGATGGAAGTTCGTGAACATCTGGCCGAAATCGGTGTAACTACCTTCGACGAGATCGTGGGACACGCTGACTTACTGGAACAGAACAATGAAGTGTTTAACTGGAAAATGAAAAATATGGACTTCTCACGCATTCTTTACATGCCGAAAGAAGCCAAAACACACGATATCCGGAATACCTATCCGAACATTAAATCGATTGAAGAACACATGGACCACACCTTGATTCGTGAAGCAAACAAAGCGATCAAGAGCAAGGAAAAAGTTTGGCTTTCGCATGCCATTACCAATGTCGACCGGACAATCGGGGCGATGTTGTCAGGCGAAATTTCACGCCGGTATGGCGAAGAGGGCTTGCCAAACAATACAATCATGGCGAATTTTACCGGAACTGCCGGTCAGAGTTTTGGTGCATTCCTGGTAAAGGGAGTTAGCTTCAGGCTCGAAGGCGACAGCAATGACTACATTGGCAAAGGATTATCCGGAGGTCGCATTATTGTTGTTCCACCAATTGGTTCAACATTTACTCCTGAAGAAAATATCATCATCGGAAATACTTCTTTCTATGGTGCAACTTCCGGAGAAGCATACATTCGGGGTGTTGCCGGTGAACGTTTCTGTGTAAGGAATTCAGGAGCCAAAACGGTTATTGAAGGCAGCGGCGACCACTGCTGCGAATACATGACCGGTGGACGCGTGGTTGTGCTTGGAACAACCGGCCGTAACTTTGCTGCCGGTATGAGTGGCGGTATTGCTTATGTGTTGGATCAGGAAGGTGATTTCGATTACTTCTGCAACAAAGGCCTGGTTGAACTTGGACCGGTTGAAGATAAAGCCGATATTATTGAGCTTCAGGATATGATTAACAAGCATTTGCTGTATACACAAAGTACAAAAGCGGCAACGATCCTGACAAACTGGGACGAATATTTGCCTAAATTTGTCAAGGTCATTCCGTTCGAGTACAAGAAAGTGCTCGAAGAACTGAAGTTGCGCGAACTGGAGAAAAAACTTCAGCTTACAGAAGACGATCCGGCCAGACACGAATAAAAGCCCCTTCCCGTTTCCCAAAGGGGGAGCTTGGGAGAAGGAAATGCCAAAGACCGTCCGTGAACAAACATTGAAAAGAGTGGAAGCCATCACTCGGACGGCATTGCATAAGATTTGATTGTTGAAATTTTGAATATTATCCTGATGAAAATTCTTTTTGAATCTTCGTCAATAAAAAATAAAATTAGAATAACATGGGAAATCCAAAAGGTTTCATGACGATAGGACGAAAAGAAGCAGGTTACCGTCCGTTGAACGACAGAATTTACGATTATGGCGAAGTAGAACAGACTCTCGACGAAAAAGATCGGATCGATCAGGCTGCTCGCTGTATGGATTGTGGTGTTCCATTCTGTCATTGGGGATGCCCTGTCGGAAGTAAAATTCCGGAATGGCAGGACCTTGTCTACAAAGGGAAATGGCAGGATGCCTACGAAGTTTTGCACTCAACAAACAGTTTTCCGGAGTTTACCGGTCGCGTTTGCCCGGCCCCCTGCGAAAAAGCGTGTGTGCTGGCCATTCACGACGAAGCGGTTACCATTCGCGAAAACGAAGCGTCAACTGTTGAGCATGCCTTTAACCTGGGTTTTGTAAAACCACGCATTCCTGAAGTGCGTACCGGGAAGAAAATTGCTGTTGTGGGTTCAGGCCCCGCAGGTCTTTCGGCTGCCGATTTGTTGAATCAGGCCGGACATGAAGTAACGGTTTTCGAGAAAAACAATGCCATTGGCGGTTTGCTTCGTTACGGTATTCCTGATTTTAAACTCAGCAAAACTGTAATCGATCGCCGGCTGGAAATCTTTGTCGATGAAGGAATCATCTTCAAAACCAATGTGAATGTTGGCGTTGATATTACCCGCGAAGAATTACTGGCCCAATTTGATGCCCTCGTTCTGGCTAACGGCGCCGAACAACCACGAGACTTACCTGTTGAAGGCCGCGACATGAAAGGCGTTTATTTTGCTATGGAATTCCTGATGCAATCAAACAAACGAATTGCCGGTGAAATTATTCCTGAAGAAATTAGCATTCATGCAAAAGATAAAAAAGTGCTTATTATTGGCGGTGGCGACACGGGTTCCGACTGTGTGGGAACATCAATCCGCCAGAAAGCGCGAAGCGTAACGCAGATTGAAATTCTGCCGAAACCTGCATCTGCACGTGCCGATAACAACCCATGGCCTTACTGGCCCAATACCTTGCGAACTTCGAGTTCTCACATGGAAGGTTGCGAGCGTCGCTGGGGGCTTTCAACAAAACAGTTTATTGGCGAAAATGGCCAGATCAAGCAAGTGGAACTGGTGAGCGTTGACTGGGGTAAGGATGAAGCCGGACGTTGGGTGATGACTGAAGTTCCTGAAACAAACGAGATTATCGATGTTGACCTGGTTCTGTTATCGATGGGTTTCACACAACCCGTTCACAATGGCTTGCTCGAAGCGCTTGGCGTGGAATACGATGCACGCGGTAACGTAAAGGTGAACGCTAAAAAGCAAACTTCGGTTGATAAAATATTTGCTTGCGGGGATGTTGAAAACGGAGCCAGTTTGGTGGTTCGTGCCATCGAAGCCGGTAAAATTGCAGCAGTTACAGTTGAAGAATATCTGACAGCAGAGTAAACTAAATACCGAATTCTATAATTTCAGGCCGTCTCCATTAGTTTGGAGATGGCCTTTTTTTATTTGCGATACCCAATGGGATTCCTGCTTTTATCTCCTAACTGCTTTATATCTGCCATTTCTGTAAGTGCCTGGTAAATATCGTTAAATTGCATATTGGTCTCAATCATGAAGTTTTCAAACTTTTGATTGAGTTCTGCATATCCTAAAGCATATTGCCGTAAAGCAATGAAAGCACGAACAATTGAAATATTTATTTCGATGGCTTTATCGCTTCGCAACACGCTCGCCAACATGGCAACGCCATGCTCAGTGAATGCAAACGGAAGTTTTCTAACGCCTCCCCAACTTGATGTCACAATTTGTGATTTCAAGTTTTCAAATTCCATGCTTGTAAGCTGAATCATAAAATCTGGTGGAAATCGGATAATGTTTCTTTTTACTGCTTGATTAAGTATTCTGGTTTCTGTTTCATACATTTCAGCTAAATCGAAATCCAGCATGACTCGTAACCCTCTAATTTCGTAAATCTTATTTTGAATAATCTGCAATTCCATGTTGATTGGTTTTTTGGGAACTAAAAGTTTTACAGTATGTTAATTTACGAAAAAATCACGACTTATAATTGTAAACTTTCAAGTTGACCTTTTAAATCAATGTCATTTGCTAGATTTCAAAACATCAAAAGCGGTTGATTAAAGTCTTCAGATCTTCAATCAACCGCTTATTTGTCTTTATTAGAGATTAGGCTTCTCTGTAAGTAAGCTGATGTCCAAATAAATTTGTTGCCTTGGATTCTCTCCGTACTATTTTGCGCTGGCTACAACCTCGTAACCCCGATCTTCAATGGCTTTTGTAATTTGAGCCAAATCGGTTTTCGAAGGATCGTAACGCACAAAGGCAGTTGAATCCAAATGATTCGCGCTAATGCTGTCGATTCCTGCCAGTGCGTTTACTCCTTTGGCAACCGATTGTTCACATTCGGTACAGGTCATTCCTTCAACCCGAAGAGTAGTTTCAACTTTAGCAACTGCAACTTCAGATTTACTGCTATCGGTTTTTTGCTTTGGTGATTGGCAGGCGGAGAATGCCACCATAAGCACCAGAATAAAAAAAATGTTCTTCATGATATTTTTGCTTTGTAATAGTTATAAACAATCATTCCTGAAAATAATCCAACCAAACTCATTGTATGAATTTTTGGTTTGGTAATGAAACAGTTGGAAAACTGATTTGTTTAAAGGTGTTCAGGATGAATAACAGGAATCTTAAATGGATATTCATAATATTACTATGGTCATTTAGAGTCATTCGTTTGTCATTAAGTTGCACTGAAACGATAAATGACGACAGAATGGACCATGATGACAACAATTGACTGTTATGAAAAAGCAAACAGGTTAAAAGCTGACAATCATTAAATCTTAATTCTTCCCTGAATATTTGAGGCTAGACGCAGAATACTGTAACTGGCTTGTTTTCTGACTCTCTGCGTGTGACACAAGCTTCCCTTTTTTCTTCAGTTCGTGCTTCAGATCGCAACTGGCGCAGCCCCCGCACACACTTTTATCTTTTGTAGTTATTGATTTGTATACCGAATAAGCGACTTTTACGACAACCAGTCCAACTATAATGAGTGCTATACTATTTTGAATCATAAGGCTTTTTATAAATTATTCTAAAAATCATTTTGTCTCGCCTCTCCCTTTTGGGGAGAGGTTGGGAGAGGGGCTTTTACATAAACAAACTACCGATCTGGTAAATTCCAAAGGCTGCCACCCACGCAATTCCTGTCGTGTAAACCGTGGTAAAGATGGCCCATCGCCAGTTTGCTTCTTTTTTTATGGCAGCAACAACAGCCACACACGGAAAATAAATCAGGACAAAAACCATGAGCGCAAAGGCAACAAGCGGCGAAAATACCTTTTCTCCGGCACGGGCTCCGCTGGTAAATGTTTGCTCCTGAAGTTTGCCCTTCAGCGATTGCGAATTTTCGTCAGCATTCATGCTGGCATTGTACAAAACGCCCATCGAACTGACTACAATTTCCTTGGCTGCCATTCCGGTTATGATGCTCATCCCGATTTTCCAGTCGAAGCCAAGTGGTCTGATGAGTGGCTCAATAAAGTGGCCGGTTATGCCGATGTATGATTTCTCCTGACGTTCTTCTTCCTTCTGCAATTGTATTTGTTCCGATTTTTCTGTTTTCTGATCGGCAGTCAATGCAGTGTTCAATTCAACCTGAGTCAGCATGGCATCGTAATCTTTCGTATACTTCACATGGCGTGGATAATAACCCATTGCCCAAATCAGGATAGAGGCAAACAAAATTACGGTCCCCATTTTGGTCAGGTATTGCGAACCTTTGTGCCACATGTGGATCGTGGTATTTTTAAGGGTTGGCATCCGGTAAGGTGGAAGTTCCATAACGAATGGCACCTCTTTTTTTGCAAACAGCGTTTTCTTGAAAAACAATCCCATTAATACAGCCAACAGAATTCCGATAGCATAAATCAGGAACAATATGGCGCCCTGGTAACTGACAAAGAATGCCGAAATCAGGAGCACATAAACCGGCAGACGTGCACTGCACGACATAAAGGGAATGATGAGCATGGTGAGCAAACGGTCGCTGCGGTTGTCGAGTGTGCGGGTAGCCATTACTGCCGGAACGTTGCAGCCAAATCCCATAATCAGCGGAATGAATGATTTTCCGTGCAATCCCATTTTATGCATCAACTTGTCCATGATAAACGCAGCGCGGGCCATGTAGCCCGAATCTTCCATCAGCGAGATGAAAAAGAACAAAATCAGGATGTTTGGCAGAAATACGATCACACCACCAACACCGCCTATAACGCCGTCGATCAGCAAATCTTTAAGTGCACCGGCTGGCAACAGATTATCCAGGGTTGAACTAATCCACCCGATGCTGGTGTCCATCCAGTCCATTGGGAATTGCCCCAAAGTAAACGTAGCCTGAAAAGTCAGCCAGATAAAGAATATAAAAATCGGGAAGCCCCAAACTTTGTGGGTCATGAACTGATCAATTCGGCGGCTTTGGTCGCGGCGTACCTGGGGCCCGTCGCGGTAAGTTTCTTTTAGAGCCCCGGCAATAAATCCGTATTTGGCATCGGCGACCAGTGTTTCCGACTGATCGTTGAAAAGTTGCTCCAATCTTGTCGTTTCGCGGAGGGCAACAGTATTGATTTCCGGAGCATTTGGATGGTCCTTCAGGAAATTTTGTGTGTAGCTATCGGTTTCAAGCAGTTTAATAGCCAGAAAACGGGTCGAGTATTTCTTATGGTGAGGATTGTCTTTTTTCAGTTCGGCCTGGATAAAGTGAATCGATTTTTCGATTTCCTGCCCGTAATTGATGTGAATGTGGCGTACAATCGGATCGCGTTCTTCATAAACTTCAATAATCCGGTCGAACAGATTTTTCAGGCCGCGGCCTTTTGATGCAACCGTTGGAACGATTGGTATTCCAATCATTTCGCCCAGGTGTTTGTAATCGAATTTGGCCGCCTTCTGTTCAAGCTCATCGTACATGTTCAGGGCAATTACAACCTTAATGTTCATGTCAATAAGCTGAGTGGTCAGGAACAGGTTGCGCTCCAGGTTCGAGGCGTCAACTACATTTACGACTACGTCGGGCCGCTTTTCGGCGATGTGGTTCCGCACAAACAATTCCTCAGGAGAATATTCGGTAATGGAATAGGTGCCCGGAAGGTCGGAAATCAGGAACGAATAATCGCCTTGTCTGAATTTAGCTTCCTTGGCGTCGATGGTCACACCGGCATAGTTTCCAACCCGTTCTTTCGATCCTGAAGCATAATTAAACAGCGTTGTTTTTCCGCAATTCGGGTTACCAACCAGCGCAATATGAATGGTTTTTCCTTTCACCTCTCCTGAAGCTTTCAAGGTGTGTTCGTCGATCGTTCCTTCAAATTTTCCGGAGAACAAATCTTTGGCCATCAAGGGTGAAATTACCTCAATCATGTCGGCTTCACTGCGTCGCAGCGATACTTTGTAGCCCATAATTTCGTATTCCACAGGGTCTTTCATCGGTGCATTTTTAATGACCTTCACCTGCTGGCCTTTCACAAATCCCATCTCTGAAATCCTTTTTCTGAAAGCGCCCTGACCCAATACATGAATAATCACACCCCTGCTTCCGGTTGACAAATCTGCCAGCCTTTTGCTCTTTGCTTCAACTTCTGTATGTTGTAAATTCATCGTTAGCTAATTAAAATTCCATTCCCAGCCGCAACAATCCAACAGTGGCATTTTTCAATTGAAGGTCAGTTCCTCCCGGATGCATCACATATTGCATGTCGGGCTGCACATAAATCTGATCGTTGAGCCGAACCTTGTACGTTAGCTCAAATGTTGTTTCATCGCGTCCTCTTTCTTTTGTAAGCATTCCCCAGGCCATGGCCAGGCCAAGTTCATCTGATCCTGTTTTTGAAAGCAAACCGGAACACAGGCAACCTGCGCCGAGGTAACCAAAATTGTCGTTTCTGGGACTTACACCCATTTGATAGAAAAGACTGAACTTACGATTGGTTTTTTTGATTTGCATAAACTCGTGATTGCCAACCAGGTAAAATCCATAGTCGTAAGAGAGTTTATTCCCGGTTTCCGAATTAATAACTTCACTCTCCGGACAATGCTGATGAAAGAATACACCGGCTTTTAATTCGTTGATAGTTGCTTTTATTCCGGCCCATGAAAACTGGCTTTCAGTAACCCAGAGCAAGCCGCGTAAGTGATTTAGTTTCCATTTAATATTGTATTGATTTTCTGCAAAATCGATTGGACAACCTTTGTAAACTGCGGTTTTCATACAAATATTATCAGTTGTGTGCCAGCAAATAGTGATTCCGGGGCTGGTAAGTGGAAAAATTGGCGCCAGAATATTATCGGAAATTACCGAATGAACTCCGAACGAACTGTTTAAAAATACAGATGCTACATTGCTGTTGGCAAATTCGGCATTCATATCCTGAAGCCCTATCGTAGCAACGACCCTTGAAAATGTTTGTTTGTACCACAATTCATACAGAAAGGTGTGGTTTCCGGCTTCGATATTTGAGGCAACCTGGAAGTCGCCGATCAGATTTGCGGAAGGCTCTCCACCATGTGAATTGGCGCCATGCAGCAAGAATTCGCCGCCTTTCCACCTGCCGGAATTTCCGGTATTGAAATGAACAAATAAATCGGCCAGTCCAAGATAGGTTGTTCCGGTAGAGATTCCTCCGTTAAAATTGGACACCAGATCACCTTTATAACTGGCATTAAAAGTCCAAACCGAAGATTCCATTTCACTTACTGCCTGCGAAAATCCCTTTACTGTATAAAATACAAACAACATCAGAATTCCTTTCCTCAAATACATCATATCTGTCCGGATCATATTTCTATGCCGTAAAAGTAGATGTTGCAACAATAGTCATCAATCCCTAATAGTAGGGATATTTAAAAGAAAGGATTACTCCGGAATAGGGAAGAACTTCGATTCGGAATGAAAATTTTACCTGTAGATACTGTCCAGAATCAGTACGATCATCATCAGTAAGTAAAGAAAATTCAGTTTAAAAAATGCCGGTCTAACTTTCATTTCATTCCTGAAAAGTATACTTCCGGAGAGTGAAAACAGGAGATAAAAAATATAGATAAGCAAGAAGAACATGAGTGTGCTTCCCTGCAGAACATGAATGGCTACAACAAGGGCAGTTGCAACAGTAGCCACAATCCAGGTAAAACTTAGCCTTTTGATCTGGTTATCGCTAAAAACTGAATGAAGGCTTGGAAACCCGGCAAGTTCATATTCTTTTCCGAACATGAGCAGCAACAGCCAGAAATGGGGAATCTGTCCAATAAAAAAGAAGAGGCCAACCCAGAAAATCTGGTGGTTCATCCAGTCGCCGCCACCTGCAAACCAGCCTATGTAAGGTGGCAAGGCGCCAACCAGCGAGCCGGGAACGACGGCAAAAGCCGTCACCTTTTTTAGTGGCGTGTAAATGCCATTGTACGAAACCAGGGTGAGCGCCGCAGTCAGAAATACAATAGGTGGAAAGCTTGCAAGCAAAATCATTCCCCCGTAAATGAAATAGGATATTGCCACCCAAAGTGCGCCGTTCGGGCTTATTTTTCCTGACGGAATTGGTCGCTTTTGGGTTCGTGGCATCAGCGCATCGGTCCTGTATTCCTGAAGATGATTAATTGTGCCCGAACTGCATGACATCAGAAAAACGCCCGTCATGAGAATTAGTGCGTTCAGGTCGAAACGCCCTGTACTTAATGCGTAACCAGTATAGGCGGACAAAGCAATGGGCAAAGAAATTCTTACTTTGCCCAGCTCTAAAATTATTTTTATCCAGTATGATAGTCTGGCTTTTATCATTTAAGTGTCTTCAGGTATTCAATGATTTGTGTAATCTCTTCGTCCTTAAGCTGGCCTGTATAAGGCTGCATCAGGCCTTTGCTAAACCCTTTTACCACATCGGCATTCGGATCGTAAATCGACTTTTTAATGTACTCATCATCAACAGTAACATCTCGCTCACTACCGCCGGTTACCACAGTTGTAGTATGTCCGTATATTCCTTTAAATGAAGGGCCAACCAGTTTTGTTCCGTCAATAGTGTGGCAGGCAAAACATCCAATGTTCTTCATGATCCGCTGGCCATTTGCTGTTGGGGAGTCAACAATTTCAGCTTCATGTTTTGTGGTATCAACATACCATGCATTAAACTGATCTTCAGGCATTACTTTTACCCTGCTGTACATGTATGAGTGGTTTAACCCACAGTAAACAGAGCAAAATAAGTCGTAGTAACCTTCATGTTCCGCAATAAACCAGGCCATTTTTTCGCGGCCCGGAACCACGTCTTCTTTAATTCGAAATGACGGAACAAAGAAACCATGTAAAACATCGGCCGAGTTGAGGCTAAGTTTTACTGCTTTATTCAGAGGTACATACAAGGTATCTGTTTTTTTACCGTTTTCGTATTCAAAATTGTAATTCCACATACGAGTGGTTACCTTGATGTTAAAGGTATCCTTTGGCGGATTTTGCATGGGAGCCCAAGCTACCCAGCCGTAATAAAACATGACAAGTACCAGAATGGTCGGAATTACTGTCCAGACAATTTCGAGCGAAGTACTGCCTTTGATTTGCGTGGCAACCGGATTTCTTTTCTTGTTGTATTTATAAACGAAATACAGCATGGTAAAAGTCAATCCAATCAGGAAGACCATTGAAATACCCATAATCAGCAGAAAGGCTTTGTCAACGCCCGTTACAAAATTTGATGCGTTAGCAGTGGTTGATAGGATATACATAAGCTATTATCTGAAATAGTAATCTAAAAATGTAATAAAAATAAGGGCAAGAAACACCAGAAACACAAACAAAACCATATAACGCAGAAATGGTTGATCGAATTTAAGGTGCATAAACCAGGTTAAAACCAAACCCGATTTGATGGTTGAAAAGATCAGTGCGCCCAAAACTGAATAACTGCCAAGATTAATGTGTGTAATCCCAATCGACATAAATGTGAGGATTACCAGGGCAATCAGTATATAAATGTAGGTACTGTACGCTACAATATGATGTTTTTCTTTTTCCATTTTGAGATACTTTTTCTTAATGAATTAAATAGAACAACGGGAACAGGAAAATCCAGATTAAATCCACAAGATGCCAGTACAGCCCTGCATTTTCGAGCAACGAGGGCCTGTCGGCATTAACTGTTCCTTTCTGAACTTTATTTAATGCCACGATGATAATAATCATTCCAACAATGATGTGAATGGCATGAAGTCCTGTCATAACGAAATAAAGGCCGAAAAACAGAATTTCACCTCTACTCATGTCGTTTATCAAATGTTCTGAACCTGGCCAGATTCCGTGACTGAATTTCACTCCCCATTCAAAATATTTGTTGATGAGGAAAACGATAGCCAACATGATTGTAATCTCCATCAGGAGTACCGTAAGGCCTTTGTTTTTTTTCTGAAGCGCTGAGGTCGCCATAGCAATGGTCATACTGCTAACCAAAAGTACTATTGTGTTAATGGCTCCGATTACCGGATTCAGCTCTTCTCCACCCAACCTGAAGGCTTCGGGATTGAGGTACCGGTAAATCGAATAAACAATGAATAAACCTCCGAAAAGAAGCAATTCAGTAAATATAAAAAGCCACATTCCCAATTTGGATGCTTCCTGATCGTAATGCGGATCTGAATGTTGAGTTACATGTTCCATAGATTGGTTTCCAAGATTTAATATTCGTAAGGTCCGTCTTTTTCGCCGTACACCGGTATTTCTTCAAAATTCTCAACTGGTGGAGGTGAAGCAACTGTCCATTCCAGCGTTTTACCGTTCCATGGATTTATCGGCGCAATTGCACCGTTTTTGGCCGATCTGAATAAATTAATCACAACGATTAACAGCCCAAAAGTCATGACCCATGAACCCAATGATGAAAGTATATTTGCAGCGTGAAATTCGGGTAAATAATCGTAGTAACGACGTGGCATTCCCATCATTCCCAAATAAAACATCGGTGAATAAAGGGTGAGAAATCCAACGGTGAAGAAGGCCCAGCCTACTTTTGCCCAGACTTTGTCGTACATACGACCGAACATTTTTGGAAACCAGTAATGTATGGCTCCAAAGAAAGAAAAGCCTACGCCACCAAAAACAATGAAGTGAAAATGTGCAACCACAAAAGCAGTATCGTGTACATACACATTGGTTGCAAGTGCTCCCAAAACCAATCCGGAGAAACCTCCGATCATAAAGACAAAGATAAATGTGATGGCCCAGAGGAATGGAATATCAGGATTGATTGATCCTTTGTGCATGGTCGATATCCAGTTGAATACTTTAATGGCGCTTGGTATGGCAACAATAAATGTAAGAAGCGAGAACGTATATTGTGCAGTGCCGCTCATTCCTGAAGTAAACATGTGGTGGCCCCAAACGAAGTAACCCACAAAGGCGATAGCGAGCGACGACGCTATGATTGCTTTGTACCCGAAAATATGTTTTTGCGAGAATGTTGGAATAATTTCTGATATGGCGCCCATGGCCGGAAGAATCATCACATAAACGGCCGGGTGCGAATAAATCCAGAACAAATGCTGGTATAAAACCGGGTCGCCGCCCAAAGTCGGATCAAAAACCCCGATTCCGAAGATACGTTCAAGTGCGACCAAAACCAGCGTTATTCCGACTACCGGAGTGGCGAGCAACTGAATCCAGGCGGTAGCATAAAGCGCCCAGGGGAACAGCGGCATTTTAAACCAGGTCATGCCTGGAGCACGCATCCGGTGAATGGTCACAATGAAATTCAGACCTGTAAGAATGGAAGAAAAACCCAGGATAAAAGCTCCGAAAATAGCTGGTAGTAGATTTGTTCCCGACCGGAAGCTATAGGGCGCATAGAAGGTCCAGCCCGTGTCAGGTACACCGTTGCCGAAAAGTACAGATGCAATGACCAATAATGCTCCCGCCACGTAAAAATACCACGACAGTAAATTTACTTTCGGAAATGCAACATCCTTTGCCCCAATCATTATAGGAAGCATAAAGTTTCCAAATACTGCCGGAAGACCTGGAATAACAATCATAAATATCATGATCACACCATGAACAGTAAATACCGCATTGTAAGTCTGCGGTCCCATGATGGTTCTACCGGGGGCAATTAATTCAAGCTTCATGGCCAGTCCCAGTAATACGCCAATAACAAACATGGTCATCATGGAGTATAGGTACAGTAGCGCTATACGCTTGTGGTCGGTGGAAAAAATCCAACTAAATATTCCCTTGTATTTACCTTTGTAATCGAGGTAACTTACATCGTGCGGGATTTGAGCTGCTGTTTGCATAAATCAAATATGTTTGTTTATATTTTTTTTCTTTTTGGTTTGAAAATCAGGATCAGGAAAAATATAGTTGCAAAAAATAGAATGAGAGTTCCTGAAATTTTGGTCACGTTTAACACGTAGGCTTTGCCAACCGGATCGTACGAAAAGCAATACTGCATGATTTTGCTGATCGTTGGTGCCGACATTCCTTTCTGCGACTCAATCACAGCCATTTTGAAATCGAATGGAAGAAATGAAATTCCGTTCAGGTAACGGGTGATTTTTCCTTTCGGACTAACTACTGTAACCGATGCGGCATGAATGTAATCGTTTCCTTGTTGTTTGTATTTAAATCCGGTAGCATTTGTTCCCTTTGCGATACTTGCACTATCGGATACAAAAAAATGCCAGCCTTTGCTGATGGCTTCTTTTTTGGTCACTAAATTGAGATAATTACCTTTCTTTCGTTTGCCCATATCGATGGTTTCGTATGGGTCGAAACTAATTGTAAAAACCTGGTAATCAACTCCTGGAACGAGGTCGCTGGCATCCATAACATTGGCGAGTCCTTCCATAAGCGGGCTGCAAATACCCGGGCAGCGAAAATAAACCCAGTTGATAATCGTTGGTTTATCAATTAAATCGGTGAGACAAACGCGTTGATTGTTTTCGTCAATCAGGTAAATATCTTTAGGTAAATAAGAATCAAGATGTTCGGCAACACCAACTTCAGGATCATTCGTTTTATCATCGTAAACTGTCTGGCTGTTTACAGCAAAACCAACTGACAGAAAAAGCAAAAAAAGTGTGAAGAAATGTTTTTTGAAGATCATTTTTTTATAAAAACTCACAATAGCCTGAATATTTTTTTCGTTTGAGCTGTCGTGCACATTAAAATTTGAATTCTTCGATATTTTGTATCGTTTTATCTGACTCATTTTGATTTTTGGTTTTCGACAATAATTGACGTTTTTAATGCTGTCGAACCGATTTTCAGGACAAAATTCTACCTGATATTTTTGCTTTTCACAAATCGTTTGTCAGCACCTGAAATCTGTTTTGCCATAAGAAACCCAAAACAGTATTGAATGTTTACTGAAAACGAAATATTCATGCCTTTTTTTTCATTTTTTTGCCTCCTTTGCCTGATGAAATTCGTATTTTTTAATTCGAATTTGCATAAATGGCAAGGTTTCAGTCAGTTAATTTTGTAGTGGCAAACTCCAGAAACTCACAGGAATTTCGGCAGTTTCAATGTGCGATTTTTAATCTCTAAATTTAGCTCATTAACTATTTTATGCGAATCAAGGGTTGAAATGGAAAATGGGTCTAATGCCGAAGGCATGATAGGATTATAGCAAATTGGAATGAAAAGAGCTAAAAATACCGAAAGCATGACAGAATTATGTCACCACTTCGTGGTTTTGGAGCATTTATTTTACCATTCTCTATAATCATTTCAACCCTTCAGGTTTCAAAATCCAACTCTTGATTCGCATATTTTATGTGTTTATATTCCTGATGACCGGATAAACAACTTACTATTTGCAACAGTCTCCTTTTTCGATCATGACTTTTGGAGCCAGTTTTTCGGCAGTAGGGCTCACAAAAGGGATACCCAGCGACAATCCGCGAAGAACAAATAGTAGCCCAAGCATGAAAACAAAATAAGGAACAACTCTTTGCATTTTCGATCTGATTCGTTGACCAATTGCATCGCTGGCGAGTGTGGCGATTAGCAGCAACGGAATAGTTCCGATTCCGAATAGAGCCATAAATACAGCGCCGGTAAACACATTTCCTGAATTAATTGCACCAGCAACAGCCACATACACCAATCCGCATGGAAGCAAACCGTTTAACAAGCCAATCATCCACAATGAAAAATAAGATCTGTCAGTGAATAGTTTTTTCAGGCGGACAATCAGTCGTGAAGAATAGCCGGTAAAAAGACCGGCAATGGTTATTTTTTCCCTGAAGATAAATGGGAAAAGTACACTCACAATCATGGTCACTCCCAATAAAATGGATGTCCATTGCTGAAATCCAGCCAGCCGGATTCCACGGCCGAGCATCCCGAATAAGAGGCCAATTATACTGTAGGTGATAACCCTTCCGGAGTTGTATAAAATGGTTCCTGTTATTTTTGAAATCAGGTTGTGCTTTTTCAGCGGAAGTGCAACGACAATAGGTCCGCACATTCCGATACAGTGGAAACTGCCTATTAATCCGATTGTTAGTGGTGTGATGATGTCCATTTTATAGTGTTTAGAATTTCAAGTTTCAAGTTCCAGATTTCGAGCCCGCACCAAGTTTTTCTGTCTACTGCGACTGATCACTGGTAACTGTTATTGCTTCCTCCTGATAATATTCAGTCTTATTTACCGACCAGTCGATCTTAACCTCGTATCGCCCGTTTCTCATCTTTTTCATTGCAATCCGTTGAGCGTATCCAGTATCGGGTTTCACGGTTACACTCGTATCTCTTTTCTCGGCCACCGGGCTATAAAAGTGAATTTCGCCTTTGTAGTCTTTCGATTCGCCTAAATTTGGAAATAAAATTTTCAAAGAGTCTGTCGTTTGTTCGAAGCGTATTTTCTCAGCCAGCGATTCTGTATTTCTTACTTTCTCGATATGCTGCTGGTAATTTACTGATTTTTGGTAATAATCTTTGTCAACCAAATCAAAATCCTGCCGCACTGCAATTGAAACCAAATAAATCATTCCTGAAACCATGATCAGCAATGCCAGAACAATTCCGGTTCCCCAGTTGAATTTCATAAGAAAGCCTCCCCCTTCCCCCTCCAAAAGAGGGGGTAAAAAATCAACGATTTTGTTTTTGAATAAGTCTTCATATCACTACTATTTAGTTTGAAGCGTTCCTCGAGTCCCTTCTTTACGAGGGGCTTCATTTGTCAAGCGAATTTGGCCCGACAAAGGTCGACGAAATTTTGTCAATCAGTTTACCCCGTTCAAATACCCCGATTTCCAAATGACTATTTGATGATTTTAACTCATCTTTTTTCAGAATAATCAGTAGATTTCGTTGGGCAACTTCACCTTTCTCAGCTTTTACCGAATCACCGATAACGATGATTTCACCTTCAGGAGACAAAAGTTTAAGGTCGACTTTTACTGCTGAATTGGTTTTATTTACCATTTCAAGGTTGTACAAATTGCTGTAGCTGTCGGTGCCGTATTCCTGAAACATGGTTCCCTGTTGGCGAATGATGTTTGTCTCCACGTCGCCACGGACGGAGAACAAATAGGTGATCAAAATAAGCAACCCAACCAAAACTGAAGAGTACGCAATTACCCTGGCATTGAACTTCACTTCTTTACCTTCAGAAATCGATTTTTCAGAAGCAAAGCGAATGAGCCCGGTTGGCTTTTTAACTCGTTTCATCACCGAATTACAGGCATCGATGCAGGCCGTGCAGTTGATGCATTCGAGCTGGGTTCCGTTTCGGATGTCAATACCTGTGGGGCAAACAGCTACACAACTGAAGCAGTTGATGCAATCTCCCTGACGACCCAGATTTTCGCGCTTATTTTCGGCATTTCGGCGTGGTTCACCACGTTTGTAATCGTAGGCCACTAAAATTGTATTTACGTCGAGCATTACACCTTGAAGCCGGCCATACGGGCAAATCATGGTGCAAACCTGCTCGCGGAACCAGGCGAAAACGAAATAATGCAAGCCTGTAAAAACCAAAACACCCAACAAAACGCCTGAATTTTGAACAGGCCAGCCATCCATTATTTGGCCAAGTTTTTCCGTTCCGGTTACATACGAAACGAAAGTTAAAATGGTAAAGAACGAAATCAGGATATAAATTCCATGTTTCAGTATTCGCTTCAATGCTTTAATTGCATCCATTTCCTGTACTGCCAACTCTTTCTGCTTCTCCGAATTGCCGTCAATCAGGTATTCGATAGGGCGGTATAAAAATTCAAGAAAAACAGTTTGTGGACAAACCCAACCGCAAAATATTCGGCCATAAATGACTGTGAACAGAACAATGAAAACGATGAGCGCAATAATCGCAAGAACAAGCAAATGAAAGTCCTGTGGGTAAAATGTATTGCCAAACAAAACAAATTTCCGCTCCAGGAAATTCAGAAAAATCAGAGGTTCTCCCCTGAATTTCAGGAAAGGTGCAATATAAAAGAAAGCCAGCAGCGACCATGCAATGATTCTGCGGTAATTGTACAATTTACCTTTTGGCATTTTCGGAAATAACCAAAGCCGTTTTCCATCTTTACTAAAGGTTGATGGCCGGTCCCTGAATGTTGCTTCCTGAAAGTTTTCCATATTATAAGCCTCCCCCAAACCCCCTCCGAAAGAGGGGGCTTAAAAAACCGGAATTCAATGTTTTATTCTTTGACATGTTTTGTCTTTTCAATATTCAATCAAAAGTTATCCTTTGAGCCAAAAGCTTTCCCCCTTGGGGGAACGGGAAGGGGGCTCTCAGTATTTCTCGCCCTGCGGCGCTTTTTGATTTGGAGGATTGGTTCCCCGCATGCTTAAAATGTAAGCTGTTACATGATCAATTTGCGCGTTGCTGAGCTGACTTTTATACGAAATCATCCCTTTTTCTATCACGCCATCAATAATTACTTTCTTCAGATCTTCAGGCTTGTCTCCGTGAATCCAGTAATCATCGGTGAAATTAGGGCCAACAAGTCCTTCCCCAGATTTACCATGACAAACGTAACAGATTTTATCGAAAACAACTTTTCCTGCTGCAAGAGTTTGCTCTTTGGTCATGGGTTGAGCTGCCGCTTTAATCGTTTCCTCTTTCTCTATCACTTCCGTTTTTGCCTTTGCAGCGGCCATTTCCTTATAATATTCCTTTTTCTGGACGATACTGTCATCTTCAAATACAAACAGACGGGTAAGGTATGCTACGGAAATGATAATTGAAATGTAGAAAATGTATTTCAACCAGGGTGGCAGTGGATTGTCAAGTTCTTTTATGCCATCAAATTCGTGACCGCCAAAATACTTGATCTGAGTAACATCATCAATTTCAGGATTCAATCCTTCTTCCTCAATGATTGGTTTATCTTCGGTTGTTTGCATAATTCGTTATTTTGCCATTTAAATGTTCTAAATTCTTGTATCGAAATAAATTGATTCTGAAGTTTTGTGAATCCGTTTTTCCTTTTCCCTGCTCCGGACTCCGTTTTCTCCACAATCTACGCCCCATGCCCTTCCGCATTTTCAATGACAGAATCATCGAGCGGCATGTTGCTTATCTGATCAACTTCTTCTTTATTCATCCTGAATGCCTGAATGGAAACAAAAATGAAAAAAGTGAAGAAAATCAGAAAGCCGATCAGCGCATAAATTTCTACATGATTGATGGTTTGTAATGTCTCTTTGAACATACTTTATTTTTTTGCCGGTTTCTTTGTTATGTCAACGCCAAGCCTTTGAATGTATGCGATCAGTGCAATAATTTCGCGGTTGCTTTCGGTTTGAATTCCGTTGGCAGCCAAATCTTTTGCAATGCTGTCGGCCTGCGCTTTTAAATCAACAATAGCTTGTTGCTCGTAATTGTCGGGGTAGGGCACACCCAGCATTTTCATGGCATGTATTTTTGCCGGAGTCGATTCAATATCGATTTCCTTTTTGGCCAGCCAAGGATATTTGGGCATGATTGACGCTTCGTTCATTTTTTGCGGATCGATAAAGTGGTTGTAGTGCCAGGCGTTTGGTTTGTATATTTTGCCCGTCATTACACCTTCGCGCGCCAAATCAGGTCCGGTACGTTTCGATCCAAACTGGAACGGATGGTCGTAAACCGATTCACCGGCTTTCGAATATTCGCCGTAGCGTTCGGTCTCGGATCGGAATGGCCTGATCATTTGCGAGTGGCAGTTGTAGCAACCTTCTTTTACATAGATATCGCGTCCCTGTAACTCAAGCGGAGTATATGGTTTTACGCTGGTTATGGTTGGAATATTTGATTTTATCAGGTAGGTTGGAATCACTTCAACAATACCGCCAATCAAAATGGCAATGGTGGCAAAAATCAGGAAACGGATTGGTTTACGTTCCAGGAATCGATGCCAGGTTTCCGACTGTGTCTTGGCTTCCGATTCAGTATGTAAAGCAGGCGCTTCGGCAGCTTCTTCAGCAACAAACGATCCGGCCTTTATTGTTTTGATCACATTGAAAACCAAAATCAGGAATCCGGTAACATATAAGGCGCCTCCAAAGGCACGAATGGTGTACATCGGAATAAGCTGAGTTACTGTTTCCAGAAAGTTCGGGTATTTCAGGAAGCCTTCAGGAGTAAATTGTTTCCACATTAAAGCTTGTGTGATTCCGCCGATATAAAGCGGTACGGCATAAAATACAATGGCCAGGGTTGCAATCCAGAAATGGATATTGGCCAGTTTTGTGGAATAAATTTTTGTATTGTAGAGGCGCGGAACCAACCAGTAAATCATACCGAAAGTCAACATTCCGTTCCAACCCAGCGCACCAATGTGTACGTGCCCAATGGTCCAGTCGGTAAAATGGCTGATGGCATTCACGGTTTTGAACGACAGCATAGGCCCTTCGAAAGTTGACATTCCGTAGGCGGTAATTCCTACAACAAACATTTTTAGAACCGGATCTCTGCGCACTTTGTCCCACGCTCCGCGCATAGTCAGTAATCCGTTTATCATACCCCCCCAGCTTGGCGCAATAAGCATAACTGAGAACGTAGTTCCCAAGGCCTGAAGCCAGTCGGGAAGCGAACTGTATAGCAAATGGTGAGGACCTGCCCAGATGTAAAGGAAAATGAGCGACCAAAAATGTACAATGGAAAGTTTGTATGAATAAATTGGCCTTCCGGAGGCTTTGGGAACAAAATAATACATCATGCCAAGAAATGGCGTGGTCAGGAAGAATGCCACTGCATTGTGACCATACCACCACTGCACCAGCGCATCCTGAATTCCGGCGTAAAGTGTATAACTTTTCAGGAAACTAACCGGCAAAGCCAGCGAATTGAAAATGTGCAAAACGGCAACTGTGACCCAAGTGGCAATGTAAAACCAGATGGCCACGTAAATGTGACTTGTGCGGCGTTGCAAAATGGTGCCGAACATGTTGATGCCAAAGATTATCCAAATCACAGCAATGGCTATGTCAATCGGCCATTCGAGTTCTGCGTATTCTTTACCGGTGGTGAATCCGGCAAGCAGCGTAACTGCAGCAGAAACAATAATAGCCTGCCAGCCCCAGAAATGAATTTTACCCAGCAACTCGCTGTACATACGGGTTTTCAGCAAACGCTGCAGCGAATAGTAAACTGCCGTGAAAATGGCGTTTCCAACAAAAGCAAAAATAACGGCATTGGTGTGAACCGGCCGGGTTCGCCCGAAGGTGGTAAATTCAAGTCCGAAATTCATGGATGGAATAAAAATTTGCAGGGCAATTAATAAGCCCGCCAAAAGACCAACAACCCCCCAAACGATTGTCGCAATGGCAAAGTTTCGGGTCAAGCGGTTGTCATACGAAAACTTCTGTAATTCCATAGAGTAGTATTTAGTTTAATATCTTTTCAATTTCTACTTGTGTTGTGTTAAGGTTGAAATAGTGATCGTCATGCTGAATTTATTTCAGCATCGACCTATGAAAAACAGATTCCGAAACAAGTTCGGAATGACTTACCGTCATTAGTTACTTAGCACAACACTAGTCATTCATGGCCATTAAGTCATTAAATAGGCATTCATTGTATTTTCTTACAGACTATCAATGACCTATTGACTTTTCCTCATCGCTACTAGTCTTCTTCGCATCCTCAACCGTCTTATCTTCAATTATCTCCGGATCGTCAAACAACATCCTAACCGATGGCGTGTAGGTGTCGTCGTACTGGCCACTCTTTACGGCCCAAACAAAAGCAATAAGGAATGCGCTGGCAATTAGAATAGCCACAAAAACCAGGATAAATACAACCGACATCTTAAATTCGTTTTAGTTTTGCTGTTAAACTTACTGAAAAACTGGCAAAAACAACAACCGACACCGAACTAATTGGCATCAGGATTGCCGCCACAATTGGAGTCAGATTTCCCTGAACTGCAAAGCTAAGTCCAACCAGATTGTACAAAAATGAAATTAAAAAACCTGTATTGACGATTTTCAGGCTATTGTTGGTAAAGTTTATAAACTTATCCAACCCGGCAAATTGCTTCGATTGCAGAATGGCATCGCAAGCCGGCGAAAAATTGAACACATTGTCGGCAATAACAATACCCACATTACTTTCATTCAGCGCACCGGCATCGTTCAGGCCGTCGCCAATCATCAAAACCTGTCGTCCTTTTTTTTGTAAATCCCTGATGTAATTTAATTTATCGGTTGGCGTCTGGTTGAAATGCAAACGTTTTTCACTGCCAAAAATAGTTGTGAGCTTTTCTCTTTCAGCATCGTTATCGCCTGTCAGCAAATGCAGTTCGTATGTCTTTCCCAGTCTGCTTATTAAATCCTGAAGCCCGGGGCGGTATTCATTTTCAAGCTGAAAATAACCGGTAACAGAATTCTGCATATAAATCCACACTTCTGTTTTCAGGTTTTCGTCTTTCTTTTTATCTCCGGAAACAAAAAACTTCGAGCCCATATTTATCCGTTCTCCATTTATAATTCCTGAAATACCAAGCGATGGAATTTCCTGAAATTCTTCAACTTCAAGCAATTGATCGCATTCGATGAAATTGTATATGGTTTTGCTTAACGGATGCGATGAATGAAAAGCCAGCGATTTTATCCGCTGCAACTGGTCAGCATTTAGTTCTTTCCCAACAAAACGAATGTCGGAAAGCTGCGTGTTGGTAATGGTCCCGGTTTTGTCAAAAACAACAGTGTCGGCTTTAAATAGTTTCTCAATGACATCCGTGTTTTTGAGGTAAAAGCCCGACCGGCCAAATTGCCGCATGGTGCTTCCGAAGGTAAACGGAATGGTTAAAGCCAGCGCACACGGGCAGGCAATAATCAGCACTGAAGTAAAAGCGAATAGTGCAATTCCGGGATTTTCGAAATACCAGAAAGCGGCAGCCCCAAGGGCAACAACAATAATGGTCATTGTAAAATACTGTCCTACGCGGTTGATTCGGGTTTTCAATGAATTTTCGGTTGTATTCGGATTCTCAGCCTGGTTCCAGAGTTGTGTAAGATAACTTTGCTGGACTTCCTTTTCAATCGTCAGTTCGATGGCGTTGCCAACCTGGCGGCCACCTGCAAACACAAAGTCACCCGCATTTTTTGCAACAGGCATCGATTCACCGGTTACAAAACTATAGTCGATGTTGGCCATTTCACTTTTCAGGATCGAGTCGGCCGGAACGATTTCCTGGTTTCGGACCAAAATACGGTCGCCTGCTTTTAAATCTTCAAGTGGAATAGTTTGATTTCCCGAATCGGTTAGCAGTGTTACAGCCAGTGGAAAGTACGTTTTATAATCGCGCTCAAAAGAAAGCGCCTGATACGTTTTGCCCTGGTACCAGCGACCAACAAGCAAAAAGAAAACCAGTCCGGTGAGCGAATCAATGTATCCGATTCCGTTTCCGGAAATGATTTCAACCAGGCTTTGTATGAAAAGGGTAATCAAACCAAGTGCAATCGGGAGATCGATACTGATTATTTTTTTCTTCAGGCTTTTAAAAGCTGTGAGAAAATAATCGCTGGCACTGAAGGTTAGAACCGGAATGGCCAAAACAACACTTAGCCAGCCAAACATCGCTTTAATGTCGGCTTCCAGAAATTCGTGCCCGGGAAGATATTGCGGGAAATGATAAATCATGGCATTCATAAAGCTGAAAGCCGCAATGCCAATTTTCAGGAAAAGTTTTTTGTCGGAATTGGTCGTCGAAGGTTTTTCGATGCTGTGCTGGTTAATTTCAGGAACGTAATGAATACTTACCAGCAATTCAACGAGTTGCCTGAGAGTGATTTCGTTTTCGTTGAAGGTGATGTTGATCTCTTTCTTCGGAAAATTGACGAACGACTGAACAATTCCCTTGTTCAGGCTATGCAGGTTTTCGAGCAGCCAAATGCACGATGCGCAATGAATTTCGGGAATGAAAAAGCTGACTTTGGCGATGCCACCTTCGGAAAAGCTGAGAATTTTTGATTTGAATTTTTCCAGATCGAGAAAAGCGAATGTTTCGTCGGAAGGCTTTTTGTCATCTTGAATACGAATGCCCGCCATTTGCTCGATTTGATAATACTGTTGAAGTTTGCCGGTATTTAAAATCTGGTAAACAGTAGAGCAGCCCGAGCAGCAAAATGGTTTATTGTCGAAAATGACGGGTGACTTTCCACACGAATTACCGCAATGAATACATTTTATTTCTTCACTCATTTTGTTCCGGGCTGGCAGTTGATTTTCGGATAAATAAGGAATAAAAAGGGAATTTGTTCAAGTTTTTGCTGAAAAATAGCATTGAAAATCTCTTCAAAACAAAGAATATCTGTGCAATTGTTTGCAAATCAGAAGTGTTAGGGAGAATCTATCAGGTATAAATTTAATCTATTTCATTTTTCGAAAGATCGGTGCTAAAATCCTGAAATTCAATTTAACTTTAGAAGTCAACTATTTAAACCGTTTAACCCAAAAAAATGTACTTCTTCCGACGAATCTACAAGTTTTATCTTGACGGATTTGCCAATCTTCCCCATTGGGGTAAACAGGTTTGGCTGGTAATCCTGATCAAGCTTTTCATCATGTTTGCCATTCTGAGAATCTTCTTTTTCCCGGACTTTCTAAATACGAATTTTAAGAACGACGCTGAACGCAGCAACCACGTGCTCGAAAATTTAACCAATATCAACAACAAATAAATTTAAATCTATGCTTGAAGGACTCGATTCATCTTTAGTCGATTGGTCTAGGGCACAATTTGCCCTTACGGCCATGTATCACTGGATTTTTGTGCCTCTAACCCTTGGGCTCGGAATCATTACAGCGATAATGGAGACGCTTTATGTGAAAACCGGAAATCAGGATTGGAAGCGAATCACCAAATTCTGGATGACTCTTTTCGGAATTAATTTCGCCATTGGTGTGGCAACCGGAATTATTCTTGAATTTGAATTCGGCACCAACTGGTCGAATTACTCCTGGTTTGTCGGCGATATTTTTGGTGCGCCTCTGGCCATCGAAGGTATTCTGGCTTTCTTTATGGAATCCACTTTTATTGCCGTCATGTTTTTCGGATGGAATAAAGTGAGTAAAAAGTTCCATCTTATGTCAACCTGGCTAACAGCCATTGGCGCTAATCTTTCGGCCTTATGGATTCTGGTGGCCAACGGCTGGATGCAAAAACCAGTCGGAATGGTTTTCAATCCGGATACGGCTCGAATGGAAATGACCAGTTTCTGGGACGTACTTTTCTCGCCAATGGCCATTCATAAATTTTTGCACACTACTTCGTCGAGTTTTGTGCTGGCTGCCATTTTTGTAATTGGCGTTTCTGCCTGGTATATCCTGAAAGGACGAGATGTGGTTTTTGCCCGGAAGAGCATTGTTGTAGGAGCCGTTTTCGGTTTCCTGGCTGCCATTTATACCATTTTTACCGGTGACAGTTCGGCGCGCGACATTGCGCATTACCAACCGATGAAATTTGCGGCTTTCGAAGGTTTATATAACGGTAGCGAAGGCGCTGGGTTGGTGGCTCTTGGTTTAATCTCGCAAAACCAGGCCGACCCGACCAACGAAAACCTGAAGGACTTTACCGTTAAAATCGAGATTCCGAATATACTTTCGTACATGGCTTATCTCGACTGGGATGCATTTGTTCCCGGAGTAAACGACCTGATCAGGGGAAATGAAAAATATGGCATAATGAGTTCGGCTGACAAAATCAGCCGCGGAAAAATTGCTATCGAAAGACTCACTGCATATAAAGAAGCAAAAAAAGCAGGCGAAGTTACAGTGGCCGACTCTTTAAAGACAGAAATCATGAGTCCTGATTTTCAGAAGAATTATTTCAGCTATTTTGGTTACGGATACATCAGCGATCCACACACTTTGGTTCCAAGCATTCCGCTTTCATTTTACAGTTTCCATCTTATGGTTGTTCTGGGCATGTATTTTCTTTTCTTTTTCCTGATAGCGTTGTATTACACGCTGAAAGGAAAAATCCATAAAAAGAAATCGTTTTTGCGTATTGCAATCTGGACAATCCCGATGGCCTATCTGGCCAGTCAGGCCGGATGGGTTTTGGCCGAGGCAGGTCGCCAGCCGTGGGTTATTCAGGATTTGATGCCAACCATGGCGGCAGTTACAAAAATCAGCGTCGGAGCAGTTCAGGTAACCTTTTGGCTATTTGCCATTATTTTCACAACCTTGCTTATTGCTGAAATTAAGATCATGATGCGACAAATTAAAATCGGACCTAAATCAGAAGGAGGAACCAACTAATGTTTGAAACTTTTTCACTTTTAAGTTTACAGCAATACTGGTGGCTGATTGTGTCGCTGCTGGGCGCTTTATTGGTATTTCTGATGTTTGTGCAAGGTGGCGAAACTTTAATTTTCAGCATCGCCAAAAACGAAACCGAAAAATCACTTCTGGTCAATACCCTTGGTCGCAAATGGGAATTTACATTTACTACTTTGGTAACTTTCGGAGGAGCGTTCTTCGCTTCGTTTCCGCTGTTTTACGCCACATCGTTTGGCGGAGCTTACTGGGTTTGGTTTGCCATACTCATCTCTTTTGTTATTCAGGCTGTCTCCTACGAATTCAGGAAAAAGCCGGGTAATTTTTTAGGTGCGCGAACCTATGAGGTATTTCTGTTTATCAATGGATTGCTTGGCCCGTTATTGATTGGAACCGCAGTAGGTACTTTCTTCAACGGAGCAATGTTCTCGCTCGACGATATGAACAGGGTAACCTGGGGAACACCTTTCCGCGGTTTGGAAGCCGTACTAACTTTCCATAATCTGGCGCTTGGACTTGCAGTTCTTTTTCTTTCCCGGATTTTAGGATTGTTATATTTTATGAATTCGGTAGACAATAAAGCTATTTCAGAACGGTCGAAAAAACAACTGTTGTACAATACCGTTCCATTTTTAGTTTTCTTCCTGTACTTTGTGATTGCGTTGTTGTTTAAAGACGGCTTTGCCTACAAACCTGATACAGGCGAAATTAGTTTGGAACCGTATAAATATCTGCACAATTTGCTCGCCATGCCTATTAACACGTTGATGTTTCTGGTTGGTGTTGTTGGCGTACTTTGGGGCATAATTTCCACTGTGCTGAAAGGCGGAACCAAAGGAATCTGGTTTGCAGGCGCAGGTACTGTGCTTACCGTTTGGGCGGTGTTCATTCTGGCCGGATTTAACCAGACCAGCTTTTATCCATCAGTTCTCGATCTTCAATCGTCGTTAACTATTGAGAATGCGTCTTCAAGCAAATTCACTTTGGTTGCCATGAGTTATGTTTCACTATTTGTTCCGTTTGTTCTGGCCTATATCTGGTACGCCTGGAAATCGATGAACAACAAACCAATCAGCACCGAAGAACTGGAACAGGAACACCATGTCTATTAAAAGGAAACGGTCATTGGGCATCAGAAAAGTCGCATCTTAAACTTTTTCCCAATGACTAATGACTTTTTTCTCTTCGATAGGTTGAAATAGTAAATAGTCAATTAGTAAATCTTTTAAATGAAATAGTATGTACTGGAGTTCAATTATTTGGTTATTGAGCTGGCCTGTTTTGGTTATCGTCAGCTACCATCTGGTAAAATTTACGATTCTGAAATATGAATCCATTCTGGAAAAGCCAGTTAAAAAAGCGAATCCTGAAGTATAAACCTAAAATCGCCTCTGTTACAGAGGCGATTTTTTTACAGAAAATAATTGTAAATTACAAAGTAATATATCAGGAGATAATAACAAGTCGATACCATGAATAAATACACGAATGGTAATTTGAAGGCGGCAAATCTCTTTTTGTTTTTTGCTATTTTTTTCTCAGCTATTGTATTGATTTTAGTTGGAGTTCATACTTACCATGTCATGGAAGATGTGCTTGTGAATTCCAAAAATTCCCGAACAATCAGAAGTCAGATTGAAGACATCCGTCTCATGGATGAAGTGCTTGCCAATTCTGCTCTGCTCGCGGCAAGTACGGGTAATCTGCAGTGGGAAAAACGATACCGCTATTTTGAGCCCAAACTTGACAGTGCCATTCATGCATTGGTGCAAATGGATCCGCTCCATGCTACACTTAAAACCTTGAAAACGGCAGACAGCGCTAAAGTTCATATCGCGGCAATGGAACACCGGGTTTTCGAATTAATTCACCTCAACCGACGAAACGAAGCCTACGAAATAATTACCGGCAGCGAATACGGCCGGCAAAAAGAAATCTATTCAAAAGGACTTTCCGATTTTATCAAATTGCAGGAACAGGAAACCGACCAGCTTCAAACAAGGCTGGATGTTGAGGCAAAGCGCAGTAAATGGTTTTTTGGTCTGGTTGTTTTATTGCTTGCGATCGTCTGGCTGACAATTGAGCGCTTAATGCGGAAAGGCCGGGGGCAGATACTGAAACAAAATCAGGAACTTGATCTTCAGATTCGGGCGCGTAAAGAATCGGAAAGTGCCTTGCTTGAATCCAAGAAACAAATTGAAAAAGCTCAGGTACAGTTGCAGGAATCAATCAAAGCAAGCAGCATTGGCTTATGGGAATGGAATCTGCAAACCAACGAAGTTTATCATTCACCCGAATTTAAAAAACAAATTGGTTATGGAAACGATGAAGCACAAAGTAGCTCTGAGTACTACTTTTCACATCTTCATCCGGATGATGCAAGAATCATAAATGAATCAACACAGCGTCTATTGGCCGGCGAAGTAGATAAACTTGACCTGGAATATCTTTTCTGTAAAAAAGATGGAACATGTTCATGGATGTTGGCACATACTACGCTTCAACGTGATCCGGATGGGAAACCAATCCGCATGTTTGGCTCTCAAATTGAAATAACTGAAAGAAAAAATGCTGAACAGTTGATCAGAGTACTAAATGAGCGCTTCAAGTTAATAGCCCGGGCAACAAACGACTGCGTTTACGATTGGGACATGTTAACCAATCGGGTTTGGTGGAACCCCGCGCTTAGCAGGCTGTTCGGCTATTCACCTGAAATTATTACAACCGACTATCTGTGGTGGGAAGAAAAAATTCATCCTGACGATTTGGATTCCATCATGCAAGTTGCACAAAAAGTGTTTGATGCAAAGTTGGAAAACTTCAGCAGCGAATACCGTTTCAAACGCGTCGATGGTTCCTACGCTTATGTCTTCGACCGGGGAATTGTTCTCTATGATAAAGATAAAAATCCTGTTCGATGGGTTGGTTCTGTCATGGATATTTCTGAAAGGAAGAATAACGAGGTTAAGATTGATGAATTAAAAACCAATCGTGAGTTAATTCTCAATGCCGTTGGCGAAGGAATTTATGGATTAGACAAGAATAGCAATATAACTTTTGTAAATAAAGTTTTTGAAACGATTACCGGTTGGAAATCGGAAGAGATTGTTGGCAAACCGATGCATGCATTAATTCACCATACAAAACCAGATGGCTCGCCCTATCCGCAAGAAGATTGCCCAACCTGCCTGACAATAAGTGAAGGTAGAATATCTAAGAATGACAATGAATATTTTATAAGGAGAGACGGTTTGGGCTTTTTTGCAGAATATGTGAGCACCCCAATTTTGAAAAATGATAAATTGGATGGAGCAGTAGTTATTTTCAAAGACATTACCGAGCGCAAGTTGTCAGAGGCAAAAGTCAAAAGAAGCGAAACCAAGTTTAAAACGCTGTTTGAGTCGGCCAACGATGCCATATTTCTAATGAATGGGCAAACTATTATTGAGTGCAATTTCAAAACCGAACAAATTTTTGGATGTTCACGAAAAGATATTATTGGTCATTCTCCCGTTAAATTCTCGCCGGAACTACAACCCGACGGGCGTTTATCTGCTGATAAAGCCATCGCAACTATTCGGGTTGCACTAGAAGGCGAACCGCAGTTTTTTGAATGGACTCATTGTCGTTTAGACGGTTCACTATTCGACGCCGAAGTGGGTCTCAACAGAATAGAGCTTGACGGTCGTGTTTATCTGCAAGCCATAGTACGGGACATAAGCGAAAGAAAGAGATCCGAAGAGAAGTTAAAAGAAAGTGAAGAAAATTATCGCATTTTAGCTGAGTCCTCACCTGAAATGATTTACCTGATTGATGCAAAGGGATACATTACCTATATGAATAAACAGGCTGCTTTACAATTCCACGAACCGGCATCTATGCTTGTTGGAAAACACCTTGAAGATATTTTTCCGCCCGATTTGGCACAACAGAATCTCGCCGGTATCCAACATGTAATAGCAACTAAAAATAATTTTCAGAACGAAGTTGAAATGTTCTTCCCTACCGGAAGCAGATGGGTAGATGCACGGCTAACTCCTGTTTTTAATGAGAAAGATCAAGTTACCGGAGTGTTGGGATTATCGTATGACATTACCGAACGCAAGCAGGCGGAAGACGATCTTCGGGCATCGCAACAACTCATTGAAGGAATTATAAACACGATATCTGTAAGGGTATTCTGGAAAGACAGGAACAGTGTTTACCTTGGCTGTAACACAATATTTGCCCGCGATGCAGGATTTTCCGATCCGAAGGACATCATAGGCAAAGATGATTTCCAGTTGGGATGGCTTGATCAGGCAGAATTATATCGCCGCGGTGACCGCCAGGTCATGGAGAGCGGTTGCCCCATCTTACTTAACGAAGAACCGCAGACGACTCCTGAAGGGAACACCAAAGTACTACTCACGAACAAGATACCCCTGCAAGATTCTATGGGGGAGATTATCGGTATACTTGGAACATCTATGGATATCACCGATCGCAAAAGGAGTGAAGACGAAATAAAACTTAAAAACGAAGAATTAAGAAAGCACATTGCCGAAAAAGACAAATTCTTTTCGATAATAGCCCATGATTTACGAAGCCCTTTCTCCGGATTCTTAGGGCTGACGGAAGTTATGGCCGAAAATACCCAAATATTTTCACAGGTTCAATTAGCAAACTTTAATCGTTCGTTAAATGATTCAGCAAAAAAATTATCTCAGCTTTTAGAAAATTTGTTGGAATGGTCGCAGATGCAAAAGGGGTCAATAAGTTTTACTCCAAACGAACTTTCCTTATCCGCAATCGTTTCCGAAAATATTGATCAAATATATCAAAGAATGTTACAAAAGGGAATATCTGTTCAAAGCAAAATTCCTGAAGACCAGATCATATTTGCCGACGAAAGGATGATTAATACAATTTTCCGTAACCTGCTGTCGAATGCAGTTAAGTTTACTAGAAGTGGCGGAAAAGTTACCATCAGCTCAAAAGTAATCAACGATGACAGGATTGAGATTTCAGTGCGTGATACCGGCATTGGAATTTCGGACAATAATTTGACTAAACTCTTCAAAATAGATGAAAAAGTCAGTTCGATTGGAACCGATGGCGAATCCAGCACCGGATTAGGCTTACTACTTTGTAAAGAGTTTGTTGAAAAACATACCGGTAAAATTTGGGTGGAAAGCGAATTGGAAAAAGGAAGTACCTTTTCTTTTAGTTTGCCGCTGAGGTAGAAAGTAATTCCGATTGAGAAACTGGTTAAAAATTTCCCGTAAGGAAAATCTGTCGATAGAAATGTCGGTTTATGAACTGTCTTTTGTCCCGCATGCGACAAAAGACATGCATATTTTCATTAATTCTACCGACCTTCCGTTCCGAACGGAACAAGAAAACTAAATCTAAACAGTTTCTCAATGATTTGATAAATATATTCGGGAAATGAAAAACCGGTTAAACCATTCAGGTTCAACTCAGTCAAAACGACGAATTTTAAATCTAAAAATTATGAAAAAATTAGTACTGGTATTGTTCGTAGCAGTTTTCTCATTGGGTTCAGTGTTAGCACAACCAGGCGATCCGGCCGCCAGGCTCCAACGCGAAATTGATGGTTTAACCACCGAATTGGGTCTGTCGAAAGATCAGGTTGAAAAAATTACCCCGATTGTTACCGAAGCGCAGAAAAAACAAGGTGAGGCATTTCAAAAAATGCGTGACAGCGGTGACATGGATCGCGAAAAAATGCGCGAAGAATTCACCAAAATGCGTGAAGAAACCGACAAACAGATTAAAGCCGTTTTAACTCCGGAACAAGTGGTGAAGCTTGAAGCTTACCGCAAAAAACAGGCAGAAGAACGCGCCAAACGAATGCAGGAAAGGGGTCAGTAATTAGCTGTTTACTAATGCCAGAAAAAGCGCTTCGATCTCCTGAAGCGCTTTTTCTTTGATTATTTGTTCACTGGTCAAGGCGAAGCGAGCAAATTAACAGAGTTTAATCTATTACAACCTTTCCGGTTATGCGTTTGCTGTTTTCTCCCTGAAGTTGTACCAAATAGGTTCCTCTAGCCCTTCCGGTCATATTAATTTCAAATTGCTTGTTATCCTCCAGCTTGTTGTATCGCTGCAGGGAAATTATCCTTCCGGAAAGATCACTAATCATCACCGTACAATGATCCCCAAAATTATCAGGAACGGGAACCTGAAATTGCCCTTTGTTTGGATTGGGATAGATCAGAAGCTGAGCGTTACGGACAAGTGGTTCCAATATACCTGTAAAGATGCCATATCTCCATAATTCACGCCCACAATGATGATCGTAAGCTGCAAAACAAAGTGCATCCTTATACATGATTAAGCCGGAAGGATCGGAGTCTCCAAGGCCAGGCTCAATGTCGGCAAACAGTTGTGTTCCGGCTGACGTACCATCACTGCTCCACAATTCATACCCATGAATGGAATCGTTTGCAGCAAAATAGAATTTATCGTCCTTGACCACAAAACATTTTGCATTTCCGTAAAAAGGTTCTTTCAACCCGTTTTTCCAACCCGGGAAGATATCTTTCAGCAGAAACGTGCCGTCCGGGGTTCCGTCAGTAACCCAGGGTTCAAAGCCATTCGTGGCGTCTTTCACGGCCAAATACACTTTCCCGTTAAATTCCGTCACGTCAAAAATATCAATGTTTCCACTGCCAGCATTGATGTCTTTGACCAGTTTGGTGCCTTCCGTCGTACCGTCGCTCACCCATAGTTCACTTCCATTTCCGCTGCCGTTATTGGCACGGAACCAAAGCTTGCCGTCTGTTGTAAAAACATCGTCAATGCTGCTGCCCGAAGTACCCGGATTGATGTCTTTGACTAAATGTGTTCCTACTGGCGTACCGTCTGTAACCCACAGTTCAAACCCATGCTGAGCATCCTGTGCTGCAAAATAAATTTTGCCATCCATTTGCTGGTACTTGTATGGGAAAGCATCATTTTCCCCTTCATTAATATCCATGAATAATTGGGTTCCGGCTTCCGTACCGTCAGTTTTCCATAGTTCCCAGCCATGTATTCCATCGTCGGCCCGGAAATAAACTGTGCCATTCGCGTCGAACATGTTGCGCGGATCGCTTGCACCGTTCGGATTGATGTCTTTTAACCGGTAGGTACCTTCGGCAGTCCCGTCACTCCGCCAAAGCTCTTTATCGCCACTGCTCTCGTTCAATGTAAAATAAAGGACATCATTGGAAACCGCATAATCGCCAATATCACTTGATTCAGTGCCGGGATTTAAATCTTTACACAAGTGTGTCCCCCCCCCGGTAGTATCAGTGACCCACCATTCCTTTCCATGTACAGAATCGTCGGCAATGAAAAACAGTTTGTTGTTGCCGCAAATAATATCATCACTAACGCCCGATGAAGTTGGGCCGCTGCAAATATCTTTAAGCAACGTGCATCCCTGCTCCGAACCATTGGTTTTCATCAATTCTGTTCCATTGATCCCGTTATCGGCAAAAAAAAGGATCTGATCCTGAACCACATTTATATGCCAGGGGTTTGAATTTGCGCTTACTTCATTGATATCCTTCAGAAGGGAAATACTGCCTTCCAAAGGATCATATTTCCATAGTTCTAGTCCATGAGTAGCATCCACACCGGCAAAAAAAAGGTCATCCCGAAAAATAATCACATGCTCATACATCGCTCCATAACTGGCAAACGCTACATCCGATACGGGTTTGGTTCCGTCCGGGGTACCATCCGTTTCCCAAAATTTATATTCGTTATTGTCGTCGTAAGCCCAGAGATACATTTTATCGTTTATGATAAAGTTGTAAAATAAATAAGGATAGCTACTGGCTTTTCCAGGATTAATATCCTTAAGCAGAGCTGTACCTTCTTTTGTTCCATCGCTTACCCAAAGTTCTGAACCATATATAATATCTGAAACATTCAGGATAAGTTTGTCATTTAAAACAGCAATTCTTTGTACAATACTGTTGTTCCCTTCTCCTGCAATTTCGGTTATTTTAGAAGTGCCTTCTGTCGTTCCATCAGTTTCCCAGACTTCCTGTCCCTCGGAATCAGTGGCTTTAAAGAGAAGCTTCCCGTTTAACTCTGCAAAAGAACAAGGAGATCCTGATTCTGTTCCGGGATATATATCTTTAACAAGATGAGTCCCATCAGTGGTTCCATCAGTAACCCAACACTCATATCCGTTAGCTGCTGTCGTGGCGCTGAAGAAAACAAGACCATTGTAAGTATAGAAATTACCGGGACTACCATCGGCTGCTCCCGGATTTATGTCTTTTGCCAGTTCTGTCGTTGAGGCTGTACCTTGTGTTTTCCATAGCTCATCGCCGTGTATTCCGTCATTCGCATTAAAATAAATTGTGTTGCCAACCAAAATATAACCTGAAAGATATGAGGGTGAACTTCCTGAAGAACCCGGATTAATATCTTTGATCATTACCGTACCTGCGCCGGTACCATCGGTTTTCCACAGTTCTCCACCATGCACTCCGTCGTTCCCAAAGAAAAAGATTTCATTTCCTACCCGGTTCAAATGGGGCCAGAAAAACATGCCATCTCCTTTACCGGGATTAATGTCTTTTATTAAAAAAGTACCTTCCTCTGTGCCATCGCTGCGCCACAACTCCACACCATACTCTTCGGTATTTACGGAATAAACAGCTATTTCATCCAATGCCGAGCCTCCGGTAATCTCGAAAGAACCAAATCCAGGAATGATATCCTTCACAATATGGGTACCTGTTGCTGTACCATCCGATTTCCACAGTTCCAAACCATGAATGCCATCATCAGCCGCAAAAAAGATATGGTCATTGGTAGCGCTAATATAATCAGGTTTGGCATCCTGAGTACGAGAAGTGTTAATGTCGTGGAGCAATTCGATTTTCTGGCAATAACCAAATTGAGGAACTAAAATGAGAACACCGACCAGCCAGAAGATTGGGTAAATGAGTTTTGGGTTCATGGTTAGATGATTTGAAATGAATACTGAAGTTTCAATACGATATTTTGTGACCTGGTATTGTTGTTTTGATTATTGCATCATAATCTTCAAATGCACAACCACCTGATGTTGTAAAAAATTTCACGCTGTTAAGCCAGTCTTTTTGTGGTAATGTATTTTGACAGAACCAGCCCAACCGGATGTTCAATTCAATAATAAAAAGGATGTGAAGAATGACCAAAGAAGTTGTGAAGAATAACATTTTCATAATCATGCGCATAACGATGAACAGTTATTTCTGAAATGTTATTTACGCATTTGGCATGAGGTTGGTTTCAGGTGAATTATTGGCGTAATAAATTAGTATTGTGTTAAGTAACTAATGGCGGTAAGTCATTCCGAATCTGTTTCGGAATCTGTTGTTCCCGGGGCGATGCTGAAATAAATTCAGCATGACGATCACTATTTCAAGCTTAACACAACATTAGCTATTGGTATCGGAAAGTTCTGATTTTATTCGTGAAACTAAATTATTTCAAGCGATAGCGAAGTCATAATTTAAAGTTGAACGAATCCCGATAGCGCAGCGTATCGATTGAGTCAGTCCTTCACTTTGAGTGAAACCCTGACTTCAGTGATCGAAATAAGAAGCGACCGGTTCAAAAGCCCCACTTATGTGCTTAACACGAAAGTTGCAATAGCCCGAAAATTTATTCAGGAAGATTTTAATTGATGCGGGTAAGACTGCTGATTACCGAAAGCAAAACATACCATAAAATAATAAGCGGGAGCGCATAAAGCTGAAGGAAAATAAGCATCAAAACAGTTGTTCCCAGGAAGAAAAAGCGAATGGAGTTTTCCTTAAGTTTCAGGTTTTTAAACTTCAGCGAAAACATGGGAATTTCTGAAACCATCAGGAATGAACAGAAGAAAATGGATGCCAGGATGGTATATTTATTCAGGATAATAGGCACAATATTTGGTTTGTCGCCAAGTTCGAGGATCAATCCCAGCGAGGCAAAAAAGATGGCATTGGCCGGAATGGGCATTCCCAGAAACTGTTCACTCTGGCGATCGTCGGTGTTGAATTTGGCCAGACGGAAAGCTCCGGCAACTGTAATTGTCAGGCTGGTAAAAAGAAGGATCCACTGGCTCAGGTTGGCTTCAATAAATTGAATGGGCTGAAATTTTCCGAACAAAGTCAACTGGATCATTGTGAATACAATCGCGGAAGGAGCGAGCCCAAACGAAACAAGGTCGGCCAGCGAATCAAGCTCTTTTCCTATGCTGGAATAGGCTTTTAAAAGTCGTGCCGAAAATCCGTCGAGAAAATCGAAAACAGCGGCAGCAAAAATGAAAACAGACGCCCAGCCCAGTTGCCCGCTAATGGCAAAGAATACCGATAAACTTCCGCAAACGAGGTTCATAGCGGTTATGACATTTGGAACCCAAAAAAATATTGTGCTGATGCGGCTCATGATTAAATTTCGCCAATTATGGTTTGAGAGCCTTTTACTTTATCCCGAAGTTTTACGTTTAATTTCGTTCCAAGCGGCAAATACAAATCAACGCGTGAGCCAAAACGGATAAAACCAAGTTCGGTCGACTGATCAACTGTGTCGCCAACCGAAACGTAATTGATAATGCGTCGTGCCATGGCGCCTGCAATCTGACGCATCACGATTTCGCGGCCATCTTCAAGTTTTACAGCGGTTGTCGTCCGCTCGTTTTCTTCGGCCGATTTATCCTTGAAGGCAGCGTAAAATTCACCGTCTTTGTGTTTCATGTAGGTTACAATTCCGGGTACTGGAATCCAGTTGATGTGTACATTAGTGGGCGACATAAATATGGAAACCTGGAGGCATTTGGTGTGAAGATATTCATTTTCGATTGTTTCCTTGATTTCGCAAATTTTCCCATCGGCAGGCGAAATGATCGCTTTTTTATTTAGTTTGACGCTGCGCTGTGGATATCTGAAAAATTGAATGATCAGGAAATAGATGAGCGCTGAAACTCCCAGAGCAGCAAATTTCAACAGTTGATCGGTCAAAAGGAACCATGATAATATAATGAGACCCGCCAGGATTGCGGTTGCATAATTAATTGTTCTTATACCGGCTTTATGAACTTTCATTACTAAAGATTAGATTTTGGCCTCAAAAATAGCAAATAATTAAGCTTTTCGTAAAAATTGGGAATTTTAAAGTAAACTAAATTTTTCGAAAAGTGTGGTTTGCTTTACTACAGTTACGCCAATAACCGATTGCCGATCGCAAATTAGCTCAAAAACTATGCATGTTTTTCCTGAAGGGCTTATTTTACAAACAGATAAATGTAGGTGACCACAACAGGCACAGCAAAAAACAACGAATCAAAACGGTCAAGAATTCCACCATGCCCCGGCAAAATGGTTCCGCTGTCTTTTATGCCAAAATATCGTTTGAACATCGATTCGGTCAGGTCACCGAAAGTTGATGAAACAACTGTCAAAATACTGATTATAATCCAGTGTGCCAATTGAATTTCAGGGATATACCTGGAAATAAGCCACGAAACCAATATTGCGGTGAATGTACCTCCTATGGCGCCTTCCCACGATTTTTTTGGCGAGATCCGTTCAAAAAGCCGATGCTTCCCAATCGAAACTCCAACTAAATAGGCTCCGGAATCGTAGGTCCAGATTAGCGCAAACAAGGCCACCAGTAATTTGGGCGAGTACAAATTATTCCCCGAAATTTCGGGAAACACCAGGAAATTTGCCATCGACAAGGGAACAGCCAAAAAAATAATGCTGAAAATAGTGACCGCAATGTTTTCTACAGGTCTTTCTTTTTTGCGGTAGAGCTCGGCGGCCATCACAACAAGGCTGAGCGGTAAAATTCCGGCCAGGTATCTGATTTCAATGGTTTTATTTGCCGCCAGAAAAGTACCTGAAAATAGCAAAATGGAAATTAAATAGCTTAACCAACTGCTTGGTTTAACATCCGAAGTTTTGAAAAGCCCTGTAAATTCGGCGATACTGCCGATTAATAGTAAAAGAAAAAGAATGGCATAACTGTAGGCGCTGGCAAAAATAGCGGCCAGCATCACAGCTACAAAAACGACTCCGGTGATCGTTCTGGTAATTAGTTTCTTCAAAGGATTAAATCTTTTAAAATTGCGGTGGCCTGTTCCGTGAAATCGGTGTGAACCCAGATTTCAAGTTCACCAATCGATGGAATAGCAGAGTCGTGTTCGTTCAGTACGACACAATTTATTTCTTCATTTTCAAGTAATTCACGGGCAATTTCAGCCTGGAAATTTTGCTCAGTCCGGAATACACAAACCCAATCCTTTTCCATAAATTCAAGTTTTAAATTAATTCATCCGATAAAATAACGATCAGCGATTTGGGACCGTGCATACCCATTACCAGGGTTTTTTCGATATCCGCTGTACGGCTGGGACCCGTAATGTTGCTGATTAACGAAGGTAAGTTATTTTTATATTTTATCTGCAATTTTTCGATGGCACGATCCAAATAATCCGTTAGCTGTGCCTGATTGGCAATTACAATGTGTGTTTCAGGAAAAACATTCAGGCGCCGTCCGGAAATCTGGGCCGAACTGATAAGCACCGATCCAAGGTGTGCAACCAGAAATTCACATCCGGTAACTCCAATGTTTAAACCGTTGAAATATGTTTCTTCAGAATCAATTTCAACCGTTTCTTTCAGCAATTCCTGAAGCTTTGCATCGGTGCAAAAAATCCTGGTTTGGTTTTTTTCGTCACAGATTCTTTTTACTTCGGAAATCACTTCCGATTTTGAGTGAGCGACAACGACTTGCCCACCAATGCTTTCAAGATTTTTTTTGAATTCATTGCTAAGCACCGGATCAAGTTCGTGGTAAACGGGAGAGGTGAAATCGGGAACATTTGTCCCAATTTCACCTCTCTTATCCTGTGCAGCCTTTAAACGGGCCAAAATGTTTTCTCTTGCCGATTCCATTATTCAGGAACAGATTCTGTCTGCGCTTCTTTATTTTCCAGCATACCTTTAGCTAATTCCTGTTTAGCTTCAGCAACCATAAGTGGTTTTCCCCACTTGCGTTTTCCAAATATCTTTTCAAGGTCTTCGCTGAAAATTACTTCTTTTTCAAGAAGTAATTCAGAAAGTTTTAAATGACCTTCTTTATTTTCATTCAGTACTTCAAGCGCCCTCAGGTATTGAGTTTCAATCAGGAGTTTTGCTTCCTGGTCAATCAATTCGGCAGTTTTTTCGCTGTATGGCTTGCTGAACGAATATTCGCTCTGACCTGATGAATCGTAGTAGCTAACATTTCCAACTTTCTCGCTCATCCCGAAAATGCTGACCATTGCGTACGATTGTTTGGTCACTTTTTCAAGGTCGTTTTGCGCTCCCGATGAAATACTGTTGAATGAAATTTGTTCTGCAGCCCGTCCACCCAGAGCCGAGCACATTTCGTCGAGCAACTGGTCTTTGGTGGTGATCGAACGTTCTTCAGGAAGATACCAGGCGGCGCCAAGCGCTTTTCCGCGTGGAACGATGGTCACTTTTACCAGCGGATGTGCATGTTCGAGCAACCAGCTTATTGTAGCATGTCCGGCTTCGTGATAGGCAATTCGCCGTTTTTCGTCCACCGAAATAATTTTATTTTTCTTTTCCAATCCGCCAATAATACGGTCAACGGCATCCAGAAAATCTTGTTTGTCGACCAATTCTTTGTTTCTGCGGGCTGCAATCAATGCCGATTCGTTACAAACATTGGCAATATCGGCTCCTGAAAACCCCGGAGTTTGTTTGGCTAAAAATGCAGGGTCAACTTCAGGAGAAAGTTTGATGGGTTTCAGATGCACAATAAATATTTCCTGACGTTCATTCAAATCCGGCAGTTCAACGTGAATCTGGCGGTCGAAACGTCCGGCGCGCATCAAAGCTCTGTCAAGAATGTCGGCGCGGTTTGTGGCTGCCAGAATAATTACTCCTGAATTCGTATCAAAACCGTCCATTTCTGTCAACAACTGGTTCAGCGTATTTTCGCGTTCGTCGTTTGAACCGAAGTTTGGATTCTTTCCACGGGCACGTCCAATGGCGTCAATCTCGTCGATAAAAACAATACACGGCGCTTTTTCTTTTGCCTGTTTAAACAAGTCACGAACACGTGAAGCGCCAACACCTACAAACATCTCGACAAAATCGGAACCCGACATCGAGAAAAACGGAACATTGGCTTCGCCTGCAACAGCTTTTGCCAACAAAGTCTTTCCTGTTCCGGGAGGGCCAACCAACAGGGCTCCTTTTGGAATTTTACCACCCAGTTTGGTGAACTTTGTCGGGCTTTTCAGAAAGTCGACAATTTCTTCCACTTCCTGCTTGGCTTCTGCCAATCCGGCAACATCTTTAAAGGTTGAAGTAACCCTGGAGTCTTTATCGAATACTTTGGCTTGCGATTTACCAACATTGAATATATTTCCAGCGCCACCGCCGCCGGAGCCTTTGCTCATGCGTTTAAAAATCCACCACCAGATTAAAATGATGATGGCGAATGGCAGAATCCAGTTCAGGAGCTCACCAAGATAATTGTGAACTGTTTTATATTCAGGGCTTATTTTTTCATTTTCAGAAAAATCGGCCTGCGCATCTTTTAAATTGGCTGCGAAGACATCTGAAGGACCTGTTTCAAAAATGAAATGCGGTCCTGCTTTTGACGGAGTTGAAAAGCCGTTGTTTAGCTTCGAAGCATATTTGTCGTAACTGCTTTCTTTCAAATATACCTGTGCCTCTTTTTCATTTACAACGATTATTTTCTTGATATCGTGGTTCTGCAACATAGTTGTTTTTACCTCGTTCCAGGTCGTTTCAACCGGGCCTCCACCTAAAGCAAAAACCTGAATGGCCAGAAATGCAATGATTATTATTCCGTAAATCCAATATGGATTAACCTTTGGAACTTTATTGCCAGGCCTCAAATTGTTAAAACTCGGCTTTTCTTTTTTGTTACTATTGTTTACCATTTTATTGTTAATTTTCTTCTTTAATTAATTCAATATGCGCGTCGGCCCAAAGGTTCTCAAGATCGTAAAATTCCCGGGCATCCTTTTGAAAAACATGTACCATAATGTCAGCATAATCAAGCAAAATCCATATTGAATTTTTGTAACCGTCTTTATGCCATGCATTTTCATTAATCATCTCCTCAACCGTATCTTCAACAGAATGTGCAATGGCATCAACCTGCGTGTTCGAATTTCCGTGACAAATGATAAAATAGTTGCATTCAGTATGATTAATTTTTGTCAGGTCTATTTTGACGATGTCTATCCCTTTTTTTCTTTGAATTCCTTCAACAATGGCATCGATCAATTGTTCAGCTCCAGTTTCTTTAACGCTTTCGTTCATAAATTTTTATTAGAACTACAAAGATAAATTTTTTACCTTATTTTAAGTGATTAAACTTGCACGATGAATTTCCGGCTGAATTGGAAATGTAAATTTAACTTAGAAAAATGAACCAAAATATTGGAAATCTAATCGTACGATTATCGGGTACGGATTCTACCAACAACTATGCCAACAGCCAAATCAGGGAAAATGATCTGTCTGAGGGTACTGTCTTTTTGGCATACGACCAGACAGCCGGCCGGGGACAACTGACAAATTTCTGGGAAAGCGAAGCGGGCAAAAACCTGACATTTTCCATTGTGCTTTATCCAGATTTTTTGGAGATCCGCCGGCAATTTCAGCTTTCGAAAGCGACTGCACTTGGTATTTATAAAGCTCTGCACAAGTATGTTGACCACTTAAAAATTAAATGGCCAAATGATATTTACGTTGGAGATAAAAAATTGGGTGGTATTCTGATTGAAAATTCGATCATGTACGGATTACTGAAAACATCGGTCATTGGCATAGGGTTAAATGTTAATCAGGAGGTTTTTAGAAGCAAGGCGCCAAATCCTGTCTCCATGCGCCAACTGACAAATCAGCACTACGATCGCGAAGATATTCTTCAGGAGATTTTATCCGGAATTGACTGCTACTATTCAATGCTGAAAGATGGTGCCGATGAGAAAATAGATCAGGAATTTCTAAATGTACTTTACCGGCTAAATGAACGCCATTTATTCCGGTCTGAAAATGGAGAGTTCGAAGGTGAAATTTGTGGCGTCAACGAAATTGGTCAGTTGTTAATTAAACGAACCGATGGGAACATACTCGATTTCCATTTTAAGGAAGTTGAATTCCTTCAGGCTTAAATGTTTCCTTTTCCCTTCTCCTTTTTCCGGTTTACTTATAGGGCAATTTGGCCAGCATGTCGGCCAATTGGTTTATTCCTTCTTCAAGCTTTTTGTTGACCATCATTTTAATCATCATACTCATCTCGGCGTTCAACGTGAGGCGAAGTTTTGTTTCGTGTATTGAAACAGGAAGGAGTTGGATCCAAAAAACAATTTCGACAGGCAAGCTGCCGCTGCTCGATATTTTTATGGTTTTGTGTGGTTCGCGTTCAATAATCCTGATCTCGGCGAGGCCCATTCCGCTAATTTGGAAACGACACGAATCGGCATCCGATTCGAAATTCGAGATTTTTATCTGAGGGATCTGTTCCGTCATTTTGGCCAAAAGACCTTCATTCACATAACTCGACAGGTTTTCGAAATTCGACAGATAATTGAATATGATCTCCTGATTATTGTTGACGATTTTTATATCGCTGACATATTTGGTTGCGCCCATTTGTTTTGAAATAAAAATTCCCCTCCTCTGTTCTGAAAAGGGGAACTATTTTGGTTTAAAAATTTTCTATTTGCCCCAGCTTTCTGGTTGCTCACGCCATTTGTTTAGTTTTTCAACTTCATCAGGTTTAACATCGCCCGATTCAATGGCTAAATCAATCAAAACCTGATAGCGGCTCAAAGCGGTTAGCTCAAGGCCGGCATCTTCGAAATTTTTGCGGGCGTGTGGAAAATTGTATGTGAAAATGGCAAGCATTCCCAGAACATCTCCACCAAAATTGATGATGGCATCAGCGGCTTTCAGGCTGCTCACTCCTGTCGAAACAAGGTCTTCGATAATCACCACTTTCTGACCGGCTTTCATGTCGCCTTCAATCAGGTTTTCCAATCCATGATCTTTTGGTTTTGCACGCACATAAATAAATGGCAGTCCCAATTCCTGCGCTACAAGCATTCCGTGTGCAATTGCCCCGGTTGCAACTCCTGCGATTACTTCGGCATCAGGATATTTATCACGGATAATTTTGCAGAACTGTTCACAGATAAAAGTGCGCTCTTCCGGATAAGAAAGAATTTTGCGGTTATCGCAATAAATTGGAGCTTTCCACCCTGAAGCCCACGTAAACGGGTTGTTCGGTTGTACTTTTATGGTGTTGATGTGAAGTAGTTTCTTTGTAACTTCGAGCTGAATTTGTTCAATCATGGTTATTTTCTTTTTACTTATAAAGTCGACAAATGTACAAAGTTTTTTTTAATGACTCCATCATTCAGATAGGAATAGACCCAAAAAGATCACCTAAAAATAACATTTCTGACCCTGAATTTACTGATGTTTATAGTTCTGTAAATCAAGCTATTTCCGGAATTAAAACTACTCAAAAAACAAACGGAATTTTAACCCATGTCGATGACATTTTCGAGCTTTGGGACGATTTCAGGAAACGGTTTGTTGAGATTCCGGCAGCCGGTGGGTTGGTTCGGAATAACAAGGGAGCCATTTTGTTCATCAAGCGACTAGGCGTTTGGGATCTGCCGAAAGGGAAAATCGAAAAGAAGGAAACTCCCGAAAGGGCCGCCATTCGCGAGGTAGAAGAAGAGTGTGGTTTGCTGGGACTTAAATTAGTGAAAGCTCTTGATTCCACCTATCATATTTACCAATCTCCTTTTATTCAGGCTCCTGAAAACTGGGTTCTCAAAGAAACCAAATGGTTTTTAATGGATTATTCCGGAAACGGAATTCCGGTTCCGCAGAAAGAGGAAGATATTGTTGATGTTCAGTGGATCTCGGCTTCAGAAATTGAACATGTTCTGGAGAATACATATTCGAGTTTGCGCGATTTTTTATACAAAACGTTGCCGGTTATTTAACTGCCGGACTGTTCTTTTTTTGCTGTTCCCTGAAATAATCACTCTTTAAAATTTGTCCCATTTGGCGGTCAAGTCCGTCGATTGGGTTGGGTGCCGGAGATAACAGTAGTTTCCCGTCTTTCCCAATCAGGAATGAAATTGGATAAGTTTTTACTTTGTAAATTTCCTTGTAGTTACTGTTGGTGGTTGCAAAAATTCCGGGCCATTCACTTTCATTTTTAAATCCTGAACTTTCGGGAATGATATTGATAATAACCAGTTTTCCCGTGTAATGCGATGCAACAGTTTTCAAGACATCAAGGTGTTGCCTGCAAATTGAATTCTTTGGATCGGTAAAATGGAGATAAATGTACGTGTTCGGATAATCTGAAAAGTTGACTTTTTTTCCTGAAAGTGATGTCAGATTTATGGCCGGAGGATTGGTTCCGCGGGTTAACCATGTCAGGCTTTTGCGAATGATTTGTGCAGTTTCCTGCTCATAACGGCTCCATTCGGGCGACTTTATCTGTCCAAACATTTTCAGGATCGATGCTTTCGAAAACTCTTTGTTGTAGTAGCCGTCTTTCAGCGATTTCAGCAGAACGAGATGCGAAAGTTCCTTGTTGAAATGCAACTCTTTTTGAAAATAATCATCCAACTTTACCAAATTAGACGAGTCGATAAAATTTCTGATTTTCTGACTTTTGGGGTTGTTAACCAGGTTGTTGAAATAATTCATAAAAACCTGGTTGAAAAGGTTTGAATAGGCAGCCAGGTTATATTCGGGTTTGGTCTTACTGAAATAGGCTTCCATAAATCCGGCGCCTTTTCCCTGGTGAAGGGCAAATTCAAGATCGGCTTTCCGGAATGTTTTGTGCGCTTCGAAAAAGATCGAACTGGTTTTTGGGAATTCCTGATCAAGTTTTTGCTTCACCGTATCGACCAGTGAAGCGTTTCGGTTGGCAAAAATCTGGTCGAAATATTTGTTTTCGTAAATGGAATAGGCCTCTTCAAATTTCCCGATCCTGACATTTAATTCATCTTTTTCAGGATTTGAAATGCCAAACCACACGAATTCCGGCTTGGCAAACGGATTCCGCTTTTGCGCATCAGTTTGAATTCGTTTGGGCGGAAAAATAATTTTGTAGTATTTTCCGGGTTCAAGATAAATCATGCCATGATAGCCGTCGAAATCCGCAAAGGCCAGGTTTGTCTCAGCAAGTTCAATCGTCAGGTTAAATTCTCCTGAAGAATTGAATTTGATAGTTCCGAGTTTAATTTCGTCTTCCGAAATAAAGTCGTGATAAATATTCAAATCAATCGATTGGTTTGCGTAATCCAAAGCTTTCCCTGAAATTTTCACCTGGGCCGACCAGGACTTTTGGCCTGAAAATGCGAACAGCAAGGTGATTAATAAAAGCGAAATTCGTTTTTTCAAAGTATTCCGTACTTAAAGTGAAAGTTTTAATTAGCTATACTAACGAAAGATTTCGCCTGTAAATTATTTTTCAGGTTTAAATTCTGAAATATCTAAAATTGAAGGTAAAAACATTTTGGCATCGCCGCCATGGAAAATAATGTCGCGCACAATGGTTGAATTTATTGGCGTGTGTTCGGGCATGGTGAGCAAAAATACGGATTCGATCTGAGGATACATTTTTTTATTGATTTGCGCAATGGCTCTTTCATATTCAAAGTCGGCTGAAGTTCGCAAACCCCGGAGAATGTATTTGGCATTTACCTTTTTGCAGAAATCAACTGTCAATCCTTCATGACATTCGACTGTAACTTTTGGTTCGTTTTCGAAAACTTCATTGATCCATTTTTCTCTTTTCTCGACCGGAAAAAATGGCTTTTTGTTCGAATTGTATCCGATCATGATTACTATTTTGTCGAATAACGGAATAGCTCGTTTTACAACGCTTTCATGACCAACAGTAAACGGATCAAACGACCCCGGAAAGATGGCAACTCGTTCCATGGTTTTGTGTTTTTCAAATGTTTTTGGATCGTAAATATAGTGCTAAATCAAGAGAAGCAAGCAAAGTGGTTGGGTTAATTCGTTTTTGGTTCCCTTTTCAGACTTAGTAAAAAGATTAAAATTAAAGCAACTACAGAAATTATTGCGCTAATTACGAGTTGGTTGCGCGGACTCTCCTGAAAAAAGGGTGTTTTCTCAATTTTATCCCAGTAAATCATTCCGAACAAAACCAATCCATTGTTCATGGCGTGTCCCGAAATGCACAAAAGAATATTATGCGTTCGAACCATTAAAATTCCGAGTAAAAGGCCTAAAATAAATGTAGCCGGAAATTGCCAGGGATTGAGATGAAACAGTGCAAACATGAGCGCAGAAACAAAAACAGCAGTGAATTTCGAATAATTCTTCATTAATCCGTGCATAATTACTCCCCTGAAAATAAGTTCTTCGATAACGGGCGCTACAATAACTACTTTCAGAAATGCTCCATAAACTCCATAATCGCTTTCAAAAATCCGGTTGAATAATTCCCAAAACCATGCTGGTGGGGGAAGAACTTTGTCCAATGCTCTGTTAACCTCGCCTATCAGGTTTTGCGCTGCCCACAGAAAAATCAAAACGGGAACCAGAATCAGTATATTAAATGCTTTTATGGGGAAAAGCTCCTTTAACTTTACTTTAGCCCGTCGATATGCATAATAAAATATAAAAACATTCGATCCGATTCCCAAGGCTATTTTCTTGTATGGATTGTATAAATAATCGGTTCCGTTGTAATAATCGAGCAATGCCAGCGGAAAATCGATAATGGTTTGAATGAAAATATAGAGAACCACCAGATGAATGGCTCCCATAATGGTTGGGTAGTATTTTATTCTTGGTTCGTCCACTCTGTTTCGAATTTTGTTAGTCGAATATAAGTTACTTTCACGGAATATAAAAGTGATTGAAGATTTCAAAATTATCCTGAAAGCTAATAATTGTTATCCAAACAGAGTTCGGTTTTTAATCATTTTGCCATCCATTCGGAACGTTTTGACTTAAATGACTGGCGACCATCCAATAAGTTGGTTCTTTCAGTATAATTTGCGGTGGATAATGTATCATTGATTTTTATTTTAAACGAATGTTGACGGTGGCTTTTTTATTTCTGAACAATAAGTTGTTGAATTTTACAGAAAAAACTTCATAAACTACTTGATCGTTTGAAGAAAATGTACTTATTTTGCGGTCTGTTTGAAAAATGTGAGATTCAGATAAAAAAATAAGGCAATGTCAAGAGTTTGTCAAATAACCGGAAAGAAAGTAATGGTGGGAAACAATGTTTCGCACTCAAAACGTAGAACAAAGCGGAAGTTCCTTCCTAACCTGTTCAAAAAGAAGTTTTATCTACCTGAAGAAGATCGTTGGATCTCTTTGACTGTTTCAGCAAGAGGTATCCGTACAATCAACAAAAACGGGTTGAACGCATCGTTAAACGCTGCGAAGCATAAAGGTCTTATCACAACTATTTAAAGCTTTAAGAAATGGCTAAGAAAGGTAATAGAATCCAGGTAATCATGGAATGTACCGAGCAAAAAACAAGTGGAGTTCCCGGAACTTCAAGGTACATTACTACCAAAAACAGGAAGAATACCCCTGAACGTTTGGAGAAAAAGAAATACAATCCTAACTTAAAGCGAGTAACAGTACACCGCGAAATTAAATAACAAATACCATGGCAAAGAAAGTAGTTGCATCATTACAAAAAGGAGCCGGTAAAGGTTATGCCAAAGTTGTTAAAATGGTAAAATCTGAAAAAACCGGAGCATATACATTTCAAGAGGAAATCGTTCCGAATGATATGGTAAAGGATTATTTTAAGAAATAGACCAAAATGTCTCTATAGAAAAAAGCTTTCATCATTGGTGGAGGCTTTTTTTGTTTCAGTTTAATATTGCTATAATTCAGTACTAAAAATTTGTAGTTATGGGTATTTTCGGAATTTTCAACAGCAAGAAAAAAGAAAGTCTTGACCAGGGTCTTGCAAAAACAAAAGAAAGTGTTTTCTCGAAAATTAGCCGTGCAGTCATTGGGAAAACCAAGGTTGACGATGAAGTGCTGGATAATCTGGAAGAAATTTTAATATCTTCCGATGTTGGAGTTGATACCACCCTGAAAATTATTGAACGCATCGAAAAACGGGTAGCTGCCGATAAATACATGGGGACTTCAGAATTAAATTCCATCCTGAAGGAAGAAATTGCAAGTTTACTTGAAGAAAATAACAGCAACGATGTTGCCGATTTTGATTTGCCCGAAAGTTCAGATCCGTATGTGATCATGGTTGTTGGAGTGAATGGAGTTGGAAAAACCACAACCATTGGAAAATTGGCTTATCAGTTTAAAGCTGCCGGAAAAAAAGTAGTTCTTGGTGCAGCAGATACTTTTCGTGCTGCGGCAATCGACCAGTTGCAAATCTGGGCCGACCGCGTTCAGGTTCCACTGGTAAAACAGGGAATGGGCGCCGACCCGGCTTCAGTGGCTTACGATACACTATCATCAGCAAAAGCACAGGGCGCCGACGTGGTGATTATTGACACCGCCGGTCGTTTGCACAACAAAATAAACCTGATGAACGAGTTGAGTAAAATTAAAACCGTGATGAAAAAGGTTGTTCCAACCGCTCCGCACGAAGTTTTGCTTATCCTTGATGGCTCAACCGGGCAAAATGCATTCGAACAAGCCAAGCAATTTACAAAGGCTACTGAAGTTACGGCGCTTGCCCTTACCAAACTTGACGGCACAGCCAAGGGTGGTGTGGTAATTGGTATTTCCGACCAGTTCAAAATTCCGGTGAAATACATTGGGATAGGCGAGAAGATGGACGATTTGCAGATTTTCCGCAGACGGGAATTTGTTGAATCACTGTTTAGCTGAGAAAAAGCCCCCTCTAAATCTCCCTCGAAGTGGGAGACTTGAAGAAAGCCTGATTTGGCTATTCCATTAAATGAAAGGGGGCTTGGTCACTGGTAGATTCTAAATATATGATTATTTAAGTACGGACTAATGAAAAAACAAAAATCTTCAAATATCGGTTCTTTCTCCCCCTCTTTAGAAGGGGGACGGGGGGAGGCTTCAAATAGAAAATCTTTGCATACCGGTTCCGAAAGCCCCCTCCCTCGGAGGGGGTTGGGGGGAGGCTCTAAAATAAATGTGGTGACCTTGGGGTGTTCCAAAAACCTGGTTGATTCGGAAGTTTTACTGAACCAGCTTTCGATGGATGGATTTGAAGTAGTGCACGATTCGAACGATGCATCAGACATTGTGGTAATCAATACCTGTGGTTTTATTCACGATGCCAAGGAAGAATCGGTGAATACAATCCTTTCGTTTGTCGATGCAAAAGGTCGCGGAGAAATTGAAAAACTCTACGTGATGGGTTGCCTGTCGGAGCGCTACAAAGCCGACTTGGAAAAAGAAGTTCCTGAAGTTGACCGCTTTTTTGGCAAGTTCGACATGAGGGCGATTGTTTCGGAACTGAAAGCAACCTACCGTCCGGAATATATTTATGAGCGCAAAATTACTACTCCATCACATTTTGCTTATCTGAAAATTTCTGAAGGCTGTAATCGGGTTTGTGCATTCTGCGCCATTCCGGGCATGACCGGCAAACACAAATCAAAGTCGATGGACGATTTGGTGAAAGAAGCGAGGTATCTGGCAAAAAATGGCGTGAAAGAAATTCTTTTGATTGCGCAGGATTTGTCGTATTACGGAATTGATTTGTATGGAAAAGGAATGTTGGCCGAGCTGATTCAGAAGATTGCTGAAATTGATGGCATCGAATGGATTCGACTGCATTATTTGTACCCGACTAAATTTCCAATGGACATTTTGCCGCTGTTCAAGTCGGTTCCAAAACTTTGCAAATACATCGATATTCCGCTGCAGCACAGCGCCAATAATGTACTGAAACACATGCTGCGCCACGTAACCACTGAAGAAACAGAAGCTTTGCTTCAGAAAATAAAAGCCGAAGTTCCCGGAATTGCCATCCGTACAACAATGTTGGTAGGTCATCCGGGTGAAACGGAAGAAGATTTTGAGCAACTGAAAAGCTTTGTTCAAAAACATAAATTTGATCGTTTAGGCGCATTTACCTATTCGCACGAGGAAGGAACTTATGGCTATAAAACGTATCAGGATGATGTTCCTGAAGATGTAAAACAGGCTCGGGCCGATGAATTGATGGGACTTCAGGAACGGATTTCGGCTGAGTTAAATGCCGCAAAAGTTGGGCAATTCCTGAAGGTGATTATTGATCGTGAAGACGATGAATTCTTTGTTGGACGTACTGAATTCGATTCCCCGGAAGTTGACGGCGAAGTGTTGATCAGCAAAGAAACTCCGTTGAAAAAAGGACAATTCTGCATGGTCGAAATTACTAGCGCTGAAGAGTTTGATTTGTATGGGAAAGTGACTCCAGCGTTTATGCTAATGCGCTAAGCGATTCTGCTTCCGCTCCGTGCTAAGCGGTTTTAAACCGCTTAGCACGGAGCGGAAGAAATCAATCCTTCTGTCATTCAGTTACCGTCTTCAGTCCGAGTTTTTCTTCTGCAAACTTATAACTGGCTTTTTCAACATCCTGCCAGGCGCCCGAAAATAATTTGCTGGCAATTGGATGGCATCCGGCTTCAGGAAAAGCTACCTTAACTTTTAGATCTTCCGGAGTACCAAGTTGGTCGAACATGTTGAGCATGGCATCTACTTTTACCACATCGTCCTGGTGTTCGGCATCCTTAAAATAATACCCTAAAAATACCGGTTCGTCGACCCTGGCAAATGTTTCTTTTTTCATGGTCGCTTCAACCAGTTGTTGCAAATAAACTACAGCTTCGAGCCGGTATTTGCAATTCCAGTATTGGCATTCGGTCGATTCAAAATCAGGATTGGTAACCCTGTAATTCCCTTTGTAAACGCTGCGTGCAATCTGCAATCCCCAGTGTTTGCTCAGCAGAAATGCTGCGCCGTTATTTATGGCAATATTGGGTGAATATAAAATCAATCCTGAAACCATGTCCGGAAATTCAGCCGCCAGTTTTAAACTTAACGTTCCGCCTGTCGACGTGCTCATCAGGATAACTTTTTCGCCTAAAGCCTGAGCTGCTACCAAAGCTTCTTTCGCCGATTCGTAAAGGCGATCCGGAGTCATGTCTATCAGGGCTTCGGTAGTATCAATGCCGTGTGAGGCCAACAATGGAATGTATAAATTCATGCCATATCGCTTGGCAAAATCGATGTGAACCGGATTTCCTTCGTACCATGAAGCTGAAAAACCATGGAGGTAAAGCAGGCAATACATCGTTTTGTTTCTCAGGCTGTCGTTTGCCCAGAAAATGCGGCTCTCATTGTCGGGTTTAATCTTTAACCCGAATTCTTTTTGTTTGATATACGTATTAAAATCTGAAGCCTGAACCTGTATTGAAGGAAGCCTGTCAGATAATTCAGGTTTTGGAAATTCGGGGCCTGAAAAATAGGCAATAAGTACAACCACAAATAAAGAAAGGAGGATTAGTAGAAATTTTTTCATAACTCAAAGTTTTGTCAGTGAAATTGTGAAATACAATGTCGCTAAACTACTGAAAAATCGCTTAGCATTTCCAGTAAAAGTAAACCTGCATCATTCACTTTCAGGATAGAAAACTGAATGGAATGCAGGTTGAATTTTATTTTACAATCAGAAAAATAAGGTAATTGAATCTTCGTTAACTGATTGTGAGCGTATTCCCGTTAACAGTTACAGTATATGAACTTAACGACCGTGAAGCCGGACCCTGTAAAACAGAACCGCCGGTGTTGAATTGTGCTCCATGACACGGACAAACAAGCTTGTTGCTTGATTTACTGTACGATACCGTACAACCCTGGTGGGTGCAGACTTTGGATAAGGCTACGTAATTAGTATCGCTTGTACGGATAATTATAACATTACCACTGTACACAAAACCTCCCACTGTATTTAACGCTGCATTGCCTGTTGTCGTTAAATCGAGAGTAATTCCACCACTGGTAATCCCTCCGGAAACAGAGGCCGGATCGCTGCTGGTCTTGCCGCATGAATTAAGTACTGCTGGTGCAATAAACAAAACACTTCCTCCAAGCAACGCTTTGCTAAAAAAATCTTTTCTGTCCATTTGAAAAATGAATTAGTTTTTAATAAAAAGTAATTTGTAAGTCATTTAAATGGGGAAAAACACAGGTTAGGAAATGCGTTAAAAAAATATATTTTAAAGCATGAAGAGTAAACAACTTTGTTGATTATTGGTTCATTTGTTAAGTTGATAAATTTTGAAGGTTAAACTTTAAAATTTGGAATTTGTTACTTTAAATGCTTACTTAATTCATTGAAAAACCAATTGCTCAACTATGGATAAATTTTCACAAGTGGGAAACCAGGAAATAGCTGCGATCGAAGAATTGTATGCCACATATTTGGCTGATCCTAAGTCGGTAGACACAAGCTGGGAAAACTTTTTTGCGGGCTTTGAATTTGCACGTAAAAATTTTGCTGCCACTAAATCATCGGGTTATGATGAAAAAATTGATAAGGAATTTGGTATCCTGAATCTCATTCACGCTTATCGTCAGCGCGGACATTTGTTTACCAAAACAAACCCGGTGCGCACGCGTCGTCAATATTTGCCAACTTTAGATATCGAAAATTTCGGGTTGGAAAAATCCGACCTGGATACTGTTTTTCAGGCCGGAAATAACATTGGTATCGGGCCTGCCTCGCTTCGTGCCATTGTCGGGCACATGGAAGCAACTTATTGCCAATCGATTGGGGTTGAGTATGTTTTTATGCGGGACCCTGGATTAATCGACTGGTTAAAAGTAAAAATGGAATCGACGCGCAATTCAGAGCCACATACGCCTGAAATGCAAAAGCATATTTATTATCATTTAAAGCTTGCTGTTGGGTTCGAAAGTTTCATTCATAAAAAATTTGTTGGTCAAAAAAGATTTTCTCTTGAAGGTGGCGAGTCGCTAATTCCGGCGCTCGATGCGGTTATCGACCATGGCGCAGAACTCGGAATCAGCGAATTTGTTATCGGAATGGCTCATCGCGGACGCTTAAATGTTTTGGCCAATATTCTTGAAAAACCGTATGAGCATATTTTCAAGGAATTTGTCGGGAAGGAATATGAACAGGAAATTTCACTGGGCGACGTAAAATACCATTTAGGTTACGAAAATGATGTTGAAACCGATTCCGGAAAGAAAATTCATTTAAGCCTGATGCCCAATCCGTCGCATCTCGAAACAGTTGGACCGCTGGTTCAGGGAATGGTGCGTTCAAGAATTGATTCGCGATACAATGGCGACTACGATAAAGTTGCCCCGATTGTCATTCACGGAGACGCGGCCATTGCAACACAGGGTGTGGTGTACGAAGTGATTCAGATGTCGCAGCTTGCCGGATATAAAACCGGTGGAACCATTCATTTGGTGATCAACAACCAGGTTGGTTTTACGACCAATTATCTCGACGCCAGATCGAGTACCTATTGTACCGACGTGGCTAAAGTCACTCGTTCTCCCGTTTTCCATGTGAATGGCGACGACGTTGAATCCATCATTTTTACCGTGAAACTGGCTATGGAATTCAGGCAGAAATTCCATTCCGATGTTTTTATCGATATTTTGTGTTACCGCAAATATGGCCACAACGAAGGCGATGAACCTCGTTTTACACAGCCGATTTTGTATAAAATAATTGAGAAACATCCGAATCCACGCGATATTTATGCTGAAAAGCTTATTAATCTTGGTGTTACTACTAAGGAAGAAATAGCTAAGTTAAATCACGATTTCGATCTTTTTCTGGAAGACAAGTACAATGAGTCAGAACGAATTGATAAAGTTAAAGTTCGGCGGTTCCTGAAAGATGAATACACACATTTCGAAAATTCGTTGAAGGTTGATATACATCAACAGGTTGTTACAGGCGTGAAAAAGAGCGAGCTTTTCAGAATAGCTGAGCGAATAAATACACTTCCGACTGATAAAAAGTTCTTTAAAAAGATCGACCGGATTGTGGAAGATCGCAGAATGATGATGCTCGATAACCGGATGGATTGGGCGATGGCTGAATTGCTGGCGTACGGGACGCTTCTCGAAGAAGGTTTTCCGGTTCGGTTAAGCGGACAGGATTCTGAACGTGGGACTTTTGCGCATCGCCATGCTTCGTTTGTGGTTGAGGAAACCGATGAAAAGTATTTTCCATTGAAAAATATCAGCGAGAAACAGGCTAAATTTCACGTATATAATTCGTTGCTTTCAGAGTATGGCGTTCTTGGATTCGAATATGGTTATGCCCTGACTAATCCCAATGGCTTAAATATATGGGAAGCGCAATTCGGCGATTTTGCCAATGTGGCCCAGGTTATTTTCGACCAGTATATTTCGTCGGCCCAGGAAAAATGGGGAATTATGAATAACCTGGTGATGTATCTTCCGCATGGTTACGAAGGGCAGGGTCCGGAACATTCGAGCGCAAGAATTGAACGCTACATGAACCTGGCCGCAAACAACAATATGCAGATCGCTGTGCCAACAACTCCGGCCAATATGTTCCATTTGCTTCGTAGGCATTTGCACTGGAAATTGCGTATACCGCTGGTTATTTTCACACCCAAAAGTCTGTTGCGCCATCCAATGGTTACTTCAACTGTCGACGACCTGGCTGAAGGTTCGTTTCACGAAATTATTGAAGAAACAGTGCATCATCCGGAGCAAATTCAGAAACTGGTGTTTACCTACGGAAAATTGTATTACGATTTGCACAAACGTCAGGCAGAAGAAGGTGTAACAAATATGACCATTGTTCGGGTTGAACAGTTGTACCCGCTTCCGGGCGAAAAGATTAAGGCTGTAATTGCCAAATATCCGAAAGTCGAAAAGGTGCTTTGGGTTCAGGACGAACCTGAAAATATGGGAGCATGGCAGAATGTTCAGCGACTATTACCTGAAGTGTAGTGCAATCTGGTTTCGCGGGCGGAAAGCGCCAGTCCTGCCGGAGGTTTGATGTATCAGCATATTACCCGGCTGAATAAAATACTGGATACTGTTTTTGAGGAAAAAGTGTTGGCTTGAGAAATAGTCGGAAGCTGGAAGTCAGAAGTCCGAAGTAGTGCCGATCCCTGAGAAGCGATGTTATTTGAGTAGCGAAGCGTATCGAAGGGAGCAATTTAATGAAGATTAAAAATCAAAATAAAAACCAAACATGTTAGTTGAAATAAAAGTACCAACTCCCGGCGAATCTATTACTGAAGTTGAACTCGGCAAATGGATGGTTGAGGATGGTGATGTTGTTGAAAAAGATCAGGAAGTGGCAGAAATAGAGTCGGATAAGGCGACATTAACACTTTCGGCCACTGAAAACGGGCAAATAAGAATTCTCGTTTCAGAGGGAGACCGCGTTGCTGTTGGTGCAGTAGCCTGTACCATCGATACCAGCATTCCTTCCGGAAAGAAAAAGGAAAATACCGCAACTGCTGCTCCTGAAACCAAAGTAGAAAAAGCCGAAAAACAGAATTCTGTTCCTGAAAAGAAAGATGAGCCGGTTTCAGAAATGGTGGTTGATTCGGGTGTGAAAGTTACTTCGGTCGCCCGCAAAATGATGGAAGAATATCATTTGTCGATGGAAGAGGTATTGAGTGGATTGCACCGGATTTCAAAAGGCGATATCGAAGCGGTAATTGCTCTTCCGAAGCAGGAAAATAAATCGGTTGTTGCAGAGAAAAAGGCTTTTTCGCGCGAAGAAAAGCGCGAGAAAATGACTTCATTACGACGGAAATTGAGCGAACGATTGGTCTCGGTAAAGAACGAAACAGCCATGTTGACTACTTTTAACGAAATCGACATGAGCCGCGTAATGGAAATGCGCACCAAACTTCAGGCTAAATTTGTTGAAAAACATGGGTTGAAACTTGGATTTATGTCCTTGTTTTCGAAAGCTGTGGCCGAAGCTATGCAATTTCATCCAACGATAAATGCACAGATTTCAGGAGAAGAAATTATTACGCCCGATTTTGTTGATATTGGAATTGCCGTGCAAACTCCCAAAGGTTTGATGGTGCCGATTATCCGGAATGCCGAAAGCAAAACAATTGCCGATATTGAAATTGAATTAAAAGTTCTGGCCGAAAAGGCCCGAAATAAAAAGATAACTGTTGAAGAGTTAACAGGCGGAACATTTACGATTACCAATGGCGGTACGTTTGGGTCGCTGCTGTCGACTCCAATTATTAATCCGCCGCAGTCGGCTATTCTGGGCATGCACAACATTGTTGAACGGCCAATTGCAGTGAACGGCCAAGTTGTTATCAGGCCGATGATGTATGTGGCATTGTCTTACGATCACCGCATTATTGACGGAAAAGATTCAGTTGGCTTCCTGGTTAAAGTGAAAGAACTGATTGAAAATCCGGAACGATTGCTCACCGGAGGCCGAAGTCCGGAGGAAGTCTTACTTGGCTTGTAAAATTATTGAAGAGGCTGTCTCAAAAGTTCCAATGACAAAAGAAACTGGTCATTCCGAATTTATTTCGGAATCTGGTATAAAATGTGTTAAGATCCTGAAACAAGTTCAGGATGACTAAATCGGAACTTTTTAGACGACCTCTTTTTTATGAGCTATATTTGAGATAAAATCGCTAATTTAGAATACTTGATTTTTTAGTGATTTTCCTTTTTCTAAAATCTATACCCATGAAACCGATTTTATTCTCAGCTTTTATTGCAATTTTTGTATTCGCATGTTCTCCCTCGAAAATTCCGGAAACAACACACCATTCAAATTACCATTACAAGAATGTTGAGAAGTCGGCTTTTGAGCAGACTGAATTGGTTTACATTCCCATTTACAGCGACATTTACTTTGTCGATTCGCGTCATACCTTTTCGTTGACCGCCACCCTGAGTATCCGGAATACGTCTTTTAAAGACAGCGTTTACGTCTTTTCGATTGATTATTACAATTCAGGAGGAGAAAAAGTGCGGCGGTACAACGATTCTGTGTTGCTCGTTAAACCAATGGAATCGGTTGAGTTTGTTGTTGAAGATAAAGACGATACCGGTGGGGTGGGAGCAAATTTTGTTGTGGAATGGGGCGCAAAGACTGGAGCACAAAGCCCTTATTTCCAAGGTATCATGATCGGGACGACAGGGCAGCAGGGAATTTCATTTACTACGGAAGGAATTGTGATCAGGCAATAAAAAAGCCACTCGCATGTGAGGACGAGTGGCTCTATCTGTTTGTTTGAAAAATGCTTGATTCGTGTATTTATATACAATTAGAAAAATTACTCTGAAACTACTTCGAACGATAAATCAATAATTACTTCTTTGTGTAATTTGATTTTGGCCGTATAGGTTCCAACTTCTTTAACACTATCTTCCGAAATTGTGATCTGTTTACGATCGATTTCGAAGCCTTGGCTGTTGATCGCTTCGGCCAGCATAATGGTATTTACCGAACCGAAGATTTTTCCGGTACTGCTGGTTTTTGCGCCAATTACCAGTTTTAGTGTTTGTAGTCTCTCAGCCACACTCTTCGAAAGTTCTTTGAGTTTTGCTTCTTTGTGAGCGCGCTGTCTAATGTTCTCAGCCAATACTTTTTTTGCTGATTCGGTAGCAATTACAGCCATTTTCTGAGGAATCAGAAAATTACGGCCATAACCGTTTTTTACGTTTACAACATCGTCTTTCGATCCGAGTCGTGCAACATCCTGCAATAATATAATTTCCATTTTTACTTCAGCTTTTAAAATTATTTCATCATATCAGTAACATAAGGCAGTAATGCGATATGACGGGCTCTTTTAACTGCTTTAGCCACTTTGCGCTGGTACTTCAACGAAGTTCCTGTAATACGGCGTGGTAAAATCTTACCTTGTTCGTTTAAGAATTTTTTCAAAAATTCAGGATCTTTATAATCCACAAATTTGATTTTGTTCTTTTTAAAGCGGCAGTACTTTTTCTTTTTGATTTCTACCGACGGTGGGGTCAAATATCTGATTTCACTTGAATTTGCAGCCATTTTCTAGTTCTCCTTTTCAGTTTTAGCTTTTGATTTATTTCTTCTTCTCTCGCTGTAAGCAACGGCATATTTATCCTTGGCAAAAGTCAGGAAACGAATAATGCGTTCGTCGCGTCTGAATTGAGTTTCCCAGGTTTTTGCAAACGATGGGTCGGCGGCAAATTCGAAGAGTTGATAAAACCCTGTCGATTTTTTTTGAATGGGATAAGCTAATTTGCGTAATCCCCAGTCCTCTTCATTGACAATCTCTCCACCGTTTTCGGTGATGATGTCCCTGAATTTTTTTACCGTTTCCTTTACCTGAGCCTCAGATAAAACGGGAGTTACGATGAAAACGGTTTCATACTGGTTTTTCATAAAACATCTAAATTAATTAAACATGAATACTTTATACCTAAAAATAGGAGGCGCAAAATTAGGAATATTTTAGTATTAATCAAACAGATCAATGAAAAGATTAGTGGTTCGAAAAGAGAAATGAAGAATATTGGTAATAACTCAGGTAATCAAACCAGTAACCTACACCTTAGAATTTGAAGCATGACTAAAACCCTTTCAGTAAATAGGCAATCGCAACACCAAGGTAATTTCCAAACGCATACCCCATAATTCCTGAAGTAATACCTGTAATAATTATCTCTTTGTTTTTTAGTGCGGAAGCAACCACTGGTACAAATGGAGGTGAAAACGTTAATGCAGATATTGTTATTATCGTAGTATCGGAATCGACCTTAAACATCCAGGAAAGAAAGACATGAACAATCATTGACCCAAATACCGCAAAGGCAACATAAAGGAACAGCCCAAGAAAATCAATCTGAAACATGCTTCTCAGATCGGCCATTGAGGCTACCACCAGCGAAAATACAATGATGAAGTACATTCCAAGCTGAAAAGTTTTTTCGATGCTGCTGATCGGTTTAATTGACCCAAGTATAAGTCCCAACGTTGTGATTGACAGAATAATGATTACAGTTTGCGAAGATTTTGGTACCAGTAAACTTATCGCAAACGAAACACCTAAAATAAGTACCGACAATCCCATTGCTTTCCCTAGTTGAATGATCCCCCTTTTAGTCATCATTCCGAGGTAATTGTCGATTCCTTCGTTTTCTTTTACTACTTTTTTAAGCCTGAATTTTTCGTGATTCTCGTGGAAATGGGGGAGAACCTTATTGAATAATTTTTGGGCTCCGGTTAACAAAAACAAAAGACAGATTGAACCCAGAACCATATCGTAGGTATTGACGAGAACAAAAATATTCGGACTCACATCCAGCGCAGTTCCTACGGCTGCCAGGTTTGGAGTTCCTCCGGTATAAACTCCGGTAAGCATTCCTGCAATCTTCCATGAATCTCCAATGTGATTTTTGAAAATGAAAAAGCCTGCTATTAACACTATTATCAGGGAGGAAACGCCAAGAACCAGAGAAAGAAATGCTTCCCTGGCAAGTTTAATCCAACGTCTGATGTCGAGTGAAAAAAGTAGCAACGGAAGTGCAATCGGAATGGCTATCGACATCATCATGTCCTGAATCGACCTAATGTTATTTAAGTTTAAATCACTTTCAGTAATCTTTCCGGCAGCGAAATAAGTCAGTATCTCTGGTTTCGGCAGGAAAGCCTTTCCGGCTAAAATGGCAGTTAATGCCTGACTTGCTTTTGGAAAGAGGCCCAGATTTCCAATCAGCAAACCCATGGCATACGCTAAAACAACAGCTCCGATTTTATTAAAAGTCTTTGAAATATGTGTAAGGTAGATTAACAGAACAGGGGTAAGAAAATAGAATAATATCAGGGTTATGGCTAATAGCATAAGGTTCGATTGATAGTAAATTGTACCAAATATATAAAAAAGCGCTTTCGATGAGTCAAAAACGATAAAATAATACATAAAATGCCTGACAATCAGGGTAGCTTTGTATTATTATTATTTCAATAATCTGATAATTATTCTTTTTTTTGATTATGGAAAACAGAACGATTTTTTAACCGGTAAATTTGATCAGCGAAAATGGCATTTTGCTAGATGAAAATCTGCCTATGAACATCCGAATTTGAAAGTGTCTGTTTTTAATTTCCGAATGTTTACATTTGTTAAAATTCCGTTGATTCAGGAAATAAATTGTAGGTTTCTGGTAACTGAATTTATTAAGTTTGACCAGTTAAATTTTAAATTTGGTTTAAATTTATTTTCTGTTAAACTAACAGGTTTTTGCCATAGAATAAGTGCTCAATTTTAAAGATATCAGAATAATGAAAGAAAAACCTGTCGATTTTGCAGTTTAGGTAAAGGGCCAGTAAACTTTTGAACTTTTTCCGAGACAGTAATATGAATCTTAACCTTTAAGAAACTCCTTTCTGAGTGAATGATTAAAATGATAATTAAAGAAACGAATTAACTAACCGATGAGAAAATTATACCAGGCATTATCACAAAAAGTTGTAGTATTTATTTTGGTAAGTAGTTTTGTTCCTTTTATCTCCGGAGCAAACATTCGGAACAGCCACACAGAGATTTTCTCTCCTGAAGCCAATTTGAGGAAGGTCTCAAACCATCTAACTGATCAGGTAAATGGTAAGTTCAAAAATCACCGGCAATTAAACGAACAGGCTAAAAGCCTGGTTCAAGCCAATTCAATAACTCAAGAGCTGCTGATTGTTGATGGAGCAGTGTCAGAAATTGCCGACCTTGCTTCGAAAGCCAACCCTGGAATCAGGATTGTGGTTCTTGATCGTGATCAGGATGGAATTGAACAAGTAACAAAAATCCTGAATGCAGAATATAATCTTTCTGCAATCCACTTGGTATCACACGGATCGGAGGGAAGTATTTTTCTTGGAAATTCGGTTCTTTCAGAAAATACACTTGCAAAATATTCATCGCAGTTAAAAGCCTGGGGAAACAGTCTTACCGATTCAGGCGATATCTTGCTTTATGGCTGCAATGTTGCGCATGGTGACCTTGGGCATAAATTTATCAATCAGATTAGTGAATTAACAGGAGCCGATATAGCTGCTTCTGAAGACTACACAGGAGCCGCAAGTTTGGGTGGAAACTGGGATCTGGAGGATAAAAATATAGATGGATGTTTTGATGCCAATAGTCTAAACCTGGCAGAATATACTCAATTATTAGCAGTTAGTACGGCTTCAATAACTTCAATCACTACCGATACCGGAAATAGTAGTTCAGACTTTATAACTTCCGATCAAACTTTGATTATTGGAGGTTTATATACATCAGGCAGTAGCAATAATAGTTTATATATGTGGGTTGATGGTAGCAGGTATACAGTTGCAATTGCCAATTATCAAACCAATGCGAGTTGGACTTATAATTATACGGGTCATAATCTGACAGATGGAAATCATACAATCACTCTTACTAACACAACATCCAGTTCTTCAACGTTAGCTTCAGTAACAATAACAATTGATACAACTACACCAACCAGTCTTGCAGCTATTGCTCCGGTCCTCACTCCCGGAAGTAATTCAGGGAGTCTACTTGATAATACGACCAATGTTAATAAACCAGTTGTAAGTGTTAACATGACTGGAATTTCTGGTCTGTCAGCCGGAGAAAGGATTCAAATTATCGATACCAGCAATGGCAATCAGGTAGTTGGATCTTATTCCATTCTTGCAAGTGATTTGACAACTGGCACCTGGAACCGGACAGCCCAAAACATAACCTTAAGCACCTTATCACTTGGTGTTCATAATCTGAAAGCCAATATAACTGACCTGGCGAATACCGGTTTGTCGAGTACTACAGCTTTGGCTTTGACCATAATTGACGAAACGGCCCCAATTCCCAATAAAGCTTCGGCTGGTGGCAATGTTCTTACTTTGAGCTTCAAGGAAACCGGTTCTGGATTAAAATCAAGCGCTGTGCCATCAACTGGTAGGTTTACTCTGACTCAAAATGGTTCTCCTATTACTATAAATAGTGTTTCAATTAATTCAACCACCAATGAGGTAACACTCATTCTTGGATCAAGTGTCAGTACAAGTGTTAATTGTGTACTTTCCTATTCTCCGGCAGGGAATAGTTTAGATTTACAGGATAATTCCGGGAATAAAGTAGTTTCATTTTCAGGACTTTATGTAAGTACTTCTTTGCCAGTCTATAATGTAAATTTCTTGCCATTATTATTCAATAGTTCTTCAAACAAAATTGGTAATGGTAAATCTGTTGGTGATATAGTCCTGTTTGATCACATTATTACAATTAATAGTCAGGCAATCGATGCAATCGTAACTACAGTTGCGCTGACTAATATCACAGTATCTGGATATGAAGGTGATGTAACTACTCCGGTGAATACGAATTTTTTTGAAACTGCTTTCAGAACGACTGCTGCGAATGGGAATGCCGAGTTTAGAGTTGATTTTATTAAAAGTGGTACTTATAACGTATCTACCCACACAGGGTCAGGTGTAATCCTGCAAAATGTATCATTGAACTCATGGGATATTGATGCTGCAGGTTCCGGACAGTATCAGTTTCAGGAATTTGGTGGTTTTGCACAATATACCGTTGCTACGAATACGTATCTTTCTCAGACAAACATGGGGTCTAATTTTGTTCATTTTGAGAATACAAACGGTGTCAACGATAATTTTAATGCTACTATCGCGGCAAATGGAAGTGCAACCTCAGACAGGTACAGAGTAAAAGCACTCTATCTGGCAATCAGTTCATTTGGAATAAAAATGGGTGATGTAGCCAATAATAGTTCTGTTTGGTTCTACCTTGATTTTAGCCCTGGACCGGCATTTTTTTCAGGTAAAACGTATGTTGAACCAACAGTTAATCCTGCAACTACTGCGAATCCAACCCCAACATTGACTGGTACTTACAGTACAAGTGTTGCCGGTTCTCCAGGAGTTGCCGTTACATCCATGAGTGTTAAAGTGAATAACGTTACCTATACGACGGCTAATGGGTTAAGCTATAACAACGGAACATGGAGTCTGACTACCGGAACGTTGCCTGATGGGATATACGATGTTATTGCGTGGGTAAATTATAGTGATGGTACTGTCCTTTATGATCCTTCTTTTAACGAATTAGTGATCGACCACAATCTGGTAATGGATAACACAGCACCGACGCTGGTTTCTATTGAGAGGTATAGCCCTACAGATCAATCGATTTCCTCAAGCGACTTAGGGCTTCAAAATTGGGTGGAATTCAAACTTACTTTCAATGAACCCATTGGCCAAAATATAACTCCGGATGATTTTCTGACAAATGGGCTGGGAGGAGTTGGTACCTATTTTTCTGAATTAAACCAAATAGGTCCATCGGTTTATACTATTCGTGTTAATGATCTTCCTTCAACCGACTGGGATCATCTTGGAATTGATATTTCTCCAACACATAATTTGGTTGATAATTCTGGTAACTTGTTAACCAATTTGGATCCAACCAGTGGTATTGATGAGGTATATTTGTGGGCTAATCAGGCTCCTGTTGCACAGAATGATGTTGCAACCACAAACGAAGACACGTCAGTTAGCTTTGATATTACGACCAATGATAATGACACTGATGGTACAATTGACCTGACAACCATTGATTTGGATCCTTCCACCAATGGAATTCAGACCTCATTTACTGTTTCTGGAGAAGGTACTTACACAGTGAATTCAACTACTGGAATTGTAACTTTTACTCCTTTTTTGAATTTTTACGGAATTGGAACTGCGGTGAATTATACCATTCAGGATAATAAGGGTACGACATCCAATATTGCCACAATTACAGTTACAGTTTCACCTGTAAACGATGCACCATCTTTTGTTTCCGGATCAAACCAAATAATTTGTGCTGAAAGTGGAGCGCAATCAGTTCCATGGGCAACTTTATTGAGTACTGGACCTGCAAACGAATCTTCACAATCAATTCTTCAATTTAATATCACGAATAATGATAATCCATCCATTTTTAGTGTTCAACCATCTGTAAATTCATCTGGTACTTTAACATATACTCCCAGTAATACAATCTCCGGAACAGCCAATATTAGTGTAAATATTCAGGATAATGGGGGAATTTTAAATGGAGGTGTTGATAAATCGCTTGATCAGACATTTACAATTACTGTTAATGCAATCGCAGTGGTCACCTCAGTCACCTCAGCCACCAGCCCAATATGCAGTACAGCTACAACGACGATCACAGCCAACGGAGTCTCGGGCACGAATGCCGTTTTAACCTGGTGGACAGGTGCAGGCGGAACCGGCACTAACCTTGGGAGCAATAATCCATTAACGGTAGGCCCGGGCACCTATTATGCACGTGTAACTGGAGATTGCGGAAGTGCAGCGGAAACGAGTGTGACCGTGGTT
>JBAZGO010000009.1:0-123151 GCA_041652995.1 Prolixibacteraceae bacterium
GAAAAAAGTATAGCTAAAACAGAATGAAAATGAAAAATAAAAAACATACAACAACTCACCCCAAGCCCTTCTTCGAAGCGCTTTTCCCCTCTCTACGCGTAGAGAGGGGCTACGTCCGCTGGCGGACGTGGGGTGAGTCAGAAAACAATAAACAATAACTGAAAATAAAAAATGAGCGACCTTAAAACACCGGTAAATAGAGCAAGAGAGCTTCGCAAAAAGATGACGAAAGCGGAGAGTCTGCTGTGGCAGAAACTAAGAAATAGAAAATTTTTGAATTTAAAATTTTTACGTCAGCACCCGATCATATATCAGGTGATTGACAATGAACCCAGGTATTTCATTGCGGATTTTTATTGTGCTGAGAAAATGATTGTTGTCGAGGTTGATGGAGAAATTCACGAGTTTCAGAAAGAGAAGGATATTCACCGGGAAGATATTTTAAGTAGCCTGAACATGAAGATAGTCAGGATAAAGAATGAAGAAGTTTCGGAAGATATTCAAAAGGTACTGGAAAGAATCAAGCTGTTCGCTTTAAAGAATAATAATGAAAAATAAAAAACATACAACAACTCACCCCCAGCCCTTCTTCGAAGCGCTTTTCCCCTCTCTACGCGTAGAGAGGGGCGGCCTGAGCTTGCGAAGGCGGGGTGAGTCCAAAGAAAAAAGTATAGCTAAAACAGAATAATAATGAAAAATAAAAAACATACAACAACTCACCCCAAGCCCTTCTTCGAAGCGCTTTTCCCCTCTCTACGCGTAGAGAGGGGCGGCCTGAGCTTGCGAAGGCGGGGTGAGTCCAAAGAAAAAAGTATAGCTAAAACAGAATAATAATGAAAAATAAAAAACATACAACAACTCACCCCAAGCCCTTCTTCGAAGTGCTTTTCCCCTCTCTACGCGTAGAGAGGGGCGGCCTGAGCTTGCGAAGGCGGGGTGAGTCCAAAGAAAAAAGTATAGCTAAAACAGAATAATAATGAAAAATAAAAAACATACAACAACTCACCCCCAGCCCTTCTTCGAAGCGCTTTTCCCCTCTCTACACGTAGAGAGGGGCGGCCTGAGCTTGCGAAGGCGGGGTGAGTCAAAACAGTATTATAGTATTAACCAATAATCAATAAAAAAATGGAAACGAAAATGAAATCAACAATTCAGAACAAGATTGAAAGTCAATTTCGAGGTAGTATAAGGAATGAAAATCTACTGAAAATAATGAGTATGCAAAAAAGAAAATCAACTATTCCAATTGTGTATCATCACCCTAATTTTGGAGGAGCGGGAAGTAGATTTTCAACCGGACCGCCAGGCCGGGCGCCCGGCCTGGGAATGGGCTACGACCTGTTTCCGGAGCATCCTCCGGATAAAAAAAGATGTCGGACAGACAAAATTTTACAAGTACATTTAGAAACTTAAAAATCTGCAAAATGACAGACATACATTTATACAAAGAATATCAATTTTATCATAAAAATCAAAATTCAAATTTTTACAGACACTTAATTTTTAAAATCATGAAAAAACAAATTCTATTTCTCGCGTTTTTTATCCTGGCCATTTTAGCTAGTACGACAAATTCGTTTGGACAGCTAAATCCCAGCACATGGGGTACCTTGCCTATTCCATTAGTTAATTGTTTAGGAGATGCGCAACATCCAAAAGCAGGTAATTCTTATACTTATACTCTTAGTGAAACTGGCACCAATGCTACGGCAACTGATTTTAGATTCTGGGCAACGAAAGACCCAAACTTTATTTCCACCATCCCAACAGTAACAAATCAAGCTGATTCATTAAAGAAGGTTCCTGGTGAGTTGTTAGATTATTCTGCCAATTATCAAACGGGGGGGTTGACACCATCCGTGGATATTACCTGGTCACCTGAGATTCTGTCTGGTACTGCATATCAGGATCCAACTCAAGCTCCGACAAAAACACCGACATTCGTTGTAGGTTGGGCTACTGATGGTTGTACTGACAATATTAAAGTTTGGGAAATAGATCCAAGTCCATCATTTACTGTGGATATTACTAACATTGCTGCAAATGCTGCTTTGGCTTATGCCACCACGACAACGCAATGCGTTGATTTGACAAGAGCTGCAAAATATAATACGACTTCGTTTGGGATTGACTACAATTATGGTGCAGATACGCTTTATTATGAAGTTATTGCCTCCAACTTTGTTACCAGTTGGACACCAACTTTCTTTTTAACAGGTCTTGATGGTACCATTCAAGAGGCTGAGATAGGTTGGGCATCTTCTTATGCAAATGCAAGAGCAGGAACTTTAATAGAGAGCGGTGACATCACTTCTGGAACTCTTGCAGGAACAACTGCTCTAACATCAAGTGTTCCAACAACCAATGGCGTTTCGTTAATTGTTAGAGTTGTAATAACTAACCATAACTACGAAACATTGGCACAGGAAACAATTGCACTATCTGTTGCAGGTGAAGACGCTGATGGCTTTGATATTATTGATGATGCCGCTTGTACAGTACCGGCTGATGCCGCAACTGCTGCGGTCGATGATGTAGCAACAAGGACTATCGATCCTCGTCCAACAATTATTGAGGGAACAACAATCATACTTCCTAATGGTGGAACAACTGCTCCATAAGAATGAGTTAGATAAAAATACTTTTTCATGAAGTCCTATCTTTTTTCCGGAGGAGCGAAAGCTCTTCCGGAGAAATTTGATGGTTAAAAAGGATTAATGAATGAAGGTAAACGGTGATCTATACAGAAGTTTCAAATGAGTATGCAGTACGATGAAAACAGGTTTAGGCTTTTGCAAATGCGCTTTGCAACCACACAATATACTTTGCAGGAGGTAAAATAGCATTTGTATCGCTTCAAACCCTCTATGTTTGAGTTGAAGTAGACTTTTTACGACTTCAAACTGACATTGCGTCACTGTAAATGCATTTTGTTTGAGTTGAAGTGGACTTTTTACGACCGCAAACTGACATTGCGTCACTGTAAATGCATTTTGTTCGACTTGAAATCCTCATTGTTCGACCTGCAATGCATATTTGGTTGATTGAAGAGGTCTTCCGGAAGGTTGAAATGTATATTGCATGAATGAAAACCGACATTGTGTGAGTTTAAACAGCCATAGTAAAGTATGCCAGCGGGTGCAGCGATTTTCAATCGCTGAAATAAATGGGCGGTTAAAAACCACGTCACCCCATAAAGAAAATAAGGAGAAACGCCTATGAATAAAGGAAAGAGCCCCGGAGATTCAAGCACTTGCAAATCCCTTGAATTCCCGGGAGGAAAGTCGATGAAAATAAAGCCCCTTTCTTATTTCCCCAAAGGGGAAAAGATTAGGAAATCTGAAACATTAACATTTAGATTAAAAAAATGAAAGTTTATAAAAGCCAACACGTTGAGGTGCTTCACAAACCAAAGTTTCCCAGGTGTGCTTCGGGTGCAGCGATTTTCAATCGCTGAAATAAATGCGCGGTTAAAAACCACGTCACCCCATAAAAAAATAAGGAGAAACGCCTATGAATAAAGGAAAGAGTCCCGGGGATTCAAGCACTTGCAAATCCCTTGAATTCCCGGGAGGAAATCCGATACGAATTTTGAACGATAAATTTTGAGTTATGGAGTTAAGTAGTGAGAATAATTGATTGTCTTTTTAAACCATACTCACCCCACGTCCGCTGGCGGATGTCCCTCCTACAGGTAGAGAGGCGAAAAGCGAGTATTGCGAGCTGGGGGTGAGTAAATTTAAACTGCGAGATTAAATACTTCATACTACTTAATACTTAACTCGGGAAACCCGATACATCGGGACAGTCTATGATGTAATTAAGAAACAAATTTTAAGCACATGAACGATATGCAAAGCGATTCAAATGAAAGAATGGATGATCTGTTCCGGATGATCCGTCCAAGAGGTGATCCTCCGAAGAAATGATCAAAGAATAAGAAACTGTTTAAATTTTATTTAATGAGTTATTTTACCCTTAACTCACCCCGTCGCTACGAGTAGAGAGGGGAGGAGCCCGATTTATTGGGCTTGGGGTGAGTCAGAAATTGATAGAATCAACTTCAAATGAGTAATAGGAACAGTTTAGTGTTGTATTTTATAATTCACTCACCCCACGTCCGCTGGCGGACGTCCCCCCTCTCTTCGGGAAGAGAGAGGCTGAGCATCGCAGATGCGACGGGGTGAGTCCATTGTATAGACAATGAAAAATGCGACATTATTTTGCTCTCATTACTTTGTGGTCTTTTTAATTTTAAACAGATTCTAAGTATCAATCGTCAACAATGAATAAATATGTGAATCAAGGGTTGAAATAGAAATTGGGTGTAATGCCGAAGGCATGATAGGATTATAGCAAATTGGAATGAAAAGAGCTAAAAATGCCGAAGGCATGACAGAATTATGTCACCACTTCGTGGTTTTAGAGCACTTATTTTACCATTCTCTACAACCATTTCAACCCTTCAGGTTTCAAAATCCAACTCTTGATTCGCATGAATTACCATTGACCATTAAATAGTGTACCTTAATTAAATGACACGGTTCCTATCCATAGCACGATATTCGGCTTTGGCAGTTTTACTGCTGATGATGCTGTCATTGGCGCCACCCATCGAGCCGATTGTCGTAGAGGTAGGAGAAATATTGGAGCTAAAAGTCGATTCGATGAATGGTGATAGCTATTCGTGGGATATTTACAATGATTCGACGGTAAATTTCGCGGTTGTTGACGGAACGGCAGTCGCTGACGGTGATGCACTATACGTGAATGGAGTTAATACAGGCAAATCAGTTCAGGTTCAATGGTTAAAGAGAGGTATTTATTTCTATAAAGTTACGGCTTACGATGTTACCGGTTGTACAAATAATCTGAAAATGGGTATGGTGAAGGTTATTCCGGCCAGGCCAAAAGCCAAACTAACGACCACACCTGTTTGCGAAGCCGATCCGGTCAAAATACAGGTTGATTTAACAGGTGAGTCTCCCTGGAGCTTTACCATTACCGACGGTGTTCGTTCATGGGATTTCAGCGGAGTAACAGAAACTCCCTTTGAAGCAGTTCTGGTTCCGGGGCCACGAACAGCCACCAGTTACTGGGTTACTGTGGTGAAGGATTTTTGGGGAGAAAACCTCAAACCGACCGATCCTGTGCCACAGGAAGTAAACCCAAAACCGGCGACATCGGTAATCTATCAGTATGAACCGTAAGGAAGTAAACACAAATTAGAAGAATTGATTAATGAGAAGATTAGAATAAGGGAAATGAGAAGAGCTATGGGAAATAAATTTAAGTAAAGTGAATGAAATAATGTCGTATTTGTTTTTGTTCACATTTCTTGACTCACCCCCTGCCTGCAGCAGGCGGGCGTCGTATCTGCGATGCGCTGCCCCTCTCTACACGCAGAGAGGGGAGAAGTCCGCTTGCGGACTTGGGGTGAGTAACAATAAAAAACACGACAATAAATTGATTTTATTACTTATATGGTTATCTGATAAATTGCTTCTGGTCATTAAGAGTCATTGGGTTGCCCTGAAACGATAATTGACGACAGAATAACTAAGAATGATAACCATTGGGTGTGTACAAGTAACGGGAACAATAAAATGTTGTACTTAAATTATTCTAAAATATTGACTCACCCCCTGCCTGCTGCAGGCGGGCGTCGCATCGTTCGACTGAGCTCACGCCGAAGTCTGCGATGCTCTGCCCCTCTCTACGTGTAGAGAGGGGAGAAGTCCGCTAGCGGACTTGGGGTGAGTAAATTATAAAATGAACAATTGTTTAGCGTTAATATCATAAAAAGTAAATGAACATACAATCATTTAAAGTTAGAGACTGTTTAAATTTGATTTATACAATATGTATTAAAGTTCAACCCCTTCAGGGTTGCCGGATTTTATCATTCATTTTCTGTGGGTTAACACCCACGGTTATTAAAATCACACCCTTTCAGGGTTGTACAGAACCAAAAGTCCGAAGGACTTGAATTTGAATAACCTCCGGTAAAACCGGAGGCAAATGAATCCATAAGTTTAAGAACCCCAAAGCGGGTTCAATATAAATTTAAACAGTTTCTTACTAATATTGGAATTTGGATACAGAGGACTAGAGAAGCCGTAACTGGCTTTTGCGATTTGAAACATTGAATTAAAACTATGCTGAATAGGTTGAAATACATATTGTCTCTGCTTTTTCTGATCGTTGCTTCACTGGCAAACGGTCAGCCTTACGCCATTGATTCGGTATGTGTCAATTCAACCCGTGTTTACAGGGTAAACGGAGAACCTGCTTCGACTTACGAATGGATTCTGACCGATCAAAGCAACGGCAATCCTGTTGTTCTTCCCAATCCTGCCGGCGATCCGTTTACGGATATCGACCCCATTTCGAATGCAGCAATTGAGGGAAACAGTGTTTCAATATTTTGGCCAAATACCGGAAACTTTAGCCTGATGGTTGTACAAACATCTGCTTTCGGTTGCGACAGCACACAAATGGGCCTGATCAGGGTTTATGGACAGCCAACGGCGTTCGCAGGAGCTCCCCAAATTGTTTGCAACGGAAATACAATTAACCTTACAGATGCCACGGCTTCCAATTACCGATTGTTACGCTGGACGACCAGTGGTGACGGTGTGTTTAATGACAACAACAGCTTGAATCCGGTTTATACTCCCGGCCCCAACGATTTGTTAACCGCAAATGTATCTCTTTTATTAACTGCTCATGGTCTGGGCGCTTCAACCTCGTGCCCACCGGCCATGTCAAAAGTTGAAATAACCATTATTCATCTCGAAGCCAATGTTGTTAAAACAGATATAACCTGTTTCGGAGCCGACGATGGTCGAATCCAGATTTCAGGAACAACCGGAGGTTCGGGAAATTACGAATACCGCCTGAATGGATTGGCCTGGACTTCCTCTCCGGATTTCAATAATCTGGAACCCGGGTCGTATGAAGTTTGGGTTCGCGATACCAACTTTGCTTTTTGCGAGACAAGCCTTGGAACCTACGAAATTGTTGAACCGGATCAATTGGCTGCGGTGGTCAAATTCACCGACGAGACTTGTTTGGGTAACGACGGAACCATTTCGGCATTAAATCCAACTGGGGGATGGGGAAATTATGAGTTTGCATTAAATGATACCAACTGGCAAACCGAGGGAAAATTCACCGGACTTTCAGCCGGAAGTTATGATGTCTGGATTGCTGACGCCGATTTTCCGGGGTGTAAAATTAAGCTTGAAACTGTTGTCATTACGAAACCTGAACCGCTTTCAGCAACAATCTCGAAAACCGATGTGACCTGTTTCGCCGGAAATGACGGTACAATTACAGTTTCCGATCCTAAGAACGGTTCAGGAATTTATGAGTATAGTCTTGACGGAATCGACTGGCAATTGGACAGTATATTTGCAGATTTAAGCGCTGGCTCTTATACGGTATTGATGCGCGATGCGAATGCCCCTGAATGCACGGCAACACTAGATACGATTACCTTAACTGAACCTGAAAGACTTCAGGCAAGCACTTCATTTACCAATGTTAGTTGCTTTGGCGCTAACGATGGAACCATAAGAATTACCGGAGCTAAAGGAGGTTTGGGAACGTATGAATTTACGGTTGACGGAATTAACTGGACCAGTTCCGAAACGTTTATCAATTTGAAGCCCGATACGTATTATGTTTTAATGCGCGACTTGAAGGGCAAAGATTGTATTGAGTTCATTCAGCCTGAAATCACAATTACCGAACCATTGCAAATGCAGGCAACAGTGACTCCAACCGACCTTTCCTGTCACGGTGCAAACGATGGTTCTATTTTAATTTCGAATGCGACAAACGGATTCCCGCCGTACCAGTTTAGCATTGACAATGGGGCAAGCTGGAATTCAAACAATTCATACACAGCCTTGTTGCCAGGTACTTATGTGGTAAAAATGCGCGACTCAAAAAATTGTGAAGAGGATTTGGGAACCTACACCATTGTTGAGCCTGATCCGCTTTATGCCGATGTCGCATCAACCAACGCAACCTGTTTAGGAAACGATGGTACGATTACGATTAGCAATCCGCAGAACAGCGTTTCCGGATTGTACGAATATAACATCGATGGCGCAAACTGGACTTCGAATGGAGCATATACTGATTTAGTTCCGGGAACTTATGTGGTAAAGATAAGGGATGCTAATCTTTTCTCCTGCGAACTAACCCTTGACACCATAAGCATTAAAGTACCTGTTCCGCTTTCAGCCACAGGCGGGAAAACTGACGTAACCTGTTATGCCGCAAAAGATGGAACAATCGGTGTCATTAATCCTTCCGGAGGATCAGGCTTGTATGAATATTCTATTGATGGCTCAACCTGGATCAAAAATCTAACCTTTTCAGGACTTACTCCCGGTAGTTATACACTTGAAATGCGCGATGCAAACTCGAATGAATGTATGTTTACCATTGGTGTTTTTGAAATTACAGAACCTGACCAGTTAATCGCCACTATTGCTACTGCGGATGTGAGCTGCTGGGGTGGCAACGACGGGAAAATTCTATTCAGCAATATGTCCGGAGGTTCCGGAGCCTGGGAGTTTTCGTATGATGGAATGAATTGGTATGCCGGTGATATACTAAGCCTGACAGCCGGAAATTACAACATTCAAATGCGGGATGCTGCAAATCCATTGTGCGTGGTAAGTTTTCTGCCAGTTGAAATTTATCAACCGCCTAAACTTACGGCAACTGTCAATCCAACCAACGTAACCTGTTATGGAGGTAACGATGGAACTATTTCGATAACCAGTCCGCAAAATGGAGTTGGACCCTATCAATTCAGTATTGATGGCGGGGCAACCTGGCACTCCGGAAATACATTTACTGGTTTATCAGCAAATACCTACAATTTTTTAATTGTTCAGGATGCCAATAGCTGCGTTGCTACTCTCGATGGCGTTGAAATACTTCAGCCGGAAAGACTTGAAGCAACCGAACAACATACAAACGAAACTTTGCCGGGAGCAAACAACGGAACAATAACCATAGTGGGGCAACATGGGGGCACCGGACTTTACAAATACAGTCTTGACGGAGTTAACTGGCAGTTTCAAAGTATTTTCACCGATTTGTCTCCGGGTTCTTACGTGGTAAGCATGGCCGATGCCAATGTTGCCAATTGTTTCATAACGATACCAGTCATCATTTTACCGGCCGGAACCATCACTGCAGGTTATACCAAGTCGGATGTGACCTGTAACGATGGGTCGGATGGAACCATCACATTCCTGAATGCAACAGGTGTTGCAGTGTTTGAGTTTAGCATCAACGGTGGAGTCTCATGGCAAAACAGCAATTATTTTCCGGGTTTGATCGCCCAGGAATATACGCTAGTGATACGCGATGCCGGAAATACGGCGAACAGTATTGTACTGGGAACAATTGAAATAAAACAACCCGATGTGATTGACGCCACAATTGCGGTAACCAACGAAACATTCCCGGGGGCGGCTGACGGAAAAATAACCATAACGAACATTACCGGCGGATCGGGAGTTTATCAATTCAGTATCGACGGTGTTACCTGGCTTGGAACTTCCGTATTTTCAGGATTGACTTCAGGAGTTTACGATGTAACTATCCGTGATAAAAATGCTCCGGACTGTTTGATTACCTTCCAGAAAGTCATCAATCCGGCCGGATCGATTCAGGCCGATGTAGACCACACGGATGTAAAATGTAAAGGCGACAATAGCGGAATTATCTCAATTAGTCACGAATCCGGAGCCAGTTCATACAATTATAGTGTCGATGGCGGAGCAACATGGAAACCGACCCGAATAATTGCCGGTTTAACTGCCGGAACGTATGACGTCATGATACGGGATGCCGCGAATCCCGCAAATCAGGTTCTACTGGGTAAAGTTGTCATTACAGAACCGCCTCTTGCATTGACCGTTGGGTATTTTGGATACGAACCACCTGTGTGTTACAATGGTACGGGAAAACTGATTGTTACGGCTTCAGGCGGTACTCCTCCATATACCAATACCGGAACATACACTATCCCGGCCGGAAAGAAACAAACCATAACAGTCATTGATAAAAATGGTTGTACTGCCAATCTCACATTTACAATGCCTAATCTACTTCCTGTTTTGGCTACCAGTGTTGCGGTATCAGCAAAATGCTTCGGCGAGGACGGAACCATTACAATTACGGCCACCGGAGGCACCAAGCCCTATTATTTAAATGGCAAAAAGCTTGATAACAACGGGCAAATAACAGTGAATTCGCCAACTGGAATGCCCTATTCGTTTATTGTAAGAGACAGCAATGGTTGCCAGTCGAATGTAATAAGTGGCACTCTGGCAGGTCCGCCTGAACTAATCATGCAGCTTTCGCCAATAGAACCACTCTGCTCCGGATCAGTGAATAATACGGTATTGGTAACTGCCACAGGCGGTACACCTCCCTATACGGGAACCGGTTCATTTGTGCTGCCAACAGGAATCCATACGCTTACCGTGACTGATGCTCTGGGTTGCAGTATTAGCGGAACAATTGATATTACGCTGAAAGATCCTCCACCGGCGCCAATTGGAGATGTTATACAGCCAAATTGTATTGTTCGGACAGGAACTATCGTCGTAAATTCGCCTACCGGACCGAATTATGCATACAGTTTGGATGCCGGAGCTTATCAGCCGGATACGGTATGGACAGGGCTGGCTCCCGGAAGTACCCATACCATGCGGGTAAAAGATATTTCTTCTGGCTGCGAATCTGAACTCGCCACTTTCGCAATTGATTTAATTCCTGAACCTGCACAAACACCACTTTATGTGGTTACTCAACCCGGTTGTCTTGTGACTTCAGGCGCCATTGAAATTACAGATCCGGCAGCAGGTACCGGATACCAGTACAGTTTTGATAACGGAACTTACCAGGATTTAGCCATTCTTTCGAACCTGTTGCCCGGAAGCACTCACACCATTAAAGTCAAAGATATTTCTACAGGCTGCGAATCGATTGAGCAAACCATCAGGATTAATGAATTACCGGCTGATCCTCAAGTTCCTGTTGCAAAAGTAACCGCGGTTCCGACGTGTAACGATCTGAACGGCACTGTTGAAATTACAAGTCCGCTAGGCGCCGAATTCGAATACAATGTAAATGGTGGCGCTTATCAATCGTCAGTTGTATTCGCAAATCTAAAAACGGGTACCTATTCCATTGGCGTACGCAGCACAATAACCGGCTGCGAATCAATCGGAACTATTGCTGTTCCGGCTGTACCGCCTCCACCAATTATGTCGTTTGCCGGAAAGGCCGACAGTAAATGTTTTGGAGAACCCGGAAGTATAAGTTTGAGTTTTCAGAATGTTCCTGATGGAACGTATGTCATTAAATATCAGGGTGGACAGTTCGATAATGTACTTGTGACCGGAAATCAGACCACATTCGCGGCTAATGCCGGAACATACAATATCCTGACCATAGATGCCAACGGATGTACGTCAGGAGAATTGGTTAATGTAACCATTAATCAACCTTCAGAAATTGTGATTACAACCGATTCGATAACTGAAATTGACCTGAAATCGCAACGGAAAGGAGAAATTGACATCAGTATTTCAGGAGGAAATGGCCCGTACAACATTAAATGGAGCAATGGCGAAACCACCGAAGATATTAAGAATCTGAGCGATGGTTCGTATACTGTTTTTGTTACGGATGCAAGCGGGTGTGTGAATTCAAAAGTAATAACTATTCCACCGCCGAATTATCCTCCCGTGGCTGTTGATGATGAATTCAGTAGCAGTTGCTATATAACGACCGGAAATATTATTGTAAATGATTCTGACCCTGAAGGCGATCCGTTCTATATTGAAGTTGTTCCGGTCGTAAATCCTTTGCATGGAACAGTCACAATAAATCCTGATGGCTCGTTTGAATATCATGTAGAACCGAATTACGAAGGAGTTGATTCGTTTGAATATGCTATTTTTGATGCCAAACATTACCAGGGAGATACCGCAAAAGTAGTCATTACCATTTTGGCCGATTTCGATCACGATGGTATTGTAAATAGTCTAGATCCGGATGCTGATGGTGACGGAATATTAAATGTTGACGAAGGTGGGATCCTGGCTGATGCCGATGGTGATGGACGTCCAAATTATTTGGATATTGATTCAGACAATGACGGAATTGTAGATAATTTTGAAGGGCAAAAAAGTCCGCCGGATTACATTGCACCGTCATTTAAAGATACCGATGGCGATGGATTGGACGATGCGTATGACTCCGATCAGAATGGGAAAAAGATAGTTCCGGTTGATACGGACATGAATTTGTATAATCCCGATGGAATACCTGATTTCCTCGATGTGGATTCGGACAATGACGAAGTGACCGATTACATTGAAGGGCACGATGCAAATGCAAATGGTAAACCAGATTATGTCCTGATTGGCAAAGATGAAGATGCAGATGGATTGGATGACGGATTCGATACAGTGATTAATATTTGCGCTCCATCGGATAATGCGATCGGAAGCAATGCTGCGATGCAAGACTTTGATGGAGATGGTCTGAGAGACTGGCGCGACGAAAACGACGACAATGACGAATACCTGACGCGATTCGAGGATTTAAATATGGACGGAGATTTCAGTAATGATGATACCGATTTTGACGGTCATCCGGAGTACCTGGATTACGGACGCGATTGCGATTTGATGATTCCAAACGCATTCTCGCCGAACGAAGACAACATTCACGATTACTTCCAGATCTTCTGTATCGATCATTTCCCAAATGCAAAAATGTATATTTTTGATCAGCAGGGAAATAAGTTATTTGAGAAAGATCATTACGGAAATCTTGAATTCTGGGGTACAGCCGAGCGCGCGTGGTGGGACGGTAGAACAACCAATCGTGCAGCAGATACGCTTAACGGTAAAGTCATTCCGGGAACGTATTATTATGTGTTGCAATTGGGTAATGGCGAAGTGAAGAAAAGTTTCGTATTTGTATCCTATTAAGTTAAAAGAATGAAATAATGTCGCATTTCAAATTCATTGTTTGTTGACTCACCCCAAGCTCGCAGAGCTCGCTTTGCCCCTCTCTACATGTAGAGAGGGGGGACGTCCGCTTGCGGACGTGGGGTGAGTCAAAGGAAAAAATACGACATTACATTGGTTCGATTACTTAAGTTGTTGAAAACAGTTTTATTGTCGTGTTAATAATTAACTCACCCCGTCGCATCTGCGATGCTCTGCCCCTCTATTCATGAAGAGAGGGGCGGTCGCCCGGTTCAAGGGCGACGGGGTGAGTTAAGAAATTGAATGAAATGAATACGATGTTATTGTATTCATTTTACTAAAATGGTGCGAATTGATGCGTGGAAATGAATTTGATTTAAAAATTGATGATTCGGAAAATCGTACATAGTTTATTAACAGCGCTGATGGTTGTGTTTTTTGCCTGTGGTACGGCTAAAGCACAGGAATTCCCATGGACGATGCAATACGTTAATAATATGTATACCATAAATCCGGCATTTGTTGGTATGTGGGATCAGGCCGGATTTTTCGTGTCGACACGAAAGGATTATACGTCGATAAAAGGAAGTACGCTTTACCAGCAGTTTTCATATCACTCACCAATAAAAGACCATGAAAGTGGTTTTGGCGCAGATCTTATTCGCAGGGACGTTGGTTACGAAAAGCGACTGATTTTTACCGGTGATTATTCGTACCAGATTAGACTCGATATGTATAATTATATGAGATTTGGTTTTAAGGCTGGATTTGTAAATTACAGCAATAACCTAACCGATTACCAATTGTATCCGGATCGCATTTTTGACTCTCAGTTTAATGCTGATTTAAAAATGTATTTTATGACTGCATTTGGCTTTGGCGCAGTTTTTTTTAGCGATAAATACTATGTGAGTTTTTCCATTCCTCAAGTCATAAACAATACATTCAAAGTTAACCGCACCGGATATTCTTCGCTTCAGGAATTCAAAACTGCTTATTTATCAGCGGGATATGCATTTAAGTTGCACAACAAAAGTATTATTCTGAAACCTAATTTACTGGTAGTCGGAACAATCGGGAAACCTGTATATTTTGATGCATCGGCCAACTTGTATTTGCCCGTAAATCTTCAGTTGGGCATGAATTTGCGAAGTAATGGCGCCGCTTGTCTCAATGCTCAATTTACTTTTTCAAACAGCATTCGGATTGGATTTGCCGCAGATTATGCCATTATTCAGGATATCCGGAAATTCCAGGCAGGAACTTATGAAATACTGATCGGCTACGATTTTAATATTTACCGGAAGAAAGGCACCAAGCCAAACTATTTCTAAAGTTTGAAACAAAAAATCCCGAAAATCAACAAATTTTCAGGATTCTTTTTAGTACCGGAAGCAAATTAGTTGCCCAATTCAGAAATGAAATGAATGCGCATGAGCCGGATATCTTCTTCTGTGTAATCTTCTTCGCCCAGTTCTTTAAGCGCTTTTTCGACGCTGTCGTCTTTGGCTTCTCTGAAGTACTCAAAAATTTCTTCCTGACGGTCGTCATCCAGAATTTCGTCGAGATAATAATCGATATTGATTTTAGTTCCTGAATTTACGATCGTTTCAATTTCCGAAATCAATTCTTTCATATCAATGCCTATCGATGAGCAAATGTCTTCCAGCGAAATTTTCCGGTCGATGCTTTGAATGATTCCCACTTTCATTTTCGATTTATTGGCTACACTTTTAACCACCAAATCCTGCGGGCGATCTATTTCATTTTCTTCGACAAAAGCTTTAATCAATTCAACAAATTCTTTTCCGTAGCGCTTGGCTTTTCCTTCACCAACACCCTGAATGTATTTTAGTTCATCGATTGTAATTGGGTATTGCAAAGCCATGTCGGCCAGCGACGGATCCTGGAAAATCACAAAGGGTGGCAAATTCAGTTTCTTCGAAATCTTCTTGCGTAAGTCCTTGAGCATGGCAAACAACTCCGGATCGGCAGCGCCGCTCGCCTGGGCGGCTGCGGCATTGGCTTCTTCCTCAATGGCGTCGTAATTGTGATTGCGCACCAAAAGGAAATCGTACGGTTTTTCAATGAAATCATATCCCTTCTGTGTCATTTTCAGTAAGCCGTAGTTCTCGATATCTTTTGAAATCAAGCCGGCAATCAGACTTTGCCTGAAAACAGCATTCCAGAATTTTTCACCATGATCGTTTCCCGAATTAAACGCTTCAAGCTCATAATGTCGAAACGATTTTACGGCAGCAGTCTTTTTCCCGGTGAGAATATCCGACAAATGTTCGGCTTTGTATTTTTCCTTGACTTCAACAATGGCCTGAAGAGCGCGGCAAATTTCATCTTTGGCCTCAATCTGCTCTTTCGGGTTGATGCAGTTGTCGCAGTTTCCGCAGGGTTCTTCCAGCTTTTCGCCAAAATAATTCAGGAGGATAATACGGCGGCAAATAGCCGATTCGGCATACGAGGCCGTATCGAGGAGCAATTGTCGTCCGATTTCCTGTTCAGCAACCGGTTTTCCCTGCATAAATTTCTCCAGTTTCTGAATGTCTTTGGCCGAATAAAGGGTGATGCATTTTCCTTCGCCTCCATCTCTTCCTGCCCGCCCGGTTTCCTGGTAATATCCTTCCAGACTTTTCGGAATATCGTAATGAATAACAAAACGGACGTCGGGTTTGTCGATTCCCATTCCAAAGGCAATGGTGGCTACAATCACATCAACTTCTTCCATCAGGAACTTATCCTGATTGGCCGATCGGGTTGCCGAATCCATTCCGGCGTGATAGGCCAGGGCTTTGATGTTGTTAACGAGTAGATTCTCGGTTAATTCTTCAACCTTTTTCCGGCTCAGGCAATAAATAATTCCTGATTTTCCTTCATTTTCCTTGATGAATTTAATGATCTGGGTTTCGGGTTTCGATTTAGGAATTACTTCATAATATAAATTCGGACGGTTAAAAGAAGCCTTGAAGACATTGGCCTCAAGCATGCCCAGTGTTTTCTGTATGTCGTGCTGAACTTTTGCCGTGGCCGTTGCTGTAAGCGCAATCAAAGGAGCTTGCCCAATTTCGGAAACAATGGGTTTTATGCGCCGGTATTCAGGCCTGAAATCGTGACCCCATTCTGAAATGCAATGAGCCTCATCTACAGCGTAGAATGATATTTTTACATTTTTCAGAAATTCAATATTGTCCTCCTTGGTCAGACTTTCAGGAGCAACGTAAAGCAACTTGGTTTTGCCAGTGGTCACATCGTCGCGTACTTTTTGAGCTGCAGCTTTTGTAAGCGACGAATTTAAGAAATGAGCGATACCATCTTCGGTACCAAAACTTCGTATCGAATCGACCTGATTTTTCATTAAAGCGATCAATGGAGAAATGATGATGGCTGTACCCTCCATGATGAGTGCCGGCAATTGGTAACACAACGATTTTCCCCCACCCGTTGGCATCAATACAAAGGTATCGTTGCCACTCAACACACTTTTGATCACTTCTTCCTGTTGTCCTTTAAAACGATCAAATCCAAAATATTTTTGGAGCTGTTCTGTTAATGTGTTCTCTATTCCCATAAAAGTATCGTACCCTCTTTCTGATCAAAAAAAATGATTCTTTTTCGTAATGTAATCCCGAAGGTATATAAAATATCAATTAAAAAACAATTGCAGAGGCTCAAATTAGGTACATTAAGGACTGCTTTAAGGAAATTTAAGATACAGCCCATCTGTTAAATTAGGAATATAAACTATATTTGTGCGAATTTTTGATAAACCAATCAGATCCATTTATTTCCCCTTTTATGTCTGAAGAAACCAACAAAGAAGAACTATCATCCAAAAAGAATAAGAAAAAGAGCTCAAAGACTGAAATGTCTTTCCTTGACCACCTTGAAGCTTTAAGATGGCACATCATCCGTTCAGCAATTGCTATTTGTGTTTTTTCTATTCTTGCGTTTGTAGAGAAGGATTTCATTTTCGACTCTATAATTTTTGCGCCGAAAAATCCAAATTTCTGGACCAACCGTATGATGGCTCTGCTGGCTGATTTAGTGAATACTCCAACTTTAAAAATCAACACCCATGAATTGCAGTTAATCAGCATCGATATGTCGGGACAGTTTATGGTACACATCTGGACCGCAATTATAGCCGGGCTGATTATTGCAGCGCCTTACGTGATTTATCAGTTCTGGAGTTTTGTAAGACCGGCGCTTTACGAGAACGAACGCAGACATGCCACCGGAGCTGTTTTTTATATGTCGCTTTTGTTCTTCCTGGGTGTTTTATTCGGGTATTACCTAATCGTTCCCCTTTCGGTCGACTTTTTGGGGTCATACAGCATCAGTTCAACTGTCGTTAATCAGATAAATATTCTTTCCTACATCAGCACGGTTACGTCCATCGTTTTTGCAGGAGGTGTAATTTTCGAATTGCCAATTATTGCCTATTTCCTGAGCAAAGTAGGTATCCTGACTCCGGGATTTATGAAGAAATTCAGGAAACATGCCTATGTTGTATTGTTGGTAATTTCTGCCATCATTACTCCACCAGATGTCTTCAGCCAGATTATGGTTTGTATTCCTTTGGTAATTCTTTACGAAGTGAGCATTGTAATTTCAACCCGTGTTCAGAAAGCGAACCAACGGAAGATAGATGAAATCTAATCGCAGGTAAAAAATCTCACATGAAACTTAGAGCTGAAAATATTGTAAAGAAGTACCGGAAGCGAACCGTTGTAAAAGGAGTTTCATTCGAGGTGAATCAGGGTGAAATTGTGGGATTGCTTGGCCCGAACGGCGCAGGTAAGACTACCTCGTTTTATATGATTGTTGGTTTGATAAAACCATTGACGGGAAGAATTTTTATTGATGACGAGGAAATTACAATGATTCCGGTGTACAAGCGTGCTCAGAAAGGAATTGGCTACCTGGCCCAGGAAGCATCTGTTTTCAGGCAAATGAGTGTTGAAGACAATATTTTTTCGGTACTTGAAATGACAAAATTGCCTAAAGCCGCTCAGCATGAAAAAGTTGAAACGCTTTTAACTGAATTTGGGCTGCAACATATCCGGAAAAGTAAAGGGTATCAGCTTTCAGGAGGTGAACGCCGAAGAACGGAAATAGCACGTGCGCTGGCTATCGATCCTAAATTTATACTACTTGACGAACCGTTTGCCGGAGTCGACCCGATTGCGGTTGAGGACATTCAGTCAATTATAAAAAAACTGCGCGAGAAAAACATTGGCGTATTGATTACCGATCACAATGTTCACGAAACACTTACCATCACCGACCGGTCGTATTTGCTTTACGAAGGTTCAATCATGAAAGCCGGAACGGCTCAGGAACTTGCTTCGGACGAGGAAGTTCGCCGGGTTTATCTTGGGCAGAATTTTGAGCTGAGGTAATCAATTTTAGGCCTGGCAAACAAATCGAAAAGTTTTTATTGTCTTGTTGCTGGTGTAAAAAAAATGACATACATTTGCACCGCATTTAGCGGGCGTGGCGGAATTGGTAGACGTGCCAGACTTAGGATCTGGTGCCTTACGGCGTGGGGGTTCGAGTCCCTTCGCCCGCACAACAGAAAAGAATAACCGACTTGCTTTACTTGAAAAAGGATAAGCAAGCGGTTTTTATTAATTTAAAGCAGCAGGTTTTGGTTCCGGAGTATTTGTGAAGTTTGTCTTCATCTCTGATTCCCAATAGCTTTAAGTGAAAAAATGCTGAACAAACAAGCCGCGGAAGGAAATTGCAATTGCAGATCAATCTTCGCCAAATTTGTTCGATGCCTGAAGAACCGGGCAGGTAAAAGCAGAACACGAATTTTATATTCGAAATGCTTCAGTCAAAAATTAAGTTTGAAAGCTGCGACAAAAAACCAAATGAGAAAATATATATCCCGAATGGACATTTTCAACAAATGAATTTCAGCCGGGCATTCAAATAAGAATTAATTAATAACACTATTTTCGGATGAATATTACCAGAGAAAACATCGACGAACTGAATGCAATTCTGACTGTGTCGATCGAAAAAAATGATTACGAGGCTACTGTAAACGATGTTCTGAAGAACTATCGCAAAAAAGCAAATATGCCGGGTTTTCGTCCCGGAATGGTTCCTGCAGGGTTGATTAAAAAAATGTATGGAAAAGCTGCACTGGCAGAAGAAGTTAATAAAATACTTTCCAAAAGCCTGAACGACTATATTCAATCTGAAAATCTTAATATTTTGGGAGAACCGCTTCCAAATGAAGAAAAACAACCCACAATTAACTGGGATGCGGAGGAAGATTACAGTTTTGTGTTCGACATTGCTATTGCTCCTGAAATTGTGGTCAATCTGGATAAGGATACTATTATTCCATATTACAGCATTGCAGCCGGTGAAAAAATGGTGAATCAGCAGATTGATGCCTATACCGGACGTTTTGGCGAAAATAAAGTAGTTGAAACAGCAGGCGAAAACGATACATTACGTGGAAATTTTGTTCAACTCGACGAAGAAGGAAACCCGCTCGAAGGTGGAGTTACTGCTGATAAAGTTGTTATCGCCGTCGACCTGATGAAGGACGAAGAAGTGAAAGCACAGTTTGTTGGCAAAAAAGCTGACGATGTTGTCGTTTTCGATCCGGTTAAAACCTACGAAAACAGGCACGAAGTTGGCCACATGCTGAATATTTCACACGAAGCTGCCGAAACCCTTTCGGGTAACTTTAGCTTTACAATCGTTGAAGTTCTGCATTTCGAAAAAGCTGAATTAACTCCTGAAATTTTCGGTAAAATCTTTGGTGAAGATTCAGGCATTGAAACCGAAGAACAATTCAGGGCTAAGGTGAAAGCTGAAATCGAAGAAAATTTCTTGTATTCGGGCAATTACAAATTTGCGATCGACAGTCGCGACTCGCTGCTTAAAGCTATTCCGTTCAATTTGCCTGAAACATTCCTGAAAAGGTGGATCAAAGCAACCAACGAAAAAATGACTGACGAACAAATCGAATCTGATTTTGATAATTTCATGATCGACCTGAAATGGCAATTGATTAAAGATCGTATTGTTAAAGATAACGAACTGAAAATTACTGAAGAAGATGTTCGTGGGTTGGCCAAAGAAATGGCTGCCATGCAGTTCCGTCAATATGGTTTGAGCAATGTTAGCGAAGAGAATCTGGAAAGTTATGCCAACCACATGTTGCAAAACGAAGAAGAACGTCGTAAACTGGTTTCCAGAAAGCAGGAAGACGTTATTATTGATGCCATAAAAGGTAAAGTAACCCTCGACATCAAAGACATCAGCTACGAGGAGTTTAACAAAATGCTGGAAAATTAATTTGAGGGCTTAACAGCAAATAGCATATTTTTATAACTTTGTGAAAATCCGGATTAGCCTTTTTATAAGGAAGATGCGGTTTTTTACAAAGTTTTTTTTTAAACAGGAGAACTAAAATATGAACGACAGTAAAGAATTTAATAAATACGCAACGAAGCATTTAGGTATTAGCAGTTTAACGATGCATCGCTTCGACTCGATTTTTACAAACAGCCTGACTCCATACATTATTGAAGAACGCCAGTTGAATGTTGCTTCGATGGACGTATTCTCAAGGCTTATGATGGACCGTATTATCTTTTTGGGTACACCCATCGACGATTATATTGCGAACATTGTTCAGGCGCAGTTGTTATTCCTCGAATCATCCGATCCGAGCAAGGATATTCAGATTTATTTCAATACTCCCGGAGGTTCGGTACATGCAGGTTTAGGTATTTACGATACCATGCAGATTATATCTGCTGATGTGGCAACTATTTGTACCGGAATGGCTGCATCAATGGGAGCTGTTTTGCTTACTGCCGGAACAAAAGGCAAGCGTTCGGCGTTAAAACATTCCCGGGTGATGATTCATCAGCCCATGGGTGGCGCTTCGGGTCAGGCTTCTGACATCGAAATCACAGCCCGCGAAATTATGAAGCTGAAAAAAGAATTGTACGATATTATAGCCATCCATAGCGGTAAAACGTATAAACAGGTCGAAAAGGATGCCGACCGTGATTATTGGATGACGTCTACAGAGGCTAAAGAATATGGAATGATCGACGAAGTTTTGATCAGGCATAAATAGGACTCATGCAAAAAAATAGAGAAATGAAAATCGACAAATGTTCGTTTTGTGGTCGTGAGAAGAAGGAAGTAAACCTGCTGATTGCGGGCATGGAAGGTCATATTTGCGACAGTTGTGTTGAACAGGCTCATGCCATTGTCGAGGAAGAATTCAGGAAAGATGATACTTTTTCGACAAACGACCTGAAGTTAATGAAGCCTATAGAAATTAAAAGTTTTCTCGATCAGTATGTGATCGGCCAGGATCATGCTAAAAAGATACTTTCTGTAGCTGTTTACAACCATTACAAACGATTGAATCAAAAGGTTTCGGATGATGAAACTGAAATTGAAAAGTCGAACATCATCATGGTTGGTGAAACCGGTACGGGTAAAACACTTTTGGCTCGTACCATTGCCCGAATGCTTCACGTACCTTTTACCATTGTTGATGCAACAGTTTTAACCGAAGCCGGTTACGTTGGCGAAGACATTGAGAGTCTGCTGACCCGTTTGTTGCAGGCTGCCGATTACAATGTTGAAGCTGCCGAACGTGGAATTGTATTTATCGACGAACTTGATAAAATTGCCCGGAAAGGCGACAATCCTTCCATTACCCGCGATGTATCCGGAGAAGGCGTTCAGCAGGGTTTGCTGAAATTGCTCGAAGGATCAATCGTAAATGTTCCGCCGCAGGGTGGCCGCAAACATCCGGAGCAAAAAATGATTGCCGTTAACACCAAAAATATATTATTTATATGCGGAGGAGCTTTCGACGGAATCGATAAAAAGATTGCACAGCGCCTGAATACAAAAATTGTTGGTTACGGTGCACAAAAGAAAGCCGAGAATCTCGACCGGAATAATATGCTTCAATATATTTCGCCTCAGGATTTAAAATCGTTTGGTTTAATTCCTGAAATTATTGGTCGTATTCCGGTTTTAACTTATCTCGAACCACTCGACCGGAAAGCCTTGCGGAGTATTTTAACCGAGCCGCGTAATTCGCTGATTAAGCAATACGTTAAATTGTTTGAACTCGATCATGTGGAATTAAGTTTCGATGAAGATGCGTTAGGGTTTATTGTTGACAAAGCAGTTGAGTTTAAACTGGGAGCGCGCGGCCTTCGTTCGATTTGCGAAAACATCATGAACGATGCCATGTTTGACACTCCTTCTCAGAATGTCAAAAAGATGGTTATCTCTCTTGATTATGCACAGGAAAAGATCGATGGCGTTATTTCTGTTCGGCTAAAAGCAAGCTAAATTTTTGAATGAATATATTTGGATGCAGTCAGAAATGATTGCATCTTTTTTTACCCTTCATGAAGTTGAAATTTTATGGATGAACTGGTTTTTTCGAAAGGCGATTTCGTTCGTATCGATGGAATTAATGCAGTTGTTGTTGGGAATGAGTCAGATGAAGATATGGATATTCCTCACGACCACATTGCCGTATTTTTTGGGTCTGAAATAGCCCGTCGTGAATCGGAAGGTGGCGAAGGAAATGGCCGTCCGGAGGTATGGATTGTTCCGGTTGATGTGTGTGAAGACGGACTTGAGCCTGAATACCGCGAGGAATAAAATCTGGATTCAGGCATTCAGCTTTCAAAAAAGAGATGGATGCTGTTGAAATTATTCTTCTGATAGCTTTTCCTTAGGCAATTCCCTGGTCGTTTTAGCTCCAAGCTTTCTAATATTTTCGGCTCGTTTCACCAAATTTCCACTTCCTGAATACAATTTGTTCGTTGCCTGATCATACGTTTTTCGGGTGCTTTCAAGACTTTTCCCAATGGCTTCCATATCGGCAATAAAACCAACAAATTTGTCGTACAAAGCGCCACTTTGCCGGGCAATTTCCAACGCGTTTCGGGTCTGATTTTCTTGTTGCCAGATTGATGCGATGGTTCGCAAAGTGGCCAGAAGCGTCGATGGACTGACAATCACCACTTTGTTGTCCCAGGCGTATGAAAACAATTCCTGATCTTCCTGAACCGCAATGCTGAAAGAGGATTCGATGGGCACAAACAGCAGCACAAAATCGGGGCTGTTAAACCCTGGCGAATTTTGATAATGTTTTTCGCTCAGTATTTTAATGTGGCTGCGCATACTTTGCAAATGTTCTTTAACAAATGCCAGCCTTTCTTTTTCATTTTCAGTATTTACAAATCTTTCGTAAGCAATCAGCGAGACTTTCGAATCGATCACAATGTGTTTCTGATCCGGAAGATGAATAACCACATCGGGCTGAAAACGTTGCCCCGTTTCGGAAAGAACATTTTCCTGTTTTTCATATTCCCGGCCTTCAGTAAGTCCCGAACGTTCCAGAATTCGTTCCAGAATCACTTCTCCCCAGTTGCCTTGTTTTTTCACATCACCTTTTAGCGCTTTGGTCAGATTATTTGCTTCGTCGCTGATTTTCAGGTTCAAATCGTGTAGTTTTTTTAATTCTGCTTTCAGATCGGTTTGATCTTTAAGTCCTTTTTCGTAAGTGTCTTCAACCTTTTTTTCGAAAAGCTGAATCTTTTCTTTCAATGGAAGAATCAACTCCGTTATGCTTTTCTGATTGGCTTCAGAAAATTCCAGCGTGTTCTGTTTCAGTATTTTCGATGCAATATTTTCAAATTCGGAAGTGAATTTTTGCTGAAGGTTTTCCATTTCCTTTTTTTGCAATTCCAGTTTCTCCTGAAGGTTTCCAAAATCGGCTTCAGCCCGCGTGAGCTGTTGTGTTTTAACTCCATTCTCTGTGCGAAGCTCCTGAATCTGACGCACCAACTCATCCTTGTCCTTCAGGATAGTTTGGAAACGGTCTTCGGAAAGCGATTTCTCTTTTTCAAGCTCAAATTTTTCCTGAATACTATTTTGTTCGAATGCAAATTTTTGATGTTCAAAATCAGATTGCTGTTTCAGGTTTTTTTTATTCAGGATAAAGTATGTAACGGCCAGTCCTAAAGCAATTCCAATTGTGAGAAACAGAAATTCCATGATTTTATATTTTGACTAAAAATACGATAAAAATTGACTGTGAGAGAAAGCATTCCGATGAATCAAGAGACAAGATTTACTTGGAATAGCTGGCCTTTGGCAATTTACGAATGCACTAAAACAGTACAATTCCACTGAGATTAAGGGTATTGGGACAATGCAATTAAACAATAGGATCTCAGAAGTGTCGCATTTGCATATTCTGCCTTGCGAAAAATTCTTTTATTCATACGGGTTGTTTTTGTTTTACTTTTCATCAAAGAAGTATGTAGTGAAAATTATGTTTTGATAAATTAAATATCTTAGAATTATGAAAAAGACTACTTTATGGATTCGGCTTCCTGTATAGAATGTCACACCCAATTTGAGAAAGGGAGTTTGGTTGCAGGCACTGAATTCGGAGGAGGACGTGAATTCCCGTTCACTGATGGTTCCATTGTTCGCTCCTCCAACATTTCTCCGGATGAAGAAACCGGAATTGGAGGATGGGACGATGAAACATTTGTGAGTTTATTCAAGGCACATTCTGATTCGGCAACCCTGAACACCAAACTTAATCCGGGAGATTTTAATTCCATAATGCCCTGGACGATGTACGGACAGATGAAAGAAGAAGACCTGAAAGCAATCTTTGCCTACTTAAAAACAGTTACCCCCATAAAAAATGAAGTAGTAAAATTTACATCGGCAGTAAAGAATTAAATGCGTTAAACAGTTTCTGCTATCGTTACAAAAAATTCTTGTCGAGATATTCCTGAAATTTGTCTTTGTACTGGTCGCTCACCGGAATATAGGTTTTCCCGAAAATAATACGGCTTCGCTCAATGGTGTCGATTTTATCGAGGTTGACGATGAATGAGCGGTGAACGCGCATAAATCGGCTTTCGGGTAATTTTTGCTCAAGTGATTTCATCGAATTGAGCGACAGAACAGGTTTGTCTTCGCCGGTTGTATAAACTTTGATGTAATCTTTCAAACCTTCGATGTACAGAATGTCGTTGAAGTTGATGCGCCTGATTTTGTATTCCGATTTCAGGAACAAAAACTGGCTGTTGGCTTCGATTGATGGCAACGCACTTACTTCCAGTTCGCTTTGTTTTCGGGCTTTCTGCGCAGCTTTCAGGAATTCTTCGTAGCTGAATGGCTTGAGCAAATAATCGATGGCATTGAGTTTAAATCCTTCAATGGCATATTTCTCGTAAGCCGTTGTGAATATGATTTTGTGCGCTTCTTCCAGGCTTCGGGTAAATTCAATTCCGGTTAGATCAGGCATTTGAATGTCAACAAAAATCAGGTCGGCGGGCTGCGACGACAAAAAATCGATGGCATCCAACGGGTTGTCAAAAGCGCCAACCAGTTCCAGAAACGGAGTTTTGCTGATATAATCGGTTACCAACCGAAGAGCAAGTGGTTCATCATCTATGGCAATTGTCTTTAGTTTCATCCTGTCAGTTTTTCGGTCTCAATCGAAAGATCAACCTTGAAAGTAGTTTCGTTGCTGCTGATTTTTAGTTCGTGTTTGCCGGCAAACAGTAGATTTAAGCGCTTTTTTACATTTTCGAGACCAATGCCTGAATGCTGTAAATCTTCAGGTTGATTACTTTTTCCGATACTGTTTTCAGAATAAAAATGAACCCGGTTGCCTTCAATCTTCATTTGAATGGTGATGAAGGAACGATCGCGGTAACTAATGCCATGTTTAAACGCATTCTCAACAAACGGCACAAAAAGTAGTGGTGGTATTGAAAAGTCCGGAAAATCTTTCGGAAAATCGATCTGCAATTCAACTCTCTGACTGATCCGCAGTTTCATCAGGTCGATGTAGTTGGTCATAAAATCGATTTCGTGGCTCATGAGTGTTTCGCCATGTTCCGATTCGTAAAGCAGGTAGCGCATTAATTTCGATAATTTCAAAACCGATTCCTGAGCTGTTGGCCCGTCAATTCCAATAAGTGAGTAAATATTATTCAGGGTATTGAAAAAGAAATGCGGACTCACCTGGTTTTTCAGGAAGGCCAGTTCAGAGTTCAACTTTTCCTTCTCCAACTCCTTTTGCTTTTTCTCGTTCTCTTTCAGTTTCTCCATTACGCCAAGACCCATGGCAAAACCCGAAATCAGGATGGAAGCTATAAAATGGTTGTAAAATCCAAATAGCCTCATCGGAGAGTGTGAATTTTTGGTACCTTCAGAAAGCTTTCTCATGGCTTCCCGAAATTTTGCGTCCTGAACGGCATCAAAAAGCAACGTGTCGTTGATGTACGACGTAATAAAATAAGTTACCAAAATCAATCCGGCTAAAATTCCGGCATAAGCCAGTTTTTTATTCTGAAGGAAAAATCGGGGTACCAGCCACAAATAACCGACATAGAAAATGATGACAGCCGAAAGTGCATGTACATAAAACTGGTACAAACGGTGACGGTCGCCTCCGCCAAAAGCATTGTTCAGGTACAATGGAATGCTGATGACAATGATCCATGCAATTACATGTAGCCCAATGCTGATTTTTTTATCGGATATGGAAGGAAATTTAGCCATCACATTTCATTTTTATCAAAGATAGCACACCAAATAGAATTTACTATTTTACGATTTACAATTTACCATTTGAGCTTCGGTTCAATTGTCAATGGTAAATAGTAAAATTGTCAATTATTTTTATTCGTACCTCAACGCGTCAATAGGGTTCAGACCGGCTGCTTTACGGGCAGGGTACCAGCCGAAGAAAATACCGATTGCCGAACAAACCAGAAATGCCATAACCACCGAGAACGTTGAAATAACCACCGGCCAACTCATAAGCGTAGCTGTAATCTTCGACGCAAGCATCCCGAGGGTAATTCCAATTATACCTCCTATAACACTCAGGAGAATAGATTCGATCAGAAACTGCATAAGGATATCGTTGCCACGTCCGCCAACCGAAAGCCGGAGACCAATTTCACGGGTACGTTCGGTAACCGAAACGTACATGATATTCATGATGCCGATACCGCCAACGAGCAATGAAATTCCTGAAATGGCGCCCAAGAGTGCAGTCATAATATCGCTGATCGAACTAAACATCTGCACCATTTCTGCCTGCGACCGTACCTGAAAATCGTCTTCTTCGCCTTCTTTAAGCTTGTGGCTGACACGCAGCGACTCGGTAACCTGGGCAATTGCTTCATCGTTTAAGTTTTCGCTGGCTGCCGACGCTGCAATACTTTGAATGTGCGTAATGGCCAGAATTCGTTTCTGAACAGTAGTGTACGGAGCCATAATCAGGTCGTCCTGATCCTGCCCCATTCCATTTTCGCCCTTTTCGCCCAGCACACCAATTATCAGAAGCGGAATGTTTTTATACCGAATGGTCTGTCCGATTGGATCTCCGTTACCAAATAAATTTTCGACAATCGTTTGGCCAACCAAACAGACTTTGGCATAACTCTGAATCTCGGCCTCTGTAAAACTGCGTCCCGAGCCGATGGTGTATTTACGGATATTGAAATATTTGTTGTTGACCCCGTAGATAGAAGTTGGCCAGTTTTGGTTACCAACAACTGCCTGCCCGCTCGAACGCACTTCAGGAGAAACATCACTGATTGCAGTACAATTCTTTTCAATGGCGTCGATATCGGTCAGTTTCAAATTTTTTGCATCACTGTTTCCCATTCTAACACCACCTTTTTGCTCAGCGCCGGGCATCACAAAAATGAGGTTGGTTCCCATTCCCGACATTTGGTTCTGAATGCTTTGTTTCGAACCTTGCCCGATTGCCAGCATCACGATTACCGAAGCAACCCCGATAATGATTCCAAGCATGGTTAAGAAGGCTCTGAATTTGTTTCTCTTCAGGGCGCTAAAAGCTATTTTTACTGAATTTGTATAGTTCATGACTTCAAGTTTTTACTCCTTAATTTATAAATTGTGCATATCCGAAATAATCAAAGTTTATCCGCTACGCGGAATTGTACCAACTTTAAATTATGCTCTCTACAATATTTTATCCGCTACGCGGAATTTTTCTCCGTAGGAGATTCAGTATTGTAGAAAAGACAAACACATAAAACAGTTTACCTCGTAGAGGTTAAACAAAATAAACCTTCCGAAGATGTCTTCCTCCTACACCAGTTCCTCCACCGGGAGCGCTTTCAGTAATTCAAAGGCATTGTTTCGTATGGGAACCATTTCCTCCCGGATAATATGTCCGTCGCGGAAAATCACCTGGCGGGTCATAAATTTGGCAATATCGGCTTCATGGGTTACAAACACAATCGTTTTCCCTTTCGAATTTAAATCCTGAAGGAGAGCCATAATTTCATAAGATGTCCGGGTATCGAGATTCCCGGTTGCTTCGTCGGCCAGTATCACAACCGGATCGTTTACCAGCGAGCGGGCAATGGCCACACGTTGCTGCTGACCGCCTGAAAGCTGATTCGGCATGTGGTGCATCCTGTCAGTCAGGCCAACTGCTTCGAGTGCAGCTTCGGCGCGTTCACGACGTTCTTTCGGTCTTACTTTCGAGTTATAAAAAAGTGGAAGTTCCACGTTTTCGAGTGCCGAAGTTCGCGACAACAAATTGTAGGATTGAAAAACAAAACCCAACTTGACATTGCGTAAAGCGGCCAGTTCATTTTTCGAAAGTTCGCCCATGCTGATTCCATCCAGATGGTAAGTTCCTGAAGTCGGTTTGTCCAGGCAACCCAGAATATTCAGCATGGTCGATTTGCCTGAACCGCTGGTTCCCATGATGGCAACAAACTCGCCTTCCTTTATTTCCAGGTTTACCCCTTTCAGCGCGCGAACGGTAATTTCGCCCACATAAAAGTCCTTTTTCAGGTCTTGCACTTTAATAATTGTCTTCATGGCTTTATTTGCTTGAAGTTGTTTTTCTGTTGCTTCCCGGCCTTTGCGGCATGAAAGGACTTTTTACCTCTGTTGCTGTTCCGGCTTTTACCGCACTTCCGGAGTTCATGGACACAACCACTTCATCGCCTTCTTTTAATCCGGATAAAACTTCGTAGTGAACTTCATCGGTAACACCAACTTCCACTTTTTGCGGGTGAACACCTGAGCCACTCATAACCCAAACGGTTTGTCCTTCCATTGCTGAATTTTCAGGATTGGTACCTGCTTCGCCCATTGGAGGTTCTTGCATTTCGCCGGCCGGGGCATTGCCGTCCGAAACGGTTTCGTTGTAATTGGCTATTACGGCCATATCAGGGTTAAAACGGATGGCTTTTGCCGGAACCAAAACAATATCTTTTTTCTCGGTCACAAAGAATGTGGCGTTGGCAGTCATTCCGGGCATCAATATTTTTTCAGGATTTGGAGCATTAATGACCACAATGTAGGTAATTACATTGGCCGATGATACGGGCTGCAACCTGATTTCAGTCACTTCACCGTTGAATTTTTGCATCGGGAAGGCGTCAACTGTAAATTCAACACGCTGACCAGCTTTCAACTGGCCTATGTCGGCTTCGTCAACACTGGCCTCCACGCGCATCTGAGTCAGGTCGTTGGCAATGGTGAAAAGAGTTGGCGTATTGAAACTTGCTGCTACCGTTTGACCTTCGTCAACGGCGCGGTCGAGAATAATCCCGTCGATAGGCGAATAAATGCGGGCGTACGACAGGTTGATTTTGTTCTTGTCGTAAACCGACTGTGCATTTTTCAGTGACGAAATGGCATTCTGGTAATTGTATTCTGAAAGGTCGAAATCGGCCTGCGCAATCATTTTCTTTTCAACCAGAATTTTGTAGCGGTCGTAGGTTGCTTTCTGATATTTTAACTGGGCCTGAGCCTGATCGACAGATGATTTCGATTGTTCGAGTTGGGCCAGCAACGGAGTTTCGTCGAGCTGAGCCAGCAGTTGTCCTTTTTTAACCTGCGAATTGTAGTCGACGTAAATCTTTTCAATTACTCCCGAAACCTGGGTTCCAACTTCAACAGTTTTAATGGCTTCCAGCGTTCCGGTTGCCGTAATGGTATTGCTTATGGTCCCTTTTTCAATTTTTGCGGTTTCGAACGAAATTTTCTCTTCGGTTTTACTCAACGACTTGAAGGCAAAGAACCCGGCAGCGAGAATAATAACTGCTAATCCGATATACAAATATTTCTTTTTCATGATATGGTGTTTTATTTTGTTTTTCAATTTCTTAAAACTCTCTGATCTTGTTTCATCTCCCAAAATCTTTCCCCCTTGAGGGAACGTGAAGGGGGCTTTAAAGCGTCAGCGGAACTCCTTTGTAAAAGTCGAGCACTTTATAACTGAAAATCAGGCTAAATTTCGATTGCAGCAATTTACTTTCCGCCGTGATCAGGTTGGTTTTCTGAATCAGAAAATCTGCTGAGTTGAGCAATCCAAGCCTGTATTTTTCGGTAGTCACATCGTACGATTCCTGACTCGATTGCTGTTGTTCCACACTGGCATTGTACAGCGATTTGGCCGAAACCACGTCAACACAGGCCTGTTCAATGTCTTTCCGGAGTTGATTTTTGGTATTGATTTCATCGAGTTCGGCATCAGAAACTGCTATGTTTGCAAGGCTTACATTTGTTTTTACCTGTTTCTTCTGGAAAATAGGAATGGAGAGCGAAAGACCAATGGAGGGATTTACCTTGTCTTTTAACTGACTGGTATAGGCCGAATTGGTCAGGCTCGAATAGGCGCTCGATAAACCGGCATCCATCGACACACTCGGAAGAAAATCGGCTTTGGCAATTTTCACATCGAGCATGGTGCTTTCCCTGGTCAGTTCGGCATTTTTAATTTGTGGTTTAAAGCCCAGTGCGAGGTTGTAAATTTCCTGCGCGTCCGGCTGATTGTTTTCAACCAGCAAGCTGTCGAGATTCGGCGAGATGACTTCAAAGTTAGGATCAACCGGCAATTCCATCAACTGCATCAAGGTAACTTTGTCAATCGATAACTGACTTTGAGCTGAGGCCAAAGTCGATTTTTCAGTAGCCAGTTCCGATTTAATCTGCAAATAATCCGAATTCGAAATCACTCCGAGATCCATCCGTTCCTGGGCCAGCGCCAGTTGTTCGGTTGTCGACTCAATTTGTTTTTCCGCATTGTTCACATTTTCGTAGGCGTACAAAACCTGTAGGTAAGCGTTCAGGATATTCAGTCCAACCGATTCTTTCACAGATTCTGAATAATAATGTCCGCTCTGCAAATCGAGTTCGGCCTGTTTGATTTTCGTGTTGAGTTTATCGCCGTTGAAAAGCGAAACACTCGAACTGACCGAATAACTGGTACTGTTCGATCCGTTGCTGCTGCCGTATTGTCCGGTGGTAGAGTCGAATCCTTTGTACCAGTTGAAGTTCTGACGCACCGAAGCGTTCATGGAAGGTAAGCGGTTGGCCTGCGCCTGATCGGAATAAAGCTGATTCCGGTCATTGGTCAGCTCTGTTTTCTGGATCTGAATGTTTTTGCTCAACGCATAGTTGATGCATTCTTCCAACGTCCAGGATTTACTTTGTGCTTTGCCGGTAAATCCTGAAAAGAGGATCAGTATCCCGGTAATCAGTAAACTTGTTTGAATTGTTTTCATGGCTCTATTGTTCTTGTTGCTATTTTGCACCGAAACTACAATAGCGGCCAGTTTTACTAAAATGTACTAGACGTTTGGGGTGTTTTTACCGACGTTTAGGTTGATTTTATACCCTGGAAGTTTTTAGTGAATATGCCAATCAAAGGTTGAAGTATATGGTAATGATAATGCCGACGGCATGTTAGGATTGTAGCAGATTAGTATGAAAAGGGCCGAAAATGCCGAAGGTATGACAGGATTAAGTAAAGTGATTGAAATAATGTCGCATTTGTTTTTGTTCACTTTTCTTGACTCACCTCGTCGCACCGGCGGTGCTCTGCTTCACGAAGAGAGGGGCGGCGGCCGCTTGCGGGCGCGGGGTGAGTCAAAAAGAGGAAAAACACAGAACTTACTATGTTTTAAGCATTTTTCAATTAACTCGATCGCAATACCAATCAAGGTTCCAGGTTATCGAAACATACAACCTGCTGGTTCTTTTAATTGTAACCTGCATTAAATAAGTGACTAATTCAATTCAATTAAAGCCAATATCCAGATACAATTTCAAAACCCTAATCGAATAACAGTTGGCGAATTCAATTCTGTCCGAAAGGAGTATGAAGCCATTAAAACGCTTTATCGCGGACGGTTTTTCTTCGTTCTAACATACCCGGGGCGCCACTCCTTCGTCATTTGCCCCGGGCTACCACTATTTCGCCCATACTGGGCTGAGCCCCAATTTGAACTGTAAAGAATTCCGGGCAAAAGCTTTAATCATCATTCTTCAAATTACAACACAATACATTGATCGGAGCGGTGTGTGGGGCGTCCAAACGTCCGGCCGAGGTTTCGTTTTGACAAGATTTTTGCTTCCTTTTCATCGATTGGAAAAGGAAGAGCCAGTCCGGCTTGAGGACAAAAATAGAAGCATCTTGAAAGCTTGATTTTTGCTTCCCCACAAGAAATTGAATTGATCCAATAACCGTGGGTGTTAACATGTCTGTGAAGAGTTGCTACGCACTGAAGATGAAAAAAAAACCGCTTGCCAAACTGTCATGTACCCATAATTCTTTTAATACAAACTCTTTTCTGATTTAATGAAACTGACCCGGCCAATCGCTTTCTTGAGGTGAACTCCTGTACGGAACTGAATACGGAGGTCTTTAATCTGCCGGTAGCCGGCTTCCTCCGGCGACGAAACTCCTTTGCTTAGCATGTGCAGACTAAAAGTGCCCAGTTCGCCCAGTTCAACGGTTTTGTTATCCATAAGTAACTCGGGCACTAAATCGCTTAGCCCGGTAATCACTCCAATAATGTCGCTTCGGGTAAGGCTGGTGCGATGCTCCAGAATGGCGGCCAGTTGGTCGATATTAACTTTGCGGCGTTCGCAGGCTCTTGCATAGTATATATAGTTCTCTCCGTCTTTTCCACCCGTTTCCGTTTGCCTGATGATGGTATAAAATAGACTCATGTTCAGTATGTTTTTGAATTAAGTTCTTTATAAGTTCAAATTTTAACCTAGGTTAAAATACAAATTAACCAGGGTTAAATATAAAAATAAGGGGGGTCAAATCCAAATTTAACCTGGGTTAAAATTTAACTTTGTATGTATAACATATCATGGAGATACGGTTATTCAGGCGATTCTTTCCTGAAATCAATTTAGCTTTGTCAAAGCTTTTCTCGGAAATTCTCAGACTTGCACTATTTGCTGATATAAAATGTAATTCTCCTGATCGAAACAAACAAAATAAACCTTGTTCATCTGCTTATTCTCTTTCAGGAATTCCTGAACAGTGTGAACGGCAATCTGTGCGGCCCGATCTTTCGGGAAACCGTAAACACCGGTGCTGATGTTCGGGAAAGCGATAGTTTCAATATTGTTCTCAAGCGCCAGTTTGAGTGAATTCAAATACGCATTTTCGAGTAATTTGTCTTCGTTGCTGCTTCCGCCATGCCAAACCGGGCCAACCGTGTGAATAACGAATCTGGCCGGAAGATTTCCTCCTGAAGTGATTACCGCGTTTCCGGTGGCACAACGCCCTTGACGGGCAACAATCTGGCGACATTGTTCCAAAATAGCAGGTCCGCCTGCCCGGTGGATGGCGCCATCCACCCCGCCGCCACCCATCAGCGATGAATTGGCTGCATTCACAATCGCATCGACGTCGAGTTTGGTAATATCGCCCTGAAGTATTTCGATTCGGGTTTCCATTGTGAGGTAGTTTGGGTTCAATTCATTTTATTGTGGGGAAACGATCATATATATTCTTTACCAGAATCGTTTTGTCCTCAAACCGGACTGGCTCTTCCTTTTCCAATCTATGAAAAGGAAGCAAAAATCTTGTCAAAACGATCCCTCAGCCGGGCGTTTTGACGGCCAACGGGAGGAGTTAGGAAAATTTTAGCGAGCGTATTTGGTTTTTAGCTTTTTACGTAATCAAACCAATATAATGTCATATTCTTTCCTTGACTCACCCCACGTCCGCAAGCGGACGTCTCCCCTCTCTACAAGTAGAGAGGGGCAAAGCGAGCGTTGCGAGCTTGGGGTGAGTCAACAAAACAATGAATTTGAAATGCGACATTATTTCATTCTTTTAACTTATTCTTCAGCGGCGGCCGCCCGATACATCGGTCCGTTTACTTTTTTTTTGCTGTAGAAAAAAAGTAAAAGCCCGTCCGGCTGGAGGACAGTATCCTTGATTTCAAGGGACTGAGGTGTGTTGAAACCCAGTGCCTGAAAACTGAATAATTGCATTTTCCCGCAAAAATATCATGTAATCCGTAGTTTGGTTAAAAATACAAAAGACTCTCTCAAAAGTCCAGATAACAGCCAACCCAGTCATTCCGAATTTATTTCGGGATCTGACATACAATGCGTTGAGATCCTGAAACAAGTTCAGGATGATGTAATCATTGACTTTTGAAAGAGCCTTAATGCTTTCTCCGTTTGCCTTGACTACTGTTTGGCCAGTTTCAACGCTTCGGTTGTGGTGTAGTACTTGGTAATCATGTTTGGTTCTTCCCATTCCGGCAATTTTCCATTCTTCAGGTACAACAAATAGTCTGTGGTAACCTGCCCGAAATGTGCTTCGTGACCTAATTTATATTGATCAGGAATTTCAACTGTCCAGACTTTGTCGCTTACTTTTACCAGTTTCAAGCCGGGATATTGGTTGGCAACATCCTGTTCAACTGCTTTTTTAAGACCACCTTCAAACGTGCTCAAGCCTTCGCTGCTGTTGGCTGTAATGTAAATGGTCGACTGGTAATTTTCTTCTTTTCCCTGTTTTACTTCGATGTTGCAAAGCGTGCCGCGCATGATGCTGTAGTGCGTATCGCCTGAACCGTCTTTGCCTTCAAAATCCCAGTAAACCACCGCTTTGGCAACTTTGCCTTTCAGTTTGTACACAATTTCACCGTTGGCATAATCTTTCAGTACATTGTCTGAAACATCTTTTTTCAGGAACTCCGGAAATTCCTTTAAGCCGGTAACTTTTTCGAATTGTGCCGGAGTCAGATCGGTCGACCAGCGTTTGGCTGAAATCAGTTGAACGTCTGATTTGTTCAGGATTACTTCAGGAAAAGCGCCCCATTGAATAAGGTCAACAAGGTGTGTACCCACGTCAACAATTCCGTCTCCTTGTTTATTCACGTCAAAAAACCAGGCCGGACGAATAAGCGGCGTTCCCGAAACCACTTTCGAAAAACAATGCAAACTTTCCTGTACAATCGCTGGTTCTTCCGGAGTACCTTCGACTAAACCACCAAATACTTCCGGAATTTTAGATAATTCGCGCTGAACAATGGTTGTGATTTCGTGACGCTCGGTCATGATGTCGTACAACAAAACGCCATTTTCGTTGGCAGATTTGAAGGCTTGCTCCAGAACCGGAAAAGCTTCAGGCGTAATAACCATGGGTTTGTCGGCAAATACGTTTATGCCGGCTTCCACTGCTTTCTGAATGTATTCGGTCTTTTTTTCGTTATTTCCGGCGACCATCATCACATTGCCGGGTTTTTCGGTCAGCATTTTTTCGAGGTAATCCGATCCGGTATACACCTTTTCAATCCAGCTTGTCGGGTTTTCTGCACGTTTGTTATAGGCATCAATGCGGGCCAGATGTTCGTTTACATCGGTTCCTTCAGGAGCATAAACATACACGGTAGGGTCGATGTGGTCGTACATTGTTTTCTGAATCAGGGCAGCGTGGAAATGACCCGGATCGAGCGTCATTAGTTTTACCTCGCCTTTGGCGCCCGTAAATTTGCTCATAACTTTTTCTTTATCAGATGATTTTTGGCCTCCGCCGGCGCAGGCCGAAAGAAGGGTTGCAACGGCAACTACAGATACAAGATTCTTGTTCATTGGTTGAATATTAGGGTTTTCTGATTTATTGCAAGCAAAAATAAAGTTTTCCGGGGAAGTAGACCTCTTGATTTCAATAAAAGGCTGATAAAAAATATGGAAATCGATGAATTACCGGCAGCTTTTGTGTACGCCAACTGAATCCTGCGACTGCCTACTTTTCTTTCAGTTCGCGTTCAATCGCCATTTGCATTCCTGAAATCTCCGACAGTCCTTTCAGCCGGCCGATGAGCGGGTAACCCGGATTCGCAGTTCGGGTATAGTCGTCAAGCATTTTAACTCCATGATCGGGCCGGAATGGAATGCGGTAATCTTTTCGTCCGCTTTCTTTTCTCCGGATTTGTTCTTTCAGCAAAGCCCGCACAATAGGGTACATATCAATATCGCCTTCAATGTGGCCATATTCGTGGAAAACCCGGTTTTCGAAAAATACATTGTTGCGCAAATGCGTGAAATGAATGCGCGGCCCCAGTTTTTCAGCGATTTGAACAAGGTCGTTTTGCCGGTTTACTGAAAGTGATCCGGTGCAAAACGTTAATCCATTCGCTGTAGAATTCACCTGATCGCAAATCCACTCCAAATCGTTCTGTGTGCTTACAATCCGGGGTAATCCGAGTACCGGAAATGGAGGATCGTCCGGATGAATGCACAAATTAACTCCGGCTTTTTCGGCCACCGGAACAACTTCTTTCAGGAAAAGCGACAAATGTTCGCGCAATTTCGCGGCGTCCATGTGACTGTAAGTTTTTAGGAAATTGAGAAAAGCCTGCTTGTAATCGACAACAGAACTGTCAATTGCTCCATCAATAAACCCCTGTGAAACCACGATAATGTTGCGGGCAAGTTTTTCGCGCTCCTCTTCGGTCATCGAATTGGTAATTTGCTTAGCCTTTGCTACAATCTCTTCCGGATATTCATTGGCAGCGTTTGGGCGCTTCAGGATAAAAACATCGAAAGCCACAAAAGTAGCAAAATCGAAATGCATCACTTCGCCGCCATCGGGCAACCGATAATGCAGGTTGGTTCGAACCCAGTCGAGCACAGGCATGAAATTGTAGCAAACCGTGTCGATACCGCAGGCTCCAAGGTTTTCAAGCGACTCTTTGTAGTTTCCAATCAGGCGGGCATAATCGAAGTTCCGGGTTTTAATTCCTTCAGAAACAGGTAAACTTTCGACCACCGTCCAGCGCATTCCATAAGCTTCTATGGCATTTTTGACTATCATAATTTCGTCAACAGGCCAAATTTCGCCATTCGGAATGTGGTGCAGTGCAGTAACCACCCCTTCAATTCCCATCTGTTTCAGGTCGGATAATTTTACCGAATCGCCGAAACCAAACCAACGCCATGATTTTTCGAGTGCCATTTTGAAGCCTCCCCTAAACCCTCCAAAGGAGGGGAATATTGTTATGTTACAAGATGTGAGATAAGCAATCTTTCAAAAACATCGATCCAAAACTTTCCCCTTTGGGGGAACGGGAAGGGGGCTTTATACTCCTGAAAATGCGCTGAAGCCTCCGTCGACCGGGATAATGGCGCCGGTGATGAAGCTGGCGGCATCGGAACACAAAAATTGCACAAGTCCGTTCAACTCGTTGATGTCGCCAAAACGGCTCATCGGAGTTTTCGACATAACTTTTAAACTTCGTTCGGTGTATGAACCATCAGGATTAATCAACAGATCGCGGTTCTGATCTCCGATGAAAAACCCGGGAGCAATTGCGTTTACGCGCAACCCTTCACTAAATTTCTGGGCAAGTTCAGTGGCCATCCATTGCGTAAAAATGTTCATTCCGGCTTTGGCTACCGAATAACCCGGAACGCGGGTAATGGCCGAATAAGTGGCCATCGACGAAATGTTGATGATACTTCCTTTCCCATTTTTTGACATTGCTTCACCAAAGACAAGGCACGGATAAACGGTTCCGTTTTGGTTGAGGCTCAGTACTTTTTCCCATTCTTCGGTATTCATATCGAATATCGTTTGATCGGGTCGGATGCTTGCTCCCGGAATGTTTCCTCCGGCACAATTGACCAGAATATCAATTTTGCCCCATTTTTGCAAAATTACTTCGCGGGCTTGTTTCAGCTCTTCCATATTCACAACATTGGCCACTATGGCAATTGCATCGCCACCCGAACTGTTTATTTCTTCGGTACGCGCTTCGGTATTTTCGCGGGTGCGCCCCAGCACAACTACTTTAACGCCCAGGCTTGCCAGGCTTTTGGAAATACTTCCGCCCAAAACACCACCGGCACCAGTAACAACGGCTACTTTTCCCGTTAAGTCGAAATTTGGTTTATTCATTTTCAATTGTTTTGTGATTGCTTTCTATTTGCTAAAAGGCGCAAACAACGATTGCCAGTATAACAATCGTGAATGCGCCTTGTTTTATTTTTCCTGAAGGCCTTAAATCACAATCGGGTTTCAGGACCAGAACTTACATTTTGACGTAATTTACACCATAAGGGAAACGCTGCGGGCGACTGAGCATTGAATTGGCTTCGTCGTCGTTTTCGAAACGTTCTGTACCCGGATTCCAGTGCAGTTTACGGCTTACCTTCATAGCAATGTGTGTAATCAGGCAAACGGAACAGGCGCGGTGTCCGATTTCTGCCGGAGAAATAGGTTCTTTACCCGATTGAATACAATCGAGCCAGTTGCCATGCTGCTCTTCACTTTTGTACAAATGAATTTCGTCAGGACCAATTTCTGAAGTTAAAATTTTTGGATCGCTGGCATCGAGCGCTTTGGCGCTTTTTGCTGCCGAAACGGGGTCACTGGCTGAAGCCACATAGTTTCCGCGTGAAACAAAAATCCAGCCTTCGGTTCCTTCGTAGCGAATGCCGTTGGTGTAACCGCCACTGGTGTACATGGTTATGCCGTTGGCATATTCGGCTTTGGCCATAAAATCACCATGAACATCCCACAAACCGGCTTTTGGAAATTCTGCAACGGATTCAATCGAGATTGGTCCCGTATGCTCAGTGTTCATTCCCCATGCAGCCGAATCGAAGTGATGTTGTCCCCAACCGGTGATCATTCCGGCGCCAAATTGTTCGCGGCGCAGCCATCCCGGACGATCGTAACCCCGCTGCGGTTGAACGCCAATTTCGGTATAAGGAACATACGGAGTTGAGCCCAGCCACATGTCGTAATTAAACCATTTTGGGATTGGCATTTCTTCTGCTTCCGGACCAGCCGGATCGCCTGGCAAGCCAATTTTTACAGTGTGCAAACGCCCGATTCTACCGTTACGAACGAGTTCGGCGGCAATCCGGAATTGTGGCGATGAGCGCTGCTGTGTTCCAACCTGAAGAATAATCCCGGTTTTCTTAACCACGTCGCTCAGTTTTCGTCCTTCTTCGATGGTCAGCGAAGTTGGTTTTTGCAGATAAACATGTTTACCTGCAAGGGCTGCTTCAATAGCGGGTTGTGAATGCCAATGGTCGGGTAAGCTGATGATTACAGCATCAATATCTTTATTGTTGAGCATATCGTGGTAATCGTCGAACATTTTAACATTCACATAATTCGACTGTCCGGTTTTTTTCTTGTAGTAATCTTCCACCAGTTTTTTGCCATCTTCCATCCGGTGCTTATCCAGGTCGCAAACAGCTACCATTCGGGCTACATCATGTTGCAGCGTTCCGGGCATGTCGTGGCTCTGCGCAATGCGGCCCGTTCCAATCTGTCCAATATTGATTTTGTTGCTTGGAGCATTTTTGCCCATCACACTGGCTGGTACAATTGTCGGAAGTATAATCGCTCCGGCGGTAGTTCCAATTGTTTTTTTCAGAAAATTTCTTCTTTCCATGGGTTATGTATTAATTGGTTAAGTTAAAGCTTTTCGTTGAATCATCGCATTTCAGGTCACCCAGAACATATTGGGCTCCGTCGAGAAAATATTTCAGGAGTCTGGCATCTTCAAAACTCTGTGCATTGTGCGATGGTGATACATAGAACACTCTGCCCTTGCCATAGCTTTTGATCCAGGAAACGAATTTGATTTTTTCATCAATTTCTTTCGTCTTCTTGGTCAATTTCGAAGTGTCCATGTACAAAAGCGGACGGAAATTCTTTTGTGAGTATGCTCCTTTAAAAAGATACGGTTCGTCAATGTGAATGAACGGTTTACCGCCAAACGCTTTTAACATGGGATGATCAGATTCGCACAATTCCAAGGTTATTTCCTGTTGTACCGGATGGTAATCGAAGCTTCCGCCCACCATTTCGCTGAATTCTTTGGAATTGTTTTGCATCACGATGGCACCATGCACAACCATTAACCCACCACCTTTTTTGACATATTCGATGAGGTTTGCTTCGAGTTCTGCCCCTTTCTTTTTCTTTTGTTCCTCCGATAAGTTTGGATCTTTATCGAGCACATCTAAAAGCAGATCCCTGCGCGGACCAACAGAACAAGTACTGTTTAAAACTACAGCATCGTAATTTTTGAGGTTTTTCTTTTCAAACTTGAAAATGTCCGTGCTCACTTCAATCTCAAAAGCTCCGGTTTTTTCTCCCAAAACTTTCAATACAGCGTTTGTGTGCGGAATTACCCAGTGGTCAAATCCCGTAAACAGACAAAATACAAGCACTTTGCGAGGTTTTTGCGGTTGAACTTCTGCTTTGGCCGGAGCCAGCTTTTCAATTTTTTGGATCCACTCATCGGTAAGCGGAAAATCTTTCAATTGTGCTTTTACCGCGCCAAAAGAAAGAATGATAACAAGGATTAATAAAAGTTTTTTAGTCATGTTTAGTTTAAGTTTTCGTTGGTTTATTTCTTCTTTTCAATGTTGTCAATTGCAATTACCGGAGGATTTGCAAATGCCTGCCAGTAATTTTCAGCTATTTCAGGCGTCATTTTCCCGTCGAAAATAATCAACCGGTATCTCAATGTATAATCATTTCCTTTTTCAAGTTTCCATTCTTTGTGCCTGATGGGGCAAAATTCGAAATATACATCACCACGGCCATTTGAATCTTCGGGCCAAACGCGCATCGGTTCAGGGTGCATCCGGTTTGCCGGGAAACTCATTACCAAAATTCCGGAGCGACCTTCCGGAGTTGCCGACTCGCCTTCTACAATACACCATCTGGCGTTTGTTCCGTCAGCAGTTTTACGGTCTTTCCCTTCCGAGGTTAGAACTGAACTGTTATCCTTATTCCATTTTTCGGTAGCACGCCAGCCAATTCCACCGCCATAACGGTAAGCTGCAAGCAATATTCCTGAATCGAGCGGCGTATTGAATGTGCTCGAGTAATCAACCACATAACGTTGATTTGGAACATTCCACACACGAACATCGAACAATTCATTCATGGCAATTTGATCGGGTCCCTTTGCGCCAAAGTCAATGTGTTGCTGCAACGATTTGAAACCGGTATAAACCGAACCTTCAACTTCCGAAACCAATCCGGCAAAACGAACAGTTCCTTCTCCTGCAATCAGGTTCCAGAAATCAACATGGCGTTTACCAATGTATGTTGAAGTCCAGGGATTCCAGATTCCGTAATGGTGGTAATGGTCGGGTGCCTGAATGCGTGTCAGTCTTTCGCCTTCAGGAGAATAAACCGGGTGCAGAAACGCTGAACGTTTGTACAATGGATTGACTCCTTTGGATGGATCGACTGTTTCCATCTGGTAATTGAGAATGGGTTTGTCGCCCGATAACAATACAAGTCCGCCATCCCGGGTTACTTCGTGAATGTTTGTCGACACCATTGGGGCGGTAACTGTTTTTCGAAGTACAAAAGTTCGTTTTGTATTTTTAGGTGTTGCGCCATTTAAAATGAACCACAGTTTGCCACCTGCCGAAGTTTCGAGTTGGTAAGGCACCGCAGTTTCTGTTTTTCCTTTAATTTCGAAAAGTGCAAGTTTTAAGGAGTCGGAATTGTAATTGAACTGATCAATTGCAAGGGAAACCGGGCAGTCTGTGCGATCCGAATTTCCGGCCTGAACTTCGAATTTTAGTAAATTCTGCGCCGATGCCGAAAGCACAAGCAAAGCAGCCACAATTGATAATAGAGTTTTCATATGTCTATAATTTGTTTTTCAATTGCCACATGGAACTCGCCAGTAAAGTTATTCTCTATTGTACAAGATTACCTCCCATGGCTCGTTTCATTTTACTGGTTCTCCAGTTTTTGGATAGTTTGAATAAAAGCCTGAATATTTTCAGTCGAAACATTTTGCGGAACTCCACCTCCGCACGACCAAATGATTGCTTTTTTATCGTGAACTTCGTTCCACATTTGCTCGGTTTGCCCGGCAACTTCTTCAGGAGTAGCGGCAGACAGAACATCGCGCGGCGGCAGGTTTCCGAGCAAAGCTATTTCGGGACCGGCCAATTCGCGTATCTCGTTTATGGAATGTTCGAAACTGAAATTAAAGAGATTTACACCGATTTCTTTGAGGAATGGCGTGCTGATTAAGCCTTGTGCGTCGTTGTGAAAAAACCTGACTTTGGTTTCGAAGGCGGCAAAAATTGATTTCAGATAGGGCACAACAAATTCGCGGCATTCGTCTTCACCGACAAAACCAACGATATCGTCCAAAACCAGAATGCCTTCGATAGATGGAAATTGCTCTTTTTGGAGGCGTAGCCAATCGACAGTAAAATTGGTTACCGTTTTTAACAGTTGATGCGCTTCGTCAGGATTCATCATCAAAGCCATCATAAATTCGGTGGTTCCCATCAGGAATGATGCGATGTTGAGCGATCCACGCGCAATGGCAAATTTAATCTCGTGGCCAATTTCATGAATGGCTGGCTCGAATTCCTTCAGGCGCTGAATGATAAATGGCAGCAGTCCGTCGAGTCGTGGATTTGGCTTTTTAATTCCGGAAATGTCTTCAATGGAATGAATGGTTTTATCGGCGTGTGGCAGGTTACTTTCGTACCAAACCTGTTTGGCTCCAAAAGCCGAAGGTTCGCTGCACATGCCATACTCCGACCAGAATCCCGGAAGAAAAATGGCTTCAGGAAAAGTGTCAATGGCCTTTTTATTGGTTTCAAACCAATGCTTTCCGGAGGCGTAATAATCGAGTGTTGAGATGCCTGCCCAGCCTGGGAGCCAGGGGCTATCAATGATAAAACCGACAGGTGCCGGTCCGGCATGTTTACGGTTGATCACGTCAACCAATAAGTTCCATTGTTCGTTAGTCATAGGTCCGTTTTAGCAGTTTCTCAAATGTAGCTGTTTCACGACATCTCGGCCAGTACTATTTTAACAGGCATTTGTACTATTTTTGCGAACCATCAATCGGTTTTTCAGATGAAGATCATGCACGAACAGGTAAGTTTTGCCCCCCGGACGATGCTAAAAGTCAAGTGGGACGACTTTCCTCATTTTACTTACCCCTGGCATTTTCATAGTGAATTTGAAATCGTATATGTACTTAAAAGTTCGGGCAAACGGTTTGTGGCCGACAGTGTTGAACCTTTTCGCGACGGCGATATTACTTTGCTTGGAAGCAACCTGCCACATTTCTGGAAGAGTGAGAAAACCGATCAGGATAACGTGCCCGTTCATGTCAACGCTATCGTCGTGCAGTTTCATAAGGATTTTTTCAGGGAAGAAATTAATTCGTATCCTGAATTTCACCGCATAAGTGAACTCCTGAAACGGGCTTTGCGGGGCATTCATTTTTTGTCGCCCGACAGCGAAAAACTTGGACGGATGTTGAAACGACTCCTGAAGCTGAATGGATTAGAGCGAATGCTGTATTTTATCAAGCTGATGGATGCCATGGCAAGTATTGATAATTTCAGGATTTTGGCCAGTAAAGCTTACCAGCTCGACGAACACCGCGAATTGAACAGCCGGTTGGATAAAATCATGCATTTCATCAATACCAATTACCAGCGAAAAATTACCCAACAGGAAATTGCTTCGAAGATTGGAATGAATACCACTGCTTTCTGCCGCTACTTCAAGGAAAAGACCGGCAAGGGATTTATCTATTTTGTGAATGAAATGCGCATCGGGTACGCTTGCAAAATACTGATTGAAAATAAATTATCCATATCGCAAATCTGCTTTGAGTGCGGCTTTAACAATTTATCGAATTTCAACCGGGTTTTTAAACGACAGACCGGCTACACACCAGGCGAATATCAGCAACAATTTGTTAGGGCCACTGTTTAAAAGCAATCGTTTTTTGTGTTTGTTGTTCGCATGCAAAAATTGTAAATTGTGCTGAAATAAATTTTGACCTTGTTATAATGACCGAGAAGGAACTACAAGAATATTTATTGAAAAATTATTCCAAAGAATCTTCTTTCTGTGAATGGAAAGAATTCAAAAGCCTGAAACATTTTGTAAAAGGACATGAAGGCGAGGATATTATTTCATACATATCGGCCATTTCGAATATGGAAGGAGGTCATCTTATTATTGGGATCGAAGACAAAACCATGAATATTATTGGCATTAATGATTTCAACGCATACACTCCTGAAAATAGTATTCTTAAAATTCTGGAACAAACGCCAAACTTAAGCTCGGAAGGATTCCATATTGAGTCATTTGAAACAACTGACTCAAAAAAGACAATCTGGATTATTCACATCCCTAAACATCAGCCCAGAAAACCTGTATTGGCGCACAATAAACCATGGCAGCGAATTGAAGACAGCCTTGTTCGTATGCGTCCGGAACGGGAACGCGCGATATTAAACGAACCGTTAGCCGTAGTCGAAGATTGGAGTGCCGGTATTTGCCCGGATGCAACAATTAAGGACCTTTCAGAAATAGCCATTACAAAAGCCCGTGAAAATTATAAGAGTAAATTTCCTGAACACGCAAAGGAAGTCGATCAGTGGGACAACGTAAAATTCTTAAACAAAATAAAGCTCCTCAGGCAAGGACAGATAACCCGTGCCGCAATAATCCTTTTAGGAAAACAGGAGGCTGAATTTTACATCAATCCTGCAATTGCAAAAATCAGATGGATTTTAAAAGACAAAGACAACACTGAAAAAGATTATGCCATTCTTTCATGTCCTCTTCTTCTTTCTGCCGATGAAGTATATTCAAAGATCAGGAAGATAAAGTATAGGTACATGAATAGCAGCTCTCTTTTTCCTGAAGAAGTTGACCAATATGAGCCCTATGTGATTCGTGAAGCCATAAACAACTGTATTGCCCATCAGGATTATACGTTGGGAGGTTTTATTAATGTCGTTGAGAACGAAGATGGATTTCTAACATTCAGTAATTTGGGGAGTTTTATTCCCGGTGATATTGAAAAAGTTATTCGCGACGATGCCCCGGAAGAACATTATCGCAATCCGTTTCTTGCCCACTCTATGTTTAATCTTAAAATGGTTGACACAATTGGCAGTGGGATCAGGCGAATGTTTAATTTTCAACGACAGCGCTTTTTCCCAATGCCTGATTATAACCTTGAAAATAACCGAGTAACCGTTAAAATAACCGGCAAAGTTCTGAATCCAGAATATGCGCTGGTTCTAGCACAGGTACCAAATCTCACCCTCGATGCTATTATCTTGCTCGACAAAGTCCAGAAAAAATTGGATCTGAAGTCAGAAGAAATAAAGCATCTCAAAGAAAAAGGCTTAATTGAAGGAAGAAAACCTAATTTTTACATTTCTGCAGCACTTGCTAAAGCAACGGGGCAAAAGGCCATGTATTCAAAAAACAAAGGCTTTAACAACCAATACTATCTAGACTTGATTCTCAAAGCAATAAAAGAACATAAAACAATAACCCGAAAAGATATTGATGAGTTAATCGCTGAGAAATTACCAGAAGTATATAACCCGAAACAGAAGAAAATAAAAATTAACAACCTTATTTCCGAATTAAGAAATAAAGGTAAAATCCGAAATTTAGGGAATGACCGAAATCCTATTTGGGCATCTAATAATGAATGAATAAATAAATAAATAAACTAATTAATCGAGCAAGCAATACAACACGAATGTGCTGACATACAAATGACTAACAACTAATAATTTCAGGAAATAAATTCAAACTTTATTAGAACCCAAAGAAAAATAGATATTCTCTTCAACAAATACAACAACTACAACTAATTTTTATATACATGAAACACATCGAAAAATACATTGAAGAAAACAAAGAACGTTTTCTGGAAGAATTGTTCGGATTATTGCGAATTCCGTCAATCAGTTCGATTGCAGCCAACAAGCCTGAAATGTACCAGGCTGCTGTTTACTGGAAACAACTACTGATGGATGCCGGAGCCGATCGTGCAGAAGTATTTGAATCAGATGGAAATCCGATAACTTACGGCGAGAAGATCATTGATCCGGCGAAACCAACGGTGCTCATTTATGCCCACATGGACGTGATGCCGGTTGATCCGCTGAACCTGTGGGTTTCGCCACCTTTTGAGCCTGAAATTCGGGATGGAAAAATCTGGGCGCGTGGAGCCGAAGATAACAAAGGCCAGAGTTTTATGCATGCCAAAGCTTTTGAACTAATGGTGAAAACCAATACGTTACCCTGTAATGTGAAATTTATGATTGAGGGTGAAGAAGAGATTGGTTCGCCAAACCTGGGCAAATGGTGCGAACAAAACAAGGAAATGTTAAAAGCCGATATTATCCTGGTTTCCGATACGTCGATGATTGCGCCTGATATGCCATCCATCACCACCGGATTGCGTGGATTGGCATACTGGCAGGTTGAAGTTACCGGCGCCAACCGCGATTTACATTCCGGATTATTTGGTGGTGCAGTGGCCAATCCAATTAATGTTTTGGCTAAAATGATCGCACAAATGACCGATGAACAGGGAAAAATTACCATTCCCGGATTTTACGACGATGTTCAGGAAGTTTCGGCTGAAGAACGCGAATTGCTGGCACAGGCACCTTTCAGTCCGGATAACTACAAAAAATCAATTGGCGTGGCCGAAGTGGCCGGTGAAGTTGGATATTCGACTACAGAACGAACCGGCATTCGTCCGAGTTTTGATGTGTGTGGAATCTGGGGCGGATATACCGGCGAAGGTGCAAAAACTGTGATGCCATCGAAGGCTTTTGCCAAAATTTCAACACGTTTGGTTCCCAATCAGGATCATAAAAAAATTGAGGTTCTGTTTAAAGAGCATTTCGAAAGCATCGCTCCCAAAACCGTTAAAGTGGAGGTGACTTACCTGCATGGCGGGTACGGTTACGTTTGCCCGATTGATTTGCCAGCCTATCGCGCTGCCGAAAAAGCATACTTCGACACATACGACAAACGACCAGTTCCGGTTCGTAGCGGCGGAAGTATTCCGATTATTTCCACCTTCGAGCAGGTTCTGGGAATTAAATCAATCCTGATGGGTTTTGGACTGGAATCGGATGCGATCCATTCGCCAAACGAGAATTTCCCATTAGAACAATTCTATAATGGGATTAGAACAATACCGTTGTTTTACAAGTATTTTGCGGAATAGCCCCCTTCCCGTTCCCCCAGGGGGGAAAGCCTTGGGCAGTGAAACTCACAACAGGATTCCATTCTTCGAAAGAGGGATGGAATTTTTGGTTTGAAAATAATCTTTCAAAAAGTTCTCGATACGGGAACTTTCATTACTTTTGCAAGTAGATTTGCTTGTATGAAAAGAATAGTTGCAAAAAGTACACTAAGAGCTTATTGGGAAAAACATCCAGAGACAGAACAATATCTGAAAACCTGGTATGATACGGCAATGTCGTCCAACTGGAAGACCCCAAATGATGTGATCAAAACGTATGCAAGCGCGAGTATTTTAAAAGACAGCCGGATTGTTTTCAATATCAAAGGAAACGCTCATCGACTAATTGTAAAATTCAATTTCGAGAAACAATGGATTTTTATCCGGTTCGTTGGAACGCATGCTGAATACGATAAAGTTGATGCAAATACCATTTAAAACAGAACGCCATGAACATAAAATTGATTAAAACAGAAGAAGATTACAAGATTGCGCTAAGCAGGCTTGAAGCTATTTTTGATGCACCAATTGGCACACCGGAAAGCGATGAAGCGGACATCTTGGCCTTGCTTGTTGACGAATACGAAAAACAACATTATCCGATTGATCCACCCGACCCCATTGAAGCCATCAAAATCAGGATGGAAGAAATGCAGTTAAAACAATCTGACCTGATTACTGAAATTGGAGGGAAAAGCAGGGTTTCTGAAATACTAAATAAGAAAAGGAAACTAACTGTTGAGATGATCCGAAAACTGGCTGTTAGGCTAAACTTGTCTGCCGGACTTTTGGTCCGCGATTACCAACTAAATTCGTAATTGAATTTAACCACACAGAAAACAGGGATAAAAGAGATTCCATTCTTCGAAAGAGGGATGGAATTTTTGTTTACTTAAACATTTGCATTATGAAAATTGAAAACTGGCAGAATTTGTCGGATAATTGTCATTGCAGACAAGCTAAAAGGCTGTATCTTCATTCCTCTAAATTCAGGAATTATGATTGAGCAAACAAGCAAGCAAATAAAACATGTGGTTATTGTGGCACCACCGTACACCTCAATATTGGACGTGGCCGGACCACTGGATGTTTTTGTAAAGGCAGCGAATTACGTTGAAGAATATCAGGATCGGATAGCAGAAACCTATCAGGTTCATGTGGTTTCGACTGACGATTCGAAACTGATTTATACTGCAAACGGTCTTCAGCTTGTCGGAGAGGGCTCGTTGAAAGAGATTAATTACCCGATTGATACCCTGCTGATTTCCGGATTACCGAATTCTCCGGAAAAAATGGTTGGTAAGGAGACGCTTGACTGGATTAAAGACAACTGGCAAAAAATACGAAGAGTGGGTTCGATATGTGCAGGAGCTTTTATATTGGCTGAAGCCGGAATTCTCAACGGGCGCAATGCTACCACGCACTGGTCGCGCTGCGAAAAACTGGCCCGGCTTTATCCTTTAATAAAGGTCGATCCTGACCCAATTTTTGTCAAAGACGGGCATGTTTATACTTCAGCCGGAATTTCAGCCGGAATGGATCTGGCTTTGGCCATGGTGGAAGAAGATTTTGGCCGCGATATCGCCCTGCATGTGGCCCGCACATTGGTTCTTTACCTGAAACGGCCAGGTAACCAGTCGCAATTCAGTGTGGCTTTGCTTCACCAGAAAGTGGATTACAAGCCCATTCGCGATTTGATCGACTGGATTCCGGAGCATTTAAACGACCGGCTTTCGGTTGAAATGCTGGCCGAGCAAGTAGCCATGAGTCCACGCAATTTTGCCCGTGTGTTCACACGCGAAACGGGCGTAACGCCTGCCAAATACCTTGAAAAACTACGACTGGAAACCGCTCGCCGCCGCCTCGAAGAATCGAACCTGACCATGGAACAAATCTCGTGCGAATGCGGACTGGGTAGCGCCGACAGCATGAGACGAGTTTTCCTGCGTCATTTTAAAACCACTCCCGGCGATTACCGCCGAAGTTTCCAAACGGCGTTAAACTAATTTAGAAGAGGCCGTCTCAAAAATCTGAATACTTGCAACTCTCGTCACCCCGAATTTATTTTGGGGTCTGACATTCAGTGCGCTGGGATCCTGAAACAAGTTCAGGATGACGGGATAAATGACTTTTGGTACAGCCTCCAGTTTTCTATTGTTTAATATTGTGTTTACAAACCTCCAAGATATTCAGCAGTTCGGATCATTTGGGCGACAAACGACATTTCGTTATCGTACCACGAAGCGGTTTTTACCAGTTGACTTTCGCCTGAAGTAACCACTTTGGTTTGCGTCCCGTCGAACAACGACCCGAAGCTGATGCCAACGACGTCGCTCGAAACAATCGGGTCTTCGGTATAGCCAAACGATTCGTTGGCAGCGGCTTTCATCGCCTGATTAATTTCCTCAACGGTTACTTTTTTATCCAGGATGGTGAACAACTCTACAATAGAACCCGAATGAACAGGCACGCGTTGCGACGAGCCGTCGAGTTTGCCTTTCAGTTCAGGAATAACCAAACCGATGGCTTTGGCGGCACCGGTGGTGTATGGAATAATGCTGTCGGCACCGGCTCGCGACTTGCGGTAATTCACCTTCGGATCGGGCGTATCCATTAGCGGCTGCGAATTGGTGTACGCATGAATGGTGGTCATTTGTCCGGCCACAATTCCAAAGGTGTCATTCAGTACTTTAGCCATTGGCGCCAGGCAGTTGGTGGTACACGACGCGCAACTGATCAAATCATCGGCAGCGGTCAGTTGATCGTGATTCACGTTGTACACAATGGTTTTCACATCGCTCCCGGCAGGTGCAGAAATAATGACTTTGCGCGCACCGGCTTTGAAATGGGCAGAAGCCTTGTCTTTGCTTTCGAAAATGCCGGTGCATTCGAGCACCAAATCCACATCATACTTTTTCCACGGAAGATTTTCCGGATTGCGCTCAGCGGTCACCGCAATCTGCTTTCCATTGACGACCAACTCGGTGTCGGTGTGACTGATGTCGGCCTTAAATGTTCCCTGGATTGAATCGTACTTCAGCAAATAAGCCAACATCGACGGAGCACTCAGGTCGTTGATGGCGACAACTTCCAGATGAGCGCTTTCCTGAATTTTGCGGAAGGCCAGACGTCCGATCCGGCCAAATCCATTGATTGCAACTTTAATCATACCTTGCTTTTATTCTAAATTTCTGTTCTGAATTTGTCATGTTTGTCATGACTTTGATAAGCGCAAGATACAGGATTTGGAATTTGGCGGCAATGACAATATTCCGACAATTTATGCCAAAAAACTCCACCTATTCTGTCACATCACAAACCACAGCACCAGTCACTTTAATTAAATCTTCAGGATTGAGTTTAAGCTGTAAACCGCGTTGTCCGGCGCTTATAAAAATCTGACCGAACAATTGGCAGGTTTCGTGAATGAAAATCGGGTAAGGTTTCTTCATTCCCAATGGTGAGCAACCGCCACGAATGTATCCGGTTAATCCCAGCAATTCTTTTTGGTGCACCATCGCACAGTTTTTATTTCCGGAGACTCTGGCAGCTTTCTTCAGATCGACCTCGGCATTTCCCGGAACGACACAAACGAAAACTCCGGTTTTATCGCCTCGTAAAACCAGCGTTTTGAAGATCTGTTCCACATCCTGTGCAATCTTTTTGGCCAAGGTTATGGCGCTCAGGTCATTTTGATCAACTTCATATTCGGCAAGTTCGTAATGAATTGCTTTGGCATCCAGGATTCGGGCAACGTTGGTCTTTTTCATTTTTATTGTTTTCGGAATACAGTTCAAAAATACGATTTCAAAAATTGTATTTCTATAGTCAATAAAAAACCCACCGGATTTTCGCCGGTGGGTACATCTCACAAAAACTTTCAGTTTTTTAAACCAGTTATTACGAACAATCTTAAAACAGAAACCTGAAAGTATAAGTAGATGCGATGAACAATTCGAATCGAATTTTTGGGTTCATATTACAGGCCACCAACTCAAAATTACTTGTGGTTTTTTCTGATTGTTACTTTGATCATCTGTGAAGCCTTGGGCCAGGGCAATCCATCGTTTAACCGCCGAACAGTTCCATTTTCAACCGTATTTGCCTGTGTTTGTGCGCCTGGATATTCATTGACTTCTGTTCCTGCATCATACAATTCAATAAAATGTGTGAGGTCTTTTCCAGCCACACCTTCAGAAAGCTTGATTCCTTCATCGCCAGCCGAGAAGAAAATATCATTGGAAGCCCCAAGCATACTGGCAATACTCAGTGATTGCCCAACGCGTCCTTTAACAGTGAACTTGTACATTTGACCGGGAAAAAGCGGGCCACTGGTACCATCAGTTCGCATAGCCTGAAACCCTGTTTTATACCCTGCGGCCATTAATGAATTATACAATGGTTCCGGATTACCTGTTTCTGCAAGCGTTTCAAGTCCAATTCCATAGTCGGGTGTACCTTCAGTAAAAATGGGATGATCCTTCTTCTGATGTAAAACCCAAAGTACCGGAGCCACCGGCGAAACATATCCACTATTTGAGGAAAGGTAAGCGCCAAGAGGTGCTGCATTTCCAGTCTCAGCAATATCTTCCAGCCCTTTGCCGTAATCGGCCATTCCGGATTCAAAGAGCGGATTCGACATGGAATGTACCACCCACGCAACCGGTGAAATGCCAGTTGTACTTCCTTCCAGATTTTTGATTGTAACTGTAAACATACTGTTGCCATTGTAATCGAGGGTAACTTTAAGATTTGTAGCAACCGTTCCGTAATTATAACCGTCGCCAACTGCCGACATTAATTGTACAATGCCATCTGTCTCGGCGCCATCATGCATATTTCCGGCGCCCGGCATCTGGTTCATTTCTGTACCGGCGTCCCACAGCATAACCTGTGAAGTGATGTCACCGGTATTCGGAGTATTGCCACTGAAAAGGCTAATTCCGTTTCCGTCCGGAGAATAGAATCCGTCGTTGGAAAAACCATACATGGTAGCAAAAGATAATTTGTGGTTTGGCCCTGCATGAAAAGAAAATTTAAACGATTCGCCGGGATGGGCCGGACCTGCAGCGCTTGCACCTTCGGGAATGCTGGAAACGCCGGATTTAAAGAATTTATAATCTTCCGAGACATTCTCGACGGTTACAGTAAATAGATTATCATCCTTCATTTTCTCATGATCCTTGTCGTTAAAAATTCCTTCACGGGAATAACAATCAAACCTTCTGTCGCATTGGGTAAATAAAAGAACCATTAATGTGGCGCTCGTCATAGTCCTGAATAATTTCAAAGTAACTTTCATAGCAAAAATTTTTAGGGATTAAACTTTGCTAAAGTTCCTTTGAAAATGTCACGAAAGGATCACAAAAAAATCATCAATTTGTCATGTTTTATTTTGTAAGTTGCAAGAAATGAATGCGATTAATTCTGTTTGCCCGTTTCAGTCTGATTGAAACATTACCTTGTTGGGAGATGAAAAAGGGCTGTTTCAAAAGTCATCCTGAACTTTTTGGGCGCAAGCCTGGCCTGCGTGTTTTCAGGATCTAAATGCATAGAAAATCAGATCCCGAAAAAAATACCAATGACAGAATTTGTGATGGAAATTTATTGGCGGTTAAAAATCGCCACACACAAATGGGTGTCGCGATTTGAAATCGCGTTTTCCAATGAATTTTCTGTCATTTCCAGATTGTGACTATTGGAAAAATAATTTCTCTCTCGGGATGACGTAGAGAATACGTTAGTTGACTTTTGAGGCAGCCTTTGTGAAATTATTCCGGAATAAATTTCAGGTTTTAAATAATCTGAGGTTCTTCAATTCCGATTACAGCCATCGTTTCGTGTGACCCGCCGGGTTGAAGGCCAATTGGAAAGTTGAAGGCATTGGTGGCTTCAACACAAACGAAAGCATGAAAAGCATCATCAGGCAAATCGCTGATTGCAGCGCAGGCATCTTCACCCGGATTCCAAACTGTGGTTACTTTACTACCTAATTTTTCAGCTTTTATCCGGCGACGGAAAATTTGGTCGTCAATCACTACCGGAACAATCGTATTTAAGTAGTGACGTGTTGTTGGTTCCTGAATATGCAGGATTTCTTCTTCCTGAATTCCGTTTTCGCCGGTAAGCTGGTTGTAATAAGTGGTTTGCTGAAGACCTTCGATGGCAATATTTTCAAGCGCCGAAATGTTGTAATAGGAATGGAGCGCACAGGAATATTCGAACGGTTCGGCTGATGTATTTGTAACTTTAAGCGTAACTTCCAGTTTGCGGCCGACGACAATGGTCATTCCGGCACAGAAATCGTAATCCCAGTAGGCTTTTGTTTCATCCGATGAGCAAAGCTGCAAAACGACTTCAGTTTCTCCTGAAGGTTTGGATGAGGTTGAAACAATATCCCAGTACATCAACCGGCCAAAGCCGTGCTGCGGTTTTTCGGGATCGGTTTTGTGCGGGCCAAACCAGGGAAAGCAAACCGGAATTCCACCGCGGATTGGTTTTCCGACTTCGAAATAACTGTCGGGACTCATCCACAGAATATCCATGGCATTCTGCGGTCTGAAACTCGTTACATGCGCGCCGTACAAGCAAATGTCGGCATCGGCAAATTTGTTCGACACAGTTACAAAAACCAAATCTTCTTCCAGTTCAGCGAATCCAACTTCGCCTTCGATGCTGAATTTATCATCGAGTTCGTCAATATTGATCATGGGGGATTATGAATTATAAATGTTGAATTTTGAATTTCATGCGCAAGATAGCAAACCTTTTTCGGAGATGAAAGCGGCGAAAAGATGCACTCAGGTTAAAATCTTAAACTTCTTTGGATCTTGCCGATTGTCATAAAAGGTTAGTATAATTAATCGTTGCTGATATGAATCGATGGAATAAAATAGGCTATATGTTTTTATCAATTATGGCTCTTCTTACACTTTTGTGGATGGAAGAAGCAACGTACATTCGAGGATTCTTTTGAATAGTATTTAAAACCAGTTCAACGCGATTCTTAAATTGCAGAACTTCCTTCCTTGTCCAATTTTCGAGAAGATAATCAAGAATTGAAAAGTAATTGATCTGAGCTCGTTTTGTCCAAACGACATTCCATTCAGAATCCATACTTCGCACGTGTTTCCTGAATAACTTGTTCGTGAGTCAATAAATTGCCGGATTCCATTTCTTCCAAAGCCAGATTGATTGAATCCTGAATTTCTATCGGTAATTCTTCATACCAGTTTTTTTTATCTTCCATTTTCAAAATCTCATCGATCTTTCGAAGAACAACAGGATTGTTTGATTTAAGAATTTTTTGTGCGAGGTCTATTTTTTGCGCCTGAATATCCATTTTCCAAGTTTTGAATATTCAAAATTACAAAATAATCCGGTCAATTATGAAGGCTGATTATTAGTAAAGCCCGTTAAATTTTTCTTTCACAATTTCTTTCACTTCGGGCATGTCGATTTTCCGGCCCAGTTCGCGCTCAATGGAAGTTACGCCGTAAGTAATAAATCCGCACGGATTGATGTAATTGAAATAACGCATGTCGGTATTCACATTCAGGGCAAAACCGTGCATCGACACATAGCGGCTCACGCGCACGCCAATGGCGCAAATTTTTCGTGCTTTCGCCGGAATGGCGGAATCGAGCCAAACGCCTGTCGAACCTTCTTTCAAAGCGCCTTCCAACCCGTATTCGGCAATAGTTTGAATGATGGCCTGCTCCATTTTGAAAATGAAATCTTTCACCCCAATTTTATAGTTCTCCAGATCGATAATCGGGTAACCAACCAATTGGCCTGGCCCGTGATACGTGATGTCGCCGCCACGGTTGATTTTGTAATAAACTGCATCGATTTTTTTCAGGAAGTCACCGTTGATCAATAAATTGTGTTCGTCGCCACTTTTCCCCAAAGTGTAAACATGCGGATGTTCGACGAGGAGGAATTTGTTGATTTCGCTGCTTTTCTTTTGTGCCAGTTTATCGGCCACAACCTCATTGTGAATTGTTTCCTGGTAATCCCAGCATACTTTATAGTCTTTCAGACCCAGATCTTCGTAATTAAAATTTGCCATTTGAATTATTTGCTAAATCTATACTTTTCCAAACCGTCCTTCAATAATTCCAATAACCGACAAATCTTCATCCAGATCAGGCCAGTTCAGTCCTGTGCCGCCACAAATAATTTCAATATTTGCAATTTTTTCAGGAGCAGCATTCCTTAATTTATCATTTAAATAAACAGGAAACCGGATTTCTTTTTTGTCTGAAAGAACCATACAAATCATCCCGTTCTCGTACCAGGCCTTTTCAGCAATAAACATTAATTCAGCTACCATGTACTTCATGCCATTTATCTTTTATCATTTCAATGTGCTCAAAAATAAGTTGTTCCGCCATTTTCAGTTCTGCAACTTTCATTCCCTGAGCAAACTCAAGTTCAACGGGTTCGATCCAAAATTTGGCAAATCCACCGGCTTTCCTAACATGTATATGCATAGGCTCCTGACCTTCATTGGCGTAGAAAAAGAAAACAAAACCAAATTCACGAAAAACTTCAGGCATATTAATTGAGTTTTTATTCAAATTTAATCAATTATTTGGTTCACTTTTCTATTTTGCTCCGGCGTGCCGTTCGGCACGGTACGACGACCGAACTAACGGACTGCTTTCGACGAAAGAAAAACCCTTTTCAAGCCCGATTGTTCGGTACTGTTCAAATTGTTCGGGAGAAATATATTCTTTTACCTGAATGTGTGCGAGTGTTGGCGCCAGATATTGCCCGATGGTCAATACTTTACAGCCCGCAGCCCGCAGATCGTCCATCACCTGCAAAACTTCAGTTTCGGTTTCACCCAAACCCAGCATAATTCCTGATTTGGCAATAATTCCTGAAGCAGCAATGTAGCGAATAACCTCAAGACTGGTGCGGTATTTTGCAGCGCTGCGGATTTGCGGTGTCAATCGTTCAACGGTTTCCATGTTGTGCGAAATCACTTCAGGAGCAGCGTCAATTATTTTTTGAATGAGTTCCGGTTTTCCCTGAAAATCAGGAATCAGCACTTCAATTTTGGTTTCAGGATTAAGTTTTTTGATCTCACAAATCGTTTCAGCCCAAAATCCGGCGCCCAGATCCGGCAAATCATCACGATCGACAGAGGTAATTACCGCATGTTTTAGTTGCATAATTTTTACTGATTCAGCAATTCGCCGCGGTTCTTCCGGATCGGGTGGGAGAGGTTTCCCGGTTTTTACACCGCAGAATTTGCAATTGCGGGTGCAAATGTCGCCCAGAATCATAAAGGTAGCTGTTCCACGATTCCAGCATTCGCCAATGTTCGGACAGTTTCCGCTGGTGCAAATGGTGTGAAGCTGGTGTTGCGCCACCAGGTTTTTAACCCTCGAATAACTTTCGCCTTTAGGAAGTTGCATTTTCATCCAACGCGGAAGTCTTTCCCGGTCTTTCAGTTCGATCGTCATCTTTTTCAAAATTTCAGCAAAATTAGGTTTTAAATCCGAAGGAAAAGAATGTTAAAACTCAATTCGACAGACAATTCTTTAATTAGCCAACCGGAAACGTTCTGGATTGTTATTTTTGTACTTCAATCAACAAAAGAGAGCATGAAGATTTTGATCAGGCTTATATTATTGCTGGCACCGGTCATTGTGTTCGGACAGGCGCAGGATTTGCAAAACAAAGCGCTTCTGGCCAGTCAGTATTACCAAAGCAGGGAATTTGCCAAGGCTGCCGATTTGTACAACCAATTGTATACAGCTACAAAATCGCAGGGTTATCTGAACATTTATATCGACTGTTTGATTTCTATTCCGGATTATGAAAAAGCGGAAAAGGAGATTCGCAAAGGATTGCGCGGCAATTCTTCCGACGCCTATTGGTATGTTCAATGGGGTTTCCTGAAGAAAAATCAGGGCCTGGTCGAAGAATCACAAAAGCTCTATGAAAAAGCGATAAATTCGCTGTCGGGCAATCCTGCGGAATACTCAAATCTGGCGAATCAGTTCATTAGTAAACGCGAATACGAGTACGCTAAAAATGTGTATATCAAAGGCAGGGGAACGCTAAATCCCGGAATTTATAATTACGAATTGGCGCGTGTTTACTACTACATGCGCAATTACGACCAGATGATGAATAAATATCTGGATTGGATAAAACTGAAGGAAAGTAATATAGAAATTGCAAAAAGTAACCTGCAGGCCATTCTGTCGATTGATAACGACGGGGAAATCAGTTCGCAGCTTAAGACAATAGTGTTGAAACGAATTCAGGCCGAACCCGACCAGATTATTTACAACCAACTGCTCATTTGGTTATTTATTCAGGACAAAAACTTTACGGCAGCCATCAGGCAATCTATCGCGCTCGATAAGCGAACCGGAGAACAAGACGACAACATTTTCCAGCTTGCGAATGTATCGGCCTCAAACAAAAACTACGATGAAGCTGAAAAGGCCTACAATTACCTGATTGCAAAAGGCAAAAGAGCTGATTATTATTTTTTGGCTAGCCAGCAACGGCTGCAGATGCAATTCGACCGGTTTATGGACGAAGGAATTCAGGATTTGACGAAATCAACCGAACTCGAAAATCAGTTTAAACAAACATTTGCAACACTTGGTGATTATGCCGAAACTTCAGGCCTGGTTACAGAATATGCGCATTTGCTGGCTTTTTATCTCAACCGGCCAGAAGAAGCTGTTCAATTACTGAACAAAGGACTTTCGCATTCCGGAATAAATCCCGAACAGATTTCTGCTATAAAGGAGGAGCTGGCCGATGTGTACGTTTATTCAGGCGATTTGTGGGAGGCTGTTATAACGTATTCGCAGGTGATTGAAGGCAACAAAAGCAATTCGCTGGGCGACGATGTGAAATTTAAAAAAGCGAAACTGGGTTATTACATGGGCAACTTTCAGTGGGCAAAGGCGCAGCTTGATGCTTTGCGCGCCAGTACCTCGAAGCTGATTGCCAACGATGCGATGGATTTGTCGCTATTTATTAACGAAAATATGGAAGACGACAGCACGGCCGCTCCGCTAAAAATGTTTGCACGCGCCGATTTGCAGTTGTTCAGGAACAATTATCCTGAAGCGCTTTTGACGCTTGATTCCATTTCGAAAATGTATCCGTTTAATTCGCTGACTGATGATGTTGATTTTCGGAAAGCCGGAATTTTCCAGAAGCAGGGGAAATATCGGGAAGCAGTTACTTTGCTCGAATCAATTGTGAAAGATCACAGTTGGGAAATGCTGGCCGACGATGCACTTTTTCAATTGGCAGGCATTTACGAAAATAAGCTTAACCAAAAAGAGAAAGCGATGGAACTTTACAAGAAAATGCTGACTGATTATCCGGGAAGTGTTTATGTGGTTGACTCGCGGGCCGAGTACCGAAAAATGGAGGAATTGATGAACCCCGCAGGTTTGCAGCAACCATCGAAATCGAAAGAAGATTTGCTTAAAGAGGAGAAAACTCCAAATCCATGAAGCAGCAGTCGAAAGCCAATTTTTATGCCTTGATGTCTGTCCTTTTGTGGTCGACTGTAGCTACTGCTTTTAAACTTGGATTGCAAATTCTGTCGCCGCTTTACCTCATTTTAAGCGCTTCATTTATTTCGTTACTCACCTTTTTTGTGGTCATTCTTTTCCAGCGAAAAACCAAAGAATTATTCACAGTTTCGCTTTCCGGGCTAGGCAAATCGGCTTTGTTGGGCGCATTAAATCCGTTTGGGTATTACCTCATTCTTTTTCAGGCATACAGCCTTTTGCCGGCTCAGGTTGCACAACCTTTAAATATGGTTTGGCCAATTACATTGGCGCTGCTTTCGGCGCCGTTGCTGAAACAAAAAATTACTTTCCGGAACATCGTTGCTATTTTAATCAGTTTTGCCGGTGTGGTGTTTATTTCGTCTCAGGGAAGTTTCGCCGGATTGGCCAACACCAATGCGACTGGTGCCCTGCTTGCCGTTGGCAGCAGTATTGTTTGGGCGCTTTTCTGGATTTTAAGCGTCCTCGACAAACGTGACGAACTTTTCAAACTTTTCTGGAATTTTGCTTTCGGATTTTTTTATCTGCTGGTCACTGCATTCGTCTTTACCGATTTTTCTTTTCCTGAAGCCAAAGGTATACCCGCCGCCGTTTATATTGGTTTGTTCGAACTGGGTATCACGTATGTATTGTGGATGAAAGCCATGCACCTGAGTGAAAACAATGCCAAAACCGGAACCCTGATTTTTCTGTCGCCTTTTCTGTCGCTGGTTTTCATTCATTTTATTCTCGGCGAAACCATTTTCTACACCACTTTCATTGGGTTGGCATTTATAATCTCCGGAATCTGGTATCAGCAAAAAAAGGGTACTGAAACACAAAGTACCTGAGTTTTTTTAGACCAGAGAAGAAGTTCAAAGAATAAGGTTGGTAAAAATGTGTTCATTTTGCCTCTTTGTTCTGTGTTACTTTGCGACTTAAAAAGCATTACATTTGAAAACAGACAATTTGGAACATGGATAAAATACCTGTTAAAATTCTTGGCATTGATCCGGGGACAAACGTGATGGGTTACGGATTAATCGAAGTGGTTGACAATAAACCACGAATACTGCAGGTTGGCGTGATAAAAACTACCGGATTTGGTGATCATTATCAAAAGCTGAGGCATATCTTTGATCGCACGGCTGCACTTTTGTCCGAACTTAAACCCGATGAACTGGCCATTGAATCACCGTTTTATGGCAAGGACATTCAGGCCATGTTAAAACTTGGGCGGGCGCAGGGCGTAGTGATGGGATTAGCCTTAAGCAAAGACATTCCTATTTTTGAATATGCCCCGCTAAAAGTGAAACAATCGATTACCGGAATGGGGCGCGCGGCTAAAGAGCAGGTTGCATTTTTCCTGAAAAACATGTTCAGTCTGAACGAATTGCCTAAAGAACTCGATGCTACCGATGCGATTGCAGTTGCCGTTTGTCACTATTTACAAATGAGAAATCCGGTAGGAAAGTCAGGAGTAAAAAACTGGGGCGACTTCATTAAAAAAAATCCCGACCGCGTAAAAAAATAACTTCAGGAAGCAGGGAAAATGGAGACCGGGGACAGGAAGAGCCAAAAAAAATCCCGGTTTCCCGGGATTCACACTTTTTCCTTAAACACGAAACGCAATCAATTATAATTCAATTTCACGAGCTATAGCTGCCGTGATATCAGCCATTTCTTCTTTGGTAAATGTAAGTTTTTTAGAGAAATGAAGCAAATCGGCTTCGGTTTCCATAGGCACCAAATGAATATGTGCATGCGGTACTTCAAGGCCTAAGACCATGACTCCAACCTTTTGGCACGGAATCGCTTTTTTAATTCCAAGGGCCACCTTTTTCGCAAAAAGCTGTAAGCCAGCGTAGGTTTCATCGTCAAGATCAAACAAATAATCTACTTCCTTTTTCGGAATGACCAAAGTATGACCTTTTGCTACAGGAAAAATATCCAGAAAGGCGAAGTAATTTTCATCTTCGGCCACTTTCCATGAAGGAATTTCTCCGTTTACAATTTTGGTAAATATACTTGCCATCCTGCTTTCGTTTTAAATAGCAATGTCAACAATCTCAAACGGTATTTTGCCCGATGGAACCTGAATTTCGACTACATCGCCGATTTTTTTACCAAGTAATCCTTTGGCAATGGGGGTCTGAATGGAAATTTTCCCCTGTTTCAGGTCGGCTTCAGGTTCTGATACAATGGTGTATTGCATCGTTGCATCGTTCATCTTGTTACGGATTGTAACTTTATTCAGCATTTGAACACAGGAAGTATCAATTTTCGACTCGTCGATAATCCGCGCGGTTGCAATTTTCGAACTAAGTAGTGCAATCTTGGCCTCGAGCATACCCTGAGCGTCTTTTGCAGCGTCGTACTCTGCATTTTCCGAAATATCACCTTTTTCAATGGCTTCACCAATTGCTTTTGAAATTGCCGGACGCTCAATTTTTGTCAAACGATCAAGCTCTTCTTTCATCTTACGAAGACCTTCTTCAGTAATATACGTTACCTTTCCCATGGGTTTCTCCTTTTTTTTAAAACGATATTAAAACAAAAAAGAATTCCGCCTATTGCGGAACTCTTTCGTGATACAAACTTATATAAAATTTTTAATCTATCCGAATCAGTATGTTTTATAAAACAATCAACAAGCTGTTATCTAAAAAGTTTCACCTGAATTTCTTAAATTTTACCTGAATCAAAAATAGTCATTCAAAGCATAATTTCCGAATCAAATCTAAATTTATCAGGTATATTTTCTGTTCATGATTTCTGAATATATGACAGCTTTTCGCAACGAAAAATCTTCGAGATAACTTGTTTCTTCTCCTGTTCCTTCAATGTCCTGAATAACTTCAGGTAAATTCCTGGTTGTTTTGGTCTGAATGATTTTAGAAGACCTGTCGGGCAGGCTGCTTTTAAATGTTGATTTGTAGTTTACCGGTGTCCACGCAGGTGTTGCAACGACCAAAGGTTCTCTTTTCAAAACCTGTTTGGGCATAACTGGGGGTTCAATATCTTCTTCAGGTTCAGCCAGAAAATCGTCGCCTAAAAGTTGGTCAATCAGATAATTACGCGGTTTACTCTGAACCGCAGAATCCGGCGATACCAAATCCTCCTTTTTTTTATTCTTTTTAATGGCCGCAAATATCGAAATAACAACAGCAATGATTAGAAATATATAATCGTCCATATTCAATAAATTAGTGACTGAATGAAATAATTTGTGCTTTACTTTGTTTTATAAAGGACTAAAGGTATAAAAAATGGCTCGTTTTTCCCGAAAAATTTACAAAGCAGTTTTGGTTGGCTTATTTATACTTGCAGGAACCAATGCCTGTAAGGACGATTACACTTCCATTGTTCCGTATATGTATGTAAATTTTGACTTTAATCCAACCAACTATATCGAGTTTAAAGTTCCGGGTGGTGCCGTTTATTTCCCAAATCCTGGTTATGGCGGAATAATTGTGATCAATAACTGGGGCGACGAATATACACCTTATCTGGCATTTGATGCAACTTGTACGCATGAAGTTTCGTCGACGGTGAGAGTTGCTGTAACAGAAAATGGCAGCGGAATTGCAGTTTGTCCGGAATGTGGTTCGAAGTTCCTGTTATTCGGAAGCAACGGAAACCCAATAATGGGGCCGGCCGCCGAACCGCTGAGGCAATATCATGCCAATTTAGTTGGTGGCCGGATTTATATCAGCAATTAGATTAAAACATTCAGCTCATATATTTTTTTTGCTTTCAACTCGAAAAGAAAAACTTTTTGAAATCCTGAATAAAATTCCCAGTTATTTAGTTTGTTTGGCAGATTATAACTTACCGGACATTGTTCGATATCAGCAGTAATCAGCAACCAAAGCTGGTTTAGTTTTTTCTGATGGTAAATAGCCAGTTTTTCATTTTTTGCATTGATCGTAAATTGAATGTTTTCGCGATTCATTTCGGGCGACAGATAGCCGATAATTTTGGTTGGATAATGAGTTTTAAATTTGTTGATTGTCGGTTCGTGAAGTTTGGTAAGTTCGATGCCAATTGTTTTTTTAGGCGATTCACTGACGATAAAATCGGGCGATTCAGATTTCAGGAGTTTGCCTTTCGGAAATTCAGCATAATTAATCCTGAATTGTTCCATTATGCCGATTTCTTCAAGTATCTGTGAATTCTGATTAAAACTCATTGCCGGATTGTTATGAAAACCGAAAATTAGCAATAGTTTCCTAAAATAGAAAAGGAGCCTGAAGAGCTCCTTTTCTAAATATCTATTTTTAATATCGGTAATGTTCCGGTTTGTATGGACCTTCAACCGGGACACCCAGATAATCAGCCTGATCTTTGCTCAAAACAGTTAGTTTAACACCAATCTGTTCGAGGTGCAGGCGTGCCACTTCTTCGTCCAGATTTTTTGGCAAACGGTAAACATTTACATCATATTCTTTCTCCCAAAGTTCGATTTGTGCCAGAGTTTGGTTGGTGAACGAATTCGACATCACAAACGAAGGATGACCGGTGGCGCATCCTAAGTTTACCAAACGTCCTTCAGCCAAAAGAAAAATGGCATGACCATCGGGATATGTATATTTATCAACCTGAGGTTTAATATTCAGTTTGTTGATACCAGGCCATGATTCGAGGCGCGACACCTGAATTTCGTTGTCGAAGTGACCGATGTTGCACACAATGGCCTGATCTCTCATGGCTGCCAGATGTTCGCCGGTAATAATGTCTTTATTTCCGGTAGTGGTCACAAAAATATTTCCTTCCGAAACCACATCTTCCATCGTTTTAACTTCAAATCCTTCCATAGCCGCCTGAAGAGCGCAAATCGGATCGATTTCGGTAACGATTACGCGTGCTCCATAACTTCGCATTGAATGCGCACAACCTTTGCCCACATCGCCGTAACCGGCAACTACCACAACTTTCCCGGCGATCATTACATCAGTGGCACGTTTAATTCCGTCGGCCAACGATTCGCGGCATCCGTATAAATTGTCGAATTTCGATTTGGTTACCGAATCGTTCACATTAAATGCCGGAAACAAAAGTTTTCCTTCATTCATCATTTGGTACAAGCGGTGAACCCCGGTAGTTGTTTCTTCGGAAACACCACGCATAAATGGAACCTGACGTGCCCAGCGTTGCGAATCAGTGGCTAGAACAGCTTTAAGCGCCTTGTTCAGTTCGCGTTCATCTTCAGCATCAACAGCAACATCAAGTATTGCCGGATTTTTTTCAGCATCAAATCCGCGGTGAACCATAATCGTGGCATCGCCGCCATCGTCAACAATCTGGTTCGGTCCCAAACCGTTCCCAAAATCGAGGGCGCGTTCGGTACACCACCAGTATTCAGCGAGCGTTTCGCCTTTCCATGCAAATACCGGAATTCCGGCAGCGGCAATAGCCGCGGCAGCATGATCCTGAGTACTGAAAATATTGCAACTGGCCCAACGCACCTCGGCGCCGAGTTCAGCGAGTGTTTCAATTAATACAGCGGTTTGTATGGTCATGTGAAGCGAACCCATGATTCGTGCGCCTTTCAATGGCTTTGCAGGTCCGTACTTTTTGCGGATAGCCATCAAACCGGGCATTTCTTTTTCTGCAATTTCAATTTCTTTTCGCCCGAATTCAGCCAGCGAAATGTCGGCCACTTTATAGGCCAATTGTTCCATTGTTTTTGTTGTCATTTCTGAATTTTATTATTTGACTGCAAAGATAGTCAATTCGATAGAAGTTATTTCCTAATAATGATCAGCAAACAGTTCAATTCAACGAAATGTTTACCAGAATTTATTCCTGATGATTTTGAAAATAAGCAATCGTTGCCTTTTTGTCTTTTGCCAGTTGGTCTTTCAGGGCATCAAGTGATTCAAATTTTTGTTCTTCCCGAAGTTTATGGTGGAAAATCAATTCGATAGATTCTCCGTAAATCTCGGTATCGAAATCAAAAATATTAACCTCAATGCTCCGGTGATCGGCATTGTGGTTAACGGTTGGCCGGTTACCGATATTGAGCATTCCATAGTAAGTCTGGTTCCTAATGTTCACATTTACTGCATAAACACCATATCCCGGAATAATTTTATCCGGATCGGAAGCTTCGATATTCGCTGTGGGGAACTGAATTTTTCGACCTAGTTTCTGTCCTTCAACCACTGTACCGTGAAGCTTAAATAAGTAGCCCAAATAAACATTGGCCGTTTCGAAATCGCCTTGCTGTATGGCTTCGCGTATTTTAGTTGAGCTGACATTCGATTCGTTCATGAGCAGAACGTCCAGTTTTTCGATGTGAAAATTGAAGCGCTCTGCACAGCTTTTCAGGAATTCGAAATCGCCTTTCCGGTTTTTGCCAAATTTATGATCATAACCAACAACCAGTGATTTGGTGTGAATTTGTCCGACCAGAATTTCTTTCACAAATTCTTCATAGCTTAATCGGGCAAATTCGGGAGTAAATGGGTAAATAATCAGATGATCGATCCCGGATTGTTCGAACAAAGCAATTTTTTCATCCATTGTGGTCAGCAAACGCAGACTGTTTTCATCGGGAGCCACAATTTTTCGCGGATGCGGATCGAAAGTGAAAATGACAGATTCGCCATTCATTGTTTTAGCCAGATCGTGCAGCCTGGCAATAATTTTTCGATGCCCCAAATGAACGCCGTCAAATGTTCCGACAGTCAGGACAGGGCTTTGAGCAAAAAAATTATTCAGATCTCTGTGTACCTTCACCTTTTCAAAAATTAAATTTCGGGTTCAAAATTAGTCATTTCAACCGGGAAGCTTCAAATTTAAAACACGAAAACTAAAGGTATGTTTCAAAACTTGATTAACCGGGTTCTTTATGATTACGAAATTATTATTTTTATGCCCGCTATTGACGATTAAAAACAGATCCGTGAAAAAAATATATTCAATTCTTATTGCACTTGTAGTAATTACATTTGCCTGTAAAAAACCTGAAGGCTTTGTTATTTCAGGAAAAATTACCAATGCCGAAGACCGGTATTTGTACCTGGAAGAGTTAAGATTGTCGTCGAGCATTCCGGTTGATTCGGTGAAATTAGATAAAGACGGCTCGTTTAAATTTTCAGGCAAAATTGCTTACCCGAATTTTTACCTGTTAAGCCTGAATAAAAATAATTTTGTAACACTGCTGGTTGATACGACTGAAAAAATTACGGTTTATGGCGATGCAGCCAATTTCTCGCGCGACTATATTGTTGAGGGTTCGCCCGGCTCACTTTTGGTTCAGGAACTGAACAAGGAACTTACCCAAACGAAACATAAACTTGATTCGATCCGGAACCGGATCAATGCATTCCGTTCGAGCGACGGGTACAATCTTCAAAAGAATAAATGGGATCAGGAAATGACAGACATAAAAGAGGCACAAATTAAATATTCAACCAACTTTGTACAGAAACATCCTTTCTCAATGGCATCTGTTCTGGCATTGTACCAGAAATTCGACGATGCTAATTATGTCATTCAGGATTTACAATCGTTAAAAGTAGCTGCCTCTGCGCTTAATTCATTTTTCCCGAATTCGGAACATGTGAAAGCGTTGTATGCCAATACGCAACGTTTAATGGCTCAGGAAAAAAACAGCAGGCTTCAGGAATTTATCGCTCAAAACGCAGTGAATTCCCCAGACATAAAACTTCCGGATACAAAAGGTACGGAAGTAGCCCTTTCGTCGCTGAAAAGTAAAGTAATTCTGTTGCAATTCTGGTCGGCAAAAAGCCGTGACTCGCGCATCCAAAACGAAGCATTGGTTGAGCTTTACAGAAAATACAAATCGAAAGGGCTCGAAATTTACCAGGTCAGTGTGGATACCGATCGCAATGAATGGCTCAGCGCCATCAGCCAGGACGGGCTTATCTGGATTAATGTTGGAGACATGAAAGGCAGTATTTCGACCCTGAATAACTATAATATACAAGCAATTCCTTCGAATTACATACTGGACAAAGAGCGTAAGATTGTTGCGAAAAACTTACAGGGACCTGCTTTGGATCAGGCAGTTGGAAGTCTCCTGAAATGATGGATTTTGTGGAATCACAACTGATTTTATGATTTTGCTTTAGCCCGGGTTCATTGTACCTTTCAATATAACACGTATATTTGCGTTCTAATTTTTTCGAACAAATTCATAGCTGTTTTGAAAAACCAAGACAAGAAAGTATATTTTGTATCCGACGTTCATCTGGGAGCACCTGCACTGAAGAACAATAAAGAACGTGAACTGGCTTTTGTGAACTGGCTCAATGCAATTAAGGAAGATGCTTCGCACTTGTTTCTGATGGGCGACATTTTCGATTTCTGGTTCGAATACAAAACGGTTGTTCCCCGCGGATTTACCCGAACTTTAGGCAAAATAGCTGAAATTTCTGATTCAGGTGTTGAAGTTCATTTCTTTACCGGAAATCACGATGTCTGGGTTTTCGATTACCTTCCTGAAGAACTGGGAATGGTTCTGCACCGTAATGAATTCAGGACTGAACTTCATGGCAAGAAATTTTTTCTGGCGCATGGCGATGGCCTCGATGCTACCGACAAAGGTTATTTGTTGCTGAAAAAAATGTTTACCAGTAAAGTGCTTCAATGGATGTTTGCGCGTATTCATCCCAACTTTTCACTGAGACTGGGTTACAACTGGTCAAAGCATTCGCGTATTTCGAAAGGTATTTCAGGAGAAGATTTTAAAGGAACAACTAACGAAGGAATATTTATTTTTGCAGAGTCGATTCTCAGGCAGGAACAGTTTGACTATTTCATTTTTGGACATAGACATGTGCTGATTGACAGACCAATTGGAGAAAACAGCCGGTACATCAATCTGGGCGACTGGATCAATCATTTCTCCTACGGAATCTTCGACGGAACAAATTTTGAATTAAAAAAATATAATTATCAAGGTCCGAAGGGCCACTGAATACTGAATTATGACAAAGCAGGTTTATACCAAAATTGTAGGAACCGGAAGTTACATTCCTTTACGTGCGATCGAAAATGATTATTTCGGTTCATATACTTTTTATGACCCCTCTACAAACAAACCATTTGAAAAGAGCAACGATGAAATTATTCAGAAGTTTAACGACATCACCAACATAAGTGAACGTCGCTGGATAACCGATGAATTAAATAATTCCGACATGGCCATGCTTGCCATAAAGGAGGCACTTGAATCGGCGAATGTTGATGCTGAAACGCTCGATTTCATTATTATCGGTCATAATTTCGGCGATGTTGATCCGGTATCGACACGCGTTGATATTTTACCAAGTCTTGCCAACAAGGTAAAAGCGAAACTTGGCATTAAAAACCCGGCTTGTTTCTGTCACGACATTGTTTCCGGATGTCCTGGCTGGACACAGGGAATGATTACGGCTGACGCTTATATCCGTTCAGGAATGGCCAAACGTGGTGTTGTTGTTGGCTCCGATGTTTTGTCACGCATTTCAGACCCGCACGACCGCGACACCATGATCTATGCCGATGGCGCCGGAGCTACCCTGGTTGAAGCTGTTGAAAGCGATGAGCCCATCGGAATTCTGGCTCATTCGAGCCGCTCGGATTCTGTTGGCTTCTGGAACCTGTTGACCAACGGAAATTCTTTTAATCCTGATTTTGAAGGGAACGACCAGTTCATAAAGATGCATGGACATAAATTGTATGTGTATGCTCTGACTTATGTTCCGGGGGTTGTAAAAGATAGTCTGGACAAAGCAGGATTGCATTTGACAGATATCAAAAAAGTTCTGATACATCAGGCCAATGAGAAGATGGATGAAGCTATTCTGAAAAATACGTTTAAGTTGTACCACGAAAAGAATATTCCGGAAGGAATTATGCCTATGACCATCGAGAAATTGGGAAATTCATCGACAGCTACTGTACCAACATTGCTTGATATGATCGTAAAAGGAAAAATAGATGGACAAGAAATCAATCCCGGCGATTATATTATTTTGTGTTCGGTGGGCGCCGGAATGAATATTAACTCGATTGTTTACAAATGGTAAAGGCAATCTGCCAAACCTAAAATATTACCTTATTAGTATTACTGATCCGATGACTCCAAGTCATCGGATCAGTTGTTTTATGCCACCTTGTAACAGCGTGATTCCATCTTTCTAAAAAGAGATGGAATCCAGGATTTGCCATAGCCTAAACTTAAAATGATGAAAAATACCGATTCAACAATTGAGTGTAAGTATTTTTGTTGCAGTGTGTTGATCGTTTTTTCTTTGAATAGTATGATTTATTATTGTTATTTTAAATTAGTTATTTAATTAAAAATTAATATCATTTTCAGGGTCACCATTTGTATATTTAGCGAATCAATTCACGTTAATATATTTATCCACCCCAACTGAAGTAACTTCAATGTGGCTGGACAATCCAGGTCATCGAAGATTTTGTTTTAGAAAAAAAGTATTCAAAATAAAAACCCATGAAAAAATTATTATCAATCCTCGTTTTTACCTGTTTTGTATCCCTGAGTTATTCTCAATCCAAAACCGAATTTGGTATAACAGCCGACGGCGCTTGGTTTATGCCGCATCAGTCATTACGAGAGTTTTCATGCAAGTCAGGATTCGGAACCGGGATTGGTGTTTATGCATCCCGAAACATTTTTTGGCATTTTTCTGCCGACATTGGCATCGCCTATCGGTACAAGCAAATGCAGCAACATTATGTGATTTATCCTGAAAATGGTGGAAGTAATTATAATTCTGGATATACTATTACAACTGAAGGTTGGGGAAAATTTGGACTGGATTATTTCGTTGTACCAGTCCACCTTCAGTTACTATATAGTAAGTATGCTTTTATCCGGGGAGGTATTGAGGCCAGTTGGCTAACCAATTATAACGTAGGTCGCAAAAAAACAGAGTACAACTGGACGGTTGGGCTTGGCAGTCAAAAGCATAAGCTGAAGTGGTCGGTTAATTATATCCGCGGCTTTAAGGATGTAGGCTTTTCGAACGGGCTCTATGAAGTGGAAATAGGAAACGTGAAATATAAAAGCGCCACTATTTATCGTAACAACATGCTCCAACTCAGCCTCTCGTACCCCATCTGGCAAATAAAATAATATGCGCATCATTTTTCTCCTTACTTTTCTTCTTCCGTTTTCGCTGGCAGCGCAGCAAACCCGGACAATCTCGGGTTTTGTTACCGATGCCCAAACCGGCGAGCGACTGTATTCGGCAACGATTTACAATCAGCAAACCGGTACCGGAACCCTTACCAATCGCTTTGGCTTTTTCAGTATTTCCCTTCCGGAAGGGAGTGTTGCGTTAAAAGCCTCCTTTGTTGGCTACGAAGCTCAAACAACGACAATCAGGCTGCACGCCGATACAACGCTAAACTTTGCACTGAAATCGGACAATAAACTCGACGAGGTGGTTGTGAGGGGAAGCGACACCAGGCAGGCATACGACAACAGCGATTTAGGGCACGTTAAACTGTCAGCTAAAACATTGGCCAAACTGCCTTCGCTGATGGGCGAAAAAGACGTGCTAAAAGGCCTGATGATCCTTCCGGGAGTTCAGCAGGGGAGCGAAGGCAGCGCCGGAATTTTCGTCCGTGGCGGAAGTCCCGATCAAAACCTGATTTTGCTGGATGATGTCCCCTTGTTCAACGTTTCGCATTTGTTTGGTTTCGTTTCGGTTTTTACGCCTGAAGCCATCCAAAGCATTGATTTTTACAAAGGAGGCTTTCCGGCGCGATACGGAGGACGGCTTTCGTCGGTGGTTGATTTGCGCATGAAAGATGGCAACAAGTTTAAAAGTGAAACCAGTATCAATTTGGGTCTCATCTCAAGCCAGTTTACCACCGAAGGTCCTATCAAAAAAGGTGAATCATCGTATTTCTTTTCTGTTCGCCGAACGTTACTCGATCTTGTTTTTAAAGGCGTTGCCAAGGTTGCCCAACTAAATACGGACGAACAAGCTATTCCATCGTATGGATTTTACGACATGAACGGGAAAATAAATTTAAAGCTGAACGATAAAAATCACCTTTACTGGAGCTTTTATTCAGGCCGGGACAATTTGACTTTTGAATACCGCGATCATGTAAAAACGACGCAAAGGGATGAAACTCAAAAAACGTCAGGAGCCTTGCACTGGGGAAATGTGATGACCGCGCTGAAACTAAACTCTCAACTGAATCCCAAACTGTTTGTAAACACCACATTGAGCGGGAGCATCTTCAATTACGGCGATTTATTTAAATCAAATACCAAAACCGTTATTGGCAGCGATATTTCGAAAAGTGATTTTAGTCTCGAATATCAATCGCACATCCAAACGGTTGGCCTGAAAACCGATCTGGATATTTACGGCAAATCCAACCTCCCATTTCAGGTCGGATTGTTTGCCAATGCCAACAATTATTTGCCAGGCAAACAACAAGTCGCCAGAGATGAAGGAACCAATAAAAATTCGAGCGGAGAGATATCGAGCCTGGATTACGGGCTTTATATAGATAAAAAAATAGCCCTTGGCGAGAAGTTCAGTTTTACGATGGGTTTGCGTAACGTGTTTTACACTATTCACAACCAAAAAACATATTTTGCGGTTGAACCACGTTTCAGTTCAACATTCAGGCCAAACGAAAACACGAGCTACCAGGCTTCCTACGCGGTAATGACCCAACCCATTCATCTTTTGTCGAATGGTAACGTAGGTTTGCCTACTGATATTTGGGTTCCTTCAACCAAACTGTTACGGCCTGAAACTTCGAATATCGTTTCCGTCGGTATAAAGAAAATAATTCGTCCCGGATTTAAACTCTCTACCGAAGCTTATTACAAACAGCTCGACCATGTCATCTCTTTCACCGAAGGCGATGGCATTCTGGATGTTGACCAAAATTGGGAGCAAAAAATTACAACGGGAAAAGGCCGCGCCTGGGGATTGGAAACTGAAGCCCGGTACAGCAATTCGAGACTGGAAAGCTGGATTGGCTATACACTCGCCTGGAACGAACGAAAATTTGACGACATCAACAAAGGCCGTTGGTTTCCCTATCAGTACGATCGGCGGCACAAGCTCGACCTGGGAATCATCATGAAATTAAGCAACGACTGGTCGGCATCGGCCACGTGGACTTATCAATCGGGAGCTCCGGCTACCTATTCCGGGCTCGACTATTCCGGGTTCCCCAATAACCTGAACAATGAAACTACTGATCTTCTTACAGGCAAGCCGGTTAACACCGATCGAATCCAGTATTATCCCAGGATTAACGGGGTGCGTTTGCCCGCGTACCACCGTTTGGACATTGGGTTTACCAAAGAATGGGAAGCATACGGAAAGAAAAAAGCTCTGTCGCTAAGTGTTTACAATGTGTATTCAAGGCAAAACCCGTTCATGGTTTATGCCAAAATCCGGCCCGATGGCACTACCGGGCTGAAACAATTCTCTTTATTCCCGATCATTCCGTCAATCAGTTATCGCATTAGTTTTTAATCCCTCAGCCATGAAACGAAATTATATTCTTATACTCTTTTTCCTGATGATGTCGTGCACCAAAGATTTGGAGCTGTCCTATGAAAAACCAGATCAGACAATGGTTGTAAACTGCCTTTTTTCAGAAGATGAGGCCTGGAAAGTTACCTTAACCCGGGTCAAACCGTATAGCGACCAATCAGATACATTTGTTGATGATGCCCGCGTTGCAATTGTTCCTGAAAACAAAGACACCATCCATCTGGAATATTTCAAAGATGGCATTTACGATTCGAATGAGAAACCAATAAGCGGAATTCAATACCAACTGGTTATCCGTGATTCCAAAGGAAAAACAACCACTGCTCAAAGCTCAATCCCTACAAAACCAGTCATTTCCGATATAAAGTCATCAACACAGAAAACCACTTATTTCTCGAACGCCAACCTGATGGATTATCCGGTAATACCATTAGACTTCACGATTTCGGCTGACGATACGGACAACTTTGTCCGCTTTAAATTATATGATTTCAATACTAAATGGGGATATTTAAGATATATGGTGACTAAAGAAACCATCACCGAGCTGCGTATAAAGAAATTTCCAGAGGATTTTCTAAGCGAATTGGAAAAATTGATGGGTGTGAGTATGAGCAATTACGAATATTTCAGGATAATCCGCGAAATCGCAGGGAAATATGAACTTCCATACAATGGCATGGATATAGCTATTTCAAAATTAAAAGAAATAAAAGTAACCACCCGCTATGACGACTCCTTTCAATCGGGCTACCTGTTTTCGAACAGCCTTGGTTTTAGCAATGTTTCAAAAGACATCTGGAATGTCCTGGGCGAATATCAGGGATTGAAAGATCTAAGCCTGTTTGTTACTTACATTCCGGTGCTGATCAAAGGAAGTCAAACCGACTTTAAAGAAGAATACTGGCTCGAAGTAACCGGGATGAGCGAAGACTATTACAAGTACCAGAAAACATACATTAAACAAGTGGAAACCAAAGACAATCCTTTTGCTTCGGTGATTGAAGTGTATTCAAACATAACCAACGGAGTCGGCATTTTCGCAGGATATAACCGCCAGATGATTCATTTGCATGACTATTAGAGTCGTTTTTAGAGATCGGGTGACTCTGAGTCACCCGATCTCTCTTTACCACAGAATTGGCTTTTTCCCATTATCTTTCAAATACTTATTCGTTCTTGAAAACTGATGATTTCCGAAGAAACCACGACTAGCCGATAAAGGCGAGGGATGAACTGATTTCAGAATTAAATGTTTGTTAGGATCAATAAATTCGCCTTTGCTGATGGCATAATTTCCCCAAAGGATAAAAACCAGGTTTTCTTTTTTTTCAGCCACAAGCCTGATGACCGCATCGGTAAATGTTTCCCAACCCTTCTTTTGGTGAGATCCTGCCTGAGCTGACCGAACAGTCAAAGTAGCATTGAGCAATAATACCCCCTGTTTGGCCCAGCGTTCCAGATTTCCACTCGAAGGAATTTGTGCTCCGGTATCGGCCTGAATTTCCTTGAAAATGTTGCGTAAACTGGGTGGAAAATCCACACCATCGTTTACCGAAAAGCACAAGCCATGTGCTTGTCCGGGCCCGTGATATGGATCTTGACCGAGAATGACCACTTTGACTTGATCGAACGGGCACTGATCGAACGCATTGAATATGAGTTTGGCCGGCGGATAAATTTTCTGACTGGCATATTCTGACCGCACAAATTCGGTCAGGTCGTTAAAATAGGGCTTTCTAAATTCGTTCTGAAGCTGTTCTTTCCAACCGGGTTCAATCCTGACATTCATTTAATTTCGTTTTTCAGTTGCAAAAACAAAGTAGTCAATAATTTCAGAAAAAGTCAATAATATTTCTATTTTCAATACTCTTTCAATTCTCCTCGTGACCAAATTCTTCGATTTCTCTGTAAAAGGCCATCGCTTTCGAAACCGATTTTCCTCCGGCAGCAGCCACATTGCGTTGAACCCATTTTTTATCCATATTTTCGAAGGTTTGGTTTTTGAAAAACCAAACAGTAGCAACTACCGACGACACCGTAAAAATGATTTGAAAAATCAGGAATGGCGCACCTGCTGATTGAGGAAACCAAGTATTGCTCAGGTAAAAGGTAGTCCAGAATGGGAACTGTAGGCTAATAACCCGGCTGTGCTGTATGATTGAAAGATGAAGCTTGTTTAATTGCTTTTGTATTTCGGTTACTGAACCATTGTAATTGATGTTGCCCGCCAAAACCAAATGTCGGATGTAATCGGCAAGAGCTTTTACATTTATCAAAAAGATAGCGCCCATTGAAATGATGAAATAGTTTGCTGCCGGAGAATAATTCGCAATGGCATAAAACAACAAAGCTGCGAGTGTTAGTAAATAAAAGATTGCAGCCACGATGCCAAATCTTTTAAAATAAATTAATGATTTTAATGCCGATTCTGCTTTCTGATTGACTACTTCTTTTAGTAGTTGCCGGTTAATGGCCAGCGATTGCTCGATTTTTTCGTTTTGAGCTTTCCACAAATTGATGATTTCAATATCTTCCATGATTACTGATTCTGAATGAGTGAGAATTTTTGTTTTAAAATAACTTTAATCCTTGCAATTTTTGTCGAAACATTTGATTCTGAAATCCCCATAATAGCTGCAATTTCCCTATGACTTTTTTCTTCGAGATAAAGCAACATCAATGCTTTGTCCAGCTCTTTCAGTTCCGAAATGAATTGCTGTAAAAAACCTAAGTTTACCTGAGTTTCGGTGTTTAAATCCTGTTCAGCAAAATTGAAAATGCTTTCTGAAAATGAACCTGAAATCTCTTTTCGACGTGTTTCTTTTCTGAAAAAGGAAATGGCAACATTTAACGAAATCCGGTAAATCCAGGTCGATTGTTTATATTGATCGTCATACCGCTCAAATGATTTCCATAATTGTACAACAATTTCCTGAACGAGGTCTTTCCGGTTTTCTGTATCAGGACAATACGAATTGGCCACTTTGTATATGATGCCTTTGTTCTGTGTGATTACGGAAAGAAATTGTACTGTTTGAATTTCTTTTTTCATTCTCCACGGGTTTCTAACGATTTCAAGTGATCCTTTTTCACAGTTTCCTTTTTGTTTCCAGAACCCGGAGGCGACAGGCACATTCCTGATGTTGTGTTTCGTTGTTTTCTCATTTGTTTTGCTGATTAAGTTTTTACTTTTTCTTCATTATTCGCTTTAGGAACGAAAATATCACATCAGGAGCAAAAAAAAATCCGGACGACAAATAAGATTAAGCTATGAAGTGTTGATGTTGAGTATTTTGCGCAGTAATTGTATGATCAAAAAGTTCCTTCCCGAAAACTTATTTTCTTTTAAAGTCTAAAACCATCCATTCCTGATTTTTAAATCAGGCCATTCACCTTTTAAAACGCTGTAATAAATCGTATCGCGTCTTCGGTTGTGCGTCATCAGAGTATGGCTTCTCAAAATTCCTTCTTCAGTGAAACCAATGCGCTGTAAGGTTTTCCGGGCCGGAATATTCAAAATATCGGTTTTAATTTCTACCCGTTCAAACTTCAGGAATTCGAAACAATAATTGAGTAGCAAATATTTTGTCTGGCTGTTTGCTCCTTTTCCCTGAAATTCAGTTCCGAGCCAGGTCCAGCCGATTTCTGCCCGCCGATCCCGAAGCGAGATATTTCCCAGGCTGGTCGATCCGGCTATTTTTCCGGAAGTTTTATCCACGATGGTGAAGGCAAGCCGTGAGCCATTTTCTGTTTGCGAAATCGCATCATCAACCCATTTTTCAAGTTCGTTTGCTTCCGACAAATCGCTTGTAAAATAGATCCACATCTTCTTATTCTGAGTAAGTAGCAAAAATTCAGTCAGATCATTTTTGCGCATCGGTCTGAGCAGAACCTGTTCCGTTTGTAAAATCAGTTTTTTGTCAAGCATGCTTTGTGTGTTAATTTTTAAGGATTTCGAAATTTGATCAAAACCAGCCGAAATGTAATTTCTGCGTGCATTTACAATTAACGATAGTCGACTTAGATTGGTTCTACTTATCCGGCACAAAACAAAAAGAGCGACCTGTTTGGATCGCTCTTTTCAGATATCTTGTGGAATTGACTATTTCACAATGTCTTTAAATTTCTGATCGTTGAAATATTTTGCAAACTCCATATCGGAAGCAGCGGTTTTTTTCAATTCAGGATGCATTTCAATTGCTTTGGCCAGGCTTTCGTACATCAGGTTTTCTTTTGCAGTGCGGGCACCAACAATTGCCTTGAAATATTCTTTCATGTAGCAGCCTTCCCAGGTACAGTTTTCCAGAGATTTTAATGCACCATTGTTGTCGCCGGCAAGAATTTTAGCTAAGCCGGTATTTGGAGAGTCAGAATCGCCAAAATATTTAACTGCTTTTGCATAATCGCCTTTAATGATACTTAAAATTCCAAGGTTGTTGTTTACAGCATCGCCAGCTCCTGAAGCAGCACCGAATAAAGTTTCGGCTTTGTCAAGTTCTCCGGCTTTTAAAGCACAAACACCAAGGTTATTTTTAACGATAGGTTCGTCGTTTTTCAGCTTTTCAGCTTTTTCGAACATGCCTTTTGCATCATCGTATTTTCCTTGTTTAACCAATACCATACCTGCATTGTTAAATCCTCTCCAGTCGCTTGAATAAATTTTTGAAGCTGAATTGTAAATAGCCAGTTTTTTATTCAAATCTTTAGTTAAGGTAGCAGCATAAAGTAATTCGGCAGGATTCAGTTTTGAAGGATCAGAATCGGCCAAAGAAGCAATTTCTTCGTCAGATTTTCCAATCAGGTCGATGCTGGTTGTGAATTTCGAACGGCGTAATTGTGGTAAAATTTCGCTGGCTACGCTGGTAAAAGCTCCTGAAAGATTTTTGATTTCACGTTCACGAACTTCAGGATCGGTGTACATTGACAATACGCGAAGAATTAATTCTTTATCCTGAATGTTTGATTTGCCCATCAATTCTTTGAACCCGTCCCAATCTTCAGGAGTGAATTTCGTTTTGAATTCAGCTTCAACTTCATCTTTTTTCAATTCTTTGGTTAAGAATTTTGAAGAAGCATCCTGACGTTTTTCAGCCAGTTTAGTGTTGAAATCCAACGTTCCGTCCGGAGAAGCATACGAAGAGATTTCCATGCTTTTCAGTTTTTTATTTGGATCTTTTGAAGCTTCGATGTTGTATTCTTTCAGTTTGGCAATTTCATCTTTGGTTAATTCTTCCTTGCGAATATCTGCTTTGTTAATCAGGTATTTGATGTCAGCAGTGTATTCATCAGGAACAATGCGTTGGAATTCGTCGATGTTTGGATCGTATTTACCGGTTGTGTTTTTTTCTCTTTGCACGCCAATAATCGGAGTTGGATAATTTACAACCAAGGTTGGAGTTGCAATTACACCTTTTGCCAGACTGATTGGAGCAAAGTCAACACTTTTAGCGCCTTTTGAAGCTGTAATGCGAAGTTCTAGATCCGACATGCGCATAGCTTCCTGGTACGGAACAGCATCTTTGTATGCAAAGCTTCCGCCATTGGCCAAAGTAATTACTTTGTTGTTTGCGTCAACTTTTTCACCCTGAAGAGTGACCGGCTCAAATGCTTTTTCTCCGCCATCGTATTTCAAAACAGGAGTGGCAACCATAGTCGCCTTTTTGTTAAAATACTTGGCAGGGAACTTTCCGTCGATTGCAACATCAACTTTTCCTGCATTTGTTTCAAGGATTTCAGGTGTAGTTTTAAAATTTATCAAGTTTGCGTTCTTCTTCATTTTCTGCAAACTCGCACAACTGCTAAGGAGCACAGTTGCTAAGGCAACAATGGCAAGTGGTTTTAAGTTAATTCGTCTCATAGTGCGTATATTTAATTGATGTAGTGTGAAATTCGGATATTGCCCACAAAATTAGCATTAATTTTCCTTGTCTCATAATAAAAATTCGCTTTTACTGATTGAATTTTCACAGCAAAATACGAGTTATTCCTTTACTGTACGGCTTTTCGAAGATTGTGGATACAATATTATCAAAATCTTCAGGCCTGTTAACAAAATCAATCCCGTTTGTATCTATAATCAGAATTGGCAGATCGTTTTGTTGTTTAAAGTACCCAAAGTACCCCTGTGTAATTTTGTCGAGGTATTGTTTGGTAATAAATGTTTCGTATTCGCGGCCCCGAAGTGCAATATTTTTCAGGAGAAGATCTGATTCTTTATGCAAATAAATGTACAAATCGGGCTTCGGCATTTTATCGTAAATGATGGTAAAAAACTGCCGGTATAAATTGTATTCGTCTGGTTGTAACGTGTTTTGAGCGAATATCAGTGATTTCATAAAATAGTAATCCGAAATGGTAAACGTACTGAATAAGTCGAAATGACTAAGTTCGCGATTTAGCTGATTGTACCTTTCGGCTAAAAATGCCATTTCGAGCGGAAAAGAATATTGTTCCTGGTTTTCGTAGAATTTTGGCAGAAACGGATTGTCGGCAAATTGCTCGAGCACGAGTTTGGACCCAAACTTTTCGCCGATCATTCGGGCCAATGTTGTTTTTCCTGCACCGATATTTCCTTCTATAACCAGATAGTTAATGCTCATAATCAGGGTATAAAAAAATCCCGGAGGTTATTTTCCGGGATTTTAAAAGTACAATATTTTGTGCGAATTGAAATGATTTCTTGAACGGTAATTTGACAGTGATCGGGTGACTTCAAGTCACCCGATCACTAAAAACATTTACATTTTCATTCCTAAATGATAGAACACAAATGACCAGACGTCGGTGTATTCTTCAATCACTTTTGCAGTTGGTTTTCCGGCTCCGTGACCGGCCTTTGAGTCGATACGAACCAAAAGCGGCAACTTATTTTCAGGATTTAATTCCTGCAAACGTGCCATGTATTTGAACGTGTGTGCCGGAACAACCCGGTCGTCGTGGTCGGCTGTTGTAGCCAGAACTGCAGGATATCCGCCACCTTTTTTTATGTTGTGGTATGGGGAATATCCGTATAAATATTTAAACATTTCTTCGTTGTCTTCACTGGTGCCGTAGTCGCCTGCCCAAGCCCAGCCAATGGTGAATTTGTGGAACCTGAGCATATCCATCACGCCAACCTGTGGCAATGCCACCTTGAAAAGCTCTGGTCGTTGATTGGTCACTGCGCCAATGAGCAATCCACCGTTCGATCCGCCCTGTATGGCCAGTTTCTGACTTGAGGTATATTTCTCATGAATCAGGTATTCGGCTGCAGCAATGAAATCGTCGAACACATTTTGCTTCTGTAATTTAGTGCCAGCCAGATGCCAATCTTCTCCATATTCGCCACCACCGCGAAGGTTGGCCATGGCAAATACTCCGCCATTTTCGATAAATGCAATCCTTGCCGAGGAGAATGATGGTGTAAGACTAATGTTAAAGCCACCATATCCGTATAGCAATGTTGGGTTGTTGCCATTTAATTCCATGCCTTTTTTGTGAACGATAAACATCGGAACTTTTGTTCCGTCTTTGCTGGTGTAAAACACCTGGTTTACTTCAAAATCATCCGGATTAAATTTTACTTCAGGCCTGAAATAAAGAGAGGATTCGTTTGTTGCGAAATCGTATTTGTAAACTTCGCCCGGTGTGTTGAACGAAGTGTAACTGTAATAGGCTACGGTGTCTGCCTTCTTGCCTGAGAACCCGCCGACAGTGCCAATCCCGGGGAGTTGGACTTCGTGATCCAAAGAGCCGTCGTAATTGTAAACTTCTACTTTGCTGTGTGCATCGGTCATGTAATTGGCAACCAGTTTCCCGGCAACCAGTTGCACCGATTCGATTACATCTTTTTTCTCCGGAATAACATCCACCCAATCTTTTTCTTGCGGTTTATTTGCATTGATTCGGATAAGGCGATATTTCGGCGCTTTATAATTAGTCAATACAAAAAGATCGTCGCCAACATTGTCAACGGCATTGAATTCATAATCGTAGCTGTCCATCAGGCTAACAAAATTGCCGGTCTTTTTGCTGAGGTCTTTAAAATCGAGCGCATTCCCGTGAGTTCCCTGACTTTTATAAATCAACAGGAAACGTTTGTCTTCGGTAACTCCCGCACCAAACATACGTTTTGGCCTTTCCGGATCGCTTACAATTAGTTGGTCAGCCGACTGGTCAGTTCCCAATTTGTGAAAATATACTTTCTGAAACTCGTTCGATTTGGTGAGCTCACTACCAGCTTTGGGTTCATCGTAGGCGCTGTAAAAGAATCCATCGTTGTACCAGCTTATTCCGGAGAATTTAACCCAAACAATGTGATCGGGCAACATTTCGCCGGTTTCAATATTTTTTACAAAGATTTCGTTCCAGTCCGATCCTGATTTGGCAATCTGGTACACCAGGTATTTCCCGTCGTTCGAAATTTCAATTCCTGAAAGCGCCTCAGTTCCATCGTTCGACAGCGTGTTTGGATCCAGGAGAACAGACGGTTCGGCGGCCAAATCAGCAGTTGTATAGAGCACACTTTGATTCTGTAGTCCGTCGTTCTTGTAGAAGAAATATTTACCGGCTTCTTTGAATGGCGTTCCAATTTTTGGATAATCCCACAATTCGGTGAGCCGGTTTTTAATCTCGGTTCGGTACGGAAGTTTTTCGAGGTACGAAAATGTCAGTTTATTTTGAGTTGTTACCCATTCGGCTGTTTCGGCCGAAGTATCGTTTTCGAGCCAATGGTATGGATCTTCAACTTCAGTACCGAAATAAGTATCTTTCACATCACCCTTTTGGGTTGCCGGGTATTGAACTGGCTTTTCTGTGTTACAGGAAATCATAAAAATAAATGCTAGTAAAGGAATAATCAAACGCTTCATAATTGTATATTGTTTTTGTTGAATTTACCATCTGAAAACAAATGCTTATAGGTACATGTTTTGTTTGAATTGTTACACAATTGTACCCAATATTGGATTACTATGAATGAGCAAAAGCAATTTTATATGCAGAAACTGCAATTCGAGATCGATTCATCGGATTTAGCAGTTGCCCTAGCAAATGGTGAAAAAATTGTGGTGATCGATTCCCGGTCGAATGAAGCTTTCGAAAACGAACATATTCCCGGAGCCATTAGCTTGCCTCACCGAACGATGTCGGAGGAAACAACTTCTCGGCTGGATAAGGATTTTCTGTATGTAACTTATTGCGATGGAATTGGTTGCAATGCGTCGACAAAAGGTGCACTGAACCTGGTGAATCTTGATTTTAAGGTTAAAGAGCTGATTGGTGGAATTGATTGGTGGAAAAGAGACGGATATCAAACGGAAGGAAGCAAAGCAACAAAGTGTGTAGCGGGTGTTTGTGGTTGCTAATATTCAGGATTTATTATTGAATTTTTTGAATAATACGATCAAAATGAAAAATGCCCGGCATATCGGGCATTTTTCTATCTCAGAATGGGTCTCTCAATTAATTGCGATCGCGGTTGTCTCTGCGGTCACGGTTATCACGGCGGTCGCCCCCTCCACGATTATCGCGACGATCACCACGGTTGTCGTCACGGCGCGGTGGACGGTCGTCGTTGCTGCGTTCAGGCCTTTCCACATAACCTTCAGGTTTTGGAAGCAATACACGACGAGATAATTTCATCTTTCCGTCACGATCCATATCCAGTAATTTAACTTCAATCTCCTGACCTTCAGTTAGTTCTTCTTCAACTGTTTTCAGGCGGTTCCAGCTAATTTCTGAAATGTGCAACAATCCTTCTTTTCCGGGCATAATTTCGATGAAGGCACCGAAAGTGGTGATCGATTTCACTTTCCCTTTATAAATTTCACCTTTTTCAGGAACGGCAACAATCAATTTTATCCGTCTGATCGCTGCGTCAAGCGATTCTCTGTTGGTACTTGCAATCTGTACATAACCAATGTCGTCTTTTTCTTCAATCGAAATAACGGTTTTGGTTTCTTCCTGAAGTTTCTGGATGTTCTTTCCACCCGGGCCAATAATTGGTCCGATGAATTCTTTCGGAACCTGAATCACTTCAACACGCGGAACGTTTGGTTTGTAATCGGCACGTGGTTCTGAAATCACTTTCAGGATTTCGCCCATGATGTGTTCGCGTCCTTGTTTGGCCTGTGCCAAAGCTTTTGACAGAATTTCGTACGAAAGACCGCCGACTTTGATGTCCATTTGGGTAGCCGTAATTCCTTTTGAAGTACCGGTTACCTTAAAGTCCATATCGCCCAGGTGATCTTCGTCGCCCAGAATGTCAGAAAGTACGGCAAATTTGTTGTTTGCCGGATCGGTAATCAAACCCATGGCGATTCCAGAAACCGGACGTTTCATTTTAACACCGGCATCGAGCATACACATGGTTCCGGCGCAAACAGTTGCCATCGACGATGAACCGTTTGATTCCAGAATGTCGGATACAACGCGAACTACATAAGGGAAATCTTCAGGAATCATTTTTTTCAATGCACGCAAGGCAAGGTTTCCGTGACCAATTTCGCGACGGCCAACACCACGTGGAACTTTAGCTTCACCTACCGAGAATGGAGGGAAATTATAGTGCAACATGAATTTTTCAACGCCCTGATAAGTCACACTGTCAATTTTCTTCTCATCCATTTTGGTTCCCAAAGTGATGGAAGAAAGCGACTGCGTTTCACCACGGGTGAAAATTGCAGAACCGTGCGATCCGGGTAAATAATCCACTTCTCCCCAGATTGGACGAATCTGAGTGGTTGTGCGACCATCCAAACGAATTCCTTCGTCCAAAATCATGCGACGCATGGCTTCTTTTTCAACGTCGTGGTAATATTTCTTAATCAATTTGATGTTTGTGCCCAAATTGATTTCGGTATTTTCAGCATTTGCTTCGGTATATTCTTCAATGTATTTTTCAACAATGGCGTGGAAACCTTCAATACGAAGCGCTTTGTCGTTGATGCGCTGAGTAGCCAAAGCATAACAGGCAGGATACAAATCTTCGAAAACTTTGGCTTTCAGATCGGCATCGTTTACTTCGTGACTGTATGTACGTTTGGTTTTTCCAACCAAAGCGGCCAGTTCTTCCTGAGCTTTGCAATGTGTTTTAATGGCATCGTGCGCTATTTTAATGGCTTCGAGCATCACTTCTTCCGAAACTTCGTCCATTTCGCCTTCAACCATCATGATGTTGTCGTACGATGCACCAACCATAATGTCGAGATCTGCACTTTTTATCTGGGTAAAAGTTGGATTAACGATGAAATTGCCATTAACACGGGCGACACGAACTTCGGAAATCGGAGTTTCGAAAGGCACATCAGAAACGGCAATAGCAGCAGATGCTGCTAGTCCGGCCAGCGAATCGGCCATTACTTCAGTATCCGACGAAATCAGGGAGATCATCATGGCGGTTTCGGCATGAAAATCAGCCGGGAATAACGGCCGTAAAGCGCGGTCGACCAGTCGGCCAATCAAAACTTCATCATCTGAAGGGCGCGATTCGCGTTTGAGGAAACCACCGGGGAAACGGCCGGCAGCGGCAAATTTTTCGCGGTAATCAACAGACAGGGGCATAAAGTCAACATCTTCTTTGGCGTCCTGAGCTGCCACAACAGTTGCCAGCAACATAGTATCACCCATTTTAACAACAACCGCACCGTCGGCCTGTTTGGCTAAACGGCCTGTTTCAATGGTAATGGTACGGCCATCTCCAAGGTCAATTGTTTTAATAATTGCTTGATTCATAATTTAATTGAATAATTAAAATTTTTAAAAGGTACTCTACAAATGGGTGTGGTGGGGTATTTTATTCAGGTAAAACAATTTAACTGAATGTTGCTATTCAAAAAAACGGTACCGGAATTTTTTTAAATGGCTTATAAAAATAAGAAAAGGCAATAATATTATTGCCTTTTCTGTGATAAATTATCGACGTAAATTAAGGTCTTTGATAATTGCACGGTAACGATCGATGTCTTTCTTTTTCAAATAATCCAAAAGACTGCGGCGTTTACCAACCAGGGTGATCAAGGCACGCTGTGTGCTAAAATCTTTTTTGTTTTCTTTCAGGTGATCGGTCAGGTGGCTGATGCGGTAGGAGAACAGGGCAATTTGCGCTTCTGAAGATCCTGTGTTTTTTGCTGATTCTCCGTATTTTTCGAAGAATTCAATTTTCTTTTCAGGTGTTAAATACATGTAAATGTCTATTAAATTGTTGTACAATGTTTAAGCAGCAGCATCGCTTTCAATAACAACCGCTTAAAATTAATTTGCTAAAAGCGTCGCAAAAGTAATCAAATATCTTTTAAAGTCAAGAGGTTATGGAAATATTTTTAGACTGCCTCGCTTTTTCCGAAGACGCAGAGAAGATCAAAAGAAAGGCTGACGATTTGAAATGAGGAATTTTGAAGGATCATTTTAGTAAGAAAATATTTCAGCCATACTCAAAATCACCTTTTCCCTCATGCGAACCATTCCTTTAGAATTTGGTCAGGAGTCACAAAACATTTGACGAGCTGTAAATATCAGACAAACAGCATAGGATGCAAGTTTTGGATTTTATCAATTGGGAAAAGTTTCTTTTCAGTTTTTCAGAAATCCCAGGTAGAATGAAATTTCCAATGTTTTAGCAAATTGGAAGATGTTATCAGTCGATTTTCTCCATTGGTAGTCAAAAATCAAACCCATATTTATTTTTCGGTCGAGTATGGGTTTGCTTAGCATGGCTTTAACACCAACCGATGGTTGATTCAGGTATTTCCGGTTAAATCCGTCTGTTCTTTTGGTTGAAGGCTCGTATCCGGGAAGATAAGAGCTCGGATAAAAAATATGGGTCATGTGCGAAATGTTGCCAATAAGATATTTAGCTGCCGGGCCCACTGCTAGCGAAGTTTTCTTAAACATTCTGAGCTGAAAAAGTGTAGACGCCTCGGCGTTAAAACTCACGATTGTACCCTTGTCGTAAACCTGCATGGCCAGTCCGCCCGAAGATAAATCGACCGAAACACTTTCGGCATTGACACCAATTTCGAGCCTGAACGAAAATCGGGTGTCCGGATTGTACCAACTTTGGAAAATTCCCATTTTCATGAAGTTTTCAACTTTCAAGTCATTGTCAAAACCTTTGGGGTACATCGGATTTGTAATTCCAAACGAAAAAACAGATTCTCTTTTCCACTGGGCTTTTAGTGAATACTGAAAGCTGAAAAGTAACAAAAGTATGCAAACTGCAATTTTTTTCATTGGGCATTTTCGGTTGAAATCAGGTCAGCAGAAGCTAATTTTTTATTATTGATTTTCGAGCAAATTCCTGAATTCTTTGATTTGCGTAGGCGAACCAAGTACAAAAAGCTGGTCGCCGCGGCTTAAGGTCAATTCCGGATCGGGATTGAAAACATATTTGGCTCCGCTTATCTTAATGCCAACGATATTGATCCCCGATTTATTTTTGCCGTATAGAATTTTCAATGGTTTGTTCACGAAGTAACCCGACATTTTCGTACACGAAATCTCCTCCAGGTTCACATCTTTACTTTGCTGCAGCAGAATGTATTCCAGAAATTCAACTACGTCGGGCTGAGTGACCAGTTTAGCCATTCGCTGACCGCCAATGCGTTCGGGCATAATAACATTTGTGGCGCCTGCACGCCGAAGTTTGGTAATGGATTCTATTTCTGATGCACGGCTGATAATCTTCAGCCCCGGATTAATGCTCCTCGCGGTTAATACTACAAAAACATTGTCGGCGTCGTTTGGAGTGGTGGCTATCAGTGCTTTGGCTTGCTCAATACGAGCCTGAAAAAGTGTTTCTTCATGGGTGGCGTCTCCCCTGATGTAAAGCAGTCGCTCATCCTCGCGTATCCGGCTCAATACGGTTTCGCGTTTGTCGATTATCACGAAGTCCATCCCTGAGTCCTGCAGTTCAATGGCGGCCTGTTCGCCATTCCGACCATAACCAACTATGATGGTATGATCTTTCAGTTTCATAATTTTCTTGTCCACACGGTATGTTTTTAAGTAAGTTTTCAATTCGCCGTCGAATATAAAACGAGCCAGATTCGAACCAACCCAGGCCAAACTACCTAAACTAAACATGATCAGGCCTGACGTGAATAGTTTTCCGGCAGCAGAAAGCGGATGAATCATCCCGAATCCAACTGTTGAAATGGTGATGATGGTCATAAAGAAGGCGTCGATTAACGGATATTGCTCGTAACCCCAGTAAAATAAGGTACCCGACGAAACCAGCATTACAAGCAACACAGTGGCTGTTCGAATGGTTTTATGCGATACTTCCTGAAATTTATTGTACGGTTGATTCATTTTCAGAACTTTTGGCCAAAGTTATAATCCGGACTCCCAATTGGCAATTTAAACATTTTTTGTCAGCACAGTATGAGTTTTTCAGTTGAAGGAGTGCCTGTGTTTCGAAAGCCGACCGACTGTCGATGCCCAGGTCGTTCCATTTCCGAATTATCTGGTTCGATTCGGGTGCCATTTTTTCAAGCAAAAATAAAGCACGGTCTTTCATTTGCTGGTCGAGATGCTGATCGCCATACACAAATAACAGCGGAGCAATTGTGTTTATGACCAGGTTATTGAATGCTGTTTCTCCAAGTCTCTTGGGTTTATTTTCTCCTGAAATTTTGTTGAAACGGTAGTGTGTATTCCAGTATTCCGAAGCCGAAACATCAAACAATTTCCGAAGTTCGTCCAGATTTTCGGTTTCAAGAATTCGGGAAAATAAAGCTGACGAATGATGGATTAGCGTGGCCAGTTGTGCCATGCGGATGGTTGGAAAATTAATTGGCCGCAGGCGCATAAATTTCCAAACGTGCGATTCGAGGCCCGACAAACCATATTTTTTGTACAGATACGAATATTCATTCCGGAGTGCTAAAAAATAGTCGTCGCCCAGCAATGCTTCATTCAGGAGTCCCGACTGTCCGAAAAGTAACGCTTCGATTTGGAACAGGTCGTTTTTGTGTTTCGAAAGCACCTGAAGAGGCAGCGATTTAGCAAGCATTTCAAAGGGAAGTGCATTGGTTTTCATGCCAAAATTACGCGCCAGCAACTGGTAAAAAGTTTCGTTCCAGTTGTTCTTGTTTTGTGCAAGAATATGCAGGATGTCGCCGGTTTTCGATTGCAGCCTTTCAATCATCAGCGAACTGAACCAAAAACGCAGGATAAACGGATCAACCTCTGAAATTCTTTTCTGACAGGCGATCCATTGCTGCGATTGCAGGAGCTGCTCATAATTCAAGAAAATGGATTCAGGATACCGGATTTCCAATGTCGGTAATTTCTGACCTTTTATCAGGACCGGACAGTCGCTTTTCTCAACCACATGAAGAATTACATTTTCATAAGCGCCATTGGTGTTATGTTTGTGCTGGTACCAATGCGACGATTTCTGGTGTATTTCAATATTTCCGGCCCAGGTTGTGTCTCCTATTTTAACACGGGCATTGAAGAAGTCGGGTCCTGAATCGGTGTTTGGCTGTCCGCTTGAAATAATTTCAACAGTCTTTCCATCAACGGTTTTCAGGTTTTCCTTGTTGTAAAAGCCGTGTTCCCAAATAAACTGTAAAAATTCTTCTTTCATAGTTCGGGTTCAATTTATTGATTTTCGGAAGTGTTCAATAAATTTAACAAAACGAATTCAGAAATCGGGCAATTCTAAAAAGGAAATCTGGAATATTTTTGGGAGTGCAATTTTAAAGACCAGAATAAACATGAAACCCGGAAGACTGTTCAATTCTTTTATTTGTTAGAATTTTATTTGGTAACCTTCCTGAACAATGGCCTTCCATGCCTGAACAAAAGTGTCTTCATCAACAATACTGATTCTTTTTTTTCGGAGCATTTTTTTGATGGGTTTTTGTTGTGTTTTGTCGAATTTCGATAATAGGCTGAAGATATTTTTTTTAACCGGCAAGTACCCTTTCCCAGGGCTGTAAATGTAGTAGGAATATACAGGTGAATAAACCATGTTTTTCAAAAATCCGTCCTTGTCTTTATAAACCGATGTGCTAATCAGATCTACCTTGCGGAAACAAAGTAATTCAGTATCTCCTTCAACAAGAACTTCGAAATAATGAAATCCCTTCCAATGGTTATCGGAATAAAGTTTTCTGAAAACCCGTACCCGCCCATCTTTTTCGTTAAACGAAAATCCGTCTAAACTGGCTTTGTCGATAACAATCCGTGTTGAATTATTGCGGTTGAAATAGATCACATCATCGCGGTATGAGCTGTACATGAGGCGTAGTGTGTCTGAAACTTCACCATCAGCAAATACCATTTTCCCGATTACCCAGCGGTCATTCAGAAAAGGAAATCCTTCGTATCTAACATAGGGAAAAAACCTCGTCCCTTTTATTTTTTCTGCCGACCAGTTTTTGTCCAGGGGCTGTTGAGCCTGAAGCGAAAGACTAAACAGAACAGCCGGAACAATATGAATCAGTATTTTGAGTATTCGGTTGGTCATATCATTGAACTTCAAATTGTTTTTCGGAATACATAAATGAGCCATCTTTTAATCTCCCTCTGACCACAAGCTTGAAATGTCCTTTGATGGAGGAAGTCTTTGTATTTATAGTCAAAGACTGTGACGGATCGAAACCCGGGTTCCAGTAAAAAACCTGACGCAGATCAGGTATGTTGGGTTCAGTTTCAACCAGTGGTGCAAACGTTGCAGGTACCTGAATCGTCTCAAGATTTAGCCGGATCAGTTGATCCGATTCGGAGATGTGCGAATAGTTGTGTGTCGTAGTGTGAATAGCTACAACTCCCTCAAATTTAAGGTCACCGTAATATCGTTCATTTTGGGAAATGTCAATACGGTCGATGTCGGTGCTGCCCATGTTTTTAATTATATTCAGATCACGAACCGGAATGCCATCGATCAAAATCAGCGGAGGATCAGTAAAATAGGCATGCATTTGAGGGCTCAGTATCTGAATGGAAGGTTCATTGTTGTAATTTCTGAATTTTACGCCGGGCAAAAGCTCCTTTGAAATCTCGTTGAAATCCGGGAGATCGATAAAGAGCTGCGGGTCAACTGTCTTTGTGGGAGCACCGTAGTATGGGTAAGCTTCCTTCTTTCTGACCGGCGGTTCCTGCTTCAGTATTTTATCCTGGCCAAAAATTTTCTGAAAAGTAAAGGCATCAACGTCGACAGAAATACTGTTTTTGAAATCTTCGGGAATATTTTCAGACCTGAATTGGGGAATATCACCCGCTTTCGGTAAATGATCCTCAAGTGAGATTTTCAACCGCTGTTCGGGTTTGTTGCTAAAGCACTGAATAACAGCCTGAACTGGACCCTGATACTTGTCAAGCAGAAAATAGAAGTGTCCGTCGTTCTGGGTTTTGTAGTACTGAAATCCGGGGATTGAATCCGGAATAGTAAGGAAAACCGTAATTCCGGCTACAGGTTCTTTTGTATTTTTGTCAATAACTGTTCCTGAAAGAATGACTCCTTTATCTTCGGTCATTTCCAGGCCAACCTCTTCCGTTTTCCACGGAAAGCTTGCCGGCTCAAACGAAGGATAGGTTTGTGCAACACTCACAAGAAGTTTCCCATCGATATCCTTTCGCAGTTTTTCATCAATACTGATCGTCGCAGAAACGGGTTCCTTTGTTTGATATTCAGTTTTAATGCCTTCAATTTTAACCAGGTCAGAAGCTTTATCCTGAATTTTTTGTGAAGCGACTACCCTGTTCATTTGAGAGGTTTTTTCAATTCCGTTAAAACGGTTCGAAATCCATATTTCGCGGATTACTTTCACCCTGGAAGCGGTATTCTTCTCGTAAGCCCAGAGCAAATAGGTTCCTGTACTGAGTGAATCGGGTAACAGAAGGAATCCGTTGGCCTGATTGTCGTTTATTTTCATCGAAGCACCAGTAATCCGGGTTCCATTCCGGTTAATCAGGTCGATGTGCACAATTCGTGAAGGGTTATCTTCAGGTGTAAAAATTTTGGCCAGCAATGTTTCGCCGCTCACGTATACATCGCGGTCGGTAAAACAACCAAATCCGGCATTTTTCTGAGCGTAATCCGAGAATGAAAGAAGACTCAGGAATATAAATATGATGATTTTATTTTTCATGTATTTTAATAATTGTATTCCCAGAATGACGGACGGTCACCGATCAAATAGCCTTTGTAAGGAATTGCCGGATATCTGTTTAAACGTCGTTGTATTCCACGATCATCATAGATTGAAAGATTCAGAAAATAACGGTATTGCCGGTACGAATTCAGATCGAAAAAGCCAAGCACAATTTTCGATTTATCATTTGTACAGCGAATATTTCCGTAGACCTGTGTAATAACCGGATCAAACAAGCTCCCTTCAGCAGCGAACTGTTGGTTCAGTTTTTCGCGAAAATCGTACGATTCCTTTGTAATTCCGTATTCGTCGATAATTACAATCCAACCTGAGGGCGATTGTTGACTAGAGTCGAGGTATTGCTGGCTGTCGTACGAAAGGAATAAAACCGGATGATTCTGAATTTTTTCTGATACACTGAATTCCTTTGGCCCGGCAATATTAAATGTGGAAATACTGAATATTGAAAGCCAGCCAAACCATGATGGCGGCGGTGGCCCAAATCCCCCGCCAGCCGGTGGATTATAAATCCATTGTAGGACAGCTCTGTAATTGAACCGGTAATATTTAAGATTTTCAGAAATTGGAGCATCGATACTGACATTGCGCCCGGGATCTTCCACCAGTTGAGGTGAACCATAGGAGTCGGTCACATATTGTTTATTGATTGTGTGTGGTGTATATAAGGTGTCGATTGTTGGCAGATCAGGCATGAGCACCTGCGACGATTCGTAATTGTTATTTTCATATTGAATTCGAAGAAGATACGTTTTTCCCGGTTCAGGGGTATTGGGAAAAGTAAAATAACCAATGTCGCCTTCAATTCCTTCCTGCTCTCCTCCTCCAACCTGGACAAGAGAAACTTTTGCCCCAATTACTTTTTCGGAAGAGTCGGTACTGTAAAAGTCACTGGTTTTCGAAAGTTTCACATAGTTCTGTGCCGGATCATTGGTTACATGCGATTCAACTACCAGTTGGGTTTGCACCGAATCGATGTTGGGATTGTAGATTTCTTCGCATCCGGCAAAAAGAAGAACAATAATGATTGGATATAAAAATCGGGTTATCATCAGAATTTGAAATTATAGGTTATTGAAGGAACGGGCACTCCGATGACCGAGAGTTTGTAAATAGAATACTGGCTTTTGTCAACCAGTTGGATAGAAGGATCTTTGCGGTAGAATACCGAATATGGATTTTTTCGTCCGTATAAATTATACACCGAGAAGGTCCAGCTTCCTTTCCACATACGTTTTTTACGCAGGTTTTCGTCGAAAGTGATGCTTACATCCATGCGGTGATAAGGTGGCATCCGGTATTTATTCCGGTCGGAATAATAGACAACCTGACGGTCGTCAAAAGTATATTTTTGTTCAGGCAAGGTAATTGGCCGACCCGAGGAGAGCACAAAATTTCCTGAAAACCGCCAGCGACGGCTAATCTGGTAATTCAAAACCGTTGATAAATCGTGCGGTTTGTCGTAAACCGACGGATAGTATTTCCCGGCATTTATTGTTTCATCATCGAATTGACTGTCTGTTTTTCGCATGGTTCGCGAGTAGGTGTAACTTATCCATCCATTGAGCCTTCCGGCATTTTTTCGGGCATAGATTTCGAGCCCGTAAGCGTAACCATCAGCATTAATAATATCGGATTCAATATGATGATTCATAACCAGAACTGCTCCATTTTTATATTCCAGAAGGTTTTGCAGATTTTTGTAATACACTTCAGCCGAAGTCTCGAAACGGCCTTTTTGCGGATTTTTAAATATTCCGACGGCAATCTGGTCGCTAACCAAGGGCCGGATATGGGCATCGCTGGCTTTCCAGAAATCGGCAGGCGAAATGACCGATGTATTCGAAATCTGGTTCATAAACTGGTGAATGCGCTGGTAGCTCAACCGTATCGATCCTCCGCTGCTGAGATTGAATTTCATAGCCAGGCGTGGTTCAATACCATGATACATTTTTGCTGTTTGCCATGCTCCGTATACAGTTGAGTCGATAACTGAACCAGAATTTATGGTTTGTGCCGGATCGTAATTTAAAACCGTAGTTGGTCCCATGCTCATAAAACGGGCATAACGAACACCAATATTCAGAGCGGTGGCTGCCGAAAGATCAATGTCGTCGTCAATAAAAGCGCCCAATTCGATCGACTGCTCGTTGGCAACTTTTTCAGGAACTACATTGGTTGGGCTTCCGGCAGGACGAATTTCGCCGGGTTCAACCTTGTATCCAATGGTTTGAAATCCTCCGTTCACACGGTGTTTCTCATTAGGCAGCCACGAAAGAATATACTTCATGCTTCCGTATTGTAATCCGGTAAACAGTTTATAGTCGTCTTCCGAAAGGTTCGGATCTTTCTGTTCGAGTTTGAAATCGTATTTGCTGTACGACAAATTCAGGCTTGAAAATACGGTTTTCGAATAGTTGGCATTCCAGTTTGCCGAAGCGATTGTATTTCCGTAGGTATAGAGCGAGTTCGAATTCAGGTTGAAGACGTCGTTGCTGGTGTAACCCATCAATTTCAGGGTATTGTTTTGCCCCATTACAAGGTTCAGGGTTCCGTTAATGTCGTAGAAATGAGCCACACTGTTCAGGAACTGGGCATTTTTCGATTGACGCATAATCCAGTCGGAATAGGTGGTCCTGCCGCCAACCAGGAAAGTGCTTTTTGACTTTTTCGAAAATGGTCCTTCGAGCGTAAATCGACTGTTGATCAGTCCGATGCCTCCGTAGAATTTAAGGTTTTGGGTATTTCCTTCTTTAAGTTGAACATCCATAATCGACGAAACACGCTCGCCGTACGAAGCCGGAATACCTCCTTTAAAAAGTGACACATCTTTCACTGCATCGGGATTAATCATTGAAAAGAACCCGAAAAGATGCGAAGTATTGAAAACCGGTGCTCCTTCCATCAGGATCAGGTTTTGGTCATTGTTTCCGCCACGAACATTAAATCCCGACGACATTTCACCAACGCTCTGAACGCCAGGCATCATAATGATGCTTTTAATCAAGTCGGCCTCACCCATCAGCACCGGAAGTTCCTTCATAATTCGCGAATTCACTTTCACCATGCTCATTTGTGCTTTCGAAGCCTTCGAATCATCACCGGTAACAACCACTTCTTCGAGGTTATGACTTTCTTCAAAAAGCTCAAAATTTGCGGTCCCGTTTTCAATCAGTTTTACTTTTTGATTTAAAATTTCGTATCCCATAAACGAAACTTTCAACGAGTATTCACCGGTAGGCAAATCCATTTCGTATTCACCTTTCGCATTTGTTGAGGCTCCAATTCCTGTTTGAGGATGAAAAACAATGGCGCCAGCCAGTGGATCCATATTTTTCCCATCCAGAATTTTTCCTTTGAGGTGTGCAGTCGAATATCGTCCTTCATTCAGCGGATCGCCAATGACGATAGTTTCCGGTTCATCGCCCCCCGACGAATTTCGCCCATCGCTACCCTTCGGGAAAATAACTACTGAATTGTTTTGAAAAAACCTGTAGGTAAGCGGCTGCCGGTCGAACAAAAAATTAAGAACCTGAATCAATGGCATTTCTTTAAATTCGTGATTAACCACATAAGGTTTTACCCATTCCGACCGGTAATAGAAATGAATATTGTATTGTTTTTCAAGCGAATTGAAAAAATCCTGCAGACTGGTTTTTTGAAAATTCCCGTTAATAATTTTCTCCTGAATAGCCTGTGCTGAAATCATCGAATTCAGGAAGATCAGAAGAGCTAAAGTAAAAATTACTTTCAAGACATTGGTTGAATTAGTTTTCTTCACGGATTGATCTATTCAGATTGTGGTTCTTGGAATGTGGTAAATTTATATATTTATTGTAAAAAAGAAAATTAATATTGTGCATTTGACAGAAAGTTTATCGATTAGTTTAACTGTCTTTCTGATTTTAACAGTTGTTTGATTGCCATTGAAAGTGGTAATGTTCCGAAAAGAAAATTAATTCTTCTATTTTTAACTCCTGAAAATATTCGTTTCATGAAACATGCAAATGCCAGTCAATCAGAACAGATCAAAATCCGGGCTAAAGAACTCGGTTTTTTGGACAGCGGAATTTCTGAAGCGCGTTTCCTTGCCGAAGAAAAAGAGCGGCTAATGAATTGGCTGGAAAATGATATGCATGGCGAAATGCATTACATGGCGCGAAATCAGGATAAGCGGCTCGATCCGCGGCTTCTGGTTGATAATGCCCGCACCGTAATATCAGTTCTGCTGAATTACTTTCCTTCCGGGAAGCAAACCGATCCTGAAGCGCCGGTTCTTTCGAAATACGCCTATGGAACCGATTATCATTTTGTGATGAAAGACAAACTGGGACAATTGCTGGAGTTTATTCAGGAAGAAATCGCTCCTTGCGAAGGTCGTTGTTTTGTCGATTCAGCGCCGGTATTTGATCGTGCATGGGCGGCCCGTGCAGGTTTGGGCTGGATAGGAAAAAATACAAACCTAATTTCGCCTGAACACGGGAGTTTCTTTTTTATTGGCGAGCTGATTATCGATCTGGAATTGCCGGCTGACAACAAACTGGTTCGGGATCATTGCGGAAATTGTACCCGTTGCATTGATGCCTGTCCAACCAACGCCCTTGTTGCTCCCTATATTTTGGATGCAAGGAAATGCATTTCGTACCAAACCATCGAAAACAGGGGAGAGATTGACCTTGAACTGAAAGGTAAATTTGAAAACCGTGTGTTTGGCTGCGATATCTGCCAGGATGTTTGTCCGTGGAATTTAAAATCTGAAACGCACAAAGAAGCTGCTTTTGTGCCGGATTTCCGCTTAATGAATCTAACCAAAACCGAATGGAATGAAATGGACAAGCCAACCTATAATGGGCTTTTCAGGAATTCGGCAGTGAAACGAACACGGTTTGACGGGTTGAAACGAAATCTGAAGTTTTTAGAGGAATAATAAAAACAAAGGGAAGCAATTTGCCTCCCTTCGTGGTGCCACCAGGAATCGAACCGGGGACACATGGATTTTCAGTCCATTGCTCTACCAACTGAGCTATGGCACCATTTTGAGTCCGGTGCGGACTTTTTTCGAAGCTCCATTTCAGGCTTTTGGCCTTTCCGTTTCGCTTTCGGGTTGCAAATATAGACCAAATATTTAAACTACAAAAAAAATTGAATTCATCTCATGCATTTTTTTTGTTTCTGTCGCTGAAACATTTCTGAATCATGTATTTATCGGATTGCAATCCAACTATCCGGTTTTTGTCGCAGCTTTTACATTTTCGTCCCGCTTTGTTAAGCGAATTGTACTGAAATAGAATAATAATGAGTACGATTGCTACTCAAGTCAAGGCTATTTCATACTTTTGCAGTCCAAAAATTTATATACTTTTCAGGAAAATGATGCAAACTTTCGTGTTGAAGAATGGAATCCGGATTATCCATCAGGAGACAAATTCGCCCGTCTCTCATTTTGGTGTGCTGGTTAATACCGGGTCGCGTGATGAGGAAGAAGACGAGCAAGGGATCGCTCATTTTATTGAACATGTCATTTTTAAAGGCACTCAAACGCGCAAATCATTTCATATTTTAAACCGGATTGAAGATGTTGGCGGCGAATTAAATGCCTACACAACCAAAGAAGAAACCGCCGTGTATGCCACTTTCCTGAGCGAATATTACCAGCGTTCGATGGAATTGATCAGCGACATTTTATTCAACAGCACCTTTCCGGCGAAAGAACTTGAACTCGAAAAAGAGGTGGTGATTGAGGAAATTAATTCGTACAAAGACAGCCCTTCTGAACTGATTTTTGATGAATTTGAGGAAATCCTGTTCGACGGCCACCCGATAGCACGCAATATATTGGGTACTCCCGAATTGATTAAAACGTTCAACAAAAGCAGTATCCTGAAGTTTATGGACGAAAATTACCATACCGATCAACTTGTTTTGAGCTCGGTTGGAAATATTTCGATGACTAAATTCGTTCGTTTGGCCGAAAAATATTTCGGACAGCATCCGGAAAAACTACGCGTTAAAAACAGAACAAACGTGTACGATTATAAACCTGAAGTTCGTATTGTTCAGAAAGATACATTCCAGGCACACTGCATTGTTGGCAATATTGCTCCTGATATTTTCAGTCCGAAACGTATGCAGATGGTTTTGCTGAACAATATTTTGGGCGGGCAATCGATGAATTCGCGCCTGAATATGGCTCTTCGTGAGCGCAATGGCATGGCTTACAATGTTGAATCGAGTTATACCGGTTATTTCGATACCGGCGAATTCAGTGTATATTTTGGAACCGATAAGGAGAATCTTGAACAGGCTCAATGGCTGGTTAATAAGGAATTAAGGTTGATGAAAGAAAAACCGATGGGAATTGTCCAGCTCAGCCGTGCAAAAAAACAGCTAATCGGGCAATTGGCAATTTCGACCGAAAACCGCGAAGACCTGATGCTGTCAATCGGAAAGAGTTACCTGTTTTTCAATCATGTCGATACGATTGAGACAATCTTTAAAAAAATTGAATCGATTGAAAGCAGGGAGATTATGGAGATTGCCAATGAGATTTTCGATGAATCGCTCAACAGTATTCTAATTTACCAGTAATGAATCGGAAAACCTTAATCGATCAGTATATTCTCAATCATACTTCTCCTGAAGAAGATTATTTGTACGAACTCGACCGCGAAACAAACCTGAATGTGTTGCGTTCGCGCATGTTGTCGGGTCATTTGCAGGGACAGATTTTGGGCATGATCAGTTGCATGATCAAACCGAACTGCATTCTTGAAATCGGTACGTTTACCGGCTATTCGGCGCTTTGCCTCGCAAAGGGATTGGCCGAAGGAGGACAATTGCACACCATTGAAATTGACGATGAACTGGAATCCATTTCACAAAAGTATTTCCTGAAATCGGGCATGGCCGACCGCATTATTCAGCACATTGGCGATGCCCGAAAAATCATTCCCTCCATAAAACAACCGTTTGATTTGGTTTTTATTGACGCCGATAAAACGGAATACTCTGAGTATTACAAGTTAATCATCGATCGTGTTCCTGTTGGCGGATTTATTCTGGCCGACAATGTTTTGTGGGACGGAAAAGTTATCGATCCTCATGCTGCAAGTGAGGAGCAAACCCGGGGCATACTGGAATTTAACGAACTGATTCAAAATGATCGGCGTGTAAAAAATGTTATTCTTCCAGTTCGCGATGGAATTATGCTGATGCAAAAAGTCAGCGGTTAGAGAGTAGGTTGAGAACGAATTTGCTTGTACTTATTTCAATGTCGTTTGGTTAAGATCCTAATTTAAGAAGATCCGTCGTTGCGAGTTTTCATCCAATTTTTAATTGGGCACAATGGGAAGATGACAGGGGAAGAAAGAAAAAACGCGATTGAAAATCGCGTCACCCTTTTGGGTGCGGCGGTTTTTAACCGCCGAAAGGAATTTCTTTATAGAATCTGTCATAAATAGGAACGAAGCAATCTTTAAATCAATAGATTGCTTCACTTCGTTCGCAATGACGACGTTAACTAAACGACATTGATACCTATTCGGTTATCCAAAAAAGTCTTTGATTTTTGCCGATTTCACGTTTGCAGCATTCTAAAAATTCTTCAGGAATGAAATTGAAGGATTTCTGTTAAACTAGATTGTTTTGTTTCATAAAAACATCTTGCTATCAGATTATTTAACCTCTTATTTTTCTCAACTTTATCGTTCAAATTTAAAACCGCACAACATGAAAAGAACCGTATTTTTTTTAGCCACATTTTTTATATCATTCATCGTTTCAGCTCAGGGTGTTGATTTTTCAGGAAACTGGAAGTTGAACAACTCAAAAAGTAAACTGAGCGACCAGTTTAGCATGGCTCCGAAAGAAATCATTATTGTTCAGGATGGGAATGTCTTAAATGTGGAAAGACATTCAAGCTTTCAGGACCAGGATTTTACCATAAAGGATAAATTTACACTCGACGGAAAAGAGTGCATAAATCCGGGTTGGCAAGACTCAGAAAAGAAATCGACCGCTGTTGTATCCGCCGATAAAAAATCGGTAAAAATTGCGACCAGGTTTCCAATGGGCGACAGTGGCGAAATGACAATTATTGAGGTTTATAAAATGGACGGTGAGAACATGGTTATTGATGCGAGTGCTTCGTCGTCGTACGGCGACCGTTCCGAAACCATGGTTTTTGACAAGCAATAACTCATTCGGTTTTTATAAATACAATCCTCTGTAGAATATTGATTTACAGAGGATTTTTTATGTCCGCAAATTCCATTTTAACCCGACATTGAACCTTGTAACCCGGATTGGCTATTTCAGGAATTGAATATTGCTTGGATGGATAAAACACAAAAGCGATGAAAGCAGGCAATTCTGTCAGGTTCGGTATTTTATTGATGCTTCGGTTTTTTCGAAGTTGGTTAATGCTGTTGAAACGTTAACATTGCGCAAAATGGTCAGCTAATTAAACTAAATGAGTATGCGTTACTTTACCTGAAATGAAAAGTTTTCCTTCGGGCGATGCGGACGCAGCCTTGACTTTTTTTGATTCCTTTTTTGTGTTAAGACAAAAAAGGAATTTGGGTCGCAGGGGCAAAGCCCTCTCTGTCGGAACAATTAGGCATTCAACCGGATATTCATGTTAAAAATACTGCTCTTTCGTTTTCGTCCGTGTTGGTTTACTATAGATGTATTTTGTCCATTCGTTGAAATCCAATGGTTTGCTTTTCTTCCACGCGTAAACCTTCGGTCTGCTAACGATGATTTTATGGGAATATTCAGGACTTTTTTTAGATGATGCCGGAATTGGATGATTGGCAAGAACATAATAATTCCACGATGAGCGATATTCGGGTGTGCCTAATTCATTCCAGACGGTGTCGGCCACAATGATATTGGTTATGTCCTTTGATATTTTCAGCGATTTAATAATTGTTTTGCCTGAATACATATTATTTGATGGTATTGAGGATACTCTGATCGTGTCAAATTTAATGTATCCGGTTTGCAAAATGGTATCCATAATCACTTCGTTGCAATCTTTTAAGTAAATTTTATAGCGTTCGGATTTCGAAATTTGTACGACAATTTCAGGTATGGTATCCTGAGTGCTTGTGTTGCATTCATTCCGGAAAACCAACGGTTTTGTTTTTGAAAAAGCACATAGCGAAGCAAACAATAAAATGAAAATCAATGATTTAGTCATGGACTAAAATTTATAATTAGACACAGATTAACGCCTTGTCAGCAAAATACGTTGGGTTTGTTTAGAGAAAAATCTGAATCTTTTAAGTTTCAGACTGGCCAATGCCTGTTTCGACTATACTCACTCCTGATGCCAGATTATAAAATTATAAAAAATAGAATATGCCGAAAGATGCCTGAAAACAGTTTTTCTGATTGTCGGCACATCATTCAGATTGATGTGCATCACATACTCAGAAGTTAGAACCAGGAAGAATTTAATTGGCTTTTTTTTACAGTTTTCGTGCAATAAGTCTGCCAAAAGCAATAACCCTGACTCACTTTTTCAATATGCATTTGTTTATTTCAACGCTCCGGTTAACTCTAAAAGTTCTTCTCACTACTTGCATAGTCAAAATTACTCGGGATTTAAAGTATGTTTAACTAGCTGTAGGGATAGAATAAAAAATGAAAGCACAAAACGTCTGAGTTGTGCTTTCATAACGTTTGCGTTGTGCCTTCATAGTGATTTAAATAAAAGGACGTGTCGACAGGTTACTGAGCAGAAAACTCATTGTTTTAATGCAGTAACCAGATTTTTTATGTGCAGAAAGGTTATCTTTACTACGCAGTAGCTATTGTGTGCCAGAGGAGAAGTGTTTTTATTTTAAAGCATCTGTCGTTCACCGCATGCGAACATTATTTTTCCCATTCAATTTGTTAACTGCGTGAGCTGAAATCATATTTCCGGGCTACTTACCTTCGCGGTTTTGTGGCGAACGATATCAACTGTAAAATTAACTTTTATCTTCTAAAAATCAATACGATATGCCAATAAATTATAAAGTTGTTAAGCGAGCCCAGGCGGGTGTAAAAGGGGGCGGATTGTTGAAATACCATGCGGTGGCCACTGGACGGAAAGTGGTGAATACGCGAGAGCTTGCCCGGATGATATCGGATAGATGTACGGCACGACCAGGCGATGTGAAAATCGTGCTGGCAGAATTGGCAGAACTCATTCCTGAGTTACTTCGCAGTGGTGTCTCGGTACAGCTTGAAGAGATTGGTATTTTTTCAGCAACATTGGTTGCTCAGCTCAAAGATACACCGGAGGAAGTCAATGAAAGTTCTATCAAAGGCCTTCGCGTCCAGTTTCGTGCCGATAATTATCTGAAGGCGCAAATAGGAGTTAGTAAATTTAAGCGCGTGAAAGCGAAGCTTAACCCTCCTCCACAATCTTAATTTCTTTGTATACTAATCATTTGAGAGATGGCGTTAACGAGGGGATGTTGATTCGTGTTTGTAATGCGATTCTTTGCTGTTCAAACAATTTTGTAGTGATTTCGACAATTCGTTGCAACCTCACTTAACGATTGAGTTTACTCCGGGAAGTCTGAGTTTTTAACTTCTCGGAGTAAACTTTTTCTTTAAATCGTAATCTGGAGCTACAGTCATAAATTTCTAACATTTAGCAAGTTAAAAGTTAAAGTTTCCAATGACTATCAAAATAACCTGAGAATAAGGTGTTCATTTGGTTGTCAGCATCCCACACCTTGTAATCGTACCAGCCATAATTCGAAACGATTTATACAAAATAATAGTTTACCCGATGGTTTCAAGGTTAGCCTTGAAACCATCGGGTTTTTTAAAGGTTCTTGTTTTAACCGTCATTTGAAGGTGCATTTACCTGGTTGTCAGCAAATAATAGGAATAAAAGGGCGGCATTGGTGATTGAACCCGGGCAGTTTTTTTCACCACCAAATTTGCTCCCCATTTTTGCCAATGGTAAATGTCCGTTCTTCTTTTCCTTTGGTATGGTTGTGTAAGATATAAAGCGCATTTTTTGGACAATTGCTATATACCAGAGAATCAGTTTTTGCGACTTGATTACCCAATGATTCCCATTCCTTGTTATTCCAGTATTCCAGTTCGTAATTATCTCCAATCTCTACACAATTTCCATCGTTTCGGGGAATAAACCGGATTGTTTTGACAACTTCCGGTTTCCCAAACTTTAAACCAACCCAGGTGCTGTCTGGTTTTACACCTTCATAAAAGGTTAATATGTTTTTATCAAAAGCCTTATCAATCGTATTCCCGGCATCCATATAACTCCCCGGAGTTCCAATTGGATTCCCTTGAATTTCTATACCATTTTCATTCAGAAACATTAACTCGCTCAATGTCGAATTTGTGCCATTTGCGCCACAAAACCGGGCATAAGTAAATTTCTTGCTGCATTGAACCGGCAGATTGTAAAATATGGGTTTAGTATTTCCCTTGAAAGTATATAAAGTGACGGCATCGGAGAAGTCGGCTTTATTTGCCCCCTGAAATTTACCTTCATTCATTCTGCCATCAAACCAGCCACCAATATTCCATGGATATTTTCGCTTTAAAATAAGTGTCTGGATGGTATCCTTACTGACGACTATTTTTTTAATCGTACTATCGTTGTTTATAATAAAAGGATATCCACTTGCCGTTATATTTCCTTCATTCGTATAAAAGGCTGGTAAATACAATACACCAAGTCCCATATCTTTAAATGTACATTTATTATTTGATATACGATCCCAACAAACAGGAAGCCAGTTATTGTTATTAAAAACGCACAGATAGACATGCTTGTAATTCGCACCATCGGTTTTAAATAAATCAACATCAACATCCGTTGTAGCACAATATTCAGCTGTTACATCAAGTAGATGAGTATCCCGAAATAGGGAAGGGATACGCTCATTTCTACCTTTCTTCAGGGCTAAACTGTTTTTATTTATTGAAAAGTTCTTCCTAAATACTTTTGAAGCAGGCATTTCTATATTTCCTGTTCCTGGTATTACGCCAACCTGACAATGTATTGCATGATTATCTTTATCGATAATCGAATTAAATTCGTGAATAACGGTTACATTTGCCCCAGGCGGATAAAAATCAATTACGGCCGGGATTCCAAGTGATCGTAAAATAGAGAGTTGAAACTGAGCCTCAACAACACAATTCCCAATCTTTGTGTTTAAAATATCCAGGGCAGGCAATTCTGGCAGGTTTGATTCCAAATACTTCCAATCAAAATCCAACTCTTTAGCTATCCTACGCGTGGCTTCCAAGGCTGAGTTTTGTGTTGTATGGAAATTTTTGTCGAAATAAATATTATTATCGGCTCTTTTGAAAATCCAGTGTTGACTCTCTGAACCCATATAATCATTCTGAACAACCTGATTGTTTTTTGATGAAATTTCAAGACATTTACCACACAATTTATTCATGATCTTGTACTTTTCATGACCAACAGGAATTATTGTCCATAACTGATTGGATTGTTTTTGAAAATCCCACATATGTATGATCGCATTATTCGATTTTGAAAGCCAGGCTACATCTAAACATTTTTGTTTGCCCTCAATATGACAAGGTGATAGCTTAAAAAAACCATAATCTACATTCTGAATATTGAAATGTTGATACTTTTCTCCTTTGTAATCATTGTAGTATAAAAGCGCATCGTTTAATGAAGATCCATTTTCGATTTCGAGACATTTATTATTGGCTGCATTTGAAATGATGTAGTTGGCGCCGTCAACTATTTTATAGTTTACATCATCCCCATAGTACTTTTCAAACGGTACTATTTCGATATAGTCAATTGCAATGGTATCTTCACAGGCTGCAATTTCAATTGAATTTAGTCCTTGTTTCAATTGAACCGGAATTTTTAACGGACGTTTGGGAAAATCCTGCAAACTATTTAAGGGTTTTAAACTGGCGTATAAAGTATCTTTATCATTGATGAGAATTTTCATTTTACTCCAATGCTTCACGTTGGTGTATTGGATGAAAAGAGTTTTAGTCCCTTCTTTTCCATTTTCTATGTTATTGAAAACTAGTTTGTTTTTGTCTGGCAATAATCTTATAAGTGCATCGCTACTATTATCTTTTTTCTTTATAAGCGACGAGGCTTCATGATCCTGGTTAACGGCATTATACCTATTCCCACCCTCAAAATAAATACATTCAAGCATTTGTGAATAAATCTTGTTGTATGGTTCTATAAATTCAGAGATTCCTTCGGTATTATATTTATAGGGAAGTATATACTCGCAGAAATTGTTGAAATTCACATCTTTATTCCAAGGTGCTTTTTTCCACACATCATAAGCAAAATCAATGTGTTTTATAAGAAAATCTGCTTTAATGCTATCTTTGTCAAATTCAACGGTCAGTTCCGAAACATATTGTAAGGTGTCCAACCCATTTTTAATTGTTTCATTACGTTCCGATTCTGATACCAGACTTAGGTGGCTATAGGCTGCCCGAGTAAGCCCATAAGCTTCACCATTGTAGGAATAACGTCCTTCCATGTTATCAATCAAAAAACGGGCAGCAGCCAGTTTCTCTTCATTTTGTTCCTTTTTATAGTGACGGATTACTTTTCCCAACTCAGTTTCAGGAAGTAAAAAATTGACAACTATGCTTAATCCAATTACAATAGGAAGAATTGTTAAGATGATGCTTCTGATTCGTTTCGCTTTCATTCGGTCTAATTAATTAATTGTTGTACTTGTATTTGAAAATTCCAGTTCAATTGATTGGTTTTAAAATTCGCTTCCATTGGACACCGCTGTCATTATTCGAAAATAGAATAACAACAGCCTTCCCTACCACATTCTCCTCCGGCACGAATCCCCAGTAGCGCGAATCATTCGAGTTGTTCCGGTTATCGCCCATCATAAAGTAGTAGTTCGATTTGAATGTGTAATCCCGTGCTGCCTGGTTATCCAGAAAATATCGACCATTTCGTTCTTCTAATTTTACTTTTTCCAATCGTTCAATTGTTTGCCAATACCTCATGAAATTAGTTCTGTTCAATTCTATTTTCATGCCTTTGTATGGAACCGTTATCGGCCCGTAATCATTGATGGTCCAGTTGAAGTCACTCCTTTCCGGACGCGCCCAGTGGTTCGGATCTTTTGGAATTTCCTTTACTCGAATTGAATCGATACACGTACTCGAAAGCAAGGCATCAAGTTGATACATAAATAGTGGGATTTCCAACTTATTTTCTTCTTTGCTATGGTTTAATCCGTAATTGTTAATGTGCAAACTGTCGCTAAGTTTGGCAAGCTGATTCCTGTTGTTGTACCAAATGGTAAAATCCTTCCTTACATGTCCTGGTTCAATAAAGGGTTTTCCATTTATCGTTATATTTCCCAGCTTAATTACGAGTGTATCGCCAGCTATGCCAATGCATCGTTTTATAAAATAATTGTCACGCTTGCCCCAAAGCGGATGGCCAAATACGAGCACATCGCCATTCCTGATCTTCGAATATCCTCTCAATCGGTTATAATTCCAGTAAATTGTATCGGTATTCGTTGCAGCATTGGCCTTTAAAAACCAAAACAGGTTGATCCATGGTATCTCATAAGGCGAGTAAGGCAAGCGTGGCCCATAATCCAATTTGTTTACCAGAATTTTATCGCCGGGCAAAAGTGTTTCTTCCATCGACCCGCTTGGTATTGCGAAAATTTCAATCAGAAAAACCCTGGCAGATATAGCGACAAAAAAGATTGATAAAAAAGCAATAAATGACACCAGCCACTTTATTTTTTTATGTCCTTTCAGATGGCTTATGTCTGAAGTGAGCAACAAATAAATGGTGGCTACGACCGAAACTCCTGCAACCAGCCACATAAGCCGGGTAATTATTGCTAAAAGTACAATGCCGACAATTAAGAATTTGGTCTTTTTTTTATTCATTTTATTGTCGCCTCCAAGTCGTCAGGATATTCTACTTCTCCTTTAATGTTTAGTGTTTGCGGGGAATCTTTCCCGTTGTAAAATACCTCGATGGTTTTGTGGAACACTCCCGGGAAAGCGGCATCGTATTTAATTTTGATTTCACCTTTCTTTCCTGGCTTAATGGGTTTCTTTGGCCAATCAGGCACAGTACAACCACACGAGGTTTTTACTTCGTTGATAACCAGTGGCGTTTTCCCATGGTTGATGAATTCGAAAGAAAAGGTAGCTTCATTTTTAAGGGAGATGGTCCCAAAATCGTGTTTGTTGTTGCTGAAACTGAGTGATGCATCGTTCCGGGGGACTGCGGGGGAACAGGCAACGAAAAGGAATAAGATCAGGATGGTAATTTGTTTGTTCATGGTTATTTTAGTTTGAAGGATTTGAACTTTTTTTTAAATAATAAAAACACAACGGCACAAAATACAGACTGACCAGTGTTCCCAATATCATACTTCCGATAACAGCCAGTGCAAGCGGTTTTTGCAGGTCGGCGCCCAGGCCAGAGGTAAACAGGATGGGGACAAGGGCCAGGATTGCCGTAAGGGTGGTCATCAAAATAGAGAGCAAGCGACGGTGACCCGCTTCAACAATAGCCCGCATCAATGGCATTCCTTGCCTGTAAAGTTGGTTCATGGTTTCCACTTTCAGTATCGAGTCGTTGATCACGATACCACTCATCACCACAATCCCGATCAGCGACATCAGATTGATGCCCGCTCCCCCTATTTTCAAGGCCAGGAAAGCGCCAAATATGTCAATCGGCACTTCAAGCAATACCAACAGTGGGAGGGACAGTGATTCGAACTGCGAAGTCAGGATAAAATAAAGCAGGGCAAGCGATATGAGCAGGATCACACTTAATTCCTGCATCATCGTCCTGTTCGAAAAGACACTGCCGCTAAACCCAGCGTCAAATAGCCTATCGTGGCGTACAACTTCCTCAACTTTATCTGAAATACCTGCAACTTCCTTATCTGAAATTTCAAAGTTTACCGGGAAATATTCGCCTTCTTTGCCCGCAACAATCACTTTCAGATCCTGGCCTTTTGTTTCCGAAACAAGGTCGCGGACCGGGATCATCTCGTTCTTTTTATTCCTGATAAACAAACCATTAATAACAGACCTCAAATCGATGGACTTACTTCCCAAAACCACCGGCACAAAATCCTGGTTGTCTGAAATCAGGAAGACCTGGTTTTCGTTGAAGGCAGTTTTTAAACGGCTGTAAACCTCGTCGAACGAAACATCATACAACATTAATTTGGCAGGATCGGTATGCAGGATGGTGAATCCCGTTAACGGGATCTTTTCTATTGGACATTCAGGCAAAGCTGCCTGTATCTTCTGAAGTGTATTTTGCAAATGGGGCACATAGTTCGGGCCGTAATCGTTAACGGATTTTAAGCGGGCTGTCAGCGGCCTTTCTTCCGAAGAAAAGATTACATTAAAAATATTATCAACTTCACGTTGCCGGACAATGCTTTTCGGAAATTTTTCCATGAGGTACGATTCTGTAGCCCTAAGGATACTATCGAGCATGGATGGATGTTTAACCTTCATATAAACCAATGCTTCAGAAGAAGAAGCTGTACTGTTTTTGTCCATCACAAACTGTTGTTCACCAATCATGCAGGTACTTTGCCCTAAACTTTTATTGAAATGCCTGACCAGTTCCAATGTCCTTTGTTTGTTTTCGCCAATGTGGATGTGCTCGTTCCAGTCGATGGCTAGCATCAGTTCGTCCTTGTCAATCACAGGGAGCCTTGTTTTATCAAGCGTGCCGTACAGGAAAAACGAACCGGCCAGCAGCAACCCAACAATAACAAATGAAAGTACCTGGTTCCGCATCACGAACCGGAAGCCTGACATATATAAAATTTCAAAATTTAAAAGGTTGATCCGTTTCATCCATTTCAATTGGCGGGGGTTTTCTCCTTTACGGTAAATCAGGCGGTAGTATACAGGGAGCAGGGTGACAGAAACGCCCAGGGAAACCAGTAAACCAATTGTAACGGCCATCGCCTGGTCGTAAAACAGGGCGCCGGCAATGCCGCTGATAAAAATCAAAGGCAGGAAAACGGAAGAATTGGTTAACGAAGAACTGAGCAAAGGACCAAAAACTTCGTTGGTACCACTAACGCAGGCGGATTCGAGGATTTCAACTTCGGAAATGTTTGACGCTTCGCTGTTTGAAGGGTTTGGCGGCTGTAATGCAATTAGTTGCGATATCCTTTGCCGTTCGGCTTTAGCCAACGGGCAGGAAATGTTTGAAGGATTGGCGGATTTGCGCTGGCGGAGCCGTTCACGGTGCTGGGTGATGTTGTCGATCACGATGATCGAGTTATCGACTGTCATTCCGACCCCAAGGATGATGCCTGACAATGAAATGACATTGATGGAGATGCCCAGGATATAGAAAAACAGCATTGAAACAACCAGCGAGGTGGGGATGGTGATGCCAATCAGCAAAGGGGCGCGGAAGTCTTTCATAAAAAAGAACATCACAATAAAGGCCAGGACGGCTCCCCACATCAGGTCCTGCTGTAGGTTCCCGATTGAATAATCGAGCAGGGTGGTCTGGTTCCGGGTAATGTCGAACTGAATATCCGGGTAATCTTTTTCAAATTGAGTGACCAGGTAATTCAGCTTGTTTTTCAAGTCCGACATTCGGGCATCACTTTGTTTGATTACGGCAAACGTAACAGCATCCTTACCGTTGTGGAGTACCATGCCTTTTTGCTTCTGAGGGTGTTCAATAACTGTGGCCACATCCTTTAGCTGCAATAAGCGGTCGTTGGATTTGAAATAAATATTCTCGATGTCATTTTTGTTTTGGAGAGTCGATGAAAACCGGATGTTATACTGGTATTGACCGTCGCGGATCAGCAGGTTCCCCAGTTTGATATTGCTGTTATTGATGCTGTTTACCAAAGCTTCCTGCGTGATCCCCAAAGCCTGTAGTTTTTGATTGTCGGGCAAAATAAGCAATTCGGAGCTGACAGTCCCGCTCATGTCAACCATCGCCACTTCAGGGAGTTGCTCAATGCGTTTATTGATCACGTTGGAAGCAAAACGGCTTAATTCGGTAAAGGCTTGTGAAACGGGGAAAAGGGAGGCTTCGCTGTTTGAAATGTTTGAAGGGTTTCCGACTTCCTCCTTCCTCCTTCTGCCTTCTGCCTCCTGCCTTTTTAAGGTGAGATTGAGGTAAAAAACCGGGATGTCGGTTGCATTGGCTTTTATTACACGGGGGCGGTCAATATTCCGCGGAAAACTGTTCATTGCACGGTCGATCTTTTCGTTGACCTCGATAAAGGCATAATCGATGTTTGCCCCGTATTCGAATTGAAGGTGAAGCACCCCGTTTTCGTTACGTGCCTCACTTGTAATGTCGGATAGATGCGACAATTGCATCAACTGGCGGCGCAACGGTTTAACAACCGTGTTCTCCAATTCACGGGCAGAGATGTTCGGGACACTTACCTGAACGGTAATTTCCGGGATATCGATGTCGGGCATTAACGATACCGGGATGTAATTGATAGCAACAATTCCAAGTACCAGAATGGCAATGAAGGACATCGTTACAGCTATCGGGCGGCGGATCAGGAAACGAATCATGGGAGAAGGGTTTAAAATGTTTGAAAGGGTTTAAAATGTTTAAAGGGTTGGATGGGTTGTTATTGTTGGGATGGTTTGGAAGGTTTGTATTTATTGCCACGAATGTCGGTTTTGCGCAGGTAGTCCATTAGGTTCGTAACTTTTCGCGCTAAATCAATTGTTTTTTTCCGATATATCTTCAAATTCGATATTTGTTATATACAATCGGTCGAGTGCCCTGTACAATTGGGAACGGCATTCACCACAAGAAGCCTTGGCTATCGAAAGGAATTGAATAAACTCTTTGGTTCCGTCCCTATCAAAACCTTCAGCAATATTGTCCATTACGGAACCGCTCGAATTATTGATCTGATTTTTCAAGCCAAAGTCTTTTGAAAATAATTCGTGATTTGTGATCATGAATATATCCCGACATAACAGTCTGGCCAGCTTCCAAATTTCCAAATCTTCAAATGTCTTAATTGCACTCATAACAATGAAATTTAAATATTTAAAATGTTTGAAGGGTTTGAAATGTTTGAAGGGTTTTTGTTGTTCCTGTTATTTGAAGGGTCATTGTTGTTTTGAATACGCCGGGCAATCAGTCAACCGACGGATCAAACGGCGAAGCCCAACCCTTCAAACAGTCAAGTTTCAAACCCTTCCAACCCTTCTATCAACTACTTCACAACCACCCTGCTTTCGTGCGCCAGGTTAAGGTTCCCGGAAACAATGATGGTGTCGCCAGGTTCGAGTTTGGCCCCTTTGTCGGGATGGGCAATCACCGAATAGGAAGTCGTATTCTCCCCCGTGGTTTGGATGTAAGTCCAGAACGCGATGGAATCCCTTGTACACTTAAACAGCACTTCCTGGTTGTCGCGAAGCAATACGGCTGATTTGGGAACCACCAGTTGACCGGGTATTTCTTTTTCGACCAGCACTTTTACATTCATCCCGTCCATTAACCCGCCCGGGTTCTTTACCACTGCTTTTACCAGTATCAAGCCATTTTCATCAATTACGGGGTTGATCTCCGAAATCCGGCCTGTGTAAATGGTTTGATCAGAAAAAGGGATCAACTGTACCTCATAGCCAATACGGATATCGCCCACTTCACTTTCCACGATCCTGAACTCGGCTTCAAATTCCGAATCGTCAATCAGGGTACAGAAAGTAGTCCCTGCATCTACCTGGTCGTACTGTTTTTGTGTGATATTGGCCAGGATGCCGCTAAAAGGTGCTACTAACCGGGTCGATTCGAGGTTAAACCGCGCTGTTTTCATCGTTTGCTCCGCTTCAGCATAGCCCGAACGTACAGTGGCCATCTCGTAAATGTGGGGAGGCATGGCGGTACTGTCCATCGTATTATAACCTTGACCGATCAACACATTTTGCATTTCGAGCCTTGTCTTTTTTAGCTGGATTTGCGCATTGGTCATTTGCTGACTGTAAGTGAACGGGGTTAATTCGGCTATCACCTGCCCGGCTTTTACCGGGTCACCGTTCCGGAAATTCAGTTTTTCCAACTGTTCGCCTACGCGGAACTGAAGTTCGCTTTTGCGCAAAGCAACCAGCTTCCCGTTATTTACCAGTTCTTTTCGGAACATACCTTTTTTAAGGATCATTACTTCTACCGGGTTTTGCGGTGCCGTGTATTGACGTTTTTCGGCATCCGACGAAGTTCCGCCGGGTTTCGTCCCGCACGCATAAAGGATGCTGGCACAAAGGGCTAATGTTAGGTATTTCATGTGTTTTTAGTATTTAACCACATAGGCACAAACGGCACATAGTTTTTTTTCTATTCGCCAAAGTGTACATAAGTTGTGCCTATATGATTGTTTTTCAACTGTCTATTAATTAATTGTTTTTCAGATTTTATTTACTTCTTTCCAGTTTTCATTTTTTGTTCTTAATACAAGTCTTATTCTTTTCCAACTCTCTTTTATTTTTTCAACGTGCCATTTACTCTCTTCCGGTTTTCATTTCCGGGTTTTCATTTCCTATTTGTCCTTATCCATCTATACTTTGTTCTTTTCTATGCCTCCTTTAGCATTTTCCATGTTCCATTCTCTGGATTCCATTCTCCATGCCTTCTTTTCCTGATACCATTTATTCTTTTCTATGTCTCATGTGCTGCTTTTCATGTCGCATTTACTCATTTCTGCTTCTCCTATACTGGTTTCCAAGTGCCATTTACTTTTTTTTGCTTCTTTTCAACTTACTCACCCTGGGTGCGCTTCGCTTACCCAGCCCCTCTCTTTTAAAAAGAGAGGGGGGAAGGCCGCGGGCAGGGGGGTGAGTGAGTAAAAATATCGGCCTCACTTACTGGGCATTGGTTCCTTCGGGTGGGGTTTCCGTTTCCACGGAAGTTGCTGCACCAGCGGTTCCCTGCTTTTTGACAAGTTTGCTGAATACAAACAGTTCCTTTTTCAGTTTATCGTTTTTAAACAGTTGTTGCCCGATGGCACAAATATCCATTGCCTGGTCGTAAATGTTGTTCAGGGCCGAAACAGCTTTTTCGGTATCGAGTTTGGTGCTGCCTTTCAGGCTTTCCTGGGTAATGTTGGCTTTGTTTAGCGTATCGGCATACGAAAGGAGGTTGTTTATCCGTACAGGATTCACCTCGTTTTGTTCCAGTTCGTTGCGCAAGGCTTGGTCGAGGTTGTTGCGGAATGCCAATAATAAACCGATCAACATGGATTGGTTGCTATTCGACGCTTTGCTCCAATATTCCTTGAACCCGAGTTTGGCGATTACCCATTCGCCTCTTTCAGGAGTGGCACGGAAACCGCGTTCAATCTGGGTCTTTACCATTGCCAGGTCATCGTGGGTCCTTATGGCCAGTTCGTTGACAAGGCTGGTTTGTTTTTGCAGTTCTTCTTTGGTGTTGACACCGTAATAATCGTTCATAACCTGGCTGACCGCTTCGCGGAAAGTAGCAATGAACGGATCGCCCCATGAGGGTTTTTCATCAATAAATACTTGCTTTTCTGCCTCGAAGTGGTCGGCTACCGTAAGGGCTGCCACCAACATGGGCAGCGGTTTAAAATTGAATTTTTGTTTCATTTTTGGTTCTTTTTTTAATTAAGTAACTTTTAAAACTTAACACTATTTATTTATAAAGTGGTTCATCTTCAGGGTTTTCACAAAATATTGTTTTTACCCCACTAAACAAACCCTCCAATTTCGAGGTTACTTACTGCTCGATTACCCGCGCCGAAGCATCGGGCCAACTGTAGCTTACCGACAGCCCAGGTAACGAGCGCGAAGGCGTTAACTGCACGTTAAGCAATGGCAACACACCTATCCCAACGATCATCAGCAAAATGAAGATGATCAGGATGGAGAAGGAGGAGGGCTGGTATTTGAGAGAAGAGGTCAATGCTTTAGAATCTTATTATGCTTAATTTTTATTAAAATAGTAGGAAAAGTCTTTAATTTTTTTTCTTGTTAAGTTTTTAGTATTTAACACTAATGCTTTTTGTACTTTGTTTTTTTTATTGATAGCAAATAAAATTGGAGTATAACAAAATTGTAATTTTTTACGGATAAGATCGTTATTGTCTTGATAAATGTATTTTTCATATGAATATGTCAATTGAAGATATCCACTATTTAAGCCAGATGTAATCACATAGGTTGATATATTATGTCTATTATTAATTTCGGCGATTAATTCAAACCCTTTATTAATACATGCTCCACAATCTCCCTCAGCAATTAACAGAATCAAATGTATGTCTTGATTAAAGAATTTAGGATCCTCAACAATTGTATTAATTACATCTAAATCAATATTCTGAAGTTGCGTTTCTAATCTATTAAATTTGTCATTGGCTGTTTTATTCTTATTCACGCATGATGAACATAAAATTATAATGACAAACGATAAATATTGTAAAAATTTCATAGTTAATCATCTAAATAAGTGATCGTATTTTTGAATTGAATTTTTTGCTCTTGAGAAGGTCACAATAGTATTATTACTAACATTAATACATTCATCTCCATTACTTTTAGGGAAACTAAAGAACAAAATATCAATTACTTCGAAATTTGATGACAATTTTACCTGTGCTAATGCACGTGAAGAATTGGCAAAATCTTGATACAATAAGTACAGGCATTTACCTCGTAAAAATCCATCTACTATTAAGGGTGTGTGTTTCCCTTTTTTAATTAAATTTTCCCATTGGATCATACTCTCCTTAGGCAAAACTATTGAAATTTCTCCCAATTTAGTATAATTTTGATTTGAAAAAAAAGATATTTTATTTGAATAACGAGGAATAATTGCAATAAAGTTTTCCTCTAAATTGCCAATAAATCGATACAACTTTGTATCCTTAGGATTCTGTATCTCTATATTAAATGGATGAAATTCTCCACTACTAATATTGTACATGCCAATTTTACTAGATTCTTTTGAAATATAGGTTATCGAAACATTTCCATTGTCATCGATATAGAAATCTCCGTAGTTTAAAAATAGGTTTTTAGGAAATGTAATTTTTCCCAATAAATTATACCTATCTTTATCATAGCACATAAGACAGTTTTGCTGAGCATCTGAAATATAGAATTTATTTGAAGTTACTGTAACAGCATTCATTGAAATAAATTCCTCTGGTCCTTTACCCTTTCGTCCAATTGACGTAATATACTTAAAGTCCGAATTTAATAAAAATAGACTATTTATCTTACTGTCAACAATATAGTAACTTGAATCAGAAAATTGAATATCATTAACCTCATTGATGTAATAATCTTTTCCAAATTTTTCAATCTCTGTGAGTACTTTTAATTGATTTAAATTGTTTTTCTTATGGGAGCAAGAAAAAATTAATAGAATAATTAATATACCTAAAGCTTTCATAATTTATAATATTATTTAAAAATAAGGCTGTGAGTAATTATATTAGCTCACAACCTTATTAAGATTAACAGAAAGACTCTTCTACAATATTTCCATTTACATCATAGCAACGTACTCCTTTACTTGAGCTCGAAGCTCGACATTCATAATCGCATGTTAAAGAAACACTCGTACCGCCACCACAGTCGTATGAACAGGAAGCTCCTCCCTCTGCCTGTGCACTATTCAAATAGATCATTGCTGTCAAATTTGGGCCATCCACTTTTTTCAGCGTATTTCTATTATAATTTATACCAATGAAGAATAAAATCATTGATAAGAAAAGTACAGTAGTTCTAATTTTTTTCATGATATGTATATATTATGCTTGAGTTGAACAATACTTTTCTTCAATCAAATTATCATTTTTATCCCAGCATTTTACATACTCCATATTTTTAGAACTACAATACTGACAATTGGAGACACTTATTGTAGTGTTATCGGGACAAGTTGTAGAACAAGAGGTTCCTCCTCCTCCATCTTCTGCATTAGCACTTAGCAAATGGATATTTGCTAATGCAAGATTTGAGACGTTTGAACTTTTATGCTCAACACTTAGGTTTACAACCATTACAGTTATTATTACTGCAGTTATTATTAACGATAACTTTTTCATTTCAATTATTTTAAAAAGAGTTAATTTTGAAATTACATTAATTCTATTGTTTTCTTTCAAGAATCAAAGCCTGACTTTTTTTCTTACCCACAAAAAACAATGGGTCTGTTTATCCTTTTATCTTTGTCACCTCACCTCACTTTCTTTTTGAAAAGGTGCCGGGCAGGAAGCGGTTTCAACTTGGTGGTTGTGCTTCCTGTCCTTTCACTTTATTATTGTTTGTACTGTTTGAATTTTTCACTTTTTTGAACCTTATAAACAAAGGCAAATAAATCAGGATAGCTGTTCCCGAAACGATACGGCCACCCATTGCCCCGGCTGCAAAAGCGAACCAGAAAACTTCTTTTTGTCCCGACCATACAAACGGAACCAGTCCCAGTACCGTTGAGATGATTGTCAGGAAAATGGGGATTATTTTATGGTTGAATGCTTTAAGGTAAATGCGTAAGTTGTTTTGGATCCTTCTTGCCCGGCAAAAATTGTTATAATCGTTAACAATGTACAAACCGGCATTTACTACAATGCCGCACAACAGGATAAACGAAGCGAACCCGCCCTGGTCGAAATTAAAGTCGAACAGGTAAAAGGTGAGAAATACCCCGATAAACGAAACGGGGATCATAAAAATAATGGCGAACGGCTGCAATAAAGATTCGAGCAGGATTGAGCACAGAAAATAAATGATCACAATCACCAGCAAGATCAGGAGATATTGTTTCTTGTCCTTTTTGTCCCAGCCGCCCCAATAGTTTTGCCTTACGGAATAGCCCAGTGGTAAAACCTGCGCCAACTCTTTCTCGTGCCCCTCGCGAACCATCCTGGAAAGCGGCTCTGGACCTATAAAATCGTAAGCCACCACCAACTGGTACTGCTGGTTGGTCTTGTGGATATCGTTGCCCGATTTTTGTTTGGCGACCTTTCCAAGGCTTGCCAGCTTAAATTGTTTTTCGCCGATGGGAACGGGGCGGTTGTTCATATCCCACACATTAAAAACATTATATGAATCGGAAATGAGCGATACCGGTTGAAGTTCGTTGCCTGCATACACGGGCGAGAGGTTGGCTTTGTAAACCTTGTCCTTCAGGAACGAATAAAACTGGCCAATTTCAACTCCGTTCAACCCAAGCCCTTGCTGGTTGAAAGCAATGTTGTACTCATACATGGTCTTGGCATTCCAACTAGTTGAACCTGTAATCTCGGCATCCTTCACCCGCTCGTTTTTTTCGAGTTCGCTTTTTAGTTGTTCGGCATAGCCGTACAACTGGTCGTAATTGTAGCCTTCCAGAATAATCTGGCTGGTTTTATATCCCGAGTTCAACGAGTTGGAGAACCCGCGCCCGACCCCGTAAACCGACCAGTCCATCCCCCCGAGGCTGATGGCTTTCGAGGTAATCTCTTCTTTCAGGAAATAAGGGAAAGAGCCAAACTCGTATTCAGGTTTAAACTGGATGGTAATGGATGAATTGTTATAGGCCGTTATCGAGGTCTGGAACATTTCTATTTCATCGAATTTGCCCAAGAAGTTTTCCATCAGCGCCACCGCGTCGTTCAGTTGCTGAACGGTGCAACCCTCGGGCATCGTGCCACGGGCATAAAGGGTGGTGCGCGATGGTTCGGAGTAAAACGAGTTTTCGAATACATATTCAGAGAAAAGGCGCAATGAACCGCCGAGCACTTTTTCGGCTATTGGCCGCACGTTTTCCGTTACCCATGGCCCCCCCAATGTTTTATTGTACCATCCGGCCCAGGTTCCTTCTTTTTCAATTTTCGCCGGAAGCCATTGTACCGGGATGCCAAAACCCAGGATAAAAACCAGCAGATAAGCCCACTTGTACCGTTTGCTAAACCTGATAACCCGTTCGTAGAACCGGGTGACACGCAAAACCCTCCTTTTCCTCCGGAAGAACCGCCGGGTTATTTTCCTCCGGAGTTTTATTTTCTCCATAAGCGCCGGGATAAGGATCAGGGCGATGCCCATCGATACCGTTAGGTTGACAATGATGACCTGGGCAAATTCAATGAGGTTGATCTTTTGCTCTTCTTCCAGGAAAAAGATAACACACAGCGCGCCGATGGTGGTTAGGGTAGCGGCTAGTATGGCCAGGAATGCCTTGCGGTTGCCCTGGTAACGCAAGTGGTCGATCATGATGATGCTGTTGTCGATCACCATCCCGAACGAAATGGTGATGCCAGCCAGTGTGTATAAATGGATTTCGATGCCCAGGACATAGTAGAAAATACAGGCGATCACCAGGTTGGCCACCATACTGATTGTGATGAGCAACAAGTATTTGACTTGGCGGCTAATGAGCAAAACGAAGGAGAGCAGGATTACAAGTGAAAAGATGACCCTGTCCCGGATTTTGTTTAGTTCCTTTTCGAGATATTCAACCGAGTCGCTGGCAAGCAACATCGAATAGCCCGGAGGAAGCCCCGCCTTTAACTCTTCAACCTGCTTCTTTACTTCTTTGCCCAAACGCAGGTTGTTTACCTTGTCGTCGGGGTAAACAACCATGTTAATGGTATTGAGGCCATTGATACGGAAATACGACGAAGGCTGCTGTTCTTTATAGACAATGGTCGCAATATCGCCCAACAGAACCATCCGGTTTTTTACTTTTTTTACCGGGATCGAGCGCCACGCTATGCTGTCGGCTGTGCTGTTGTCCAGGTAAAACCCGGTAATTGTTTCTGAACTGGATGATGAAATAGTTCCCTGCCCCAGGAAATCCTTGCGGAAATAATTGGATATGCTTTGGGAAATATCCCCGGAACTGATGCCCAACTCCTGAATTTGTTCGCTGTCAAAGCGGATTTCCCATTCGTAGGGCGTTGAGCCGTAAACCTTGACGCCGCTAACCCCCGGAATAACCGATAGTTTTGGCACCAGATGATCCTCGGCAAATTTCTGGATGAAAAACGGGCTGGCGCTGGCATTCAAGGTGTAGGTCAATATGGGGCTGGTGTTTCCCCCGCTGGCGCTCATCGAAAGCTCTGGAAAAGAAACCTGTTCGGGCAATGTGTTGTATGCCTGCCTGATGAGCGAGGCCACCTCGAAACGCACGGCATCTAAATTCACCGTTTTTTTGAACGACAAATTGATGTAGCCGTACCCTTTTGACGAAACCGACGAGACATCTTTGATGCCTTTGACCCCACTAAACAGCCCTTCCAACTTCGAGGTTACTTCCTGCTCAATCACCCGCGCCGAAGCATCTGGCCAACGATAACTCACCGATAGCCCCGGCAACGACCGCGACGGGGTTAACCGCACGTTGAGCAAGGGCAACACGCTAATCCCAACGATCATCAACAACACGAAGATAATCAGGATGGAGAAGGAGGATAGGTGGTATTTATTAAGGTTTTTCAAAAATATCTATTATTTTTCCAATATAGAACAATCCCCTTATTGTTATTGTGCCTGACAAATCGAACTTGTCAAAATATTTCAAATTAAAAATATCCGAAATTCCAGTATTCTTTTGAATTGATACATTCAGATATTTTCATTCTGTTTCATCATAATAAAATTGATAGCATTTAAGAAAGTTGAAGGATGCTTCATATCAAATAGGAATGTATATTTTATTTCACAATATTTATCCACATATATTAAATATGGGGCATCATATTTTTCAATTCCTAATTCTAATCCATTTTCAATATAATATTTATTTCCTTCAACATCATCAACAATAGCTTTTTGTATTTCTTTTACATTTTTGACTAAAATTATTTTGTTTACGACGCAAAGATCCAGTTCTTTTAATAATTCAAAATAACCATGCATAAAACATTGTGTACATTTAGATTCTGGAATAATAATAAGTATTTTCTCTTCTATGTCATTTCTCCAATTTATTAACTGTTTCTGTGAATTATATACTCTATTTTTTGAGTTGGCATCGTTAGTTTTACTATTATATAAATATAATATTTCACTTCTTAAAAGTTTGTTGTGTATTATTTGCTCATTGCTTAAACTATCAATTAGAGCAATACTGTTCCGAATAGTTTCTTTAAGTTTAAAATCCTTATACAAAAGGAAAATATTAAATACGACTACACAAAAAATAACGCTAATGATAAATTTGTTTTTCATAAATACTTATAATATAGATAGATTAAAAAAAAATATTAAAAAGAAGAGTTGCTATTATCCAAATAAATTATTTCTTACAAAATGCAGAAAATTGACCCATAATGAGATTAATAAATCATTTTGTAGTAGTTCCATTTAAATTGCTAAATTTCAATTTGTTTAATACATATTTATATTCATTATTAGATATATATTGTGCAATGTTGTATATAGTACCATCAAAACAAGTATAAAGACAATTGTAATTTGCCATATCTCGTTTAGTCTTTATTGAAAAGTCAATACCCCCATTATTGTTAATAAAATAAAATTTATCATATCGTTTAGAAATATCGTTTTTCCCTTTTTCTTCTGTGATTAAACCAACCTCCGCTTTAAGTATTAGACCGTTATTGGTTGGAAACAAGTCTGTAACGACACTATTATTAAATAAATAATCTATCGTTTTGCTCCTACTTGAGTTGGCAAACTTAACTGCATCCTTGTTCATTGGATTCACGATAAACTCAATATCGTTATTTTTTTTTGTTGATTGACTCCAATTATTTAAATCTATTGAAGTTATGGATAGTTGGCTCGGTTCAACAAACATTAGATTCGTTCCCGATATTGTCATTGCTCCAGCACCAGCCATCATACCTAGGAGTCTACCTTCATTCGTAATTTCTCCATATTCTTTTAGTATAATTCTCTTATCCATATCAAATATTCCGATAAAGGAACCTTTAAATCCTCCGCCAGAATAAAAGCAAAAATAATTTTTGTAGGGGATAAAGTCAATTATCCCTTTTTTAAAATTACTGTATTCTTTTAATGGTTTCCCAAACTCATCAAAAACAACTAACTTAAGTAGTTGATTGCACCACACAAATATCATAGAATCATATACTCTTACAATTGAAGGGTTTATTACTTCTAATGGACCTCTTCCTATTTTGGAAATCTCCTTAATTTGATCTCCTTTAGTACTATAGATAAAAACTTTCGATGGTTTAATGGTTGAAATCACAAAGTGATTTGTATCAATAAAAGATATTGAGGTGATTTCTCCCAATAGATCAGGTTTTTCTTTTAATTGGCAAATCTTCTCATATTTCAAATTGACACTATTATTGTTCTCTTCAGATGAAGATTTACTATTGCTACATGAAATGCAAAAACAAGAAAAAAGAGTAAAACAAAAAAATATATATTTCATAAGATTATTGAATTAATAAAGAAAAAAGATTACAACTACTCAGATAATCATCAAAATACAAACTACCTGAGTGGTTAAAAAAAATTAACAACAAGAAAAGTTGCCACCTGAAATACAAGACACGCTCATCCTCCCTTGTGAATCAAACATAATCATAATATTCCAAATTGGATCACACCGATTATTGACGTCTTCCGCCTGAGCTTGAGTAGCTTACATTAGGTTCATTAATGTGAAATCATTTTGATTTGTTTTATAAACGTAAAATATATTTAACGTCAGAATTACCGAAAACAAAATTCCAAAATAGATCTTTTTCATATCCATAATTATTATTAGTAAGTTATTATAAATAAACTAAGGCAAGTATGCACGAAGGACATTGGAAAGATCCGCCGGTTGTACAAGAATAACTAGTTACATTGCCGAATGTATATGTAACGGTCCAAATAGCATCGCACGGCTTGGGTATACCACTCTCACTCTCATTTGCTCTTGCGTTTTGCAATAGACTATTTAATGAAAGATCATTTTCATCTGTTTCAAAAACGCAAATTATATTTAGTGCCAGGATGAAAAAAAACAAAACTCCATATATAATCTTTTTTTTCATTATAATTAATTTAGTGATTTAGATTTTTAGCTTTGGAGGCTTGAGTTTTTCATTTTATGTTATTGAACCAAGCCTCCAAAAGCCAATAATTTTCTTTGATTGATATAATTATGAAGTAGGACAAGTACAATCATAACACTGGTATTCACCACCCGTTGTGCAAGCTATGGTCGTGCTTGGTACGCCGCCGACGTTGGTAATAGTTAATGTAATAGTCCATATTGGACAACATTTATTTGCCATTCCACCACTTTCACCATCACTTGCTTTTGCAGTTTGCATCAGGCTCGTTAAGGTGAGATCACTTGCATTGGTTTTAGAAACGGTAATAATATTTATTGCAAGAAGAACAGAAAACAATACACCGAAAATAATTTTCTTTTTCATTTTAATTCATTTTAATTATTTATGTAATCAATTTAATAATTTTCAAAGCCTAAAACTCTTAGTTCCGAGCTTTACTTATTTCTTTATCTTTGCTCCCCGGAGGGAGCTACCACTTCTGGAGCATAAACTGGCCAGTTAGTACTACGGAGCGATAGGCTCCCTCTTTTGTTTCCATATAAATTGGGTTATGTTATTGTCAGTTTTATTGCTTTCATTCTGAGTTCCTACATCGCCTTGTTCGATAATCTTTCTCATTTCTTCCTGAATCTCTTTAATCGCTGTCGATTCAACCTTTACTTCTTTTTCCATTACTTCTTTTGCCATTGCTGTCGCCTTTTCATGTTGTCCGGTTTCGTCATACAGTTTAGCCAGCAGGTACAAGGGGTAAAACCGGGCAGGAGCCATGTGCCAGGCATGTAAGTATGCTTGTTCGGCTTCGGAATTTCTTCCCAAAGCCTTGTAGTTGTTGCCCAAGCAAGTATAAAGTATGGTATTGTTTAAATATCCTTTGGCCTGGTTCAGGATTGCAACCGAGCTTTCGTATTTTTCGGTTATCTCCAGAGCTTTGCCATATTGCACCAAAAACACGCCGTTGGTTTTAAGGAGTGGGTAGGCCAGCTCAAAATCATCCAAACACTCCGGGTAAGCCTCCAAATTGTAAATATCGGAGGCATCTTTCCATGATTTGTAGGCCTGGTATTGGCGCGTAAGGTATCGTGAAGCAGGATAAACGGTTATTATCACAACCGCCAGTGTAGAATACAACACGACTTTGCCTGCAAAAGCTGCTCTTTGTGTGGGCAATTGGAATAACTTTATTGGGGCTTGGTGCGTTGCCACTATTGCGGCAAACAGCACGAACAGTATTTTTATGGGCAGGATATCGGAAGGGTACGAAAATAGGGCGAAAACAATGACAGAAAGTAAACCGCCGCGCGCTGCCAGAACAATGGGATTTATGAGATGTAAACTTAACTTCTGCCTTCTGCCTCTTTCGCTCTTTTTTGTTTCTCCAAAAAACAAACCTCCAATTACTCCCAATGCCACCAATAAGCCAATCAGTCCCTTTTCAACTGTCAACTTCAATAATTCGTTGTAGGCATACGTAACATTGTCGGCCTGCATGGCTTCGGGTAAATCAGGGTTTGGCTTAAAGTAAGCAGCCTGGTAGTTCATGTAATCAGCAGCAAACTTATCTGCACCATGCCCAAATATTGGTTTGTCTTTAATCATTTCGGCGCTCACTTTCCAAATCAGTAAACGGCCATCGGCGGAGCCTTGCTTAAATTTGTATATACCCACCAACGCCAGCACAGAAATAAGGATACCAACTACCAATAAGCCTCGCTTCTGAAGTAAGTTTAATTGTTTGAAGGGTTTGAAAAAATATGTTTGAATATTTGAGGCTTCGCTTGTCTGATGTGTCTTTTGACGGATGATGGTTTGAAAAACGAATGAGCACCCAGCCAATGCGCCCAGCCAGGCAGCTCTTGAACGCGAAGCTGGAAGCACCAAAACGATGGCGATGATTGCTATAAGGGCTATACCGTTTAAAATGTTTGATGACTTCGGCGTTTGATTGTTTGAGGCTTCACTGTTTGAAGTCTGAAAGTTTGAAAAAAGCTGGTTTGAACGTTCAAAAAAAAGTTCGATGGTTTTTGATTGCTTGATTGAAGTTTTCAAACGATCAAACATTCGGACAATCAAACAATCAAACCTTTTAAAATTCAAATCCTCAAACCAACTATTATTCGAACTTTTAGAATAAATCGACACTGCTACCGGCAAAATCGCACACAGATAACCGGCGAATGGTCCCGGGTTAAAAAAGCTTCCGGTCATCCGAAATATCCCATGATGAGAAGGGTAGTACCCCCAAAGCTGCAAATTACCATAGATTGCCTGAATTGTACCGGAGATAACTACTACCAGCAAAAGAAATTTTAGATATTTTATTTTAGTACATGACAAAAATATAAATAGCTGATAATCAGCGAAATAAATGTAGAAATATTTGGATAAAACTCTGAATGTCAGTATCTTACGAAAGATTACCACATCATTCAGTAAGAGATATGAC
>JBAZGO010000010.1:0-121558 GCA_041652995.1 Prolixibacteraceae bacterium
ACCCTTCCCCAATAAAGGGAAGGGAGTTTGGTCAACGAAAATTCTGAAAATATGTCCGATAAAGAGCATACATTCAGAACTTGCAGGATGAAAAGTCCCCCGTTTGGGGGATTAGGGGGCAGCCCACGAAAGTGTATCTAATCATATCTCTGATTCACATCGAACTCAGGTTATTAACAAATAAATAGTACCGATCTAAAATAACCTTCATTGCTGTTTTCATCTCAACCGAAATTTGTGAACTTTACAGTTCTGGCTTTTTTTCAGGCCTGAAGATTTAAAACCAACTCAGATGAAAATAAAAACTACTCGTCCGGTTCTATATATTCTACTAGCGCTGCTACTCGCAGGAACTATTGGCCAAAACCAATGTTTGCAGGCTCAGTCAAAATCCATTTCGGTCTGGGGTTTTTCCGGATTTACAAAACCTCAGGAAAATCCGATTCTCGGAGCCGATTCAACCAAATCATTTTTTTGTCCGGTAAAACAAACTGAAGTCAAATGGCAACGGGCAGATGTTTTTAATCCGGGAGCAATTACTCACAACGGTAAAGTTTATCTTTTGACCCGATGCGAAGACAATCCGAAGGCCATTCTGGGCGGACGGACCTCACGAATCGGACTTGCTTCGAGTACCGACGGAATTCATTTTGACTATTATCCCAAACCGGTTTTGTATCCGGATACTGACGAGTTTGCGAAATACGATCACATGGGCGGTTGCGAAGATCCACGTGTTGTAAAGACAGAAGAGGGTTTGTTTGTCATGTTGTACACCAGTTGGAATTACGATACGCCCAGACTTTCGGTCGCCACATCAAAAGATCTGATTCACTGGGAAAAGAAAGGGCCGGCTTTTGCCAAAGCATACGGCGGAAAATTCCTGAATATGGCCACAAAATCGGGTTCAATTGTTACACGCATGAACGGCGAAGACATTGTTGTAGCAAAATTCGGCGGAAAATATTACATGTACTGGGGCGAAAATGCCGTAAACCTGGCTATTTCTGATAACCTGACCGACTGGTACCCGACGCTTGATAAGGAAGGAAATCTGAGTAAAGTAATCACCATCAGGAAAGGGTTTTTCGACAGCGGCCTAACCGAGTGCGGACCACCTGCTTTACTTACCGGCAAAGGAATTCTGTTGCTGTACAACGGCAAAAATGCTGATAATGAAAATGCTGATCCCCAATTACCTCGTGGAACTTATTCGGTAGGCCAGGTTTTACTGGATGCCGAAAATCCGGAAAAAGTTTTGAAACGTGCCGATACCTGTATTCTGAAACCAACGCTTCCACACGAAGTTACCGGACAATACAAGGCCGGAACAGTTTTTGGCGAAGGCCTGGTTTATTTCAGGAACAAATGGTTTTTGTATTATGGCACTGCCGACTCGTATATTGGCGTAGCCGTGAGCGATGTAAAACTGTAAATTGTGATTTCCCAAAATTTCAGGCATGAAAAACCAGGATGGGAGTCTGGCTGTGCAAAACCATTTCGCGTGCAATACTCGGATTAAAAATCCTGGCAAGTAAATTTCGCTTGTGCGTGGTCATGGCCAAAACATTAATCTGGTTGTCCTGAATAAAATGATCGATGGCATCGGGTAAATTTTTGTTGTGCACCAAACGGCAATCGAATTCGGTGTATGGGTATTTTTCACACAATGCCTCTCTCATTCCTTCAAGCATGGCCTCATCCAGATTTCCGTTTTCTCCTCTGTTTACATGCAGGCAAATAACTTTGCATTCGAATGGCTTCAGAAGTTTCAGCAATTTATCGATGGCAATAAAATCAATCGATTCGAAATTCGTGGCGTAAACTACTCGTTTAAAATCTTTCAGCCAGTTTGCCGGTGTATTTTCAGGAATAGCCATTACCGGAACTTTGGTGTTGAAAATAACCGACGCAGTTGTGGAACCCATCAGGTCACCGGTTTCGGCATCTACCCCACGAATTCCCATCACAACCATTTTGGGTGGATGAATTTCGATGTACGAAAGTATATCGTCGTCGGCTTCACCAATTTTAACTATGTACTCCGGTTTTGCCTTTTTCCAGCGTTGGTAATCGATTACTGCAGTAAGTTTGTTCAAAAACTCTTCAAATTTCTGATTGGTCATTTTCTCTGTCATTTCGTAATTCAGAAAAAGCGCCGAATCGTAAACGATCACATCCGAGTATGGAATAGTCAGATATTCGGGGCGGGGACTCGAATGGTATAAAACCATTTTTGATTCGAGCTTTTCAGCAATATCAAACCCAACAATGGCAGCTTTTAACGAATAATCCGAAAAATCGACCGGAACCAAAACATAGTTTTCGCGTTTCGACTTGTCACTCGTTGTCTTGCCTAACATTTTTTCCAAAATCGGGAAGGCTTGCCATGCATCTTTTTCGAAAATGCGAATCCGAACACCAGTATCCATCCCACGCTGAAGGAAATCCACGCTTTCCAAAAAGCAATCTATACCTTCAGATTTAAGCAGTGAATGTAATATTTCGGCTTTTGAGTATGGCAGGGAAGCCAGAGTAAACAGATCATCTTGCATGGTAATAAGATTTAAAGTCTTTATTTATTTCCTGATTCGAAAAAGCTTCAGTCAGGGTTACCAAATCAACGAATATTTTTGGAATAACGATTCATGTTTTTTAACAAAAAATCAATACGCCTGTGATCCGCTTTTTAAAACAACGCACTTGCCGGAAAGTGTATTTTTCAGTGATTTTGCCAACTAAACCAACAAATGAACCTGAAAGCTTTGATATTCCTGTCCCTCTCATTTTTCCTCCTGATATTTAAACCGCTTTTTGCTGATCAGCCAATCAAACACCGGCACAACCAAGAATCTGCGGTTCAAATTAACATTTACAACCTCCAGCGAAAATATCCGGAAACGATTTTCGACGGTCAACCCGGATCCGGAACGCAATACCAACCCTGGACTCCGGCCTATTTGGAAAATGGAATGTATCTCTATAAAATCCTAACGTTTGATAAACCATTCTCAGGGAAAATGGTTTACATATACTAAAAAAGCCTGCCCAACATGGACAGGCTTTCGCAATTAACCTAACTAAACTAACCAGAGCCTCTACTTTTTGATGAATATTTTAAACCCCCATTTATCCATATTCATCACGGCATCCTTTTCCAGCGTAATATTTTCTCCTGAAAAATAATCCTGATAATTTCCGGGTTGTGCAATCTGAACGGTGGCAGAAACCGGTTCGCCCGAAAAATTGAAAACAGACAGAATCAGATCGTTATCTTTTTGACGACTGAAGGCCAGCACATTGATTGAATCTGAAGTTTCGGCAAAAACCATCGGTGCGCCAGCCGTTCCGTTCCAAAGCGCTTCATTTTCATGTTTCAGGCTGGTTAGCGACTGGTAGAATTTTTGCATACTCAAATCGCTCCAGTTGATGGTATCTTTTTCGAAAAACAAAAGTCGCTTGTGCAAACCGGCTTCCTGACCGCTGTAAATCAACGGCATACCTTCAATGGTAAACGTAAAGGCTGCAAATTCCTTAACCGCGTCGCCCATGCGTTCGTATTCCGAACCACTCCAGCTATTTTCGTCGTGATTGGTAATAAACTGCATCGGATACGAACCCGGCGCATATTTATTTCCAAGTTCAGAAAAATAAGTTTTAAGATCATTTGCCGTTTTCTTTCCCTGGGCTACATCGTTCATAATGTGATGCAGTTTCCATGCATAATCCGAATTAAACGCTTTTTCCAGAAAAGCCGGATGATCTTCATCTTCGGCCAGCATAAAAACCGGTTTTATGGAATCGAGCGAGGCTCTGGCTGCTTCCCAGAAATCCTGTGGAACTCCCCAGGCCACATCGCAACGGAAACCATCGATATCAGTCGTTTTAACCCAGTAATCCATGGCGTCAATCATGGCGCGGCGCATGGGTTGAGAATCAAAATTCAGATCGGCAATGTCCGACCAATCGGGATTTGGAGATATAATGGCGCCGGTTGAATCCTTCGTGTACCACTCCGGATGCTCAGTGATCCAGTTATTGTCCCAGCCGGTGTGGTTGGCAACCCAGTCGAGAATGACTTTGAAACCCATTTCGTGAGCCTTAGTCACCAGGTTCTTAAAATCGTCGAGCGTTCCGAATTCAGGATTTACTCCTTTGTAATCTTTCACGGCGTAGTACGAGCCCAGACTTCCCTTGCGGTTTTTCTCCGAAATCGGGCTGATGGGCATCAGCCACAAAATATCGACGCCAAGTTCTTTCAGGCGCGGTAAATTTTCAGCAAATGCGTTGAACGTTCCTTCGGGTGTGTACTGACGAACATTTACTTCGTAGATGACAGCATTTTTAGCCCATTCCGAAACCGGAACCGGTTCTGACTTTTTTGCTGTTGGCTGACAAGAAATCATTCCTGCAACCAGCATTCCAAGAATAAACAGTTGTTTTATCTTTTGCATGGTTTTCTATTTTGGGTTATTTTAATTCAATAATCAGGACCGATTTTGCAGGGGCTTTCAGGTTCTTTAAATCCTGCATTGCTACTCCTGAAATTACCTCTTTTCCTGATGTACAGTTGCCCATTATTTCACTGAACCGGTTGGTATCAATGGTTTTTTCCTGCGCATTTTTATTCAGCACAATCATCACCTTTTCGTTCTGATTGTAGCGGAAATACACATAAACATCGTCTTCAGGAACAAAATGTTTCAACATCCCGGACTGAACGGCCTTGCTGGTTTTCCGCCAGGTTAAAACTTTCCGGCAAAAATCCCGGGCATCTTTTTGTTGTGCGGTGAGTCCGGCTCCGGTAAAAGCATTCACGGCATCACCAGCCCAACCTCCCGGAAAATCGGCCCGAATTTTTCCATCTTCCTTCGGCCCCGGACTCGACATCAGGATTTCAGTACCGTAAAAGATTTGTGGTATTCCGCGAGTAGTAGCATAATATGCAATCCCTAATTTCACTAAATCAGCGTTTTGATTGAGTTGATCGTAAAACCGCATCATATCGTGATTGTCGGGAAAAACAACCAATTTTTCGGGATGCGGAAACTGAAAATCGTTGGCCAGTTCTTCGTACATGTTTATGAATCCACCGTTGCCTTTGTCGTTCAATCCCTGAATAACGGCATTGTTTAGCGGGAAATCCATCAGGCCGGGAAGGTCGGAAACAAAACCGTCCTGGTTAACTTTGCCTTTTTGCCAGTACGAAATAATAGCCGCATTCATGGTCCACTCCTCTCCCACCATATAAAATCCCGGGTATTCGTCGAGCATGCGTTTGGTCCATTCGGCCATGGCATATTTGTCTGGGTACGGGTAAGTGTCCATGCGAATTCCGTCCAATCCAACATATTCGGTCCACCAAATGCTGTTTTGAATCAGGTAATTGCGCAAAAACGCATTTCGCTGGTTCAGGTCAGGCATCGACTGTACGAACCAACCGTCGACCATTCCCCGCTTATCGGTTTCCGATGCATACGGATCCTGATTGATGGTGCGCCTGTGCGTGGTAATTTTATACTCCGGATAATTGTTAATCCAGTCAGGTGATGGCATATCGTTCATCCACCAATGCTCCGAACCGATGTGGTTAAAAATCATGTCCATCATCAGTTTCATACCTTTTTGATGAATGACTTTTGCCAGTTCGCGGTATTCTTCATTTGTTCCGTAACGTGGATCAACCCTGTAAAAATCGGTGGTTGAATACCCGTGATACGAAACCTGTGTCATATTATTTTCGAGTACAGGATTTAGCCAAACTGCGGTAAATCCCATGCCTGAAATGTAATCGAGACTGTTCTGAATTCCCTGAATATCACCGCCATGTCGGCCGTTGTAATCGGCGCGATTGGGCAATTCCTTCATTCCGGCTACAGCGTCATTGCCCGGATTTCCGTTTGCAAAACGATCGGGAGTAATCAGGTAAATCACATCCGACGCGTCAAATCCTTTGCGATCAGCCGATTTGGATTCGCGGTTTTTAAGCTCGTACGAATAGTCGGTAAATTCCTTTTTGCTTTTCCTGAACTCAATGGAGAACTTGCCGGCTTTGGCTTCAGGAGAAATTATTAAATCGACAAATATGTAATTGGGATTTTCCTGACGTGAAACCGATTCGATTCTTACGCCGGGATAATTCACCGAGACCGTTGCAGAAGCAATATCCTGGCCGTGAACCATTAGCTGCACAGTTGGATTTTTCATTCCAACCCACCAAAACATGGGCTCAACGCGGTCAACATTCAGTGCAAAAACCGAAAGGCTGAAAATCAGGAACAGAAAAAATACACTTATCTTTTTCATAGCTGGTTAATTTTCGAGTACTAAATTTAATTTGGCCGAAATGGCATATAGTTTTCCGTGAACCAAAACGTCGACCTGAACTTTTGAATGGTTTATAATCCGGAAACTCGATTTGTTGATTTTAAACTCCAAATGCGCTCCCCTGAAATTTATCCGGAATGAATAAGAATTCCATCCATTAGGAATAATTGGGCTGAAGTGCAGTTGCCCGTTTCGCACGCGCATACCGCCAAAAGCCTGAACAAAAGCCATCCAGGTTCCGCCCATGCTGGTAATATGCAGGCCATCGCAGGTATCGTGATTGTAATCGTCGAGATCGAGTCGTGCCGTGCGTAAATACATTTCGTAAGCCTTTTCCTCGCGCCCGATTGCAGCGGCAAGAATTGCGTGCACACAGCTCGAAAGCGATGATTCGTGCACGGTAAGTGGTTCATAAAAGTCGAAATGACGCTCGATCGTTTTACGGTCAAACTGGTCTTCGAACCAGTAAATACTTTGCAGCGTATCAGCCTGTTTGATGTATGGTGAACGTAAAATACGGTCCCACGACCATTTTTGGTTAATGGGTTTGTCCTTCGCATCGAGTTGGCTAACCGGAATCAGTTCCTTGTCCAGAAAACCATCTTGTTGCAAATATATTTTCCGGTTGAAATCGTACGGGAAATACATTTCGGCAATGATTTTTTTCCATCGAGCCGTTTCAGTAAGTTCTTTCAGTTTGAGTTTTTTCACCAAAGATTCAAACAAAGGCGGATGCTCTTTTTTGACGTAATCAAGAGCTTCAAGCGTATATTTTAAAGTCCACACAGCCATGTAACTGGTGTGGAAATTGTTATTTACGTTATTTTCGTATTCGTTTGGGCCTGTGACGCCCAGCAAAACAAATTTCCTTTTTTCCTCTGACCAGGTAATCCGCTGGCTCCAGAAACGCGAAATGGCAAGCAAAACCTCGAAACCGTAAGGAGCAAGGTATTCTTTGTCACCGGTATAATTCACGTAATTGTAAATAGCATAAGCGATGGCTCCGTTCCGGTGAATTTCCTCGAAGGTAATTTCCCATTCGTTGTGGCATTCTTCGCCGTTAATCGTTACCATGGGGTACAAAGCTGCTCCATTGTTGAACCCGAGTTTTTCGGCATTCTCAATGGCTTTTTGCAGATGTTTGTAGCGGTACAGCAGCAGGTTTTTGGAAACCATCTGAGGAGCTGTTCCCAAAGTAAACGGAAGACAATAAGCCTCTGTGTCCCAATAGGTCACACCTCCATATTTCTCGCCGGTAAATCCTTTTGGGCCAATGTTCAGCCGCTCATCATCGCCTAAATAAGTCTGATTAAGCTGAAAAATATTGAATCGGATTCCTTGCTGCGCCGCAATATCGCCTTCTATTTTTATGTCGCTGGTTTCCCATCGTTTGGCCCAGGCTTTTTCCTGATCAGAAAACAGCTTGTCAAATCCTTTTTCGGACGCCATTTTTAGCTTTTTTTCAGTGGCTTCCTCCAGTTTAGTTTTATCGTGATAAAGAGACGACAGGATTGCCGCATATTTTTCGATACAAATCTCATCGCCCTCCTGCACCTGAACTTTAAAAGCAGCGCCTACATATTTTTCCCTTTCAAGCGAAAATGGATGGTAAGCCACCTGCTCGCCGTTCAAACGTGTTTTGAATTGCATTCCGGTACAAACCTGAAAAGCTGTTTTCTTCGTTTCGACCAGAACATAGCCCGCACAACAATCCATTTTCTGAGCTATACTAACCCAAAAGTTCTCGTCGTAATTCGAATCTTCATTCACCACATCTCCATCGATGTAAGGTTCGAAATATATTTCTCCGGAAAAATTGAGTGCTTTTACTTCGTATTTTATGGCTCCAATTTCCTGATCGGCAATACTCAAAAACCGTTTGACATGCACCTCAATCTGCTTTCCGGAAGATAGTTCAGCAATAAAACGACGGGTCAACAATCCCGATTTCATATTGATGTCGCGGTAAAATGAAATAATTTTCACCGTGTTTAAATCAAGTTCTTCTCCGTCGACACTCACATTGATCCCAATCCAGTTTGTGGCATTCAGGATTTTGGCAAAATATTCCGGATAACCGTTTTTCCACCAGCCAACGCGGGTTTTATCCGGATAATATACGCCGGCCACATAACTTCCGCGAAGTGTGTCGCCGCTGTATTTTTCCTCAAAACTTGCCCGTTGGCCGCTTCTGCCATTGCCAAGGCTGAGCAGGCTTTCAGTAATCCGGTTTTCATCCTGATGAAATCCTTCTTCAATGATTTTCCACTCGTCGTGTATGATGTAGTTTTTCATACGTTTATTTTATTAATCCTGAAGTGATTCAGGTATAATTTCAAATTGTTTCCTTTTCTCTATTTCTATTCTCAACATTATCTTACTTTCGTCCGAAAAAGGACAAATACTTTTTTCAGCATTTTACCGCGGACGGTTTTGGTATTCTTCTTTTTGCCCCGGGCTAATATATTCTACCCTTTCAGGACGAAAAAACATCGCAAATCAATGCCTTAAGCTTTCCCCTTTCGGGGCAACGCGATGGGGGCTTTCAGTTCGTTCATCAGTTTGTCAACCGTAAATCCGTCGAATCCGGGAATTACAAAATCAGCCATTCCAAGCGTTTCGGGTTCGCCAATTCCGACACAATACATACCGGCATTCCGGGCAGCTTCAATGCCTGCAATGGCATCTTCGAATACCACACAGTTTTCAGGCAAAATATTCAGTTTTTCTGCGCCTTTCAAAAAAACTTCAGGATTTGGTTTAGCCTCCGATATGGAATTTCCGTCGATAATGGCATCGAATATTCCGGAAAGCTGAATACGCTCCAGAATCATCGGCGCATTTTTACTGGCCGAACCGAGCGCAATTTTAATCCCGTTTTGCCTTAATTCCTGAAGAAATTTCTCAATGCCAGGTAAGGTTTCTTCAGGAGTCATTCTTTCGATGTAACTCACATAAAGGGTATTCTTTTTCTCGGCCATTGTTATTTTTTCCTGATCAGAAAATTGCAATCCGCCAATTTCAAGTAAAATCTCCAGCGACTGCATCCGGCTGACGCCTTTCAGTCGTTCATTGTCCTCAAGTGTAAACGCAAAGCCTAATTCTTCAGCCAGGGCTTTCCAGGCTATAAAATGGTATTTGGCCGTATCAACAATCACCCCATCGAGGTCAAAAATGCAAGCTTCAATTTTGTTCACTTATTTATTATTTAAGTTCATTTATATCCCATTCAGGGTAAAAACCAATTCGTCCTTCGGCCTCCCTTTTACTGAAAACTGCGACTGATCACTTTTTACTTCTGATCAACATCATCAACAAACAATACACTTGCAGCGGCAATCAGCAAGGATACACCTCCCAAAACGAGGGCATAAATAGCCTGTCCGCCGAACAAATTTTTAGTGAAAAAACCAAGGATACTAGCTGCAAAAATTTGCGGAATAACAATGAAAAAATTAAAGATCCCCATGTAAATTCCCATTTTTCCGGCGGGCAACGAACCGGTAAGAATAGCGTAAGGCATCGATAAAATGCTTGCCCAGGCAATTCCAACGCCGACCATTGAAACAAGTAAAAGATTCGGATCTTTGATTACATAAAACGACATCAGGCCAATTCCACCAATGACTAAAGAAATAGCATGTGCCATTTTGCGGCTGGTTGCTTTGGCCAGAACCGGAAGGATAAAGGCCATGACAGCAGCAAAACCGTTGTAAATGGCAAATAAAAATCCAACCCAGTTGGCTCCTTTGTTGTAAAGTTCGGTTGAGGTATCACTGGTTCCGTAAATGTGACTGGTCACTGCCGATGTGGAATAGATCCACATGGCAAACAGCGCGAACCACGAAAAGAACTGGACAATAGCCAACTGTTTCATGGTTTTGGGCATGTTCATCAAATCGGTGACCACCTCAACCAACCCGTTCCGGGTAAGTCCCTGACGGGTATTCCATGCAGTGATTAACAGGATGATCCCGAAGACTCCCAGTCCAACCGAAATAACATACAGTTCTTTTTCCCATCCCTGCCAAAAAATGAGGTAGCTGAATGCTGATCCGGCGAGCAACCAAACAAATCCGTGCCGGAAAAAGCTTTTCAGCAATTCAACTGGAGTGCGATACACAAAGCGCGACAGACCCTGACTTTGAATGTTCTCTTCCTCGAATTCTTTCAATTCATCGGGCGAATATTCCCTGGTGCGGAAAACGGTCCACAATACGGCCAGGAAGAAAACGGCTCCACCCAAATAAAAGGCATACCTGACTGACGGCGGAATTTTCTCACCAGCTTCGGGTATGTTGGCAACGCCCAACCATTCACTCAGAATATAAGGCAGGCCTGACGCAACCACGGCTCCCAAACCAATAAAGAAACTCTGCATGGCAAAACCACGGGTGCGTTGCTCGCCGGGGAGCATGTCGCCCACAAATGCACGAAAAGGTTCCATCGAAATGTTGATGGAAGCATCCATGATCCAGAGCATACCGGCTGCAACCCACAGTGCGGGCGAATTCGGCATCACCAGCAAGGCCAGCGAAGCGAGAATGGCCCCCACCATAAAAAACGGCCGGCGGCGGCCGAAACGTCCCCATGTTTTGTCGCTCATGTGCCCGATAATCGGCTGCATGACCAATCCGGTGACCGGTGCTGCAATCCATAAAATCGGGATGTCATCAACTTTAGCGCCTAAGGACTCGAATATCCGGCTCACATTGGCATTTTGCAAAGCAAAGCCAAACTGGATTCCCAGAAAGCCAAAACTCATATTCCAGATTTGCCAAAAACTTAAAGCAGGTTTTTTCTTCATTTGGTTTTGTATGTATTGGTTTATTTGTATGAATGTCAGGATTACTTTCGAGAAAACAAAAACTGGAATATTTTCAATGAAAATAGACTCAGTTTATTTCCCCGGGAATAAAATCCAACACCGTCAAATGCCAGGAATTAACAAAACAGTTTGTCCCGAAAACCTTCGGGATAACCAAATGAAGTATGTACGGAATTAACGAAAAACGGAATTAACAATACAAATATAAAGAAGGATAATTGTATTTTCCAAATCGTAAAACAGCCGGAGCACCTTATTTTACAGGCAAAACAGAGAGTTAAAACTAAAAATATCCCATTGCAAACGTTTGCAGCCGAGCATAAAAAAAATTGAAAAAAGTGAATTTTTAACCTGATTTTAGAATTTTGCTAATGTCAATTCAATTTAAAAAGTGAAATTAACAGACAACCGCAACGGTTGGCCATTGCACGCGCCCTACCGCCAGCCCGAAATCCTGATTATGGACGAAGCCACCTCGAACCTCGACTCCGAATCGGAACAAGTTGTTCAGCAAACGATCCGGAAACTGGTGGCTGAAGGCAAAACCATAATCCTGATTGCCCACCGGCTAAGCACGGTGGTTGACGCGCATGAGATTGTGGTACTCCGCGATGGGAAAATTACGGAGCAAGGCAATCATACTGAACTGTACGCACAACAAGGCTATTACTACCAAATGTGGCAGCAACAAATGCCATTTAATAACGACGGGATCTTCAAGGTTCTAGAAACCTTGAAGGTCTGAAAAAACCATTGATTATTATGAACAAACTTCTTCAACAAATTGAGCTAATTGAACGGATTGACCAACTCATCCGACTTAAAGCAACGGGAACGCCAAAAACATTTGCCAAAAGATTAACCATTTCTGAAGCCTCGCTTTACAGGTTGATTGATACCATTAAAGAAATGGGTGCCCCGGTTGAGTTTAGTGTACGCTACCAAAGCTATATTTATGCCAACGATGTAAATTTTATTTGTGGATTCTTCCTTAAATAGCTATCGTACAATGACATACAAAGAGTAAACGGCGGTTTTCAGAATTTAGCCAGTTTAGTAAATTTTAATGCAAATAATTTGCTCACTCTCAGAATTTGAGAGTGGGCGGCTTAACTTAGTTCCTGAGTTTAGTGCACAAAAACTTAGGCAGATTCCGATTTAGCCTATAAACAGATTAGGAAAGTTGTAATATTTTTATGTTATGAAAAATTTAGAGGCAAATGGATTCAAAGAACTTATATAACAAGAAGTTAACACCTCTCAAATCAAAACCTATTCCTTCACCGAACTGCCCCTCACAATCAAATCTGCTTTTAGGATTTTCACTTCGGGAATGTACTCTACTTCGTTCGACATAATCCGATGGAAAAGCATATCGGCGGCAGTTGTGCCCATTTCATATCCATGCTGATCGACCGACGACAAATGTGGTTCGGTAACTCCCGACAAATATCCATCACTAAATCCGATTATAGCTATTTCTTCTGGGACAAGTATTCCCCTTTTCTGAATGGTTTTCATTGCTCCAATGGCGGTAGTGTCGTTCACCGCAAAAATTCCGTCCAGAGCAATATCGGCATCCAACAACATACCCACAGCATTTCTGGCTTTCTCAAAGTTATCGGCTTCAATTATAAGTCGTTGATCGATAGGTATTCCTGCTTCAGTCAGTGCATTAATGTATCCCTGAAGCCGGTTTCGGCCAATTAAAAGGTTTTGAGGCCCGGCAAAGTGTGAAATTCGTTTGTGCCCGGTTTCAATCAGATGCCACGTGGCTTTGTAAGCAGCTTCCATGTCATCAATAATTACTTTGTCTGCCACGATTTCAGAAATTGCGCGGTCGAAAAAAACAAGCGGAATTCCACCTTCCTGAATGTCTTTGAGATGGTCAAACGACTGTGTTTCTTTTGACACGGATACTAAAATACCATCGACCCGGTGCGAAAGAAGTGTGCGTGCATTGGCTACTTCCCGGTCATAGCTTTCATTCGACTGGCAAAAAATAACAGTATATCCTTTCTGCGAAGCTACATCCTCAATACCGCTAATTACCGATGAAAAAAAATAATGGACGATTTCAGGAATAATTACACCAATGGTATTGCTACGGCTGTTTTTCAGGCTTAAGGCAACTGCGTTTGGCTGATATTTAAGTTTTTCGGCCAATTCATTCACTGCCTTCTTTGTGCCGACATTAATATCCGGGTGATCTTTTAGCGCTCTTGAAACCGTTGAAGCTGAAATACCAAGAATTCGGGCTATATCCTTTATGGTTATCTGATTACCTCGCATAACAAAGTTGATTTTTTTCTTTCCTTTTCTACAAATCGCTCACTAAAGATAATAATTTATTTGTCCGGTTAATTGAATTAGAAAAACAAGCAAAAAATTGGAAAATCATACCCACCAGTTACCACCTGTTGAAAAACATTTTGTTTGCAAACGAAACCGCAAACGATTGCAGTGAATCAATTATAACATTTTTTAACACAATAGTAACAGAAAATATACTTTGGTCGCGGAATTAATTTTTTTGAAGTATTAGTACGGAACACAAAACTCTAAGAATTAAAAATTGGATGAATTAATCTAAAAATGAGTATTTGAACCAATAATTATTAAAACATGAGGATTATTCGCAAAAACCTAAATGTATTAATACTGATTCTGTCGCTGTTGCTAGGAAATTTTGCCATGGCACAACAGACGGTATTAAAAGGTAAGGTTACCGATAGCTCATCGGGAGAAGCTTTACCGGGTGTTTCAATTGTAGTTAAAGGAACTACTAACGGTACCATCACAAATATTGACGGTATGTTTACCCTTGGCGTTAACAAGGGCGACATTGTTCAGTTTTCATTTGTGGGATACAAACTTCAGGAAGTAACTATAGAAAATCAAAAAGAACTTCAGATTGCACTTGCTGAAGACAATGCTGAACTTGAGGAAGTTGTTGTTATCGGTTACGGCCAGGTTAAAAAATCTGATGCCACCGGTGCTGTCAGCACAGTAAGTTCAAAAGATTTCAACAAAGGCGGAATCACTTCCCCACAGGATTTGCTGGTTGGAAAAAGTGCCGGTACAGTAATTACCTCATCAGGTGGCGCTCCCGGAAGTGGCTCAACCATCCGAATTCGCGGAGGTTCTTCCATGTCGGCCAGTAACGATCCACTGATCATTATTGATGGTTTCCCTGTAAGTAACTCCGGAATCTCCGGTTTGGCAAACCCGCTGTCGACTATCAACCCAAACGACATTGAAACATTTACTGTATTAAAAGACGCTTCTGCAACCGCTATTTATGGATCAAGGGCATCGAACGGTGTAATTCTTATTACAACTAAAAAAGGAACTGTAGGAAAACCTATGAAGGTGGAATACAATGGAACCGTTTCTGTTAATACTATTCCGGCTTATATGGATGTAATGTCGGGCGATGAATTTCGCTCACTGGCGTACAATCTGGCTTCAAAAAGCGCTGTTGGCTTAAGCATGGCCAGCCTCAGTCGTCTTGGAACATCAAATACCAACTGGCAGAAAGAAATTTATCAAACAGCCATAGCCCATGACCACAATGTGAACGTAAGCGGCGGATACAAAGGAATGCCATACCGTGCCTCATTGGGTTACACCAATCAGGAGGGTATTTTGAAAACAACAAACATGGAACGTTCAACCCTGGCAATCGGCCTCGATCCATCGTTGCTGAATAACACGCTAAAAGTTAGCATTAACCTGAAGGGTAGCTACACCAAACAAAATTTTGGAGATCAGGGAGCCGTTGGATCAGCAGTATTCTTCGATCCAACACAGCCGGTAAGAAACGGGAACACCAAATTTGGAGGTTACTACACCTGGGTAAATCTCTCGGATGTATTGGCTGATGGCACCATGGATCCAAACGGCAGTCCAAATCCAATTGGTGTATCTAACCCGGTTGCTATGCTGGAACAGACGGACAATCGCTCAACGGTGAAAAGAAGTATCGGAAATATACAGTTCGATTATAAACTGCCATTCCTTCAGGGTTTAAGAGCCAATTTAAATATGGGTTATGATTATTTTTCCACAAAAGGTCATAACAATGCCACCGATCTGGCAGCTTTCACTTACCGCAGTGGAATTGGACGAAAGAACGACTACGAACAAACCGGAAAAACCCAACTGTTGGATTTCTATCTGAACTATGTGAAAGAAATTTCATCAATTAAAAGTAAAGTTGATGCAACTGCAGGTTATTCCTGGCAGCATTTCTACAAAGATGGATGGTCTTTTGTAAGAAATGGAGACGAAACACAAGTTTCTGTCGATAAAGAAACTTCAAAATTCATTAACGAAAATTATCTGGTTTCCTTCTTTGGGCGTGTAAATTATACCCTGATGGATAAATACCTGTTGACATTTACTTTGCGCGATGACGGATCTTCCCGTTTTTCTGCTGACACCCGGTGGGGACTTTTCCCTGCTGCTGCGTTTGCCTGGAAAATTAACGAAGAATCTTTCCTGAAAAATGTGAATGCCATTTCGGATATGAAATTAAGATTGGGATGGGGTGTCACCGGACAACAGGACATTGGGAACGACTTTCCCTATCTTCCGGTTTACCGCATCAGTACAACAACAGCTCAGTATCAGTTCGGAGACACTTTCTACAATACACTGCGTCCGGATCCCTACGATGCAAATATTAAATGGGAACAAACGACGACCTATAACATCGGTTTAGATTTCGGCTTCCTGAAAAACAGAATTTCAGGTTCTATCGATCTTTACAGTCGTCAGACAAAAGATTTATTGAACTTTATCCCAATTGCCGCCGGTAGTAATTTCTCGAACTTCCTGACAACCAATGTCGGAAATCTTGAAAACAAAGGGGTTGAGTTTTCGATCACCGGACAGATTATTTCGAAGAAAGATATGAACTGGAGCCTTGGATTCAATGCCGCATACAACCAGAACCAAATTACCAAACTTACTAAAACCGACGACCCGAATTACACTGGTGTTGATACTGGTTTGATTGGTGGTGGTGTTGGTAACTACATCCAGAACCAGCGTGTTGGATTTCCGGTAAATTCATTCTTTGTATTCCAGCAGGTATATGGTTCAGACGGAATGCCTATTGAAGGTTTATACGTTGACCGCACAGGTTCAGGTGGAACCATTACCAGCAACAACCTGAATAAATACCATTACAAAAAACCAGCCCCTGACTATACTGTTGGAATCAGCTCACAGTTCAATTATAAAAATTTCGATTTCTCATTCTCCGGAAGAGCAAATATTGGAAACTACGTGTACAACAATGTGGCTTCAGGTGCACTGTATTCAACTGTTTACAATCAATCCGGATTTTATAACAACATTCCGAAACAGTCGAACAATGCTAAATTCACAAACACGCAGTATTTCTCCGATTTCTACATCGAGAATGCTTCATTCTTCAAAATGGACAACATGAGTGTTGGATACAATCTGGAGAAATATATCAAAGCAAGGGTGAGCTTTACTGTACAAAACGCCTTTACCATTACCAAATATACAGGGCTCGATCCTGAAGTTGATGGTGGCATTGACAACAATTTTTATCCTCGTCCGCGAGTATTTGTATTTGGCGTAAATCTTACACTCTAACCCTTATTAAGAATACGACATGAAAAATTATAAAATAAAAACAATAGCTGTAGTCTTAGTCGCACTGATGTTTTCTTCGTGCGTTAAAGACCTGGATCTGACTCCGAAAGATCCAAACCTGGTAACTTCCCTTACCGTTTACGATTCTCCGGAAGCTTATAAAGAAGGATTAGCCAAATTATACGCTACATTTTCAGTAAGCGGACAGCAAGGCCCATCAGGTCAGCCCGACATTGCCGGAATTGATGAAGGTTTCGGTAATTATCTTCGTCAATACTGGAATGTTCAGGAATTACCTACCGACGAAGCTGTGATGGCCTGGAACGATGCTTCAATCAAGGATTTTCACTGGCAAACCTGGGCTCCGAATGATGTATTTATTGCTGCGATTTATTCACGCATCATGTACACCGTAGCTCTTTGCAACGAGTATATTCGTGCAACAGCCGGAAATACAGATCCGGATATTATGAAATATCATGCGGAAGCAAGATTTATTCGCGCTTTAGCCTATTCACATGCCATCGACTTATTCGGAAATCCGTCTTTCGTAACCGAAGCTGACTCTCCGGGTGCCTATTTCCCAAAGCAAACAACTCGTGCCGAATTGTTCACCTATTTGGAAAGTGAACTGATTGCAATAGAGAATGATTTGGGCGCACCAAAATTCGAATACGGAAGAGCTGATCAGGCTTCAGACTGGACTCTTTTGGCTAAATTGTACCTCAATGCCAAAGTGTATGTTGGACAAGACAAGAATACGGAGTGTATTGCATATTGCAACAAAGTGTTCGCTGCAGGCTATACTTTAGCTACTAAATATGCATACAATTTCACGGCCGACAATAATTTAAGTCCTGAAATGATTTTCCCAATCACTTGCGATGGCCAGCACACGCAATCGTATGGTGGAATGGTTTATCTGATTCATGCCCAAATTGGTGGAAGCATGCCACCCGCACAATTTGGTGTTGGAGGTGGATGGGGCGGATTGCGTACTACAAAAGCATTCGTTAATAAGTTTGCCGATACCAGCGGCGATACCGATCAGCGTGCCATGTTCTGGACTGATGGCCAAAAGCTTGAGATCAATGATATCGGCCAGTTTACCGATGGTTGGGCTATTACCAAATTCTCCAACCTTACTTCTACCGGCGCTGCCGCTCCTCATGCTCATCCCGACTTTGTCGACACCGACTATCCGGTATTCCGCCTGGCCGATGTTTACCTGATGTATGCCGAAGCAGTTTTAAGAGGTGGCTCAGGTGGCTCTGCTGCAACAGCACTTGAATATGTAAATGCTCTTCGCCAGAGAGCTTACGGAAATGCGAATGGAAACATTACTTCCGGCGATCTTACACTGGATTTTATTCTGGACGAACGTGCACGTGAACTCTATTGGGAAGGAACCCGCAGAACTGACCTGATCCGATATGACAAGTTTACCACCGCAAGCTACCTGTGGCCATGGAAAGGAAAAGTTGCAGGCGGTGCAGCTACTGAAAGTTACCGCAACCTGTATCCAATCCCATCAAACGATTTAGGAGCAAATCCGACATTAGAGCAAAATCCTGGGTATTAATCCTTAAATTTTTGAACAATGAACACTAAAATATTTAAATATTTCACATTAATTGGGTTGATAGGAATATTGTTTTCTTGTCAAAAAGACGAAACCAGAGCCGTTTTGCTTGATAATCCAATTGCACCGGTCATTCAAACAATGCCTGACTTAACCCTGAAAAGGGCAAATGGAGCAAATATGCTTGAATTTGTCGGCACTCCTGTCGATCCGGGCTTCCCGGCTTCAGTAACTTATTATCTTGAAGCTTGTGCCAACGGAAATAATTTTCAGGATGCACTTGTCATCTTAAGTGATAGTCAGGATCTTTCTTTTAAAATCTCTGTTGGAGATCTCGATGGAAAATTACTGACTAAATTCCCGGCCGATGAGGTTTCTTCAGTCGATTTCAGGATTAGATCCGTGCTTTCTCTAAGCAGTGGTACCAAATCGTACGAGTACAGTTCAGCAGTTAAAACGGCTGATGTTAAAACCTACGGACCTCCTGCATTGTCGTTAACTGTTGCGGATAAATTACAGACAATCGTTTCTTCTGCCGATAATAAAATCTACACAGGTTGGATTTACACCGATGGTACTGCCTTCCAGTTTACCAACAACGACGATGGTAAAAAATACGGTGGTGTGCTGGGTGCCGGTGAAATTTCGTGCGATTTGACCGAAAACGGACCTGCTATTAACCTGGAGGCCGGAGCATATACCATGACAGCGGATATTAATACAGGAGTAATGAAACTGACCATTAAAGATGTTACCATCGGAATTATTGGCGACGCAGTAGGCGGATGGGATAACGATACAAAAATGATCTGGGACTTCAATGATCATACCTGGAACATTACCAAAACAGTGACTGCCGGTGGACTTAAATTCAGGACGCATAACAGTTGGTCTGAGGTAAATGTTGCCTATGATCCTGCCGGTCACAATCTGAACAAATTGTATCAAAACGATGGTACAACCGACAGCCAGAACATTGACGACGTTGCTCCAGGCAATTACAACATCAAACTGTATTTGGAAACTACTCCAATGAAGGTTGTTTTTACTCCAACCAATTGAACCGATTAAATTAATTTCACATGAAAAGAATAACGTTATATAAATTATTTGCCTTCCTTTTCACTGCGACATTTATTTTCGCATCGTGTACAAAGGAAACCGCTGAAGTAAGATTACCTCAGGAAATAAAGGCAGCACAATTACTAAATGTAACTTCAAGCACAGCAACGGTTGTTGGTTTTGTTGTTGCCGAAGGTGATGGCTTTAACGAAAAAGGTGTTTGCTACAACACATCAGCTTCACCGACCATTGCGAACAGCAAAATGGCTTATACCGGACAGACTAAAACTGCTACATTTAATGTAATACTGACCGGCCTGGATTATGCAACCAAATATTATGCACGGGCCTATGCTACCGGCTCAGCCGGAACCATTTACGGTGAAGAGTATAATTTCACAACCTTACCTGTAGTTCCAACTTTGACAACGGCAGCAATTACACTTATCACAGGAAATTCCGGAGGTGGCGGCGGTAATGTTACTGTTTCAGGAGGAGCTGAAGTAACTGCCCGTGGTGTTTGTTTTGGTACAAGTCAAAATCCGACCATTGCCGACAGCAAAACAACCGACGATAAAGGAATGGGCGCATTCGTAAGCGCAATTACCGGTTTGCTGGGAAATACCACTTACTATGTTCGTGCATACGCTACCAACAGCGCCGGAACAGGTTATGGTCCTGAAGTAAGTTTTAAAACTCTTGTTGCCCTACCTACTTTAACCACAACTGAGGTTACCGGAGTTACTGCATCAGGAGCAGTATCAGGAGGTAACATTACTTTAGACGGGGGGGATGCCATTCTGTCCAAAGGTATCTGCTGGAGCGTAAATGCAAATCCAACGATCGCCGATGCCATAACCACTGATGGAACAGGCGTAGGCTCATTCACAAGTAACCTGACAAATTTAAGTGTAGCAACCATGTATCATGTTCGGGCTTATGCTACAAACTCTGCAGGAACAGGTTATGGTCCAGACGTTCAGTTTATGACTTTCCCATCTGCAATTTATGCGTTGGGTGATGGAACAACTGCCGGTTGGGACAACAACAACGCTGTGAAAATTGATCAGTCGGAAACTCCCGGAATTTACGTTGGAATGCTCGACTTAATTGCCTCGAAGAGCTTGAAATTTATTCTCAACCTGGGTAGCTGGCAACCTCAATGGGGGCAAGCTTCCGGAGCTGAATTAGGTAAATTGGGCGTAAATCTTGGCGGTGGTTCAGATCCTGATGCCATTACTACTCCGACGGCCGACGGTAAATACAAAGTAACTGTGAACCTGAGCGACATGACCTATAAAGTTGAAACCGCATTCCCTTCAGCTTTGTTTATGATAGGCGATGGCGTTGGCGGATGGGGTTGGTCTGATGTGGATCTGCCATTGATACCGGTTAACAGTCATCCGAATCTGTTTTGGAAAATCGTCTGGATGAATGAATCCGGAGCATTCAAATTCGCTCCGCAGAAAGAATGGAAAGACGATTTCGGCAAAACAGGTGATGCTACTGACGGAATTTACGATAAAGGTGGCGACAACATTCCTGTTCCGGGCGTAGCCGGTTATTATATGGTTGTTGTTGATTTAGCCGCCAATAAAATCTCAATTGCAGATCCAAAAGTTTACCTGATCGGAAACACAATTGGTTCATGGGATACCGGAAATTCGGCTGGCTTATTTACTGTAGATAATGCCAATAGTGTGGTTACAATTACCAAAACCTTAGCTGCTGAAGAGTTGAGGATGTACGCGTGGCATCCATGGTTTACCGACTGGTGGCAATCTGAATTTATCATTCTTGATAATAAAATTGCATTCCGCGGAACAGGTGGCGACCAAGCCCGTGTTCCTGTTACTGCCGGATCTCACACGATAAATCTGAATTTCAAAACCGGTGATGGTTCGATAGAATAAATATTTTACTGGTAAAAAACCGGTTAAAATAAGTTTCATACCCTGCCTGGCTGATTAAAGCCAGACAGGGTATTTTTAACAAAACTAGTTTAACTCTGCGGTATCTTTTAAAAGTACGTCCGGTAATATCCGGCCAAACAATCTTTTCAATGCCTAAACACAAAAAGCTATGACCCGAATTGTTCTTTTCATTTTACTATTTGTTCTTCCGACTTATATTTTCGGGCAAATTACAACCAACCCGGCTTTACCGGTTTCAAACCAGGCGGTTACCATTACGTTTGATTCTTCGAAAGATTCAAAACTCGGATATTTTACATCCGATTTGTATGCCCACACGGGAGTTATCGTTGCCGGAAGCACCGAGTGGAAACATGTCATTGGGACCTGGGCAAACAATACCATTCAGCCCAAATTGACAAACAAAGGAAATGGTATTTATGAATTGGTTATTACACCCGATATTAATTCATTTTATTCAGTTCCGGCATCAGAGTTGGTCAAACAAATGGCCTTTGTTTTCCGATCGTCAGATGGAACCAGGCAAACCAAAGATCTTTTCGTCGATGTATTTACCGACGAATTACACGTTAATATTATAACTCCTTCAAGAATAAATATTTTCGAAAAAAACCAAAATATTCCGCTTGGCGCTTCTTCAACAGCCACAGCAGATTTAAAACTTTTCCTGAACGATCAGCAAATTTCAGCACAAACCGGTACATCAATTTCCCAATCGGTAATCATTCCTGATGCCGGAAATTACTGGTTAAAAGCCACGGCCTCTCAGAACAATGTAACCGTTCGCGACTCGGTTTTCGTGTGCATCCGCGAAACAACCCAAACTGAAATCAGGCCCGCCGGATTGGAAGCCGGAATCAACTATACCGACGATCAGTCGGCCACATTAATCCTTTATGCGCCGTTAAAAAACTACATTTTCGTGACCGGCGATTTCAACAACTGGTTGCCACAGAATAGTTTCCAGATGAAAAAAGATGGCGACTACTTCTGGCTTAAAATAGAAAACCTGGTTCCCCAAAAAGAATACGTTTTTCAGTACCTGATTGATGGAACCCTCAAAGTTGCCGACCCTTACACCGACAAGGTTTCCGATCCTGACGATCGTTACATTTCATCGGCTACTTACCCAAACCTTATCGCCTATCCTGAAGGAAAAGCTTCCGACCGTGCATCGGTTTTGCAAACAGCACAAACACCTTTCACCTGGACCACAACAGCTTACAACATACCACAAACAAGTAAACTTTCGGTTTACGAACTGCTGATCCGCGATTTTACAGTGGAAAAAACCTATAAGGCAGTTCAGGCCAAACTCGATTACCTGAAACGGCTGGGCATCAATACCATTGAACTCATGCCGTTCAGCGAGTTTGAGGGAAACAGCAGTTGGGGCTACAATCCGAATTTCTATTTTGCACCCGACAAGGCCTACGGAACAAAAGACGACCTGAAAACCCTGATCGACGAATGCCACAAACAAGGTTTTATAGTCATTCAGGATATAGTTTTAAACCACGCCTACAATTCGTGCCCGTTGGTTAAAATGTACTGGAATGAAACACTGAACCGCCCTTCAGCCGACAATCCGTGGTTCAACGAAACTTCGCCAAACACAGCCTATAGCTGGGGATCCGATTTTAACCACGAAAGCCAGGCCACCAAAGATTTTGTCGACCGGGTAACCAAATACTGGATGACCGAATACAAAGTCGACGGCTTCCGGTTCGATTTTACCAAAGGCTTTACCAATACTCCCGGCGATGGAGGCGCTTATGATGCCCCGCGAATAGCCATACTTGAGCGAATGGCCGATAAAATTTGGGAAGTAAATCCGGATGCCATCGTTATTCTCGAACATTTTACAGCAACTGCCGAAGAAATTGAGTTGACATCGTACAAAGACGGAATGTGCGTATGGGGAAATGCCAGTGGCAGTTTCAGTCAGGCTGCAATGGGATTTACAGATTCCGGAAATTCAAATTTCAGCGCAGCTTCCTATCAGTACAGAGGGTTTACAAAACCGGGGCTGGTGGCTTACATGGAAAGCCACGATGAAGAGCGGCAAATGTTCAGAACGCTCACCTCCGGAAATTCTTTAGGCGATTACGACACAAAAGATTTTCAGACAGCGTTGCTGAGAAGCCAACTTGCAACAACTTTCTTTTTATCGCTTGCAGGCCCAAAAATGATCTGGCAATTTGGCGAACTTGGTTACGATATTTCAATTGACCAGGGTGGACGTGTTGGTGAAAAGCCTGTATTGTGGAATTACCTTGACGATCCGAATCGAAAAAAATTGTTGGGCATTTATACGGCCATGCTTCATTTGCGGCAGCAATTTGATGTGTTTACTACAGGCAAAGAAACGCTTTCAGTGTCGGGCACGATTAAAAAAATACAGCTCGCGCTTGGTGATCACAACATCACTTTGGTTGGAAATTTTGGATTAACACTGCAAACAGCCACTCCTAATTTTCAACATTCAGGCACATGGTACGAATTCTTTAGCGGAGATCAACTTGCTGTTACCGATGTAAACACCTCGCTTCTTTTGAGCGCCGGAGAATTCAGGCTGTACAGCGACAAGCCATTACCGGACTTCGCTGATTTGGTAACTAAAACCATTGAAAAGCCCACAGAATCGAACATCCAGGTATTCCCGAATCCTACTACCGATCGCATTCAAATAAATGCTCCTGAAACAATAAAACGACTGGAATTAATTTCTTCGGATGGACGGATAATCCGTTCCCTTAATCCGGAGTCGAATCATTTTTCGGTAGAAATGAGTACCCTGGTTTCTGGACTTTACCTGGTACGGATACAAACTCTGCGTAAACTTTATACTGAAAAGGTTCTAAAATACTAGACTGCGGGACAAAATCTTCCAATTTTTAAAGTTTTAAGAAACTATGGGAAAAGCAATGAGGTTGTCAAATTTTGCCATAAAAAGACATGTATCGCTTCATTGGCGGAACTTTCAGTTGTTTTTACCACGTACCGTTAACCCGGTTTATCAAACCATGTATATCGCTTTGGAAAATCGTGCTGTCCTTTTTTAAAAAGGTGCTGTCCTTTTCTGAATTTCGTGCTGTCCTTTTTTAAAAAGGTGCTGTCCTTTTTGGGAAATCATTCGCGTCATTTTTTTCAGTGGTTCGCTCAGCATTCCTGCCGGGCCTTTTATGCCTCGTAAAGGCTGGGTTCTGGTAACAAAAAAGAAGTATTCCGGATTTATATATCGTTGCGATTTAGCGCCTTAGCGTTTAAAGAATCATTGCCCATCTGCTGTGAAATAACCAACAATCCGATAAATCAGTTATTGTTTTATTTTGTACACAATTAGAAAATATCGCCTGAAAATGTAAAATTCAGGAATTCGATGAGTCGAAAGATCGTCGGAATAAATTATTCATTTTCAACGAATTTTAAGATAAATTAAAACTGAATATGAATTTCGTTTCTGGAATTTCTAATTTTAATTAACTTTAAGCCAATTCAAGAACTACAAAACCCGGAAATATGAAAAACATTTTCTTGATCCTGGTTATGGTTATTATGGCTGGCACTGCAAGTGCTGTGCAACCCGCTCGAAAACCATTTATTCAAATTAAAATTGACGGAAAATCCTTTAAAGACGGGGATATTCTAACAGTTACCCCAGGGCAAAAATTGACGGTAGAAGCGAAGTTGGAAGGAGGACGGAGAGATTTTTGCAAATTTCCGGAAACTTATTCTGATCTTGCCGGAACAGCACAAATCCTCTCCAGGGGAGAAAACGGACTGACATACCAGTTAAATGATCAAAGAGCCGAATGGAAATTACTGAATGAAGATTTCCGCTTCGATACCGATGAATTCGTAAAAGTTAATTCAGGCACAGGCAAATCATCACCAGAACTAGTGGTTACCAGTGGAAAATTTTCGCAATCTTTTGTAAAAGTTACGATTAAAGCCACCTGGCAATTTACTGGGGCAGAAAATACAAGTCAGGAAGAAAATATAGCCACTGCTACCCTTTATTTTCGGGCTACAGGCTCACCCGATTTGTGGTTTTCGACTCAAAATGTGCAGGCCGGCGGTATAAAAAATGACCAAGTTCAGGAGAAACTGAATGAAGTGCAGCAGGCTTGCGACAGCATTGAAAACAATTTCTACCGGTTAAAATTCGCGGCAGTTCAGCAGGATATCCGCACACTTCAGGCTTCAATGAATTCGCTCAATTCGACCATTGAAGAAGTGAAATCGGCCAACCCATCGTACAAAACCAAAATAACGTTTATCGGTCTTCCAAGCGATCGGCCGTATGCCGATATCGAGACTTTTTCCAACATCAAAACGAGCTGGGCAACCCAGGAAACCCTGATCAATGATTTGAAACAGCAACTCGGAAATCTTCCGGAACAAGAGACCAGCGAAAGCAAGGATGAATTGGTAACGCTTATTGGCAAATACGCCGACTGGCAATTCCAGTTGCCCCAAAATACATTTAATGTCTTGCCAAAATATCTTCCGGAGTTAAAACAGGATAATCTGAAAATGCCCGAAAACATCGACTATATGGCCAAAGAAAAAACAGTTACCGACTATGCTCAAACGCTAAAAGATTTCAAGGCTTACATGGACAGCCGAATTGAGCAAGTGCCTGTTGAGATTCAGAATATCAATTCCGTTTACACACGGCTTCAGGCCATTCGCCTGTTCGACGGTATGCTCCGCAGTTATTTTTCGTCGATTGCCTGGGCTGAATGGAAAAGTACCAGGGGGTTTTAGATTTCAACTTCTATCTTCTTCTTCAGCAGAAAAAAGGTAATTGCAGATTAGTCGAAATCCAGATTTGAACTGATTGTATTCTGAATAGTAACTTCATTCAAATTATTTTATACTTTTGGTTTGATTACAGTTAATAAATTGGCAATATTTATTAATCAATTGGAGAGGGAGTGGCAATCATTTCTTCTCCTTTTTATTTCACCACCACCGTCTTTGCATTCACAAATTCACGAATTCCAACCAGCGAAAGTTCGCGTCCGTAGCCACTTTCCTTAATTCCACCAAAAGGCAAACGCGGATCAGATTTTACAAAGTCGTTTACAAACACGCAACCTGCCTCAAGGCCTTTTTCAGCTAAAAATTTGCCCTTTTCAATGTTCGAAGTGAAAACTCCCGCGCCCAGTCCAAATACCGTGTCATTGGCAATCCGGATAGCTTCTTCTTCGGTATTTGCCCTGAACAAAACGGCGACCGGGCCAAATAATTCTTCGTGATAAGCCGGCATTCCCGGAATCACATTTTCTAAAACAGTTGGCGGATAAAAAGCAGAATCACCTTCAGGAATGAAACCACCAACCAGAACTGTGGCTCCCATTTCGTGGCTCTTTTCCACTTGCCGGTGAAGTTCGTCACGTAAATCTATCCGGGCAAGCGGACCAATGGTGGTTTCCGGATTGAGCGGATCACCATATTTTGCCTGCCCCATTAACCGCACAAATTCAGACTTGAACTGATCGTAAATTTTTTCATCCGCTATAAACCGTTTGGCTCCAATGCAACTTTGTCCGGCATTCAGTAAACGGCTCGAAACACATAGCCGGGCGGCAGTTTCCACATCGGCGTCTTCCAAAATCAGGTACGGGTCGCTCCCACCCAATTCGAGCACCGACTTTTTCAATACAGAACCGGCAGCAGAAGCTACAGATTTTCCGGCAGGCGTGCTTCCGGTGAGCGATACCGCTTTTATTTTGGCATTTCCAATCACTCTTTTTACTTCGGAAGAACGGATCAGCAGCGTGCGAAAAACATCGGTTGGAAAGCCGGCTTCACGAACCAATTGTTCGATAGCCAAAGCGCAGCCCGAAACATTGGAAGCATGTTTCAGAACTCCGGTATTTCCTGCCATTAAAGCGGGAGCCAGAAACCGGAAAACCTGCCAGAACGGGAAATTCCAGGGCATTACCGCCAAAACAGTTCCGATGGGCTGATATGAAATGTACGATTCAGAAGCTTCAGTTTTAATGGGTTCCTTCTTCAGAAATGCTTCTGCATTCTCTGCATAATACGAACAAACCCAGGCACATTTTTCGATTTCGCCAATGGCCTCACGCTTTACCTTTCCCATTTCAGAAACCATGATTCCGGCCAGGTCTTCTTTCTTTTCGAGCAGTTTTGCCTGAAGATTTTTCATCAAATTTGAACGGGTTTCAAAATCGGTCAGTTTCCATGAATGGAATGCATGATCAACATTACCAATGATTTCTTCAACTTTCTCCGGAGAATATTCAGAATAACTACCAACTATTTTGCCTGAAAATGGATTGATGGATTGCATAATGTGTAGAATTAAATTGGAAAGAAGTTTAAAACTAGATTTCGCCTGTTTTTTCTTCCCAAATTTTGGGGTTTCGATCGGTACTGATTACAGCAAGAATTTCAACAGTCAAAGTTTGCTGATTAATTTAAAAATGAACCATATAACGAAATTTCCTGACCAACATACACCGGATTTCTTTATAGCGAACTACAAATATCCGGGGATTTTCTGCCAGATCATTAATTTGATCAATAACTGTCTTTTTAAACCTTTTTCCAAGATGGATATTTTGTCTTTCATACCAGGCGGCAATTTCCCGTATGTCATTAAGAGCTTCAGCATAAATCTTTATGTTATTCTTCTTCATCAGGACTACAGCGATTTTTTTGCTTCATCCCAATCTAAAAGCTTTTCAGGATTCTCTTTTGATTTTTCAAATCGCTCCATAACCAAATTCTGGTGAGCTTCAGGAATGTCATAAACTTTTTGCTCCTTTTTAGAGGCATAGTCAAGCATACTTTTGATTGCGTTAATCAAATCCGTGTCGTTTACCTTTTTAACTTGCTCAATGATCTTTGCTTTTTGTGCTTCTACGTTCATAAAAATGCTTTGCCTGATAAAACAGAACAACCTTCACCAAAAATACGAAACAAAACTGTCGATTCAAATATTAATTTGTGTCCCGAATATGCTTGATCAAGTAAAAAAATGACACACTCTTCTACCCTGCTGACATACTGTTGTCACTCCCCTGTATTTTCTTTGTTCCCATGAAAACAATTAAACATTTTTCAGTTCAATTTTTATTCACTATTTTATTCATTTAAAACACATTAGCCATGAAAAAGAAATCGGTACAAAAAACGACAGTGCTTGGAATCACCATCAGCACAACTTTAAATTCGATGATGAAAGACACCGCAAAGTTGCCCGGAGAATTGATGGGCAAAGCTGCCGAACTGATGCCGGAAAATGATATTCCGCAGATTTGGATTTACGATGGCGCAGACAGTAACATGGATAAGCCAATTAAACTGACCATGTCAATTCCGGTTGAGAAAAACAGCGTGGATCACGGTAAATTTAGCTTTTACGAACTTCCGGAGTTTAACTGCATCAGCGAATTGCACCACGGCCCCTGGGACAAATTGGGTGAAACCTATCAAAAACTGATGCCAGCCATTGCACAGCAAGGATTTACTTATACCGGAATGGCACGCGAAATTTATTCGGTCGTCGATTTTGAAAACCCTGAAAACTGTGTAACCGAAATTCAGGTTGAGGTGAAATGATTGCAGAGGTAAAAAATGACACTCAACTGATTGCTTACTGCGGGCTCTATTGCGGAGCCTGCCGTAAGTTTATTTCAGGTAAATGCCCGGGTTGTAAACAATTGGCATCGCCACATTGGTGCAAAATCCGCACCTGTTGTATCGGTCAGAAGTTTTCCAACTGCGCTGATTGCGCACTCCCAACACCCAATGTCTGTAAAAAATTCAACAACCCGATTTCAAAAGTTTTCGCCCTTATTTTTGGTTCCGACCGTGAAAAATGTATCCTGACTATTCGGCAAACAGGTGCAGTTTCATACGCCCGACAAATGGCGGAAACAAAGAAACAATCCCTTTGAAGTGATTAAAAAGACTGAAGTCAACGCACTTTTGCCTTTTTACTTTTTACTTTTGCCTTAAACATGTTTAAACTATGAACCACATCGAACGATTGAATGCCATTTTGATTCAATTACAGAGCAAGCGAATCGTAAAAGCGTCGGAAATTGCTGAACGATTTGAAATCAGCCTGCGCACAGTTTACCGCGATATCCGTGCTCTCGAGGCATCCGGAGTTCCGATTGGTGCAGAAGCTGGAGTCGGTTATTTCCTGATGGAGAATTACAAACTTCCTCCGGTTATGTTTTCACGCGAAGAAGCTTCGGCTTTACTTTTTGGCGAAAAATTAATTGACAAAATGTCGGACGATCAAATCAGAAAAGAATTTCGGTCAGCTCTGTTTAAGATAAAAGCAATTCTTGATCCGGAAGAAAAAGACCGGCTCGAAAAATTGCACGACCGAATTGCTGTACTGAACTATTCGTCTCAGGATAAAACATTTAACCAACTATTTTTGAGCGAAATACAACAGGCAGCAGTGAACAGGCAGGTTCTCGAAATTGAATATCAGACTAAGCTTGGAAATGAAATGACCATACGGCAGGTTGAAGCTATTGGTTTGTGTAATTACAACAGGCACTGGCATCTGTTTGCGTGGTGTAGGTTACGGCAGGATTATCGCGATTTCAGGCTCGACCGAATTTTAAAACTCGCAAAAACCGATGATAACTTTAAGGGAAAACAACATATTTCGATGGATGAATTTATCAGAAAAATACATCCGGTAGGAAATGAAGGGAACATTGTACTGGTGATGCCATCGAATCGCTTGAAGCTAATCGCCGAAACAAAGTATTTGTATGGTTTTATTGATGAAGAAAAAATTGATGATCAGTATTCCCGTCTTCATTTTTCGAACAATGAACTCCGGGGTTTTGCTGTTTGGATCATCAGTTCGGGTTCTTATGCCAAAGTTGAGAAACCTGAAGATCTGAAGCTGATTCTGGATGAGTATATTTCAGGATTAAAAGAAAACTACAGATAAAAGAAAAGTCAGGGCTTCACTTAAAGTAAAACCCTGACTAATGATAAACTGACTTGTCTTTAAATTTTCCCTAAATTACTTCAGGCAAAGTATACGGAGCGCGATATTCGCGCGTTAACATGTTGTTTGCGTCGGTATCGTTGTCGCCAACAAAGCGCTCTGCTACCGGATCGAAATTGAGCTGACGACCCAATCGATACGAAATATTACCAAGGTGAGCCAATCCTGAAGCCAAATGTCCGGTTTGAACTGGCCCGTGCTGGATGCTCATATCGCGCGCACGAATAGCATCGAACCAGTTCTGGAAATGAAGTGTTAATTCTCCATCGGATGAACGGCTTGGTCCTTTTTCGCGCTTTTCGCCAAGGTAGGTTTCATAAGTTCCGTAACCTTTAATAACCATGTAACCTTTGTCGCCATAGAAAATGTTGCCAACACCGGCGCCATCTTCAAGGTTTGTACACCAGTTGCGAACTTCGAACTGAATGATTTTCTTTTCTTTTGGATAGTGGTAAATCGAAGTCTGAATTTCAGGAACTTCCTTGCAATCGTCCCACAGGAATTTTCCACCCATCGAAGTAATCCGTTCTGGCAAAGTATTTACGCCCAGACCCCACATACACAGGTCGGTTTCGTGAATTCCCTGGTTGCCTACATCTCCGTTTCCATAATTCCAGTGCCAGTGCCAGTTGTAATGAACCAAATTCTTACTGAACGGGCCCATCGGAGCTGGTCCGCACCACAAATCGTAATCGAGGCCGGCAGGAACCTGTGAAATTCCTTTGTTGCCAATATCAGGTCTCCAACGGTAAACTAATCCGCGCGACATATACACCCGACCAATCAGCCCTTCTTCAAGGTGTTTTACACCTTCGCGAATAGCTTCGGAACTACGCAACTGAACACCATGCTGCACAATGCGATTGTATTTGTAAGCTGCTTCAATCATCTTTTTACCTTCGTAAACATTGTGAGTTGCCGGTTTTTCAATGTACACATCTTTTCCGGCCTGACAAGCCCAAATGGCCTGCAAAGCGTGCCAGTGATTCGGAGTGGCCAGAGTTACCGCATCAATGGTTTTATCATCGTAAATTCTCCTGAAGTCTTGTTCAATAGCGATTTTCTTACCATATTTCTTTTCAAAATCGGAGGCGCGTTCCTGCAAAATAACCATATCCGGATCGCAGATGTAAACCAGTTCGACATTGGCTTTATCGGACAGCCCCATAATTTCCTCAATATGCGATTTTCCTCGTCCGTTAATTCCAAGAACGGCCACACGAAGACGATCGTTGGCGCCTTTTGCTCCGGCAGGAACGATAACCGGTTTTTTTATTTCAGCATTCACCACCGATGGTGAAACAGCGGCAACTATAGCGCCCGTTGCAGCAGTTTTCAGAAATGATCTCCTTGAATTTTTTTCTTCTTTTTCCATGGATTGTCGAGTTTATGTTAGTTATTTAAAACTGTTTGAAAGTTCATTTAAAGTTGAATCGCTCAGGTCGCCGCCAATCACAATTTTGTGCTTGAAAACGATTGTTTCGCCGGGTTTCAGTTCAATTTTTACCGGTGTGGCATTTTTATCGAATGCACGGCCTCCCAGGTTGTTCGAGGCAAAGAGTCCGTATCCGCGGGCGTGCGACCAGGCTGGATAATTGGGATTTTTCTTGTTATCGAGCATAGCAATGGTAAGTACTTCTCCATCTTTTACAGCACGTAAGGCTACCCAGGGAGAACGGGTGCTCCAGACTTCGCCGCCCTTTACGCCATTGGCATTGCGGTAAACGCCGTTTACACCATCGTTGTTCATGATTGGGACTTCGGTTATAATACCATTTGCATCCAGAAATTTTTCAGGTTTTGTCGATGGTTCTTCAAACGTACGATCGAGTCTCAAACCAATCAAACCTTCTTTATTATCGGTAAAAGTTACGGGTGTTTTGGCTGTTAATTTGGTGATCCGCTCAATCGTCCGCATGTTACCTTCTCCTTCAAAAATATAGGTTGATTCTTCATTCAAAAGCACATTGTCTTTTACGTCCACCCAGTCGGCATTGGTAACCAGTTCACCTTTTCCCGGGTTCTCGCTAACAATTTTCCTGAATTTAATGGTTCCGTATTTGGGTTTGTCTTCAGGTTTAATGGCATAAGAGTTGTTCCAGAAATCGAGTCCATTAACGTCTCCAAAGTTGAACCAGAGCCCGACATGGTGCGGATGGTCGGTGCGCTCAAACGGACGGGGATTCAGCGGATAACCGCGGGTAATAAATTTTCCGGAGGCCGTCATAATCGGATAAAGCGACTGCTTTTCCATGTTGTCCGGATAAATGTAGGCTGTAAAGAATTTTCCGTCGATATAAACTTCCACTTTCTTTGCTGCAGCATCATTTTTAAACTCAACCTTCTCTTTCGTCGAAGCCTGAGAAATTGTGGCAAAAAGCAGTGCGACGGCGATGATCCAAATTGTTTTCATTTGCTAAGTATTAATTGGTTTAACTAATTCGCATCAATTTATGGACGAATATCTAAAATTAGAAAATTTTTACACTTAATTGCGTAATATTGGCGTTAAGAAAAAAATTAACGGTACTCATTCAGAATGTTTTAATGGCCGACCACCGGAAAATATCGCAAATTTTGGAGAAGTTGCTGAACAGCAAAACCTTTTCGAAACCCGGCATATACAAAGACCTATTAAATTACCTGGTAAATTGTTCACTGAAGGGCGAAACGCCCAAGGAACAACAAATCGCTTTTGACATTTTTGGTAAAAAAGCCGATCAGGAAAAAGAGCTGAATGTTCGGGTTTATATTCTGAACCTGCGAAATAAGTTAAAGGAATATTACCAGAACGAAGGAAAAGACGATACTGTAATTCTTCAGATTCCGAAAGGAAAATACCAAGTTGAATTCAAGTTTTTACGATCCAAATCGTTTTTCCGGACGCTTGAAAGATTCAGCCTTCCCATGTTCGTTTCGGGAACGGTACTAATCTTTCTTTCAGTCATTCTTATCCTGAATATCAATAAATTCAGATGGCCTGAGCAAAACATCTGGAAAGGATTCCTAAAACCGGATTATCCGATCCTGATTGTTTTGGGCGACCATTATTTTTTCACCGATTCAATTGCAACCGGAAAGCTTGGGGCATCGCGCGATACCAAAATTAATTCGGACGAAGATCTGGATGCTTTCCTGAAGCTTCATCCGGAGCTGATGGGAAAAATCAGGAAAAGTAAAACGACCTACATCAACAAACAGGCGCCAATCGGACTTTTTAGTATTCTGAAAATGTTTGGAGGAGGCGTGGCAGATGTTGAAATGAAATATTCGTCGCAACTGAAGTGGGAAGACACCCGAAAAAAGCACCTGATTTTTATCGGTTCCATAAAAACCCTGCAATTTTTGAAACCAACGCTCGAGCGGGTTGGCCTGAAATATAACCTAGAACACTCTTCTTTTACCTACCAAACAGCCGACAGTACACTGTTTTTCGATAACCGGTCGGACAACTACATTGAACACGAATATTCGAATCTGGTTCATTTTTGTACCGCCGATGGCCGTAAAGTATTGTTTTTGCTTTCGGACGCCGATTTTGGAAACATTGCCGCCATGAAGTATCTGACAGACGAACTTAACAAAGACTTTCCGGGATCTAAAACCAGCCAGAAATATAAAGCAGTTTTTGAGGTAAAAGGCCGCGATTTGACTGAATTCACGGTCGATCTCATCAGAATGGATCCAATTGATGAAAACATTTCGGAAGTATGGCCGTGAAAATACAAGGCAAAAGGTAAAAGTAAAAAGGCAAAAGTAGGTCATAATGCCCACTTTTGCCTTTTACTTTTTTCTTAGTTATACCGGTATTTCCATCACCAGTATTTTCGAATTTTTATTTACTGTCATGGCAATGCTGCCGTCAATATTTTCGATGCATAAGCCATCGCGCCGATTCAGAACTTCGCTTCCAACAGCCAGTTCTCCTGAAATTACAAAGAGGTAAACCACATTATCAGCCTTTCTTAAGTCGTAGCTCATTGTTTTATCCTGCTCAAAAATTCCGAGTGAAAACCAGGCCTGTTGATGAATCCATAAAGAATTTCCCTTTCCATCGGGAGAAACAACATTTAGCCATTTACCCGCCATATCCGACTCCTGAAATTTGGCCTGTCCGTAACGAGGTACCACATTTTTTTTATCCGGAAAAACCCAAATCTGAAGCAGGGAAACTTCATTTTCGGAGGAGTGATTAAACTCTGAATGTTGAATACCTGTTCCGGCCGACATGACCTGAACTTCGCCTGCTGAAATAACTGAGCCGTTTCCCATGCTGTCTTTGTGTGCAAGTTCGCCCTCCAAAACGATGGTAATAATTTCCATGTTGTCGTGCGGATGAGTTCCAAAACCCATTCCGGCCTGAACAATGTCGTCGTTAAGAACGCGGAGAGCTCCAAAGTGCATCCGGTCGGGATTGTAATACCCGGCAAAACTGAATGTATGCCAGGTTTTAAGCCATCCGTGATCGGCATGTCCGCGACAACCTGACCTGTGAACTGTGAGTTTCATTTTGTTTTCCTTTCCGTTTATCGGAATTTAAAAAAATCAGTTGAAGTCATTCTTCTTTTCCGTAAACAATGGCCAATGTTGGGCAACTTACTCTGCCGCAACCAAATTAAAATCAAGAGTAAATTCGTCGTAAATAACTTTGTCGCCCAGGTTGTCGAAGAAAGATTTCGAACCGTAACGAACATTGAATTTACTGCGGTCAACCGTCAATGTTCCTTTGTAAACCGTATTCGAACCGTCTTTCGCCGAAGTGGCAGTAAACGTAACCGGATTGGTAATTCCTTTGATGGTCAGGTTTCCGGATAGAACATGCGTGTTTCCGGAGTTTTCGTCCTTTGTAATTACCAGTTCTGAGGTTGGATAAGTAGCTACACCAAAGAAATCGTCAGATTTAAGGTGGCCAACCAACTTAGCGTTGTAACCGGCATCAGTCAGGTCGGTATTGGTAATCGACTGCATATCCATTACAACTTTTCCACTGGTAATTTTACCACCATTAACCACGAGGTTTGCTTCTTTCACTGCAATTGCTCCGGTGTGCTCGCCGGTTACTTTTTTACCAAGCCATTTTACTGAACTTTTCGAGGTGTCAACTTTCTGATTACCTGCAAATGAAGCGGTTGTTAACGCCAGGGCCAAAACAAAAGTGGCCATCAATTTAATTGTTTTCATACCTGTTTAATTTAATGTTTATATACAGTTACAAAAATACAATGGGTTAAGACTGCAAAAAATGGACTAAAAAACGATTTAATGGTATTTTTTTCGGCTATGCTCCCGGAATTCCTTCAATGTAAGTCCGGTGTATTTCCTGAAAAAGCGGCTGAAGTAAGCCGGATCGTCAAATCCGAGTTGAAAGGCAATCTCTTTTCCTGAAAGGCTGCTTGAATACAACAATTTCTTTGTTTCGTCAATCACGCGGTTCCGGATCAGTTCACCGGCAGTAATTCCCGTGGTACGTTTGGTCAGTTCATTCAGGCACGATGCATTGATATTCAGCTTTTCGGCATAAGTTGAAACATTCTTTTCCGAAATGTAATTTTCCTCGATCAGTTGTTTGAACTTAATAATGGTTGTATCGGGTGCCGAATCGGGCTCTTTTTGGGGCTCCAGATATTGCTGATCGAAAATCCGCCGCGATTCGAGCAAAAAAAAGTGCAGTAAATTCAAAACAATATCCGGACTGTAATCATCAGAAGTTTGTATTTCATCAAGAATAAGTCCGGTAATATTCCGTAGTTTTGCGCGAACTTCTGGAACAACAGTTATCAGGCTTTTAAAATCAGGATTATTAAACAAGCGATATTCCTTTAGCGGAACATGATTTTTGCGGTTATACCTGATAAAATCCTCGTTAAACAGCATGTAAATTCCGGTGACAGACTTATCAAGATACATTCTGTGCTTCAGTCCCGGCGGAACAAACAGAATTGTGTCGGCTGTAAGGCTGTATTCAACAAACTCAGTGGCGTGAATGGCTTCACCCGATCCGATCCAGAAAATGGAATAAAAATCGTGAAGATGCGGCATGAGATTGTCCTCAATTTCCGTATCATCAAAATCAGCGATCTTTCGAATGGTAAAGATCTTTTCATTTCCTTCTTCGAATAGCCGGGAATTTTTCAAGATTTTGATTTTTTTTGTGGTTGTTTGTAAAAAAAACACCGGTGACCGGAATTGATGTTCCAATCATCGGTGCCTTACAGATTTTCCGGATTAATCCACCACCCGGATTTCAACCGAAAGATCCATAGCCAAACGGTAGGCAGCAGAAACTCCGCAGTATTTTTCTTCCGATAGTTTAACGGCTTTTTCAAGTTTATCCATAGGCAAATTTTTGCCTTTAAACTGGTAAATTACTTTCATTTTGTGATACCTCATTGGGTGTTCTTCAGTTAAATCACCTTCAACAATAACATTAAAAGCTTCAGGTTCAACCTTCATTTTCCGGAGAATCATGATTACATCAATTCCGGTACAGCCGGCAATTGCGGTAAGCATTAGTTTTTTCGGACGTGGTCCCAAATCGTCGCCCCCACCCTCTTTCGAAGCATCAACAATTACCTTGTGTCCATCCATATCACATTCAAAAGCCACGTTTTGTTTCCAGGCTAAGTCAAGTACATGTTTCATATCAACGTTTTATAAATATTGCAAATCGAATAATAGTTCTAATTTTACATTCAAATTCAATGACAGATGTTTACCTGATTTTTTTGCCAAAAGATTATTAAGTAAACTTTGTCGTGATTGTTGTTTAAATCCATTAACAAAACAAAACAACTCAATGAGAAGTTCAATTAAAAGGCCGACAGATGACGAATGCGATCTCAGCGGATTTCAATTGTTTAAAAAGCTTACTGAACAGGAAATTGCACAATTGAATTACGACAAAACTTGTTCGCTGTATAAAAAAGGAAGTATTATTTACCGGGAAGGAAGTCGGCTAACTGGTTTTTATTGTGTAACGCGCGGTATTTTAAAAATATTTAAAACCGGAATCGATGGCAAAGAACAAATTATACGCTTTGCCAAAAAGGGTGATATTATTGCCTACCGCTCGCTTCTTAGCCAGGAATTAGCTTGTACAACTGCCAAAGTAATTGAGGAAACTGTACTTAGCCACATTCCTTATCAAACGCTTTTATACCTGATTCAAAACAACTGGCAATTTTCGCACCACATGCTGCAAATTGTTTGCAAGGAATTGCGCGAAGCGAATGATTACATTACCGACATTGCCCAAAAAACTGTGCGCGAACGGCTTGCTGAAGTTTTGCTGCTACTGAAGGAAAACTTTGATCTGGACAATGCTAACACGCTGCAGATTTCGCTTACCCGCGAAGAGTTGGCAAACATGGTTGGAACTGCCACTGAAAGTGTGATTCGCCTGCTTTCTGAATTTAAACAGGATCAATTGATTGACCTGCAGGGACGTAAAATTAAATTCATCAATGTTACCGGATTAACCAAAGTGGCCAACCTGTTGTAAATTGACGATTTTTATAGTGCAAAAGAGGTCGGTTCTGTATTTGAACCGACCTCTTTTTACTTTTCAGAAATTACTGCTCTCCTACTTCGCAATCCAGCCTTCCGGATCGAGCTTCTCGTTTTCGCGCCAAATCTGGAATTTCAGAACGGTTTTTGATTCATCGTCATTGTCGGTTCCAATGGTTCCGATGGTTTGTTTTACGGCCACTTTATCGCCCGAATTAACCACCACATTCACAAGGTTTGAATAAACCGTCAGATACTTCCCATGACGTATGATAACCGCCTTATTTCCGCCGGTAACCACAAAAACGCGGCTCACTTCTCCGGCAAATACCGACCGCGCTTTGGCTCCCTGATCGGTTGAAATATCCACCCCATTGTTCCGAACCTGAATATTTTTCAGAACCGGATGTTCGTGAACGCCAAAATGATCGGTAATCACACCGCGTTCAACAGGCCACGGAAGTCGCTTTTTGTTCTGTTCAAATTGCCCTGAAACTAGCTTTTGTTCCGGGGTCATTTCATAACCGGCTTTTCCACTGGCTTTGGCTTTATTCACTTCTTCGTCGATAATCCGCTGTATTTCGCGGCTAAGTTGTGCCTCAATTTGTTGTTGTTCCTTAAGTTTCTTCCTGAATTCTTTCTGCTTCTTTTGCAAAGTAGTCAGGTATTTACCCTGCTGTTGCTTTTCCTGACTTAAACGATTAGCTTCTTTCTTTTTAGAATCGAGCAAACTTTCCTTTTCAGACCGCTGCTTTTCCAGATTTTTAACTTTTACCTGAATAAGATCGCGAATCCAAAGAATCAGTTCTGCCTGATTTTTACGGTATTCGGTGTATTGTCGCAAATACATGATGCGTTTGTACGCCTGGTTGAAACTGTTCGATGAAAGAACGAAAAGCAGTTTGCTATAGTTGGTTTGGTTTCGCTGTGCAAAAACAATCATATTGGCATACTCTTTTTTCAATTCATCCAAATCCGAATTCAGTGAATTCACAAGCCAGGCATTTTGATCGATAAAGTCGGCCAAAACACCAACTTCAGAGTTAATTCCAGTAATCAGACTGGTACGAAGCTCAATCTGTTTGTTCAGGATATTGTATTTATTCAGTGTTTTCTTTTCATTCTTTTGGGCTTCTTCGAGCAGTCGTGTGGTGTATTTGATCTGCTCGTTGGTTTTCTGCTTTTTTTTTCGCAAATCGTCAAGCGCCTGCCCGTTCGCCATCGCAGTAAACAAAAGAAGAATGGAAAGAAGTAAAAGGCTTCGCATGACTAATGATTTATGCGGGTATATTTTTCAGGAACCTTAAAGCGTATGTCTTTTTCATTTTCCGTAGAAAATCCGTTGAACTTGATTTTCAGCTCCATAAAACTTTCAGGACTGATAAAATGAAGAAATATTTCGCCCGGATAAAGTTGTTTATCAACAGACACATAGTCGGAAAAATCGATGTTCAGACTTCGCGAATTTACTGGATCCTCAAGCTTAATTTTACGAATTTTAAAATTACCCGGCTCAACGTAAACCGATTGATGAACCGGTGCATTGCTGTTTAATTTTTGTGCTTTCCGGGCCATTCTTCGTTCACTGATCCGTTGATTTTCCTTTCTGGCTTTCAGTTTCCTGACCGATTCAAGAACATACAATCCGGAATCAATCCGGCTTTCATATTCTTTCAGGTCTTTGTCGCGCTTCTCGTCGCTCAGCGAAAACACATTGTTCGAAACAATGGCATGAACAGTTTCAAAATCCAGTTCCATGTCGAGCATTGAACTCAGATAACTGTAATCGTCGAGGAAATAATTCTTTTCAAGATAATTGATAAACTTTACGCTGTCGGGGGTTAGCCAAATGCGACCAACAGGGATGTTGAGTTTGCTCAGCATTACAATAATCCGTTTATCTTTTTCGGCCTGAATACTGGCTTTAAACGATGTTTTTGTTTTGCCGTTATCGAACTGGCAGGTAATTCGCTTGATGGATAAATGCTTGTAATCGAAGGCATTGTTCTCAATATTCCGGATGAGTTTATTGGTGCTCATCGGTTTAGCCACTGCAGAAGTCATAGCAACACGAGCTGTTTTGCACGAGGAGATACCCAGCAAAAGAATGAAAACAAATCCCAAAAAAGTGATATTGATTGAGGTTATTCGTCTCACGTTTAATTATTTATCCAAGTATCGTTTTTCCTTGATCTTTGCCTGAAGTAATTTTGAACCATCTCCGGTCTGAAGCGCTTTTTCCCATTGTTCCACTGCGCTTTGCTTTTCACCGAGCATGAAAAGAATATCGCCGTAATGCTCAACGATTACGCCGTTTTTATCACCTCCGTTTTTTATCGCTGTTTCCATGTAAAATTTAGCCAGCTTGTAATCTTTCTGCATAAATAGAATCCACGAATACGTGTCGAGGTACGTTGGATTATCCGGGTTTGCCCGAACGGCTTTTCCGCTCATTTGTTCAGCCTTGTCCAGATTTTCATTCCGGAGAGAAAGATAATAGGCATAATTGTTCATGGCCAACCAGTTTTCAGGATCAAGCCTGATTACATCATCGAAAGCTTTAAAGGCGTCATCAACTTTATCCAGTTTGTAATTAGCTTCGGCACGATATAAATCGAACTGTATTTTCATTGGTTTATTATCGAGCAAATATGGCTCGCCTTCGTTCAGAACCTCAAGAGCTTCGGTATATTTTTCGAGCTGAAGACAAGCCACAGCTTTTAATCCGTACAAATTGGGCTGATTTGGAAATAAATCGAGTGCTTTGTCTGCATCGGCATACACGCTTTTAAAGTCGAGCAAATCATTGCTAATCAGGAGCAAACGTTCCCAAATCATGTAATTGTCTTTCTGGGTTTCGAGTACTTTGCGCAACTGATCACGAGCTTCAGCCAATTTACCTTTACTGATCAGATATTCGGCATAAACCGTAAAAACACGATAATCTTCTGAGTTTGTTTTAACCAGAATATCAACCAGTTCAGCAATCTGATCGTCAGAAAAAAACGCTGTATCCTGACCAGAAGTTACCATCAGGTAATACTGAATTTTGGTTTCTACATCAACTGATTTATTCTGAAAACCTTTTTTCGCAAATTCCCAGACTTTTTCCTTATCATTTTTTTCGCGGTAATACGAAGCGAGCGAGAACAATACAAAACCATTATTCGGATCAATTTCCAGAATTTTATTGTAGTATTTCAACGCGTTTACATCATCTTTTTCCGACAGATAATAATCGGCCATTAATCCATAATAACGCGGCTCGCTGGGGTTCGAATCAATAAGTTTCTGTAGTTCTTCCAATGCTTCCTTTTTCTTTCCGGCCGCCTGGTAAATTTGCTCTTTCTCTACCGCAATCTGATCGTTTATCCCGACCTTTTTTTCAAGCTCGTTATACACCGCAATTGCCCGATCGTACTTCTGCGCCGACGAAAGCAAAGCGGCATTCATGTAAAGATATTCCAGATTTTCAGGATCTAACTTGTAAAGTTCGGAATATAATTCCGCAGCTTTTTCGTATTGTTTGCCTTGTTGGTAAATCTGGGCAAGCAAAACTTTATACCACTTGTTTGACGGATCAAGCGAAATTGCTTTTTCGAGCAAAAGCGAAGAACTGGTCTGATCGCCATTTCCGCTATGAATTTTAGCCAGCTCGAACATGGCCGAAGCTGAATTTGAATTAATTTCGAGGCATTTCGAAAACAGTGAAATTGCAGCCTGCTGATTACCAATCATTTTTTGCTTCAGGCCTTCGATAAATGTGTATTCAAATTCATTTTTTTCATCCTCAGAAATAGTGTCTTCCACCGTTTCTGTTTTAGCCTGAACCGGTAATTTTACTTCCTTTTTTGTAGTTGCGCACGAAAAAGTCAGTACCGAAACAAACACTATGTAAACTAAATATCTTTTTTTCATTCTATTACTTTTTACCTGTATGGCCAAAACCACCAGCTCCCCGAACAGTTTCTTCCAACACTTCAACCACTTCCCAACCAATATGTTCATGTTTTGCGATGACCATCTGGCAAATCCGTTCGCCATGATTGATTACAAATTCTTCGTTTGACAGATTTACAAGGATTATACCGATTTCGCCACGATAATCAGCATCAATTGTTCCGGGCGAATTCAGTACTGAAATTCCCTTTTTCAACGCCAAACCACTTCTCGGACGAATCTGTGCCTCATAACCAACCGGCAATTCAATGAATAAACCAGTCGGAACCAATACTCGCTCAAGTGGTTTTAACACAATAGGTTCTTCAAGATTTGCACGAAGATCCATACCAGCCGAATGAATTGTACTGTATTCGGGTAAGGGATTTGATGAGCGGTTGACAATATTTACGATCATTATTTTAACAATTTCGGGTTCTGTATTTTAAATTTTATGCCTGAATTATTTTCAAGCTGCTAAGATATGGATTAAAAACCTGAATGAATCACTTTGGCAGCCAACGTTAACAATATTTAGCACGATTCAACTACCATGAAATCAGCCATAATTTTGTCGGAAATGAATAATCCATCCAGACTTAAAGTAACGACATCCGGCTTTTGGTTGACATGTCCCGACTGTACATATTTTTTCATTATTCTCTGAAAATGAACAAGATACTTCGATGAAAATTCGGTTTGAATAAATTCTTCTGAAATACCCCAAATTGTCCGGAGACCTGTAATAATGTAATCGTTGTAACGATCCTGTTCGGTCAGAATTTCGGATTCACTGAACGGTTCATTGTTCTCAAGTCCTGACAAATATTTGCTTATGGACGAAACATTCCACCGTCGGCTGTTCAAATCAAACGAATGGGCTGACGGGCCGATTCCCATATATTTTTTACTTTTCCAATACGATGAATTATGCTGCGAATAAAACCCTGATTTGCAGAAATTCGAAATCTCGTACTGCTCAAAACCAGCTTCATTCAATAATTTCACCAATATTTCAAATTGCTGCAGACTAATTTCATCGGGTAATTCTTTCAGATGCCCTTTTTTGAGCTGGTCGTAAAAAACCGTGCCTTCGTGATAAGTCAGGTGATAAGCCGAAATGTGTTGAACATCAAGATCGATTGCCCGACGTACATTGTATTCCCATTCCTGAAGATTCTGATTGGGCAAACCGTAAATCAAGTCGATACTAATATTTTTAAATCCTGATTTCTTTGCGGTTTCAACAGCCTGAACTGCTTGTCCGGAATCGTGACGACGATTCATTATTTTAAGGTCAGATTCTGCAAAAGATTGAATTCCAATACTAATCCGGTTGTATCCGATTTTCCGTAACGCAATTAGTTTTGGCTCATTAATGTCATCAGGATTTGCCTCGATAGTAATTTCAGCATCGCTGCGAAGTGTATAATTTCTGCCAATCGTAGTCAGAAGTTCATCCAGTTCGCCAACCTGCAAAACAGAAGGAGTTCCGCCACCCAAATAAACGGTATTAATTTCTTCGGAAACCATTTCCGGAGCGCGTGTTTCCAATTCAGTAATCAAACCTTTAACCAGCCTGAATTTTTGTCCAAAATCAGTCGTCTTGTAAAAATCACAGTAATGACACCGTTTTCGGCAAAATGGAATGTGAATGTAAATTCCGGCCATTAAAAATGAATGAATAGTGAATTATAAATTAGCCGAGGAAAAAACAACATTCAAACTAAAGTCTGATAATGTCATCGAATCCTGTCATGTCGCCCAATATTCCTTCAATAGTGGTTTCCTGGTAAAATTGCAGCAACTGAGCCCTGATGGGACCGAATCTTCCATGCACAGGACAAGGTTTTTCATTTGCTTCGTGCGTGGCACAGGGCTGAAGCCCGATCAGACAATTTCTGAAAAAATCGTCGCCGTCAACAATTCTAACAATATCGTACAAAGAAATTTCGCTGGTTTTCTTCCCCAGTCCAAACCCGCCATTTGGCCCTTTTGTTGATACTAAAATCTTCTGTTTCACCAGATTCTGCAATATTTTACCCAAAAAAGGAGTTGGGATTACCAGGTCGGATGAAATTTTTTTTATACCGATTTTTGTTCCGTCTTCAGAATATTTTCCCAGATAGATGAGCGCCCTTAGAGCGTATTTACATGTATTGGATAGCATAGGTTCTATTTTTTAGTGGTCCATTGTTTGCTAAATGATTGATCAGCCAGCCTGGGAATTTGCTTTTTTTCGCCCAAAGCATTAGTACTTAACAAAGTAAGCATATTTTTTGTTTTTCCTCCAACCAGATCAAGTCGGTTCCTTTTCGAAAATGCAAATTCGTAAGCTTTCATTCCGCTGTTCCAGATAAATCCACCATTACCAGCTCTTACAGCATCACGACGATTGATTAAAAGCATGTGGTGCAGTGGTATTTTAACCGGACAAACTTCGGTGCATTTACCACAAACCGAACAGGCCGAACTGAGGTGATTGTATTCTTTCAGGCCCTTGAAAAAAGGAGTAATAACCGAACCTATTGGCCCGCTGTATGTGGCATCGTAAGTGTATCCGCCAATGTTTTTATAGATCGGGCAGGCATTGAGGCACGCCCCGCAACGAATGCATTTCAAGGCCAGATACTGATCGTTGTTACTGTAAAGTTCGCTTCGTTTATTGTCAAGCAAAATGACAAACATTTTCTCCGGACCATCAGTTTCCCCTGTTTTTCTTGGCCCGGTAATCAACGAATTGTACACCGAGATTTGCTGACCTGTTCCGTGAGCAGCAAGAATCGGCCACATCAGGCCCAGATCCTGCATTCGTGGAAGTATTTTTTCGATTCCCGCAATAACAATGTGAATTTTCGGAAACGAAACAGTCATTAGCGCATTGCCTTCATTTTCAGTTAAGGCAATTCCTCCAACATCGGCAACCAGGAAATTTGCGCCTGTAATTCCGGCATCGGCCGTTGTAAATTTCTGCCGGAGTTTTTTCCTCACAAAACCAGTCAGATATTCAGGTTCACTACCTTCGGGTGTATTAAATTTTTCAGTAAAAAGCTCAGCAATATCCTGCCGCGATTTGTGCATGCAGGGAGTTACAATGTGATACGGTTTTTCGCCTGCCAACTGCACGATGTATTCACCCAAATCGGTTTCGAGCGATTCAACGCCTATTTCTTCGAGGTGTTCGTTTAAATCTATTTCTTCGGTTGTCATCGATTTGCTTTTGACCACCGTTTTGGCATTGTTTTCAATCAGTATTTTCTTCACTGCATCAATGGCCTCAACAGTATCTTCAGCCCAAATAACCGAAGCGCCATTGGCGGTAATATTTTTCTCGAACTGAAGTAAATAATCGTATAAATTATTGATTGCCTGAGATTTTAAATATGAAGCGCGTGTTTTTGCCAGTTCAAGGTTTGAATATCTTTTCTTGCCACGATCAACCGCAGCATCATACTTTGAGATGTTGAATTTAATGGTTGCCCGATGTTTCAAATCGAAGGCAATCTGTTCTGACTTCTTTAAAAATATATCTTTTTGTTCCGACATTCTAACAAGGTATCTTGTTTATTCTGTTGAGGTGCCTGCCTCCCTCAAAACCCGTTTCCAGAAATACTTTGACAATTTCAACAGCTTCTTCGTCGGAAACATACCGGGCAGGGAGCGCACAAACGTTGGCATCGTTATGCAACCGCGCAAGCCTGGCAATTTCGGGCATCCAGCAAATAGCCGAGCGTATTCCCTGATGTTTGTTTGCTGTCATATTTATGCCGTTGCCACTACCGCAAAGTGTAATTCCTTCGTCGAACTCGCCTTTACTCACCGCCTCTGCAAGTGGATGCGCGTAATCCGGATAATCGCTGCTTTCGGCCGAATAAGCACCGAAATCTTTATATTCAATTCCCTGCTCCTGAAGATATTTCAGTACAGCTTGTTTCCTTTCAAATCCGGCATGATCACTCGCAACGGCGATTTTCATCTTTATAATTTTTAAGAATTAAAATTCAAAAATAATACTTAATAGTATTTTATTAGCCTATCGCTTCAATAAACTTTTCAGATCGTTTTTTTCTGCAAAAAAAACCACAGCCAAAAAAGTCGAAAACAAAGCAATATTTAATGTATATTGCAGTATTACAGCATCAAAATGAATAAATCCGGAAACAAAATATAAACCAATAGCAAGGAACAGATACATTAAAATTCGTTTCAAATCGTATTCAACACGATAATATTTCTGTCCAACGAGGTAAGAAATTACCGTCATTATCACAAAACAGATGAGTACGCCATAAGCCGAACCCATATAACCCATCGTCGGAATCAGTAAAACATTTGCAGCAATGGTCAGCACTGCTCCAATTCCGGCAATCCAGGCGCCCATCCAGGTTTTGTCTGATAATTTGTACCAGAGCGATAGGTTAAAATAAATTCCCATAAACAAATTAGCCATCAAAACGGCAGGAACAACTTTTAATCCTGAATGATATTCGGAGCCAATAATGATCTTGAAAACATCGATAAACAAAGTGATTCCCAAAAAAATCAACAAGCCAAAAATGACGAAATACTTCATCACTTGGGCATAAATCAGGCGCGAATCGTTGTTTTTCTGATGACTGAAAAAGAAAGGTTCGAACGAATACCGGAATGCCTGGATAAACATGTTCATCAGGATGGCCAGTTTGTAATTTGCTCCGTAAATACCGAGTTGCTCCATGGGTTTTTGAGCCGTTGGAATTAACTCCGGAATCAGAATTTTATCAATGTTTTGGTTCACCATTCCAAAAATTCCGACCAGCAGGATAGGGAAGGAGTACCAAAACATTTCCCTGAAAAGTTTCCAATCGAAAATCGGTTTGATCTTTTTGATTTCAGGAATAAGCATGATGAGCGTAATCACTGAGGCAATGAGATTGGCCACAAAAACATATCCAACGCCAAATTCAGGATAATAGATAAACCGCACAAAACTTTCGGGATTTGATTTCAGTATGTATGGACAAATCGTCAGGAAAAAAATATTGAAAAAAATATTGAAGAAAATATTGACCATTTTCAGTGTGGCAAACCGGACTGCTTTTCCTTCGAGTCGTAAGTTGGCAAACGGAATGGCTGTTCCGGCATCGAGCGCCACAATAATAGCCAGCCATTTGATGTATTCCTGACTATTTGGAAAATCGAGAAAACCGGCCATATTTCCGGAGAAAATAAAAGCGATGAGAACAAAAAGTATTGAACTGCCGAAAAGTGAAAATGCGCTGGTAGAATAAATCCTGTCTTTTTTATCCGATTTATTGGCATACCTGAAAAATCCGGTCTCCATCCCGAAAGTCAGAATAACCAACAGAAAAGCAACGTATGAATATAGATTGGTTACAACCCCATACTCTTCAGGAAGAAAAATACGCGAATAATAGGGTACCAGCCACCAGTTCAGGAAACGGCCGATAATGCTGCTCATGCCATAAATGGCGGTTTCTCCGGCAAGTTTTTTTAGTGCGCCCACAACTTAAAATTTTGGCCAAATATACAAACCTAATTCTGAATGCCTACCTCAAAAATAACACTGAAAGCGAATTGATTTTTAATTTGTTTTATATTTGAACCCTGATTAAACCCATCACATAAATACAAAAATGAATTTCAGACTATTCATAATATTTCTATTTTTTGCTGTTCTTATCAGTTCATTTTCCTGCTCAAATAAATCGAACCGTTCCAGAAAACCAGTAGTCAGGATAAATATTGAATCGGTACATAAAAAAATTGTGTACGGCGACGATATTAAAGTTGACATCGCTGTAAAAGTGAAAGATGGTGAATTACAAACGACTAAAGTCTTTGTTGACACAGTTTTGATTACTACCAGTGAAAAATATGAATTCACGCATAGTCTTGCGAAATTTAAACAAATTGGAAAACACACCTTAAAAGTTCAGTCTGTAAAAACAGATGGAATAGAAGGTGTTTATTACAAGACTTTCGAGGTTTTGTCGGATGTAATTCCTGAAAAGCTTGGTTACGAATTAATAGCCTCATACCCTCACAATGAAACGTCATTTACCGAAGGTTTAGAAATTCACGATGGTTTTTTGTATGAAAGCACTGGTGAAAACGGAAAATCTGTTTTATATAAAAGCAATTTAAAAACCGGAAAAATTATACAGTCGGTTAAACTTGCTGATAAATATTTTGGTGAAGGAATCACTATTTTAAACGATAAGATCTTCCAGCTAACTTATAAAACAAAAGTTGGTTTTATTTATAAACTTGAAAACATGGCCCGAATCGACAGTTTTCATTTCGAATCGGCTGAAGGCTGGGGGATGACCAATGACGGACAAAACCTGATTATGAGCGACGGCTCCAATAATTTAACTTACCTCGATCCGATCACTTTAAAAACGACAAAAAAACTACAGGTTTACGACGATAAAAATGCCTTTGTTTATATCAACGAACTCGAATATTCAGACGGTTTTATTTACGCCAACGTTTGGGGAACCAACATCATTGTAAAAATTGATCCGAAAACCGGGAAAATACTTGCCAAAATAAATCTCGATGGAATTTTAATTCATTCAAATCCCAGTACTCAAGTGGATGTCTTAAACGGAATCGCTATTGATCGGGAAACAAAAAAAATGTATGTCACCGGAAAATTTTATCCTAAAATATTTGAAATAAAACCAGTCAAAAAAGAGTAGGGGAGTCACCGTATTGTATTCGTCCCAGATGTTTGTAGGCAAGTTCTGTCACTTCCCTGCCTCTGGGAGTTCGTTTTAAAAAGCCTTCTTTAATTAAAAAAGGTTCGTAAACTTCTTCAATTGTTCCTGAATCCTCACCCACAGCAGTTGCTATCGTAGAAACTCCAACTGGTCCCCCTTTGAATTTATCGATAATGGTAACAAGTATTTTATTATCCATTTCGTCGAGACCATACTTGTCTATATTTAAAGCATCCAGCGAATACAAAGTGATGTCCAAATCTATCTGGCCATTTCCTTTTACCTGGGCAAAATCGCGCACCCGACGAAGCAAAGCATTTACAATACGCGGTGTTCCACGACTTCTTCCGGCTATTTCCACCGCAGCCTGATCGGCTATTTTTACATTCAAAATTTGAGCCGACCGTTTTACAATTTTGGTGAGCACATCAACATCATAGTATTCAAGATGCGATTTTATGCCAAAACGAGCCCGCAGAGGACTTGTTAGCAGACCGGAGCGGGTGGTTGCACCAATTAATGTAAAAGGGTTTAATTCGATCTGAATGGAGCGAGCACTGGGTCCTTTATCGATCATGATGTCGATTTTGTAGTCCTCCATTGCCGAATACAAATATTCCTCTACAATGGGGCTTAATCTGTGAATTTCGTCGATAAACAAAACGGCATTCGGTTCCAGGTTGGTTAGTAAACCAGCCAAATCACCAGGTTTATCCAAAACAGGACCTGATGTCAATTTCAGCGTAACACCCAATTCGTTTGCAATAATATTTGAAAGAGTTGTTTTACCGAGTCCGGGAGGTCCGTGCAGTAACACATGGTCCAATGCCTCACCACGAAGTTTGGCTGCCTGAACAAATATTTTTAGATTTTCAACAATTTTACTTTGACCGCTGAAGTCGTCAAATTCGAGTGGCCTCAATTGTTTGTCAAAATCTTTTTCATTTTCTGAAAAAGCTTCTTCTCTGAAATCGAAATGTTCGCTCATTTTTAGCTTTTATAGCAGCCCAAAAGTAAAAAATTTAAAGTTGAAGTGAAGAAAAGTTCCAGACTTAAATTCAGGAGGGAATTTTTAATTCGTCGAAAATTAATTTGAGTTTTTCCAGATCAAAAGGCTTAGCCATAAATTCGTCCATTCCGTATGAGATGCATTTATCGCGGTCGTTATCCATGGTATTTGCGGTAAGCGCAATGATTGGAGTCCGTTTCTGGAAACCGTTGGAATTTTCTAATTCTCTAATCTTAACAGTAGCTTCAAGACCATCCATTACCGGCATCATGATGTCCATTAAAATCACATCAAACTTACGCTCACGAAATTTTTGAATAGCTTCAATACCATTGTTGGCTATGATTACCTCGTGATTATACTTCTTCAAACTGAACGTAACAATACGTTGGTTTAACAGATTATCTTCCACCAATAATATATTTAATCTCTCTCTCATACCATTCAATCAGTTCAACGAATATAGTATATTCTTTTAAACTCCAAAAGGAAACCCTGAAGTTTCATATTTTTTAGCTAAAGCCATGCATTAATATTATTATTATTTGTTTTAAAATGAAATTAAAGAAAATGATAATGAATATATCCTGTTAATTGGGCTGATATCTTTTTTAATAATCTCTTGCTTTTTCTAATTTCATTAATTTATTTAATTTTTTAAACGAGTTATTAACAGTATAAATGCCTGATTTTAATCTAAATTTGTGTTTGATCAACAAATGTTAGTTCATTTAATTATTAATAAATAAGTGTTACAAATCGATTTCATTTTTGTTTGAACTTTGTGCAATTACAAATGATTAAATCTTGTTGCTTCAGTGAAATTAATATCCAATACAAAATTCATTCAATATCTTTGTCAAAAAATTTGATTTTTTTCATCGGATTTATAAACAACTACAATTTAGAAATGTTTAAAAGATGAATATTTAATGATCTGGGAATGAATTTATTATAAAGATGAATAAAAACTATAAACAGTTTGTTGATAAGCTGAATTCGTACATCAGGAAATTTTACCTCTATCAGTTGATGAGGGGCTTAATCCTGTTTGTCCTCTTGATAATAGTCTATTTCAGCCTGATATCCACCTTGGAATACTTTAATTATTTCGATCCTAAAATTAAATTATCCATCGTTGGATTTACTGTTTTACTTACACTTTTCATTTTTATTTATTTCCTTATCAGGCCTGCTTTGAAACTTTTGGGACTGGGAAAAAGGTTAAACTATTACGATGTTTCGGCACAGTTAAAACAAACTTATCCTGAAATAAAAGACAAGCTCATTAATGTAGTGGAACTTGAAAATGAAACAGATTCAATTTATTCCATTGAGTTGAAACGGGCCAGCATTGATCAGAAAATTGAGGACCTTAAACTATTCAGGTTTACCGAAGCCATAAAATTTAAAGACCTGAAAATTGTTTTTGCCGCTTTTATTGGGGTACTGATATTGTTTGTAGCTGCCTTTTCTTTTTCTCCGGATTTATTTAAGGAAAGTTCAGTTCGTCTGGTACATTTTCAGGAGAGATTTGTGAAGCCTGCACCGTTTACCTTTCAGTTGGAAAATACCAAGCTTGAAATTGTGACCGGTGAATCGGTAGAATTAAAATTACATTGTTCAGGAAAGGAGATTCCTGAAATGATGTATTTGAATGTTAGCGGAAACAATTTTTTAATGACTAAATCTGATGACATTTATAAATATACACTTGAAAATGTAAATAGCTCGGTTTCGTTTTATTTTACCGATAAAAAATTTGTATCGGATGTTTATAAACTCACGGTTTTAAATAAACCGTTTATTTCGTCCTTCAGCGTTCAGGTACAACCTCCGCAGTACACCAATCTGCCTGGCGAAACGCTTCAAAATATCGGAGATTTAAAAATCACTTCAGGAACAACTGTAAAATGGATTTTTAAAACTGTTGATACCGACAGCCTGAGTTTAATTTTAAGCGACAGCACAAAACTAGTAGGAGAGAGGAACGGAAACTTATTTGAAGTCGTTAAAACAATCTATACCGATGCTGAATATAGGGTTGCCATTCGTAATTCAAGACTTAAAGACGAAAATAACCTGGTTTATAAAATTCAAACCATATCCGATTTGTTTCCTGAAATAAAAGTGGTGCAGGTTGGCGATTCGGTTGACTTCCGTATTTTTCATTTTAAAGGAAATATTGTGGACGACTATGGTTTTCATCAGCTTGATTTTAATCTCAGTGCCGACGGAAAAGATAGTGCCATTTCGGTTCCGTTTACTCCATTTCTCCTGAATCAGGATTTCTATTACACCTTCGATTTCGAATCGGTAAAGAGTTTAGGAAAGTCATTTAAGTATTATTTTTCGGTGTATGACAATGACTTTGTAAATCATTTTAAGCGGTCGATCAGTGAAACATTTACGTTTGCTTTTCCTGAATATAAAGATGTTTTGGCGAAAGAAAATTCAGATCAGAATACAATCGATCAGTTGTTTAAAAAGAGTTCTAAACTAACGGAAGAAATTCAGCAGGAGTTTAAGGATTTAAAGTTGAAGCAAATTAATTCTGAATTATCGGACTGGGAGAAATTTCAAACAGTGAAAGATATCATGAGTAAAAAGTCGGAACTTGAAAATACCTTGAATCAGATTAAACAACAAAATAGGGATGTCACTAATTTTCTCAATTCTTTTTCTGATGAAAAAACTGATATTTTAAAAAAGCAGCAGCAAATAGATGAACTTCTGAAAGATGTTTTCAATGATGAACTGAAAAAACTTTTTGATGAGTTTAATGAATTGGCCAAGCAATTTGATCCGAAAAAATTCGATCAGTTGTCGAAACAAATGGACACTGGGTTGGATGATCTTTCGAAACAACTGGATAAAAATTTGCAGTTGCTCAAGAAAATGAAAGTAGAGCAGAAGGTAGAACGTGTGCTGGATCAGTTGCAGAAGTTAGCCGAATCAGAAAAAGTAAATCTTGAAAAACTGGATAAAAAATCAGATTTGATTGGGATAAATAAAAATGAAAAGGAAAATGCCGACTTGCTAAATAACCTCGAAAAAGATTATAATGGTGCATTAGAATTTAATAAGACACTGGAAAAACCTATGAATTTATTTCAGTTTGATAATGAATTTTCGACCATTAAAGAGAACTACTCAAAGGTTATAAACGATTCGGAAAAAGGAAACAAACGTAAAACTTCGTCAGGAATAGAAAACAATTCAAAAAGTCTTGACCAGCTTACTTTTGCGATGGATCAAATGCTTAAAAATACTAAGAGTAAGCAAAACAATGAGAATATCGAAGTTATTAAGCAAATACTTGATAATCTGATACTTGTTTCATTTGATCAGGAAAAAATATTAAAAAAGTTTAATGTTGTGGATTACAATAATCCAGCAATTAATGAACTGAAAATCAAACAAATGAATTTAAGTAATCAGGTCGAGTTTGTAAGAGATTCGTTATATGCACTGGCTAAGCGAACTCCAGAAATCAGTTCAGTCATCAACAAGGAAATGCTTGGACTGGAAACCAGTGTTGGTTCTGCTTTTGATAATCTGGAATCGGGCAATTTGGGTGGTTCACGGATGTATCAGCAATATGGAATTACTGCAGCCAATAACCTTGCTCTATTTTTATCGGAGGCACTTGAAAGCCTGAAGGAACAGGAAAAAAATGCTATGCCTGGCGATGGTGATTGCGAAAAACCAGGTGGAAAGAATTCAAAGCCTGGGATGAAAAGTTTAAAGGAAAGTCAAAGTTCAATTAAGGAACAGTTGCAGCAAATGATTGATCAGATGAAAAAGGGTGATATGGGTAAATTAAGTAAAAGCATTGGTCAGACTTTGGCACAGCAGGAAATTATGCAGCAACTGATTCGGGATATGCTAAATAGTGGATCCGTTGGTTCAAAAGCAAGCGATCAACTCAAAGCAATCGATCAGTTATTGGAACAATCGCGGAAGGATTTGATCAATAAAAATATCTCGAATGAATTAATTAGTCGTCAAAATTTGATTTTATCCAGATTATTGGATGCTGAAAAGGCGGAAATTGAGCGCGATATTGACGATAAAAGAGAATCAAAAACTGCTATCGATATAAAGAAAGAAAACCCTGAAAATTATTTCGAGTATAAGAATAAACTCAAAAATGAGAATGAAATGATTAAGCGAAGCAATTTTAAATTGCGTAGTTTTTATGACCAGAAGTACAATAATTTTTTGAATCAGTTAAAGAACTAATTTTGCAGCGTGATTTAGTCATATCTTCAGATCTTGCCAATATAAATAAAGTGAGATTTTTTCTGGATCAGATTTTTGTCGAATCGGGTTTGGATAAGGGTTATTTTAATCGCGTACTATTGGGTTTGTGTGAAGCTGTGAATAATTCAATCGTGCACGGAAACAAGCTAAATGTTGATAAGCTGGTTCATATTCATATCCTTGTTTTGGATAATAATTTATCCATTCAGATAATTGATGAGGGTAATGGTTTTGAGATTGATTGTATCAACGATCCTACCTGTTTTGAAAATATAAAAAAGGAGCACGGTCGTGGTATTTTTCTTATTCGTCAGATGGCAGATGACATCAGGTATTATGACGGGGGAAGAAAAGTTATGATTATATATAATTTAGAAAAATGAGTATAAATTATTTTGCTGAAGATATTTCTATTCCAAAAATAAAACGAAGATTGACTTCAGGATGGATTAAAAATACGATTGTTTCCGAGGGAAAATTTCCGGGAGATATTTCATTTATTTTTTGTTCGGATGATTATTTATTGGATGTAAACCGCAAGTTTCTTCAGCACGATTATTTTACTGATATTATCACTTTTGACTATGTTGAGCATGGTCAGGTCAATGGCGATATTTTTATTAGTGTTGATCGGGTTAAAGAGAACGCTGGTATGTTTTCGAAGACTTTCGAAAATGAATTAAACCGTATTTTAATACATGGAATTCTTCATTTGTTAGGATATAAGGATAAGGAAAAGAGAGATAAGGAGTTGATGACTGAAAGGGAAGATTTCTATCTTAATAGGTTGGACGAAATTAAATGATTAAAGAGAAAAGATGTTACCGTTTTACGATGTTATAGTAGTTGGAGGTGGTCATGCCGGGTGTGAAGCTGCCGCGGCGGCGGCAAATTTGGGTTCAAAAACATTGCTCATTACAATGGACATGACCAAATATGCACAAATGTCGTGTAATCCGGCGATGGGTGGAATTGCAAAAGGTCAGATTGTTCGTGAGATTGATGCTTTGGGTGGATTTTCAGGAATTGTAAGTGACAAGTCAAGTATTCAGTTTCGGATGTTAAATCAGTCAAAGGGACCCGCCATGTGGAGCCCAAGAGCACAAAATGACCGTGTTCGTTTTACCGAACTTTGGCGACATGTTTTGGAAAAAACAGATAACCTGGATTTGTGGCAGGATGCAGTTGTTTCTTTGCATTTTAAAGACAATGTGGTGACCGGAGTTCGCACAAAAATAGGAGTCGATTTTTATTCCAAATCTGTTGTCTTAACCAATGGTACATTCCTGAATGGATTGATGCACATTGGAAAATCTCAGATGGAAGGTGGACGGATAGGAGAGAGTGCTTCATATCATATTTCTGATCAATTACTGAATGTTGGTTTTAAAACCGGTCGTTTAAAGACCGGAACGCCAGTTCGGATTGATGGCAGGTCGATTGATTTTTCGAAATTGCAGGAGCAGAAAGGTGATGAAAATGTGCAAAAGTTTTCATTTCTTCCTGAAGTAAAATCAACTCTTAAGCAAAAAAGTTGCTGGATTACTTATACCAACGAAACAGTTCATTCGATTTTGGAGGAGGGTTTTGCTGATTCGCCGATGTATAATGGAACGATTGTTGGCACTGGTCCTCGGTATTGTCCAAGCATCGAATCTAAAATAGTCACCTTTGCCGAGCGGACTTCGCATCAGTTATTTTTAGAGCCTGAAGGCGAAGATACCATCGAATATTACCTGAATGGATTTTCTTCTTCTTTGCCGTGGGACGTTCAGTTACGTGCCTTAAAAGAAGTACCGGGATTGGAAAATGTTCGCATTTTCAGGCCGGGATATGCTATAGAATACGACTATTTTGATCCAACTCAATTGAATCATACACTTGAAACCAAGCTTATCAGCAATCTTTATTTTGCTGGTCAGATTAATGGAACAACTGGTTATGAAGAAGCAGCTGCGCAAGGTATTATGGCAGGAATAAATGCGCATCAAAAAGTACACGAAAAAGCACCTTTTGTACTCAGTCGTGATGAAGCTTATATTGGAGTTTTAATAGATGATTTAGTGACCAAAGGAGTCGACGAGCCATACCGAATGTTTACTTCAAGGGCGGAATACCGTATTTTGTTGCGTCAGGATAATGCTGATTTTCGGTTAACCCAAAAGTCATTCGAACTTGGATTGGCTGAAAAATTCAGATATGATTTGATGATTGAAAAGAAAAATTCAGTTGAATCTATTGTCGATTTTGTTTCAAATTTTTCAATTAAACCCCAGTTTATCGATCATATTCTGGAAAGAAAAGGCTCGGCTACTTTGAAACAAGGAGTCAAATTGGTCGACGTTATTTTGCGTCCGCAGATCTCAATTTTCGACTTGGTTGAAGAAATTACTCCGTTTAAAAATTTTCTGAAGGCGATTCCTCAGGAGAGATTTACTGAAATTTTGGAATCTGCTGAGATTGCTATAAAGTATGCTGGCTATATTGATCGTGAGAAATTGGTTGCAGATAAGTACCGGAGATTGGAGAATATTGTGATTTCCGGCAGATTTGATTATGGCAAAATTGCAACAATCAGTACTGAAGCGAGACAAAAACTTACTGAAATTCAGCCTGAAACAATTGGGCAAGCGAGTCGGATTTCCGGGGTAAGTCCGTCGGATATAAATGTGTTATTGGTTTTAATGGGTAGATAATGTTCCACGTGGAACTCTTAAAATATATTTATGGAGCTTAAAAATTTTGTAAGGACGATTGAAGATTATCCGATTGAAGGAATCAGTTTTAAAGACATTACAACTTTGCTAAAAGACCCGGGAGCATTCAGGAATGTGGTTGATCAGATTTCGGAGTATTGCAATGGGAAGGGGATAACGAAAATTGTTTCGCTCGAATCACGTGGATTTATTGTTGGTGGGGCAGTGGCTTATTGTGTGAATGCAGGCTTTGTTCCGATCCGGAAAAAAGGAAAATTACCGGCTTCTGTAGTGACCGAATCGTATGAATTGGAGTACGGGGTTGACCAGATTGAAATGCATGTGGATGCCCTCAATGAAGATGATGTGGTGCTCATTCACGATGATTTGCTGGCCACCGGAGGCACCGCTTTGGCTGCGCTAAATCTGGTAAAACAAATGAATGTGAAGAAAATTTATTTATCTTTTATTTGCGATCTGACCTTTATTCAGACTGAGAAAAAGAAAGAACTGGCCGAATACGAAACTCAATCGCTCATAAAATATTAGTTTAATTTGTCTTTTTCGCTTTCCAGATGCCACTAAAAAATGCTGAATATTTGCGTTCCCTGGTTTCCGTTCTTCCTGATCAACCTGGAATTTACCAGTATTTTGATTCAACCGGAAAGATAATTTACGTCGGAAAAGCAAAAAATCTGAAGAAACGGGTATATTCTTATTTCACAAAAAATCAGCAAAACCGCAAAACCGCATTACTGGTTCGGAGCATTGCCGACATTCGTCACATGGTTGTTGAGACCGAACAGGATGCCTTGCTGCTTGAAAATAACCTGATCAAAAAATACCAGCCGCGTTACAATATTCGCCTAAAAGATGACAAAACTTATCCGTGGATTGTTATCAAAAACGAGCGTTTCCCAAAAGTTTTTCAAACCCGGAATGTAATTCGCGACGGATCGACTTACTTCGGTCCGTACACTTCGGTATTAACCGTTCGGTTATTGCTCGAACTTTTTAGAAAACTATTTAAACTGCGGAATTGTAAACTGAATTTGTCCGAAGAAAATATCAGGCAAAAGAAGTTTAAAGTTTGTCTTGAATATCATATCGGAAACTGTTTGGGGCCATGTGTGGGCAAGATGGCTCACGACGATTACATGAAAAATATTGATCAGATAAAGGAGATATTGAAGGGAAATATTTCAGGAGTCATCAAATATCTCAAGGATTTGATGCGTAAATATGCCGATGAAATGAAGTTCGAAGAGGCTGCTTCCATTAAGGAAAAGCTTGAATTGCTTGAAAAATTTCAATCGCGATCCACGGTAGTGAGCAATACAATCAGCGATGTTGATGTTTTCACAATTTCGCAGGACGAAGCTTTTGCCTATGTGAATTACCTGAAAATTATTCGTGGTGCCATTGTGCAAACCTACACCATGGAAATTAAAAAGGTACTTGATGAATCTTCCGATGAATTATTGCAGTTTGCTCTGATTGAAATCCGGCAGAAAATCTTCAGCAATGCCAAAGAAATTCTCGTTCCGTTTAAACTCGATATTCATTTGGATGGTATAAAATTTCAGGTTCCAAAGCAGGGCGACAAGAAAAAGTTGCTCGAACTTTCGGAGCGAAATGCAACGTATTACCGGCTCGAAAAGCAAAAAAACGAGGTTGTTTCGAGGACTGAAAAAAATATTTCCCGTATTTTGGAGACCATGCAAAAGGACCTTCAGTTGAAAGTTCAGCCGGTTCATATTGAATGTTTCGATAACAGTAATTTGCAGGGAACATTTCCGGTTTCGTCGTGTGTGGTTTTCAGGAATGCAAAACCTGCGAAAAAAGATTACCGGCATTTTAATGTAAAAACGGTTGAAGGTCCGAACGATTTTGCTTCGATGGAGGAAGTTGTTTATCGGAGATATAGACGATTGCTTGATGAAGAAAAATCGTTGCCGCAGTTAATTATCATTGATGGAGGGAAAGGACAACTTGGAGCTGCGCTCGATGCTTTGGAAAAATTAAATCTTCGCGGAAAAATTGCAATCATCGGAATTGCTAAAAAGTTGGAGGAAATTTATTTTCCGGGAGATTCGGTTCCGCTGTATCTCGATAAAAATTCGGAGACTTTGAAGATTATCCAGCAACTTCGTGACGAAGCTCACCGGTTCGGAATTACTTTTCACCGCAACAAGCGTTCGGGTGAATTTATTAAATCGGAGCTGGAAAATATTTCGGGGATAGGAGAGAAGTCGATAAAAGCACTTTTGACCCGATTTAAGAGCGTCGAGAATCTAAAAAATAGCGGGTACAAGGAGGTTGCTGACGAAATAGGCGATTCTAAAGCACGATTAATCTTCGATTTTTATAAGCTAAGTTATTGAAATTAAACTTGTTTAAAGTTCTATTTTAGCTCATATTTTACACCAATTTTTGAATCCATCCAGATTAATTTCTGTATTTTTCTTCACCTTCGAGCAATCCGAGGTACGAAAAGTACCTGCTCTCGGCAATCAACCCTTTTTCGACCGATTTTTTTACCGCACAATTGGGTTCATGGGTATGGGTGCAATTGTAGTATTGACATTCGTTCAGCAATCGGAACATTTCGGGAAAATAATGCGAAATTTCTTCTTTTTCCATTTCCAATACTCCGAACCCTTTTATGCCGGGAGTGTCGATAATGTATCCACCAAAATCGAACTCGTACATTTCGGAATTGGTGGTGGTGTGTTTTCCTGAAAAGTGAGCTTCCGAAATTTCACCGGTTTTTATATTTATACATGGTTGAATGCAATTGATGATCGTTGACTTTCCCACTCCTGAATGGCCGGAAAAAACATTGGTTTTGTTTTGCATCATTTTCTTCAATTCATCCAGACCGATATTTTGAGTGGCAGAAATTTTCAGACATTGGTAACCGGCCATTTCATAAATTCCAATCAGATCTTCCATTAATACTTTCTGCTTCTCGGCGTAAAGATCGGTTTTACTAAAAATCAGGTGGCACGGAATTCGGTAGGCTTCTGCTGAAACCAAAAATCGGTCGATAAAAGTAGTGGTGGTAACCGGAAACTTTATGGTTACTACAAGGAAAGCCTGATCGATATTGGCGGCAATGATGTGCGATTCCTTTGATAAATTCGGTGATTTCCGGATAATGTAATTTGTTCGGGGAATTATCTTGTGGATGAGACCAATGATTTGACTGCCAATCGCGTTATCTTCCTTTTTTTCCGTCAGTTCAACATGATCTCCAACTGCAATTGGATTGGTACTCCTGATGCCCGTTATTCTCAGATTTCCTTTAATCCTGCTTTCAATCAGATTTCCCTCTTCGGTTTTTACAGTGTACCAACTGCCTGTCGATTTGATGACAATTCCTTTTTTCAATGGATTCTTTTGCTTTAAATTTATTCCTTCTACCTTCGCAATTCGTTAATTGTGAACCAAAAGTAACAAAAATTGTGAAAAGGATTTTAAGTTATAACGTAAACGGGATCAGGTCGGCATTAAGTAAAGGCTTGCTCGATTTTCTGGCTCTGGAAAATCCCGATATCATTTGTTTTCAGGAAACAAAAGCTCAGCCCGGGCAAATGCAGGAGTCTGATTTTGAGGCATTGGGCTATCATTGCAATATCTTTTCGGCTGTTAAACCCGGATATAGCGGAGTTGCAATTTTCAGTAAGCAAAAGCCCGATGCGATTGTGAAGGGAATTAATGTTGGAAAATATGATGCCGAAGGTCGTGTTATGCGGGCTGATTTTGGCGATATTTCGGTGATTAACGCCTATTTTCCATCCGGAACTACGGGTGAAATAAGGCAAGCCGTTAAAATGGAATTTCTTACCGATTTTCATCAATACCTGAATGAATTAAGGAAAACCAGGAGAAAACTCATTATTTCTGGTGACTATAATATTTGCCGCCTGTGGATTGATATTCATAATCCTGAAAAACAGCAAAATACATCTGGATTTTTACCTGAAGAACGTGAATGGTTTGCCAATTTTGTGGCCGATGGGTATGTGGATAGCTTCAGGGAAATTAATCAGGAGCCACATCAGTATTCGTGGTGGAGTTATCGCGCGGGTGCCCGTAAGAATAATAAAGGGTGGCGGATTGATTACCATATCGTAACCAACGAATTGAAAGATAAAATTTTAGACGCGAGGATAATACCTCATGCTGTTCATTCTGATCATTGCCCGGTTGTTGTAGATATTGATTTCTGATATGCGGTATTTTTTGATGATTTTTGGTTTTCTGATTTTCCATCTTTCGGTTGAGGCGAGGTCGCTGGGTTCATATTTTTCATCGAAAAAGGATACCAGTTACATCGAAACTTATTACAAAGATCTCATTGTGAGGTTGTATTCGGGCGAAAAATCACATTTACTTGAATTAAGCGATTTGAATAGTCCATACCACCTGAAATATTTACCAAACGGTTATTTTAACATGGGGGCTGGTGTTAATTTCAGATCGTTTGGAATTAGTCTGGCCACAAAAATCCCAATATTTCAGAATAGTGAGGTTAAGCATGGCGAAACCAAACGCTTTGGTATTCAAAGTTATATCTATACAAGCAAGTTTGCGGTTGACGTTTTGGCTTCGTTTCTGAAAGGCTATTACCTGAATAATTCGTACGAGCATTTTTCTTCATTCACAAAAGAGAAGGAATACCAACGACCTGATATTTCGTCAGCGAATATGGGACTTAGTGTGAATTACATATTCAATAATTCGCATTTTTCATACCGGGCAGCTTTCAGCGATACTGAAAAGCAAATTAAAAGTGCGGGTTCTTTTCTTGCCGGAGGAAGTATTTTCTCATACCAAACCCGGGCCGATTCGTCACTTGTTCCACATGGAATCAATGAAAATTATTTCCTGAAGACTCGGGATATTTCGAAGTCGGGTGTGTTGGCATTCAATGCAAATATTGGATATGCTTATTCGCTTGTTTTCCTGAAGAATGGAATTTTCACTTTGTCGTATATTTTGGGCTCCGGAATTCAGGATAATTCAGTTGATCGAGAATTCGACAGCGGGATTAACAAATGGCGATTTAGCGTGAACCATTCCGGGCGACTTGGAATTGGCTACAGGTTCCATCGGTTTTATGCCCGCGTGAGCGTGATCCGTTCAACGCAGTATACAAGCTTGAAATACAATGATCTGAGCATCGAAAACGGAACTAATTTTTTACAGGTTTCGCTGGGGAAAAGAATTTTGCTCCGGAATAAAAAGTAAAAGGCTCCCAACAAGAGAGCCTTTTTATATTTTTTAATGATTGTCAGTTTATTTACTTATTTGCTTTTTCATAATCGTCAATTGTTGTCATTCATTGTCAGTTATCGTTTCGCGGCAACTTAATGACAACCAAATGACAATTAAATGACTTTTAATGAACTGTAGACACATTTGCAGATATCCAATGTTTATTCCCAATCCAGAATAATTTTTCCGCAATTCCCTTCTTCCATTATCCTGAAGGCTTCCTGGTAATCATCTGCGGGAAGACGATGAGTAATTACCGGTGAAATATCAAGGCCGTGCGAAAGCATCATTTCCATCTGGTACCAGGTTTCGTACATTTCGCGACCATAAATTCCTTTCAGTGTAAGTCCTTTGAAAATAAGTTTACTCCAATTTATTTGGGTTGACGACGGCAGCAAACCCAGCAACGAAACTTTACCGCCATTGTACATATTCTCGACCATGTCGCCGAAAGCTATTGGCGAACCGCTGCATTCCAGACCGATATCGAAACCACCGACCATTCCAAGCGATTTCATGGCATCTTTTATACTTTCTTTGGTCGGATCGATTACTTTGGTTGCCCCCATTTTAAGCGCCAGATTTCGCCTGTATTCACTTAAATCGGTGCCAACAATGTAGCGGGCACCTGCATATTTGCAAACTGCTGTTGCCATTGCGCCAATTGGACCGCCAATTCCGGTAATTAAAACATCTTCGCCAAGCAATGGAAATGACAACGCCGTGTGGGTTGCATTTCCAAGCGGATCCATAATTGACATTAATTCATCAGAAATCCGCTCATCAACTTTTAGTACATTAGAAGCTGGAACCGAAACATATTCAGCAAATCCACCGTCGCGATTAACTCCAATTCCAACGGTATGATCGCAGATGTGCTGACGTCCACGTCGGCAGTTCCTGCAAAACCCACACGAAATATGGCCCTCAACAGTAACGCGCTCGCCAATATGTACCCGTGAAACTTCCGAACCTTTTTCCACAACAACACCCATGTATTCGTGTCCAATTACCAACGGCGTTTTAATGGTATTTTGTGCCCATTCGTCCCATTTGTAAATATGAAGATCGGTGCCGCAAATAGCCGATTTCTTTATCTTGATCAAAACATCATTGGGTCCGACAACCGGCATTGGAACGTCTGTCATCCAAATCCCTTTTTCAGGTTTAAGTTTTGCAATTGCTTTCATGTTGGATTTTGATTGAAATTTACTGCAATATTAAGCTGTTCAGGATTGAAAACATAGAATGAAAATCATGTTTGAAGCAAACGCAAATTTCAGGAAAATAAAAGAGCCACGGAATTTAAATTTTCCGCGGCTCTTTCTATTCTTTATTTTCGAATTACTTTTCCTTTTCCCAGATTGATTTCATCGGATAAACTTCAAGTCTCTCAACAAACAATTCACCTCCGGTATTGAATAAATAAATACCTTCGGCATTTTCGGTTGGCACAAAACACGAACTCATAACCGTTTTTCCATCATTGGCAAAAATTTCAATTGAACTTCTGTCCAGCAATATTTCAAGTTTAATTGTCCCGTCAACAGGCTCTATTTCAACCGATTTTCCTAAACACGACAATGTATTTGTTTTGACATTATACATAATTTCGGTACCGTTTTGCTTTTTATCCAAACGCACCACCATTCCAAAACTATCGGCTGTTTTTAGTTTAAAACTTCCAATAATGTGCAAACAGTCGCCCTTAATTCCGTGAGCCAGATTTTTATTAATTCCCGGAATCAGGTTTTTATTTTCCCAAACTTCACCTTTTTTTTCGTGGAGCAATTCAATTTCTTTTACCGGTTTTCTAACCAACTGAATTCCGTTCATGAATTTTTTAAGCGAAATCTCACAAGGGAAAGTCATTTGCCCGTTAAATGGCATGTCGGGATATTCGCCACCTCTCATCCAGGCAATCTGAATGGTTCGGCCATCACTTTCAGGAATGTTGCTCCAGATTTGGGTTGCATAATAATTTGCGCCATAATCGCCTGGCATTTTTTGAGTTTCAGAAATGAATTTTTCACCGTCGAAACTTCCGATAATATAGCTTCCATCACCGTCAAACAAAACCCACTTTTTATCGTCTTCTCTTCTGTTTACCGGCAATTCCACTAAATCGGGGCATTCAAAAAAGCCCGGAATGTGATTTTTGTATTGCCAGTCGATCAGGTTTTTCGAGGTATAAAATGATATTCCTTTCTGCTTGTCGTTGTTGTTTGGTCTTCGGTACAAAACCATTACAAACTGTTTGCTTGCTTCGTGCCAGATTACTTTGGGGTCGCGGGCGTCATCGGTCGGATCGTAAGGAATAAGCGGGTTCTTGTCGTATTTTTTCCATGTTCTTCCCTTATCGTTGCTGTAAGCCAGTCGCTGTCCGTTTTTTTTGCTGGTATAAAACAACAAAATTGTTTTCTCTTCACCCGATTGCAAACCGGTTACGTTGTTTATGTCGACAATTCCACTTCCTGAATAAGCTGTGCACGAATCTTTATCTTTCGAATCATTGTCGGGATATAAAGCAATAGGTAAATGTTCCCAATGAACCAAATCTTTACTTACAGCATGTCCCCAGTGCATATAGCCCCATTGCTTGTCAAATGGATTATACTGGTAAAACAAATGATATTCTCCTTTGTAAAAGACGAGGCCATTGGGGTCATTCATCCAGTTTTTTTCAGGAGTAAAATGAAATTGAGGCCGGTAAGTTTCGTTAAATAACTTTTCGGGTTTAGCCGCTTTTATTGAAATTGTAGTGATTAAAAAAATGAGGACTAATAAAGGAAATTTCATAGCTAAATTGTTATTTATATCGTACTTCAGGCAAATATAGATTAAAAAATGTGAATATTTCTGCTACATTTGAATTCTGGCTTGCCTGAAAATACTACGATTGAAAGATTTACGTTTATGTGAAATTCTGCTTTATTGTGAAACAGACTGTTAAAGAGAAATTGAACGGGTCAGTGCTAAAATTAGTATAGAAAATGAAGGAATATTTAGGTTTGGTTATTTTTCTGTTGTCGCTGGTGAGAGGCTACGGACAGGAAAACTGGAAGAAAACTGGAATTAAATTGCCACCAACAATTTGTTATGCGTCATCCGAATCTCATCGGTCATTCATTGAGCCGCCAGCGGAATACACAGCGCACCTGAAATCAGCTTCACTTGAAAAAGCAACAATTCTGGTAACTTACAAAGGGTTTTCCAAATCTGCTCAACAGGCTTTTCAAAAGGCTGTCGATATTTGGTCGGAACTCATTTATTCGCCCGTTCCTATTCATGTTCAGGCCAATTGGGTCAGTCTCGATGAAAATGTTCTTGGAAGTTGTGGTCCGGCAGATTTTTATAAAAATTTCAATTCCACGCAGATTTGGGATTGTTATTATCCGGTTGCCTTAGTCGAGAAAATGTTGGGTGAAGAAGTAAATTCTTCCGAAAGTTTTGAAATCATTGGTTCTTTCAACAAGGATTTCACGAACTGGTATTTTGGAACCGATGGAAATACCCCTGATGACAAATACGATTTTGTATCTACTGTTTTGCACGAGTTAACTCACGGACTGGGTTTCTCGGGTTTTTTTTATACAAACTCCGGAAAGGGCGGCTATGGCGCAGACGGTCTTTCGGCTAGTTTTGACCAATATGTCATCAATAAAACCGGCCAGCAACTTATTGATACGAAGCTTTTCACCAACCCTTCCATAAGTTTATATCAGAATTTGACCTCCGGATGGCTGGAATTTAATACCAGTCTTGTTGATGGGCGATTGCCAAGGCTTTATGCACCGGTTACATACGACGACGGTTCAAGTATTTATCACCTTGATGAATCAACTTATTCGGAGGGAAGTGCAAACTCACTGATGACGCCGTTTACCGGGATGGGCGAAGCGATTTATGATCCCGGACCCAATACTCTGGCAATTATGTATGATATGGGCTGGAAAACTATTTCTATTTTTCACACTCCCCTGAAAGACATTGAATTTGTTACTGGATCAGAAAATTTTGAGGCTAAAATTGAAAGTGATTTCGATTTAGATTCAACAAGTTTGTACCTGGTATATTCTACCGATAATTTCGTTCATGCCGACTCGGTTTTGCTCACTCCATCAGCGACCTCCACTTTTTTTAATGCGCAAGCGAACCTGACACAAATCGGAACTTATCAGTATTATTTTTCGGCAACCGATGTTAAAAACCGCAAATTTGTTCTTCCTTCAAATGCGCCTTCCCGATATTTCAGTTTTAAGATTGGTGTCGATAATGAACCTCCGGTTCTGACTCACGACCCGGTGAAATTCCTTTTGACAACAAATCTTTCAGCGCCAATAAGCGTTGAGGCTACCGATAATATTGGTATTCAGTCGGTTGTACTCGATTATTTTGTAAACGGAGAACCGATGAAACAGATCACTTTGCAAAACGACACCAACGATATTTATACCGGAATTTTATCATTTCCTGAAGGCTCAGTTGCCGACGGTGATGTGGTTAGTTACCGGATTCTGGCCACCGATAATTCATCGAACAAAAATGAGGGTCGACTACCTGATTCAGGTTTTTTTACATTTAACGTACAAGGTTTTCAAGAACCGGTTGAGCGTTACGTGACTAATTTCGATACGCCAAATACCGATTTTATCGGTTCAGATTTTACTATCGAAACGGTTTCAGGATTTGATAGTCCTGCATTAAATTCGGCTCATCCATACCTGAGTCCCAATACAGATATCCTGGAATTTAATTTCACCTCGGTGTTAAAATACCCGATTGTTCTGAAAACAGGGGGAAAGATTACATACGACGAAATTGTGCTGGTTGAACCGGGCGATGTGGGTAACAATTTTGGTGATCCGAATTTTTGGGATTATGTGATTATTGAAGGCTCGAAAGATGGAGGAACAACCTGGTTGCCTTTTGAGGACGGCTATGACAGTAATGCGCAAACGGCTTGGGTCGATTTGTTTAACAGCTCTTTTTCCGGAAATAACAGCACCGCCGTTCCCACGAAGAATTTGTTTGTGCGGCATGTAACCGACCTGCTGGCCAATGGTAACTTTAGTGCAGGCGACACTGTTCAGGTTCGCTTTCGCTTGTTTTCCGATCCGTATGCCAACGGCTGGGGGTGGATCATTGATAACCTGGCTATTCAGGATTATAAAACAGCTTCGAGTCCCGAACTTTTGTCTTCCGGAGAAATTGAATTTTTCCCGAATCCGGCAACTAACCAGTTGAATGTAACCATTCAAGCAAAAAACGACATTAAAAATATGATCCTGAAAGCATATAATTCCTCCGGAAAACTGGTTTACACACAACAATATTCGGTCGGATCAAACCGGTTTCAAGCCAATATCGATGTCAGCAATTTTATTCCGGGCTTATATTTATTTGGGCTCGAACCTGAAAAAGGAAAGCCAGTCACGCGGAAAATTCTTATCCGGTAAACAGAAATAAATCCGGCAAATAGTTCGTGTTTACGATTTCCTGAGTATGGTTAAAATCGGAACATCAAGTACCGGAACATTAAGATATTAAAGTATTTATTTGCAGAATCAGTTTCTTTTGTTCATTCAAAATTTTGAATTGAAATAAAAACTATATATTTGCCGACCAATTGATAGTAGAATGAAACGTACAAGCAACAACAGTTTTTTTTATTGGTTTTATTACTTCTGTTCTCATATCGGGATCGGCAGGTAATGTCTTGTGTTGCTAAAAAAGATATTCAACGAAAGGGTCCCGTGTTAAACGAGACCCTTTTTTATTTTAGGTTCGGCTAATCCCGGCGCAATTGAGTTAATCAAAAAACGGAAAAATAAAATATATGAAACTTACAGTTATTGGATTGGGACTTATTGGTGGATCGATGGCCAAAGATTTGCGAAAAGCCCGTTTTGCAACCGAAATAACCGGTGTCGATTCGAATCCTGAAAATGCCCGGGAGGCGCTAAGTCTGGGAATTATCGACCGGGTAGGGACACTCGAAAATGCTGTGGAAAATGCTGATATGGTCATTATTGCGATTCCGGTTGACAAGGTTTTGGGTGTGCTGGTACAAGTATTGGATTTGGTTTCCGACCGAACAACAGTTATCGATGTGGGCTCAACCAAGAAAGCAATTTCCGAAGCGGTTCAGAATCATCCGAAACGACGGAATTACATTGCTGCCCACCCAATGTCTGGAACTGAAAACTCGGGCCCGACAGCCGCACTCGAAGGACTTTTTGAGGGAAAAATCAACATCATTTGCGATCAGGAAAAATGCGGGCCGCTTCACCTGGCATTTGCAGAAAAAGTGTTTCAGGTTTTGGGAATGGATATTGCCTACATGACAGCAGATGAACAGGATCACAGCACGGCATTTATTTCGCACCTGCCTCATGCCGCTGCTTTTGCCCTGGCCAATGCAGTGCTCGATAAGGAGGACCGCGAAATTATCTTTGATCTGGCCAGCGGAGGATTCAATTCAACCGTTCGGTTAGCCAAAAGTTCTCCTGAAATGTGGGGACCTATTTTTCAACAAAACAAAGACTACGTTGTTGAATCGCTCGATGTTTACATCAAACACCTGAAGGCTTTCAGGAAAAGCATTGAATCTGATGATCAGGGAGAAATGATGGCGCTGATGAAAAACGCCAACCGGATCCGAGGAATATTGGAAGGACAAGGTGATTCGCTGGTAAAAAATGAAAAGACAATCGTTAAACTTTATACAAAATAATCATGGGATTAGAATTAGAAATTAACCCAATCAAGCATTGGTTACCGCAAATAAACAATCCACTTATTATTGCCGGACCGTGCAGCCTCGAAACTGAGGAACAAGCCATGGAAACTGCCCGGATGCTGGCCAAAGATCCGCGGGTATTTGCATATCGTGGCGGAGTTTGGAAACCACGGACGCGTCCAGGAAGTTTTGAAGGCATTGGTAGCATTGGATTGAAATGGCTGCAAATGGTCCGCGAAGAAACCGGTTTGCCCGTTGGAACAGAAATAGCTAATGCGCAACATGCCGAAGAAGCGCTGAATGCCAATCTCGATATACTTTGGATTGGCGCCCGCTCGACTGCCAGCCCATTTGTAGTGCAGGAAATTGCCGATGTGGTTAAAGGAACCGACGCTGTGGTCATGGTTAAAAACCCTGTAAATCCTGATGTTCAGCTTTGGCTGGGAGCTTTTGAACGGTTAAGCCGTGCCGGGATCAAAAATATGGTGGCCATTCATCGTGGGTTCACTCCTTTCCGCGAAACCGAATACCGCAATTACCCAAACTGGAAAACAGTGATCGAATTGCGTCGTTTGATGCCAAATTTGCCCATTATTTGCGATCCAAGCCACATTGGCGGAAAGCGTGAATATTTGTTCGATATTTCGCAAAAAGCGTTTGATATGGGCATGGAAGGGCTGATGATTGAATCGCACCGCGATCCGTCATGTGCATTAAGTGACAAGGAACAGCAGCTTACTCCGGATGATTTGGCCAAACTGCTTGATCGTTTGGTTATTCGCACAGCAAATACCGACAATTCACAGTTTGAAAATCAGCTCGAAATGCTTCGAAGCCGCATTGATGCAATCGATACTGAATTACTTGAGACCTTGTCGTCGCGTGTTGAAATAGTTAAACAAATTGGTCAGTACAAAAAGGACAACAACGTAACGGCATTTCAGGTCGGCCGTTTTTCCGAATTGATGGAAAAGCGCATGAAGGTTGGTGAGAACCTTAATCTGGACCGGAGTTTTGTACTTCATCTTTTCCAGCACATCCACGAAGATTCCGTACGTATTCAAACCGATATCATGGATAAAGAATAAATAAACGGAGCAGGAAAGCCAAAGAACGAATATTGAAGATAGCAATTAAAATACAAGCCGGTTAGGATTTTTTCCTGGCCGGCTTTTTATGTATTAAATGCAGGCGAAAGATGCTTTTAGGGATATCCGCAAACTTATCTGCGGTCATTTAATGGTCGTTTGGTTGTCATTAAGTTGCCCTGAAACGATAAGTGACAACAGAATGACAACAACGGACAATCATTTTTTTAAATTTTCCCCAATACCTTTTTAAAGGCCGAAATCATGCCTTTTTCGATAGCCGGATATTCTGAAATGTCTTTGCCAACATAAACGAACATCAGTACAATACGGAGATCTTTTGCGGCTAACTCTTCGTAAAATTTGGCTTTGTTCAGACGGTATGCTTCGCGCATGCGTCGTTTCAGCAAATTTCGTTTCACTGCACGTTTAAAATTTCGCTTCGAAACCGTAAAAGCTGCCTGGGCAGGGTAGGGCTGAGGTCCTTGGGTCTTCAGGAATACAACTTTAAACGGATAGGCCAAAAACGATTCTCCGGAGGTAAACAATTCCCCGATAAGTTTTGGTTGCAAAGCCTTTCCGATTTGTAAAGTGTAAATCCTGGCATGAGTTGAAAGTACAACAAAAAAGGGGAAATCTAATTTTCCCCTTTTTTGTGTATTGCTTTGTTTTGGTTAAAGTCCCTTGTTGTGCTTTTTAATAAACAGCTCCAAAGCCATGGTCATCGAAGGAGCCTCGGCAGTTGGTGCTTCTATATCGAGCCTGAGACCGGCATCGCGAACTGCTTTGGCAGTAGTTGATCCGAAGCAGGCAATCTTGGTTTCTTCTTGTTCAAACAGCGGAAAATTCTGCATAAGCGACTGAATTCCCGAAGGACTGAAGAATACCAGAATATCGTAATTTACCTCTTTGATGTCGGATAAATCGCTGCTCACCGTTTTATAAATGATGGCTTTGGTGTAATTGTAACCCGATTTATCGAGCAACAAAAGAATGTCGGCCTGATTGACCTGCGAAACCGGCAGAAGGAATTTTTCGTCTTTGTGCTTTTTCATCACATCAATCAAATCCGAGAATTTACCTGGACCGTAGAAAATTTTCCGTTTACGGTAAACGATGTATTTCTGCAAATAAAAAGCCGTGGCTTCCGAAATACAGAAGTATTTCATGGTATCGGGTATAGTCAGACGCAATTCAGCACTGATTCTGAAAAAATGATCGATGGCAGTCCTGCTCGTAAAAATTACAGCACCATGATCTAAAATCTGAACTCTTGTCTGTCTGAACTCTTTAGCTGAAACACCTTCAACCTGAATGAAGGGGCGGAAATCAACCTGTACATTGTTTTTTTCTGCCAGATCAAAATATGGTGATTTGGCCGTTTCAGGTTTGGGCTGCGAAACTAAAATTTTCTTGATCTTCAAGGTAATTGCTTTTAAATTATTTCTTCCCCACTTCAAATCAACAATAGGTTATAGATCAGAAGTATTGGTAAAAATTCAAGGGTACAAAGGTATAAAATCAAATATGAAATAGAAAATTGTTTTTTCAAGAAAATTTTAGCTCCCCGAACCAGCGATAAAATATAAAAAATAACGATTGTCAGTAAACCCAAAAACAAAACCGGTTCGGGCTGAGAGAAGGGCATAAATGCAACTACAGCCGACAAAGGAAGCAAAAATAATCCGAGAACACGGTTGTAAGAAGTTATGCTGAAAAGGTATTCCTGAACCTCCTGTTTGTTCTCAGTCAGCATGCCGATGAGGTAATAAAGTATTCGTTTTGTCGTGAAATATCCGACCACGACTCCCAGGCAAATCAGATAAACGTAAAAGGATCGGGTGATTCCAAAATTTATTTTGTAGATGCCTAAAAACTGGTACCAGTAGAGAGCCATCACTGAATTAAAAATCAGATCGAGCCTGAACGACGCATGCAAAAGATTGAAATACCGCTCGCGAAACAACCGCGTAAACGTGGAATAATTTACGGTTGCCTGGAGAAGTTGGCTCAGGTATTTGTTGAAAATCAATCTGACGGTGGCAAAAAGTATAAACGCAATGACCAGAATTCCAACCAGCCAGTCGGGGTTTGTCCTTGCCAGTTTTTTCCCCGGAAATACAACTTCAACTCCTTTCAAAACGGTGTAAAGCGAATCGTAAGGAAGTGGTGTAAGCAAATCGCGTTTGTAATCGAATTTGGGCTCAAAAGCTTTTCTGAATTGCGACCATTCAGGATTTGCGCCAAACACGATTACGCTATCCGGAGCAATATAAACGGAACTTAAAGAGTCGGAAAAAGCCGGATCGTAAGGATCTAAGATCCGAAGCGAAAGTTGATTTTCACTAGTGTCGGAATCCAAAGTAACTGCATTCAAATTCAGGTTGGAATTTACAGAGTCTGATTTGAATGGTTTCGATTGCATACTGCCGGCCAATTGTATAAGTTTGTGGGCGCAAAAGTAGTGATTAATAGCCTTTATTTTATCACCATCTCAAACGAAATCATTAAAATTAATGCACATGCAATCCAATCCACTAAAGATATATCAGGCACCTCTTCAGGGCTTCACCGATTTTATTTTTCGCAAAGTTTTTGCTGAAAATTTCGGAGGAATCGACAAGTATTTTATCCCTTATTTGTCATACAGTAAAGGTCGCGAAATCAAAAGGTCGCAACTGAAAGAAGTATTTCCTGAAAATAATACGGCGATGCATGTGGTGCCGCAGGTTTTGTTTTCAGACCTGACCGAATTGTACGATTTAATTTCGATCCTGATCGAATACGGCTATTCCGAAATCAATCTGAACCTGGGTTGCCCGTACCCGATGGCAACCAACAAGGGTAGGGGAGCGGCCTGGCTCGAAAAACCGGATGCCTTGAACGAAGTGTTCCGGCAACTTTTTGCCCGCGAATTTCCGGCGAAATTTTCAGTAAAAATGAGGGCCGGTTTAACCAGCGACAAGGAAGCGGGTGCAATTTGGAATGTCCTGAATCAATTTCCTCTGGAAGAAGTCATTTTTCATCCCAGAACAGCCAGCCAGATGTACTCCGGGAAAGCCAATCCACACCTTTTTGCCGAAGCTGTTCCCTTGGTGAATCACCCGATGATTTACAACGGCGACATTCTTTCAGAAACTGAATTTCAGGAAATAAAGGTCGTTTTGCCTGAACAACACCGCTGGATGATTGGGCGCGGTTTACTCATAAACCCGGCATTGGCATTGCAATTAAAGGGCGAAGTTCTGGAACCGAAACAACTTCGGATGAGGATGAGGGAATTTCACGATCAGTTGCTCGAAGCGTATTCTTCCAGATTGGAAGGAAGCGGGCACATTCTGATGAAAATGAACCAGTTCTGGACCTATTTCAGCGAGTCGTTCGAAAACCCGCACAAAGCCATGAAACTGGTGAAAAAATCGAGTAATCTGTTGAAATACAATGCTGCAGTCACCGAAATATTCAGGAATTACTGAAGGATTGAATTATGGAAGGACTGATTATACTGAAAACTGTGACTGAAAACTGAACACTAATTTTACGGGCAGTGTTCCTGTTCGTAAATTTCCATGATGGTTATTAGCTGTTCCAGTTCGTCGGCTTCGGGTGTGCCATCTTCTGCATCACAAATGTCTAAAAACCGTTTCAGTGCATCCCTGTATTCGTCCTCTGTAAAAAGTATCTGCTTCATCCCAAACATCATTTTTCCTTTCATAATGCAGATAATCAATTGGACGAAGGCTAATTCATAAATTTTAAACTCTGAAATACCCGACCCAAATTTACAAAACCTGAAATTTGGAATTCGGAACGTGAAACTCTTTAATGCGCATCCAGCCAATTTTCACCTGCGTTCATTTCAACAGTCAGCGGCACGCCAATGTTTACAGCATGTTCCATTTCATGTTTTACAATACTTTTCACTTTTTCGAGTTCCGGTTTCCAAACATCAAAATTCAACTCATCGTGTACCTGAAGGATCATTTTCGACCTTAGTTTCTGCTCATTCATGGCTTTCCAGATGTTCACCATCGCAATTTTAATCACATCGGCTGCCGATCCCTGAATGGGCGCATTGATGGCATTTCGTTCGGCAACTCCGCGCACTACCGCATTCGACGAATTAATGTCAGTCAGGTAACGTTTTCGGCCCATAATTGTCTCCACATATCCTTTATTCCGTGCATTTTCGATGCTCCGGTCCATGTATTTTTTGATGTCCGGAAAATTTTCAAAATAGCCGTCAATCAGTTCTTTTGCTTCGGTGCGCGGAATATTCAGTCGCTGCGACAACCCAAATGCCGAAATGCCATAAATTATCCCGAAGTTGGCGGTCTTGGCTTTCCGGCGCATGTCTGAAGTCACTTCTCCGGGCTGAATTTTGTAAATTTTGGAAGCGGTAATCGAGTGAATATCCTGGTTGTTCCTGAAAGCCTCCATCATTTGCCCGTCTTTGCTCAGGGCAGCCATAATCCGCAACTCAATCTGCGAATAGTCAGCCGACAAAAACGTATGCTCGTCGTCAGAAGGAATAAAAGCTTTCCGGAGTTCGCGGCCATTTTCGTCACGAATCGGAATATTTTGCAAATTCGGATTGGTCGAACTCAGGCGACCGGTTGCGGCGATTGCCTGGTTGTATGAAGTATGCAGTTTTTTAGTCTTCGGGTTAATCAATAATGGTAAAGCTTCCACATAAGTTGAAAGCAGTTTTTTCAAACCGCGGAATTCAAGGATTTTGGCAATAATCGGGTGTTTATCCTGAAGTTTTTCGAGCGTCTCCTCGGCAGTCGAATATTGTTTGGTTTTGGTCATTTTGGCATTTGGGTCGATCTTAAGTTTCTCGAACAGAATAACCCCAAGTTGTTTGGGCGACGAAACATTGAAGTTTTCGCCTGCCATTTCAATGATTTCCGCTTCAATATCGATAATTTGTTTACTTAAAACTCCGGCATAAACCTTTAATTCCGAAGTGTTTAAATTCACTCCGGAGATTTCCATATCGGCCAGAACGTAAATCAGCGGCATTTCAACTTCATTAAAAAGTTTGCGGGTTCCGGTTTTATCCAAATCTTTTTCAATGACCAGTTTTAATTGCAAAGTCAGGTCGGCATCTTCACAGGCATAATCGCGCAGTTGTTCCAAATCGGCATCGCGCATGGTTTTCTGAAATAAGCCTTTCCCACCAATGAGTGTGTCGGTCGTAATTTTTTTGAAATTCAGGTATTGTTCACACAGATCGTCCAGGTTGTGGCGCATTTCGGGCTGAATCAGGTAATGCGCAATCATGGTATCGAACAGCGGGCCGCGGATTTCAAGCCCGTAATTTTTCAGGATAGAAAGATCGTATTTGATGTTCTGACCGATTTTCAGAATTTTTTCGTCGCCAAAAACGAACCGGAATTCGTGCACAATTTCGGTTGCTTTCTTTCGGTCGGCTGGCAAAGTCACACAATAAGCTTCATGGCTCCGGAACGAAAACGACATGCATACCAATTCGGCCGTCATTGTGTCGAGTCCGGTGGTTTCAGTATCAAAGCAAAATTCTTTTTGTACCGAAAGTTCGGCCCGTAAACTGGCGCGCTGTTCGGGTGTTTCAATCAAATAATACTGGTGCGGAACGGTATCGAAAGAGTCAAGATTTGTTGGTTCTGCGGGTTTTGCTTCAGGAGTTGGACCGGAGAAGCCAAACAGCGTACCCTGTTCAAATGGGGCCTCAGTTGCGGGTTTCGCTTTTTCTTCCTGTTTCCTGATCAGTTGCTTGAATTCGAGTTCAGTAAAAATTTCATTTAATTTCTGAAAGTTGGGCTGATTCATCACAATTTTGTCCTCGTCAAATTCAATCGGAACATCAAGAATGATTTCGGCCAGTTTTCGCGACAGGCGTACCTGCTGTTCAAATTCTACGAGGTTCTCCTTCAACTTTCCTTTCTGCCTTTCAATATTTTGGTAAAGTCCGTCAACTGATTTAAATTCAGAAATCAGTTTCATGGCTGTTTTGGGGCCAACACCGGGGCAGCCCGGAATATTGTCGGCCGTATCGCCCATCAGGCCAAGCACATCGATGACCTGCCAGGGGTTTTCCACCAAAAAGTTTTCCTGAACTTCAGGAATTCCCCATACTTCCGGTGCTTCGCCACCCCGCGACGGTTTGTACATGAAAATGTTTTCGGAAACCAGTTGCGCATAATCCTTGTCGGGCGTCATCATGTAAGTGGTGTAGCCCAATGTTTCTGCTTTTTTGGCCAAAGTGCCGATTACATCGTCGGCTTCAAAACCTGGTTTCTCCAGTATCGGGATGTGGTAAGCTTCAATAATTTTCCGGATGTATGGTATTGATTTTTGCAGATCTTCGGGCATTACCTCCCGGTTGGCCTTGTAGGCTTCAAACATTTCGTGCCTGAAAGTTGGTATGTTCAGATCGAAAACAACGGCAATATGTGTGGGATTTTGTTCCTTCAGCAATTGCTCCAGAATATTTACAAATCCAAGCATAGCCGACGTGTTCAGGCCTTTCGAATTGAACCGCGGATTTTTAATAAATGCAAAGTACGATCTGTAAATCAACGCATACGCATCGAGCAAAAAAAGTCGTTTATCGGAATTGTTGTGTGCTGTCATAACTTGAAACTTGGAATTTGAAACTTAGAACTATTGATTGTCTTCAGCAAACCATTCGGCAAACGAGTTGCTTGTTTCGTATAACCGAACGCTGAAAAGCACGATATGTTCAGGCAAAAGTGGTTTCACTTTTTCGGCGATATAGAGAACCATATTTTCAGAAGTTGGCTGAAATGGAACAACATGGTGTCGCTCGTACATCTGGCCCAACTCGCTGAGTTTGTCGGTTGGCGCTTTTTCGTTGATCATGAGCGAATGATCCAACTGAGTGACAATATGCTGTTGGATGATTTTTTTCAGGATACTGAAATCGATCACCATTCCGTCTTTCGGACTTCCTGAATCCTGCAAAGGTTCGCCTATAACTGTTATCTGCCATTTGTACGAATGTACGTGAATGTTGCGGCAAAGCCCGTCGTAATTGAGCAGCGCATGCGACATCTCGAAACTGAATTGTTTGGTTACCCTAATTTTTGCCATAGTCTGTTTTTCCGGAGGTCGAAATTAGAAAAGTTGTTGCAAACCAGCTAACGAATTTTTAAGAATAAAAAATCCGGTTCTTTTGAGGAAACCGGATTTTTCAGCTAAAAAGGTTTTTTTACTCGCAGGTACAGCGTTGTAAACAGTCGACAATCTGGCTCAGAATATCGTGTTTCAAATAATAATACGTATTCTTTCCTTCACGGCGGGCACATAGCACACCTTTGTCTTTTAAAATACCCAAATGATGTGAAGTGGTAGATTGTTCGATCCCCAAAAGTTCGTGAATTTCGGTAACTGTGAGTTTTTTACCACCTTCCAGGTGCTTTAAAATTGCAATTCGCATTGGGTGGGCAATGGCTTTTAACATGCTGGCTGCCATTTCTAAACGATCGGCGTCTATTTCCTGAATATTTATCATGGTTGAAATTTTAACAGATGCAAATATATGAATATTTAGTTTTCATTATACTGCTGCTTGTTTTAATTGTTAGTTTAGATTGTTTTTAAATAAATGGATATTAGTATTTTAGCTAATAATTGGTTAAAAAAGATCAATTGGTAATGATTTCCTGAAAAAGTGAATTAATTTTTTAATTTTGAAACACTCAAAAAAAGCCTTGATGACCTCTTTGGATATTATAAAATCGCCTATTCAGGAAGAACTAAAAAGTTTCGAAAGTTACTTCAAAGAAGCCATTAAAAGCGACATTCCATTTTTGCAGATAATCATTCGTTACATTCTCCGGAAGAAGGGAAAGCAGATGCGCCCGATGTTTGTTTTCCTTTCGGCAAAAATGTGTGGCGAATTCAACGAAACGACCCATCTGGCAGCATCTTCAATCGAATTGCTGCACACGGCCACTTTGTTGCACGACGATGTGGTGGACGAATCCTACGAACGCCGTGGAAGTTTCTCGATAAACGCCCTCTGGAAAAATAAAATTGCGGTGTTGGTTGGTGATTTCATCCTTGCCCGGGGATTTTTGAATACGCTTGATCGTAAGGAATACCGGTTTTTGCACCTTATTTCGCGGGCTGTAAAAGACATGAGCGAAGGCGAAATTTTACAGATGCGCAAAAGCCGGAAACTGGATATCGACAACGAAACGTATTTTGAAATTATCCGGAAAAAGACAGCTTCGCTGATCGCAACCAGCATGGCCATTGGCGCGGCTTCGGTAACAAAAGACGATGAAGTCGTTGAAAAAATGTTCCGCATTGGACTCGATGTCGGAATTGCTTTCCAGATAAAAGACGATATTTTCGATTACCAAAGCAAAGGCTTGCTCGGAAAACCAACCGGGAACGACATCAAGGAGAAAAAAATTACCCTGCCTCTTTTGTATATCCTGAACAACTGCGAGTCGGGCGAACGCGGCCGGATTTTAAGTTTAATCAAGCGTAAAAATAAAAATCAGGCAAAGGTTAAAGAATTGGTTGACCTGGTAGTAAGTCGCGGCGGACTGGAATATGCCGCAAAACAAATGAATGAATTCCGCGAAAAAGCCATTGCCGGAATCATGGAATTCCCGGAAAGCGAATCGCGGACTGCTTTGATTGAACTGGTAAATTATACTACAACACGGCAGAAATAAGTTGAATAAGAAAAGTTTATCAGTCATTCGAAAAATCGAGAGCCACTTTTCGAATGACTTATTCTTTCCTTTTTAAGACTACTCCGAAAAGTAGGTTCGTCATTTCCAGTTTTCATCCAATTTTTAATTGGGCACAATGGGAAGATGACAGGGGGAAGAAAGAAAAAACGCGATTGAAAATCGCGTCACCCTTTTGGGTGCGGCGGTTTTTAACCGCCGAAAGGAATTTCTTTATAGAATCTGTCATAAGTAGTAGCGAAGGGGATGAAACAATCTCCTGTAAATTAACAGATTGCTTCTTCCGGGAACTCGGGATCGTAATGATGCTCTTTGTTATTGATTTTTCGGAGTACGCTCAATTTTAGTCAACTTTCCTGAAAACCTTCTGCGAAAAATAGTTGGGCAAAGTTTCGTCGGTATTAATCACAATTCCGCCCAGAATATACACTGGAAATTTGTTCAGGAAAGTCGGATGATTTCTGATGAGTTCAAGCATTTCCTTCTCGATTTCGTTGTAAACCAAATGAGTGGTTTTCAGGATCGGAACTTCAGCTTTTTGAATTTCGTCAACCATCGGTAAAAGCCGTAATGCCAGAAATTCGGGCTGAAACTCGGAATAATCGGCTGGATCGATTTGATGAATCTTTGTGGAAAGGGCATGTTGCTGAACCATCATCAAAGCCCCGCAGGTATTGGTGTGCCGGCTTTGGCCAACACGTTTAATTTTACCCACTTCGCCTGTTCTGGAAATCCCAATATGCGATCCAAAAATGAACAGAGCCGCTCCGCCATCGGGAATATGGTCGGAAAAGGCTGTGAGGCCAATCTCGCCAACAAACGGATAGCCGGCCAAACCGCCCATGATGAAGGTTCCCTGAGAAGACGGAAGATTCATTTTGGCATGTTGATGATTGAGTTCGTCGAAACAAAATGAAGTGGCTATGATAATCCGGTTCATTTCTATTCCTTCGCGTTCAGCAATTTCCATTACTGCTGTGTGCGAAGCTTCCGACATGGTTGAAAATTCGTCGAAATATTGACTTATAATTTTTTGCACAACTATTTGGTTTTATGATAATTATTTAAATTTAGTTTTGATCGGATGTTTCAACCGGTCGATCCCAAAGCATTGGCAACCGCATTGATTGATTTCAGCAAAAGAATATTTTGCTGATCGGTTATTTCAAGGTTGGTCTGTTCTTTTTCGTTTCGCCAGCTTCGGAGCGCATTAACCTGCATCTGGTGCATAAGTTCGAGTGCCGCTGCCCTCAGTCGGGTGGAATAAAAGTGATTTTTTCGACGCTGCTCAAAAGGTTTTACAAGTAACTCTGCAAGCAGGTTTTTGGTCAGTTCATATTCCGATAAAATGAGGGGCAGAATATCGTTTTTGGATTGTTCATCATCAACCAGCGATGCGTAAAGCTTAATGATTTCAGGATCGGTTGCGGCAAGTCCTGAATCAACAGTCGTCAAAATATACCGCACAAGTGGGTGCGAGATTAACAGTTGTTTCAGGAGCGAATATTTTCGTGGTTGCTGTTCTTTAATCAGTTTCAGTGTGCTGCCAACTCCGTACCAGCTCGTAATGTTCACGCGGCTTTGTGTCCAGCTAAAAACCCACGGAATGGCGCGCAAATCTTCTAGCGTCCGTTGATTGGTCCGGCGCGACGGGCGCGACCCGATTTTACTCGTTTCGATGATATCAATCGGTGTGGCCTGTTCAAAAAAGCGAATAAAATTCGGATGGCGGGTCAGCGCGTTATACGTGTTAAAACTTTCGTGTGCCATAAACCCAACCAATTCAAACAATTCTGGATTGTGTTTATGTGTATTTAGCAAGGTATTCCGGAGTGTTCCTGAAGTTAACAACTCAATGTTGTAAGCCGCATTGACTTTGTTGGCATATTTTCGTTCGATGGTTTCACCCTGTTCGGTTAGGCGCAGCTTTCCGTGAAGCGATTCAGGAGGAAGACTTTTTAAGAACCAGTGAGTTGGCCCGGCGCCGCGACTGATGCTTCCTCCTTTCCCATGGAAGAAACGAATATCAACGCCGTATTTTCGCCCAACTTTGGCTAATTCGTATTGCGCTTCGTACAAATGCCAGAGGCTCGACAAAATTCCGCCATCTTTGTTGCTGTCGCTGTATCCAATCATCACTTCGGCAACCGGATTTTTGTTGCCTTTTAACTTCATCTGGAATTTAAGTGTATTCTGCGTTACCGGATGAGCCAAAAATTCACTAAGAATTTCAGGCGCACGGTGCAAATCTTCAATGGTTTCAAACAAGGGTACAACCGGAATCTGACAGGCTGGTCCGTTTGGAGTTTTTTCATATAAACCGGCTTCCCTGGCCAAAAGATAAACGGTAAACAGGTCGTCGACTTTGCGTGTCATACTTACGATCAATGATCCCAACGCATTTGGTCCGTGCTTCCTGACATGTGCCGAAAGAACTCCAAGGTAGCCCATTGCATTGTTTGTTTCAGAAACATCGCCGGAATAGGTGTATGTGAATGGCCTGTAAATGCTGAGTTCGTTTAATAAAAAATCTTTATTTGGTGAGCCGTCACCGTTTATGGGATTTCCGGAACGATCGACATCTTCGAGTAAACCGATAAATGCTTTTTGATAGAAGGCGCTGTTTTGCCGCACGTCCAGATGAGCCAGGTGAAAGCCAAAATTCTGAACAAAGCGCGAAAATTTGTCAACTTCGTTTACAGCCAAAGTTGGTGCGCCCCAATCAGAAAGTGCCTGCATCAGCAAATCAATGTCGTTTAGCAATTGGTGCGAATTGGTGTAGGTCCAGTCTTCCTGCGTCAACAAGCTAATTCCGGTCAGTGGCTCCTGCCTGATGGGAAGTTTTTCGGCGAGTAAAAACACATATTGCTTAAACGGTTCGCGCGATGCAGCGGCAAACCTGGTATTTTCTGTAATTCCGGGAATTTGTTGCTGAAGTGTGCTTTTCCTTTCCATAAACATAGCATTTTCAATGTTTCCTGAAGTGTAAATGCTCAGGCTGTCGGCAAGCAAAAGCAAATGTTGCCGAACAAGTGAAAGAGCTTCAGTGCGCAGCCGTACTAATGTGTATCGTGTGATTTCAGGAGTTACCAGCGGATGGCCGTCACGGTCGCCGCCGACCCAGGTGCCCAACGTTATTTTTGGCATGTTCCGGTAATTGTTTAAAACTTCAGGCTGAAAACCTGCTTCGCTCCATGCCTGGTGCAAAGTGCGGTCGTGAAGTTCAAAAACATCAGGAAAAACATTGGTCAGGTAATGCAAAACATTATCGAGTTCAGTTTCAACCTTTGGTTTTTCGAGGTAAATATCGTCGATAAACCACAACCTGGTTAGAATTTCTTTAATAACCGAGCGAATCTGGTCACGTTCGAGTACCGTGTACACCGGATTTTCGAGCTTAACCAGTTGCAAATACAATTCGCGGTAATACTTCAAAACAACTGTTCGCTTGGCTTCGGTCGGGTGTGCAGTCAATACGGGTTCGACCCCAATTTGCGAAAGCGCTTCCACGATTTCTTCCTGCGAAAATCCTGAATCTTTCAGTTCGGAAAATGTATGGGCCCAGCTTCCGTTTACGCTGTCGGCGCCTTGCTCCTGTTGTTTGTTGCGCCTGCTTTGAACGGCCCAGTTAACCTCGCAAAGGTTTAATAACTGAAAACTGATGGAATACAGATGAATGGTCTTTTGCTCGTATTTTTCTGTTGGAAAGGAAACCTTGGGACTCAACCACGGAATATACGTAATCAGTTCTTTTTCATTGTTTTCTTCCAATACTTCGGCCAGACATTCAAGCAAAAAGTGCAAATCGGAATAAGGCTTCCCGATTTCTTTGATGTTTTCAAGTAGTACAGGGTGCATTTTGTTTTGTTTTGCTTTTAAACACCTTTAGCAGAATTATTGTTGTGCGAAACAATCTAAACCGACACTTCAAGAAAACAAAAAAGCCGTCAACCTTCAGGCTAACAGCTTTTAAAATGGGATAGTTTTTATTGAAAAATTGACTTTCTATTTCAGTGAAGCCAAAGCTGCATCGTAATTTGGTTCGTCAACAATTTCAGGAACTTGCTGTGTGTAAATAACCGTGTGATTTTCGTCGAGTACTACAACCGATCGTGAACAAAGGTTTGCCAATGGGCCGGTGGTAATCATTAACTGATAATCTTTTGCAAATTGTCCGCTTACAAAATCCGAAAGTGTAATGGCGTTGGCAATACCTTCGGTTCCGCAGAAACGAGCCTGTGCAAAAGGTAAATCACGCGAAATACACAGCACTTTTGTGTTTTCAAGATTAGCAGCTTCTTTATTGAAATGACGAACAGAAGCAGCGCAGGTTCCGGTATCCAGACTTGGGAAAATATTGAGAACCAGTCGCTGTCCGGCGAAATCTTTCAGCGAAACTTTCGACAAATCGTTTTTTACCAATTCAAAATCGGGAGCGCTTGTTCCTTTTGCAGGCAGTTCGCCCAAGGTTTGAATTGCGTTTCCCTTCAATGTAATTTGTGCCATGTTAAAATGTTTTTTAATGAAGATTTGATTTTTTCTTCTTAAAACAGCTTCAGGCTTAAAAATGTTTTACCGTGCTGCCAGTAATTCTTTCGAGCAGGTTGTTGGCCAGCCTGCTTGCTCCAATCCTGAAAAGTTCCGGTGTCAGCCACTCAGAACCCAGTATTTCCTGGACAATAGTGAGATAAAGGATGGCATCTTCCGGAGTTACAATTCCCCCGGCAGGTTTGAACCCAACTCTTTCACCGGTTTCCTCAAAATGTTGCTTGATGGCCAGGCACATCACAAAGGCAGCTTCGGGCGAGGCGGCCTGCAGAAGTTTTCCGGTTGAAGTCTTGATGAAATCGGCGCCAGCGCTGATCGCCAAAATAGAGGCCTGCCAGATTTGATCGACATTCAGTACTCCGGTTTCCAGAATTACTTTCAAATGTGCATCACCAATGGCTTTTTTTATATCTGAAATTTCTTTTGCGCAGGTTTCGAAATGACCTTCAAGAAATGCCCATAGCGGCAAAACGATGTCAATTTCATTTGCTCCGGCTACAACAGCCAGGTGTGCTTCTTCAATTTTAATTTTTGTAAATGTCATCGACGATGGAAAACCTCCGGCAACCGCTGCAATTTTAACATCCGGAACTTTCAGCGTATTTTTCACGGTGTGCGCCATATTCGGGTAAACACAGATGGCGGCCACGTTGGGTATTCCTGAAAAAATCTCCGGAAATTGGTTCACTTTTTCGGTAAAGGCAGTCACCGAACTGATGGTGTCTGTTGAATTCAGGGTGGTCAGATCGATGCACGAAAGCGCTTTTTTGAGCATTTCTTTCGAGCTGTTTTTGGCAGCTATTTCGCGGATTCCTTCCAGTTCAGATTGAATATCTTCGATGGATAAAGGGCAGGTTTCGAGGATCATGGTATAAGTTTTTAATTGTTATCCGATTTGTTTGTTGCGGGATGCGCGTTTCGGGAAAACCCGCAACACGCATCGCGTAAGGTTTATTTCAATTTTTCATTGTTCAGATGGCGTTCCCCGTCCCGGCTGGTTTTCTTCTCCATGTTTTTCAGGAAAGCATCGTTCAAATCGACCCCGGTTTGATTGGCCAGGCAGATCAGTACCCAAAGCACGTCGGCCATTTCATCTCCAAGGTCTTTGCCTTCGTCCGATTTCTTGAATGACTGGTCACCGTAAGTTCTCGCCAGTATTCTCGCCAGTTCGCCGACCTCTTCAGTCAGAATTGCCATGTTGGTTAGCTCGCTAAAATAGCGAACGCCGATGGTTTTGATCCATTTGTCAACCATTTGCTGGGCTTCAGGAAGTGTGATTTCGGTTGAGTTCATGCTTTGCGAATTAAATTTCAAAAGTTTAATTGGTCAATAATAGTCATTCAATTGTCATATATAGTCATTTGTTGCAAAAATGCTTCGACACAAAAAATGACCAAATGACGATCAATGACCACAAATGACTAAAAGTCTCGGTTTTTTGAATCCAAAATAATTGTCACTGGGCCGTCGTTGATCAGCGAAACGTCCATGTGGGCGCCAAAAATGCCGGTTCCGACTGGTCTTCCAAGTGTTTTGCTGAATTCGGAAACCAACTGTTCGTAAAGAGGGATCGCAGTTTCAGGCCTGGCAGCACGGATATACGATGGCCGGTTTCCTTTTTTTGTACTGGCATGCAGGGTAAACTGGCTCACCACAATCATTTCGCCGTCAACATCCTGAACAGAAAGATTCATCACACCTTCAGAATTGTTAAAAATCCGCAGTTGGCAAACTTTTTTTACCAGCCAGTCAATGTCCTCAGTCGTATCAGCATCCTCAATTCCGGCCAAAATTAAAAGTCCGGTTCCTATTTCAGAAACAATTGAATCACCTACTTTTACAGATGCCGACCTTGCCCGTTGAATGACCAGTCTCATTCCGATTATTTTTAGGCAAACTTATAAAAAAACAAATGGGATACATTCGATTATCAGGAAATTTAGAACCACATTAGACACATAGGTCATATAGAAATATGAAAACACCTGGTTAATTGAGAAAATTTTTAGATGAACAAAATACCGATGTGTTCTATGTGCCTATGTGGTTCAGATTTGGTTCAACATTTCTTACTTTTGCCTGCATGATCACATTTTGCATCAATCAACCGAATATCGATCCATATCTTAACCTGGCTGCTGAAGAGTATTTCCTGAAGAATTTTAAGGAAGATTTTTTCATGCTTTGGCGAAGTAAGCCTTCAGTTGTTGTGGGTAAACACCAGAATGCGCTGTCGGAAATTAACCATGAGTTCGTGCAGAAAAATAATATTCCGGTTGCACGGCGACTTTCGGGTGGTGGAACTGTTTTTCACGATCCGGGGAATGTGAATTTTACCTTTATCCGGAATGTAGTGAATATTTCGGAAGTTAATTTTAAGGTTTTTACTGTTCCGGTGGTTAGAGCTCTGAAAAAGCTTGGTGTTGAGGTTTACACAACAGGCCGGAATGATTTACTGATCGATGGCAAAAAAATATCCGGAAATGCGGAACATGTGCATCGGAATCGGGTGTTACATCATGGAACATTGCTTTTCGACAGTCATCTCGAAGCCCTGAAGGGAGCGCTAAAAGTTGATCTTTCAAAGTTCGAAGACAAAGCAGTGCAGAGCAACCGCAGCGAAGTGACCAATATTGCCAACTATCTGCCACAATCTATTTCAGTTGAAGAATTTACCAGTTTTCTTTTCGACGAGATCAGCCAAAGTTTACCGGAATTTCAGGTTTATGAGTTAAATAAGAAAGACTTAGAAGCCATTGGAAAACTCTCGGAGGAAAAATACAAAACATGGGATTGGATTTTTGGTTATTCGCCCAAATACCGGTTTACCAATAAACAGGTAACACAATCTGGCGAAGTTCAAGTCAGTCTTTTGATTGAAAAAGGAAAATTGACTGAAGTTTCAGTTCTGGGAGCTATTCCGGAGAAATTAAGCCAACAGATTGAAAAAGATTTAGTTGGTTGCCGACACGATTTCGAGTCGGTAACGACAAGGCTCTTGGTTTTGGAAAAACAACTTCAGGAAACCGGGTTGTCTGCCAATAATTTTTCTGGTCTGTTTTTTTGATTGCTTTCATAGTTGAATTCGGTAGCTAAATTTATAAGTACTTCCGGAAGGTCCATTTTTCATGATTTTTACTGAATATCATGAAAAATTTTATGTTTTGTTTAAAAGAATTGAATTACATTTATGGACGCAAAACATTACGTTTGGTCGTTTATTCTCCCCCATTCTTTCTAAGTTTTGCTGTAATTCTTGTTGGACTACCGACTCTCAGTCGGGCCCTTCAAATTGGTATTTCATACAATTATTCGCTTGTCGGAAAATCTGCTGATGAGCACTCAATCAGCCTGAATTATTCCGTTTATGTGTTTGCCAGGTACAATTTTTAAAATCCAGAATCATGCGATATACTGTTTATTTCCTGATCATGCTGCTGTTCGTTGTTGGATCGTGCAAAAACGAAGACGAATCAAAGGGATTTCCCAGTATCACAACCTTAAGCGCTTTGGAAATCACAACAGACTGGGTGGTGGTAAAAGTAGAAATTCTGATGGACAATCAGGTTGAAATTGAAGACCACGGATTTGTATATTCTCCGATTGATGATGGCAATGAAGAAAGTTACGACCGTGTTTCACTGGAGCCACTTACCTCTCGGTTATCGTTTTCGATTTGAGCCGTAATTTTGAGTTGACTTGAATTGAAAATTTGATTATATTTAATACATCTTTCTAAAAAAAAAACTAAAACCAGAGATCACTATGAAAAAGTGTATTGTTCTTATCGCGTTATTTTTGGGAATTGTTATACTCCCAAATTTCCTGAATGCACAAATCAATCTGAAAGACAAAATTAAAAGTCAGTCAAACAATCGGGCTAATAGCAAGGTTGATCAAGGCATTGACCAAGGGCTTGATGCTGTTGAAAGTGGAGTAAAAGATCTGTTCAAAGAGAAAAAGAAAACAGAAGAAGAGGAACAACCAGAAGAACAAGCCGCCGAAGAACAAAAACCTGATACGCAGGATGTTAAACCTGCAAAAGATACCAAACCATCTCTTCAGTCTTACTCCAAATACGACTTTGTGCCTGGTGAAAAGGTTATTTTCTACGATGATTTTGCCGAATCAGCGGTCGGAGATTTTCCTTCTGCATGGAATACCAACGCTTCGGGTGAAGTGGTTACCACCAATCTTTATCCCGGAAATTGGTTTAAGATGTTGGGCGAAGGTTGTATTGCGCTTGATGAAGGAATTAAGTTGCCAGAAAATTACACGATTGAATATGATGTAATTACTTTTCCGAAGGAAGAAGATAATACTGCTTTCGAATTTGGATTTTATCTCTATAGTGCCGAAAATCCGAAAGACCTGAACGAAGGAGGTGCTGTTCCCGGCTTAAATGGAGGCGTCAAAATGAGTTTTGGTTATCGGGGAACTTACAGTGCGTATGACGAAACCGGGTACACCTTGGATGGGACTAAAGATGAAGCAACAATGGAAGCTGGTAAAAAATACCGTCTTTCATTTTGGGTACAAAAAACTAGGCTTAGGGTTTATCTCGATCAGGTAAAGATTTTTGATTTGCCTAAAGTCTTTAAGGCCGGGTTTAAATGCAATCAGATGCGATTTGAACTCTGGGAGTCCGGTAATCCGATGATCACTAATTTCCGGATTGCTGCCGGACAACCAGATACACGCAACAAACTCCTTACAGAAGGCAAACTGGTTACTTATGGCATCTATTTCGATGTAAATAAAGACGTGGTAAAACCTGAATCGTATGGCACGCTCAAAGAAATTGCGGGTATTTTAAACGAAGTTCCCGATGTAAAGGTCAAAATATTCGGGCATACCGATGCCGATGGAGAGGATGCTAAAAACATGGACTTGTCGAAACGCAGAGCAGCGTCAGTTAAAGCCGAATTGGCCAAATCGTTTGGTGTAAATCCTGATAGGCTTGAAACCGATGGCCTGGGCGAAACAAAGCCTGTTGCTCCAAACGATACTCCTGTGAATAAAGCTCTGAACCGAAGGGTTGAATTCATCAAATTGTAGTTTGGCTGATTTCCAGCATATTAAACCTGTTTGCCTGAAACCTCATTTTATCAAAAAAGCGATACAAATTGTTGGGATTTTCAGGAAAAATTTAGAAGAAATAAGCCGGGAATATTGCTTTTTGAACTTCTCGAGATGATTATTCTTTCAACCAAGGATTATTCAATTTAGTAGAATTATTTCTTTGGATATCAGTATATTATTGTGAACAAAAAAACCAATACGATGAAAACGATCAAATTATTTTTCGTGATTATTTTTTGTTTGGGGTTCATGAATCTGAATGCTCAAATTAACGTTGAAAAAAAAGTTAAGAATCAGACCGACAACAGGGCCAACAAAAAAGTTGATCAGGGTATTGATAAAGGACTTGATGCCATAGAAGGCGGAGTAAAAGATCTGTTTAAAAAGAAAAAAACAGGAGAGCAGGCAAAGGATACCGTTCAACAGGTGGCTAAAGGTGAGGCTACTCAGAATCAGAAACCTTCTTCTGATTCAAATCCAGGGTTGACTGCATTTTCAAAATATGATTTTGTGCCCGGCGACAAAGTTCTGTTGTACGAAGATTTCAGTCAGGATGCTGTTGGCGATTTTCCCGCACTTTGGACTACCGATGTGGCCGGAGAAGTAAATACCTTAAATATTGCTCCGGGTAATTGGTTCAATTTAAATAGTACCGAAGGAACATACTGGTTAATGCAAGACATCGATTTTCCGAAGAATTTTATCCTCGAAATGGATATCGTACCTAAAAAAGAGGGAGGCAGGTATGCTGCAGATGTCGTGTTATTTGGCGAACCCAGCCACAGTGAAATGGATAAAAACGGAGATCCGGGTAACTGCGGGTTGCATGTAAAAATTGAAAAAAATATTTGGGAAACAGCAGGTTATAAAAAAGGCGCAACAGAAAAGCTTACCGGTTCATCAACCAATAATTTGGTCATTCCGGAGAAAGTAAATCATGTCATTTTGTGGGTTCAAAACCGACGGGTGCGTATCTATCATGCCGGAGGTAAGGTAATTGATGTGCCTACGAATATCTACGAAGGAAGCAAATTCTCGCGCTTGTGCTTCAAATTATATCGGGGAGCATCAGCCGGCTCATACATCTCCAACATTAAAATTACAACTGCTGCACCCGATACGCGAAATAAGCTACTTACTGAAGGGAAACTGGTTACGTATGGAATTTATTTCGATGTAAATAAAGACGTAGTAAAACCAGAATCTTATGGAACACTAAAAGATATTGCCGCAGTGCTGAACGCCGTGCCTGATGTAAAAGTCAAAATCGTAGGTCACACCGATACCGATGGTCAGGATGCTGCCAACCTCGATCTTTCGAAACGCCGCGCAGCTTCAGTAAAGGCCGAACTGGCCAAATCATTTGGCGTAAATGCAGACCGGCTGGTGACTGATGGAATGGGCGAAAGCCAACCTGTTTCACCAAACGACACACCTGTAAACAAAGCATTGAATCGCAGGGTTGAGTTTATCAAACTTTAATAACAAATAAAAACAATGCAAAATGAAAAAATTAATTCTTTTCACAGTGATTATTTTTATAGGAATGGCGCTTAAGGCACAGGAAATTTTCTTCCCAACCAAAGAAGGAACCGTTCTGGTTTACAAATCATTCGACAAAAAGGATAAGGAAACCAACATGTTGAAATACACCATTAAACATTTAAATGTCGATGGCAACGATATGGACATTACCTATTTGTGCGAATCACTTGATCCGAAAGATAAATTGGTTTTTAAAGAGGAGATTACAATTCATAAGAAAGGCGATAAGCTCTATTTCGACATGAGCAATTTTATAAACAAAGCCGCCTTCCAACAGAATGGTGAGATTCCGGCCGAAATTCAAATCACCGGAAATAATATGGAGGTTCCCTCAAATCCGGCACCTGGGGACGTGTTGCCCGATGCGAATGTTGAAATGGCAATGAAGGTAGGGTTCATCAACATGAAAATGTCAGCCGAAGTTACAAATCGCAAAGTGGAAGCCATTGAAGATATTACCGTTAAGGGAGGTACTTTTAAAGGGTATAAATTTTCGAGCGAGGTAAATTCCTCTGCGATGGGAATGAAAATAAAATCTAAAAACATCGACTGGTATGCAAAAGGCGTAGGAATTGTTAAAACAGAGAACTACGACAAGAACGGCAAGTTGCAATCGTACATGGAACTCATAGAGATTAATTAGTTGATCGATTCACAGAATAATCAATGCCAATTAAAAATATCAAGATATGAGAAAATCAATCATTTTCGTGCTTATAGTTTCTGTTTTTATTGCTGTTAACTATAGTGCCCACGCGCAATTGGGCAGATTGATGAACAAGGCCCAAAACAAATTAGTAGATAAAGCACTGGGAAATTCCAATACTGATAAGGAGCCAAAATCAACCGCGGTTGAGGAGGATCCTTTGTGTGCCTGCGCTGATGCAACAGTTGCTTTCAAATTTACCGATGGACTCAAGATCAACTACAAGGAAGCCACTTTTTCAGTTTCCGAAGATGGTACATTGCTTGTTTTCGACATGGTTAGCAAAAAATATTACACTGCTAAAAATGGTGTTCTTCAAGGTCCTTATGAAGCAGAGAGCCCAATTGTACGTCAATTCGATTTGCCTGAAGAGGAGAAAGGAGCGCAATTAAGTACAGATGTTTTATTGGAACGTTATAAGGGATTTATTGTTCCTTCCGGAGAAAAATTTACAATAAATTTTGACGGAAAATCGTATGGCCCCTTTGCTGTGATACAGAGTTTTGTACTAAATCATTCGAAAACAAAATTTGCTGCGTTGGTCGCCCGGGATGTTCTAATGACCGAAGATCAAGGCGCAAAAATGGAATTGGAGGCGAAAAATGCCAAGACGGATCAGGAGCGAATGGCATTGGCCATGAAAATGAGCCAGCAGATGCAGGAAAGAATGATGGCAGCAGGTGGCGAAATTGATGTGTTGCCTAAATTAATTTCCAATGTCCCTGAATCAAAATTAGATATGATGCTGGGAAACAACTTTTCGGGAAAGGTTAAATTCGATGATATTGTGAATGTAGGTTTTGATAAAATTACTGATTTAAAAGGCAAGACCCTCATCACCTTTGACCCGCAAAAGTTAAATAATTCAGCCAATGGATTTTGGTTAAGTTCCGACAATTTGCGAATTGCTTCATATAATTACGGACTTCTCACGCTGAGCGATGGCAAGGAATTCGTTGAGGTTTTTTGTCCGTATCTCATGAAAGATGCAGGCAAGGTATATTTAACCTACATGTATTTTTCGCCTGCCAACAATGCGGTAATGCAATGCAGATTGCCTTTCTGACGGTTCATACAAAATGACAAAAAATTGTAAGATAATATTGTCAACTGTAGTTTTTCTGGCGCTGGATTTCGGATTCTATCAAAACCTCAAAGCCGGGGAATATAATTACCCTGAAGTCTTTGGCAACAACTGGAAAAGGGCAGAGTTGTTCGTCAGTGAAAACAACGTTTGGATGAGCGATTTATTGAGCGAAAACAAGGTTGATTATCAACTTGTATTGTCTATGATTTTTCCTGAATTGGTTCGCTATTCGGCCATTCGCGACCGAATGGAAATAACGCTTTTGAAAGCTCTGTATGTTCACAATGGAACGGATTATGCCAATTTTTCAGTTGGTGTTTTCCAGATAAAACCATCTTGTGCCGAAGAAATACTCAGCGAAATACCTAGTTTGCATGATAAAAAGTGGACAGCCCTGTTTAAAGCCATCAACTCGTCGATCTCAGAAAATGAAAAACGGTCAATTATTGTGGCTGAACTTGAGGAGCCAAAATCTCAATTGCTTTATGTGATATCATTGGTAAAAATTCTTGACAAAAGATTCAGGAACCATAAATGGGACAGTGTTTTGGACAAGGTAAAGTTCTATGCGGCTGCTTACAATGGTGGTTTTTCGAATAGTGAAACGTATATCAGGCAAAAGATGAACGCAACATCATTTCATACCGGTTTGATTAAGTCGGATAACCATTACTGTTATGCCGATATTGCTGCATATTATTATCAGAATTAGAGAAAGTAACCTCAAAATAATACAATCATAAACTCATGAATCGAGCTTCTATTTTAATCGTTTTCTTATGTTTTTGTATTTCGGTTACTGAAGCAAAACATCACAAAAGCATTGAAAAACAATAGTATAAATTATGCACTTTATCGCTTTAAGGAATCTTTGGATCTGGATACAATAAAGTTACTTGCTTCTCTTATCAGGAAATATAATTGGATTGCTCTTGTAATTCGGTTAAAAAAGAGAAATAATATGGAAAACTATCAATTTTAATGGGTATAATTGAGCTTAATGGCATTGTATCAACGATCTTCTTAAACATTTTGCTGTAAAAGGAGTTCTAAAAGCGCAGTGGCACTGGTGTCATTGATGTGAATGAAATTTGAAAAATAGTACCTTTAGCACTAAGTCAATGATTGATTATCAGGCAATTGATTTTTCATGGAGAAAAAATGACTTGAGTATTTTTTTACCTGTGATTTTAACGCTTATTTCTTTTGTTATTTATTGGTTTACTACTCAATCGGCTCGTTTAAAGCTTCGCTTTTACAATCGTTTCGATGCTGATCACGCATCAGCTTATCATATCACTTTTAACAGGGTTGTCGGATTTGTCGTTCTGGGCGTTATTCCGGTAGTCATCAGCTTGATTTTTTTACCTGAATTTTCACTTGCGAATTATGGTTTGACGATAAGGACGGAAACGAGCCTATTTTCAGCGGTCTGGATAATCGGACTGGCTTTTGTTATCGTTCCCTTAGCGTATTTCAGTGCTAAAAAACCGAAGAACCTCCTCAACTATCCACAAATACGATCGAAAATCTGGACAAAAAATCTGGTTTTAATAAATGCTTTTGGATGGGCTTTGTATTTACTGGGTTACGAGCTGCTTTTTAGGGGCGTATTATTGATTCCACTTGCCGGTCAGCTTGGAGTCTGGCCGGCAGTTGCTGTCAATATTTCACTGTATTCGGCAACTCATATTCCTAAGGGCCTTGGAGAAACAATCGGAGCAATACCTTTTGGACTTGTACTTTGCATTCTTACCCTTGCATCGGGCACAATCTGGATCGCTTTTTTTGCGCATCTCATTATGGCTCTAACTTCAAGTTTCGCCTCGTTAAAATTTAATCCTGAAATGAAATATTTAAAATCAAAGACAGATTAAATTTTCAGGATTTACGTTTTGTCACTTTACCATGAAAAGCAAAAGTCCCCTTTTAGAGGACTTTTGTGAAATCAATAAAAATGAGATTCTACAAAATCTTATTTTACAACGGAAAAAACAGATTTAGCTGTACTCATCCGTCCATCGTCTGTAATTCCCTGAACGCTAATTTCGAAATTTGAAATCAATTTGCCTACAGTTACCATGAATTCATAAACTCCGGTTTGATCGGTTTTCCCGAAAGGAATCCATAGAATTGTGGCAGGGTCATCGTTTTTGGTTACCGTCGTAAATTCATTGGGTATGCGGTAAATGCCGTCGTATTGGTTGGTATTTAGCAGTTGCTTTCCGGACATCTCCACACTTTTTGCATTTTTCAAAAAGACTTCAATTACACCAACATTATTCAGCCCGGTATATCGCTGAATGTCGACCGGATTTGTTGATATGTTGACGTGATCAACTTCCGAAGGCGAAATGCTTTGAATCGCCGAAGCATCAGTACCCATTTGCTGTCCGTCCAAAACGATTAAAGCGCCACTCTGGTAATAAAGTGAATTCTCTGACCCGATAAATACAATTTGATTGTTTACCAGATTGTATGGCTTCATGGTTTTTATTACATCCAAAAGGTTAGTAGACGACATCAGCAACCTCTGCTGCGCTTCGGCTGCCGAAGTACTTACCTTTACCTGCTTTGGTGCCTTTGTAAATAATTTCGGGTTATTTGAGTAGTAGGTAGCATCAACAAATTGGTCTTTATGCAGTAGATTGTTTTTTAATGCAACGTGCGAAATCAGATTCGAAATCTTGGCATCAAAATTCTTATCGTATTCGAGTTTTAATTCTTTTTTCCCATTGAGGTCGGTTGCCTTAGCTGTAAAATCGTCGATGTTTGCAGCGTTGAGGTTCTGGAACGTGAATCTGCCATCGTCGTTCGTGGTTGTGGTGAAAATTTGCATGCTTTTGTTGTTTACCAGGCTCACTTTTGCCCTGTAAATTTTTTCACCGTTTTTATCAGTTACAAATCCTGAAATACTGTTGTTCCTATCATTTAAATCGGCCGAACTTCCAGCTTTATAAGTCAATATTTTATTCCAATCGAAAGCTTTTAACCGGTTCGAAATCAGAAACAAATCCATGAGAGATGAGTTACTTACAGAATTTTCTGTTGCATCAGCTATCAGCGAGAATGGATTTTCGAGTTCGGAACTAACCTGTAAACATTCCTCAATTTTTGGTTTTTCGGGTTTGTTGCTGAACTTATCTGAAATTGAAATCATAATATTTCCTGCAATCGGCTTATTTTTTTCATCTGCGAAGCTGACTTTTACGTTCATTTTTTGATCAGGATGGATCACGGTTTTTTCGGGTTGAATATCAATTTTCAGGTATTCAGTTTTGTCCTGAAAAATGAGTCGGTTGGCTAAAACAGTTCCGTTCTTTTCAAAGGCAGTCAGCATATTGATGCCGTTGGGCAGGTTATCTGCCGGAATTTTAATTCGCCCAATTCCGTTAATTTCCATGTCGGCCGACCAGTAAATAGTTGTTCCGTTTGTAACTGTCAGCGCAACAGCATGCTTTTGTTTGTCCGCAAAAATTAAATTGGCCGAGATAAATTCATGATCCGATTTAATAACCGACAATGCCAGTCCGTCTTTCCTTTGTTCAGGTAAATTGAAGGTTTGATTGGTGCCGGTTTTTCCTGAAATTTTCAGTTGATATTTCTGATTTTCTTCGCTGTCGAATGAGAAAATTCCAAGTCCGCTGGTTATTGATTTTACCATGGCGACAGGTTTTCCCTGCTGGTCGATTACTGAACCTTCAATATCAACCGGCACACCCCATTTATTGAATGCGGTGAATCCGATTTTGGCAGGAATTCCACTAATGAGGTGACCGCATTCAGGATAAAAGCTTATTACAACAGGATCTAAATTTGTTGGCAAAAATATTTGGTGCATCCAATTTTCACGCGAGTCAGTTAGCAGGCAAACAAATGGCTCACCGTTGGTTTTATCCGGAATGGTTATTGGTATGGTCACGTTTCCATTGGCGTCGGTTTTCAATTTATCTTTCTCAATAATTTCAGAACCATTTAAAAGTTGGTAGCGAAGCTGCGTATTTTTCAGAACTTCACCCGAAACAGTTTTAAGCGCGACAGAAACCTCATTTTTTTGTCCGGCAACGAAAATGCTGTCTTTCGCTTTTGTTTCAGCCAGCCATTGATTGCTATACAGCGGATCGATAATCAGCGTGCACATCGAAATTTCGTCGACCGATGTTTGCTGCGCGGTGTGTGCCACCAGGTAATAATTGTCGTCGCCAAGTTCGTCCGGAATTTGTAAATCGCCATGAGTTGCTGAACCTCCGACCTTAAAAATATCTTTAACAACCGGATTGCCCTTCGTGTCGTACAGCCTGACATGAAGTTCACGGTTGCCGCTCAGGTCGGGGCGGTTGGCGGCATCGGTGACAATGGCGCTAAACCAGATGGTTTCGCCCGGTTTATAGTGCGACTTGTTGGTAGTAACAAATACTTTTTCGCGCGGATAAGTGCTGAAGTAATTCGTGATCTGTTCGCTGATGTTTGGTATCGGACTCGTTTCCTGGGCTTGCAGAACCATTGCTGATAAAACAAAGCTGATTGAAATGATTAAAGTTTTCATAGTGTTAGGTTAGTTTGTGCTGATTACTTTATTTCAGTTTCGTTGATATTGAACAGAGTATCATTTTTCATGGAATATTTTTCCAGGGCTTTCCGGAGTTCTTCCGATGGTTTTATAGTGTTGTAATTGCCCCAGAAAGCCTCATCATTGTTCGTAACCTTTTCAGTAAAAATATCTCTCGAACTAAATAGTTCATTCTTTCTGTAATGGCTTCCGCTGTCGGGCTTAAAGTCGGTTATCAGAAGTTCCGAAATGCTGTGAAAAATGGAATTGACTTTGTCTTTTTTACTTTTTACCCTGAAATTTATTGATGTTTGTGCGGTACTTAAATGCCATTTTCCGCCAGATCTCCGGTATCCAACTTTGTAATCAACTTTTACTGGCCTGACATAAAAGGCCTTTGGTTTTTTCCGGATAAGCGATTCGTGTGCGAATTTCAATCCCGAACGGCTTAGGCTGAACTCGGCCTCTACCAAGGCAAACGACGACATATCGACATACAATTTCCCCTGATAACAAGGGTAATCAACCTTTTCTTTTGGTTTAAACTTGATGACGTAAGTATCGCGGTCATCCACTTCAATAATTTCGTCGAGCGAATACTTGTAGAAATCGCGAAATTCGGGATCGAGAAATGAATCGAGTGTTTTTACCACATCAAGTTTGGTGATGTAATACGGCCCTCCCTGTATTTTGAAATCGACAAACTTAAACGGTTTGACATTCATGTTTTTCCGCCCCTTCAGAAATTTGACTTTATCCTGCGTATACGTGTTGTCGTACGAAGATTTCCGAATTTCCATCAGCGCTTCAGCCACATCAATGTACCGATTGTCTTGTTTCAGAACCTCGCGGTAAAACGACGTCATAATTTCAGAATTGGTCGGATAATTTAGCGATATCTTGGAAAGTATCCTGTTCAGGATTTCCTGGGGATTGATAAAAGTGACCTTTATTTCTTTTAGCTGTACCGACGTTTGCACCAAATAAATAACACAGGTTGAACTGTCGACTTCGTTGATTGGTTTTTTGTATGGCTTGTAACCCAGGCACGAAGCTTGAATTGTGTCCTGTTTCATCGATTCCGGAATTTTTAGTTCAAATTCACCGTCCGAATTCGAAATTGTCCCGATATTTTGACCGATGACCGAGATACTTGTATATGGCAAAACTTCATTTTCTTCGCGGTCGATGATCTTCCCTTTGACGATGATTACTTTCGACTTTTGAAAAATGTTTTCATCGTCTTTTTTTTTTACATCCCCTGCTTCAGGATTGGTTATAATGATTTGTTCGCCAAGAACCTTGTATCCAAATTTGAAATTAAACAACTGGTCAAGAGCTTCACGGATAGACTTGTCTGAAACTGAAAAATCTGTTTTTTGTTCGGCATCAATTAGCAATGCATCGTACGAAAAAAAGACTTTCGTTTGTGCCGATATTTTTTCAAGAATTGAAGCAACTGTTTCGTTTGTTGATTCTAAGGTTATTTTTTTGTCCAGTACGGAATTGTTTTCCTTTTGTCCGTAGGCAATCCTGAAAGATAAAAGGAAAACAATGATAAAAAATCCGTAAGCTGGTTTCATTCTCAGAACATTTTTTTCAGGAAGAATTCCGTTTTTATATGTTCACCGTCACGAAGCACGGTTAACTTTATTCGTCGGTCCTCCTGACTTTGAAACAGCAAATTTATATCATTTAAGGTTAAAGTTTTATGATTTGAGTTGTTTAATGAAATAATCTGGTCATTTTCATGAATGCCCGCATAATAGGCTGGCGAGTTCTTGCGAATATTGGTAATCAGGAAGATTGGCAATCCGGGCATGGGGTTGGTTACTTCCAATCCGCTCATGTTGTAATTGAATTCATCTTTCAAATCGCTGTTTGGCCTTAAAATGAGTCGTTTGTTCGGATAATCCATAGTTACATAAAACCTGCGCAGAATTTCGGCGCCCAAAGTTCCATTCCGGTCGTTTTTCCCAATTAACTGGTCAACCATATCGTTTTCAGGAAAAGCAACAATTGGTTCGTAAAGAACAAGCGGGCCAACCCAAATTGCTCCGATCCTTCCTTTTGTACCATACAAATCGCCACTCAGGCCCCGACCCAAAAACGTTTCAATGTGGTTTTCAGGAAGCGAAATCCGGCTATCGGAATTGGTTGAGAGCCAGATGGCATCACTTGCTCCGGTATCGACCAGCAATTTTACAGGCACATCTTCATTCTTATCGGTTACAATGCTGGTTTTTACAAAGGGTTTGTTCTGTTCGAAACTCAATGGCAGAACAATGTCTTTAGGATGTTCGCGGTAAGTGAAATATTCGGGCTTAGTGAGGGTGATTTTATGCTGTGAATAATCGATTTTGACCACATAATCTTTGAAAAGATTGAATCCGATGAGGCCATGAACCGGAATTCCGAGAATGTGCGAAATCTGGAAGTTTTCGTTTATCACCATGTGAATTTCCTGATCGTAGGCTACCAACCCATCAATTTTGATGGTATTGTCGCCCGAGCGATAGGCTGTCAGTTGTTCTCCTTCGCCAAGTCCTTTCACATTTATTGGCTGCAGGTAATTCAGGTTCAGCTTGTTCACAAACGGAAGCTCGGTAATTATCGGGTAGCGAACTCCGGTGTCCAAAATAAAATTCAGGGTATCTGAATTATTAATGGCTACCGGAATAATAATGAGGTTACTCGATGATTTAAAGTTTATTGTTAGTGATTTCCGCTTCGGATTATCAAAAATAAACCCGGTTTGATTGGAGTAGTTCCTGATTTTTTTATCGTAGTCGATACTTTTGTCCATTGGAACATAGTCCCTGATAACCAATATATTATCCTGAATTTCGAAAAGAAGATAAAAGTCTTTCATCAACTGGTCGAGTACATATTTTATAGGCTTATTCGACACGTTCAGATTAATATTTTTCCCTTCAATGAGTTTCGAATTGTAGGAATAATCGAGGTTGAGGTATTTGCAAATGCGTTCAATTACATTTGAAAGTGATTCATTTTCAGCATAAATGCTAATGTTCTGATCAAGAATATTTGGTGTTTGATCGTCTTTTTGTTCTTGTTTGGTATTTTGCTTTGGCGTTTTTCTTTGTCCAAATGAATTATTTGGCGCCGAAACAAACAAAACGAACGTTATGACAAATAATAAAAAGGGTATAAATCGTGTTGTTTTCATGGCATTTCAACTATTAAAGTTAGGAGCGGGCCTTTAAGATATACTGTCCGTTAATATTCCGCGCCTCAATTTGAAAGGTAGTTTCAATGACTTTCAGGATAAAGTCGAGGGAATAATTATTGAACTGGGCAGTGAGCAGTAATCCGCTAAGCTTTGAGTCGGCCAGGCGAATTTTAACTTTGTAAACTTTCTCTAAATTCTCAATTACTTCGCTTAACGAAGTCGCCTTAAAAATGAGGTTGTGCGTCTTCCAGGCTAAAAAATTTGGATCCTGGTTGGTTGTTTTGAGTAACGAATTACTCGAGAAAACCAAAGTCCCCTTGTCGCCCGGAGTCAGGATCAGTTCATTGGTTCGTGTGGTTTCGGCTACCTGGTTTAAAACCTGTACTTTACCGGTTTCAACGATAACTTCGACCTGTTTTAACTGCGGATAGGCATTGACATTAAAGCTGGTACCAAGAACTTTAATCTGTGCTTTTCCCGCATGAATTATGAAAGGTTTGTTTTTGTTGGGTTTCACTTCAAAAAATGCTTCTCCTTCGATGCTAACTTCGCGTGTATTCCGGCCAAATTTCTTTGGGTAGGTTACTTTCGTGTCGCTGTTCAGACTAACCAAAGTTCCGTCGGGAAGCGTAAATGTATTTAAGACCTGATCGGTGGCCGAAATAACCAGCATTTTTTCGGTGGCCGAAGGTGTAAAAAACACTTCGTAGCCTGAAACCAAAAGTACGGCAGCAACCAAAACTGCGGCGGCCAAACGGAAAACCGGATTATAAATAATCTTCCTCAGGTTGGTTTTTCCGGTTGACATTTGGCTGTGAATTCTTGATTCAACTTTGTGCCAGGCTTCTTCTGCCGGATATTTTTTCAGGTCGAAATACAAATCAACCGATTTGGTCATTTTCAGCAATTGCTCCCGGTCTTCCCGATCAGCGACAAGATCTTCAACCGCCTGTTCTTCTGAACCGGTTGCTGCATCAGGGTTTTTGTCGTAAATGGCTTTTGCTATTAACTCCCAATCTTTATCTTCTATGTGCTGATTTGTTTTCATACGACTATATGACATTAAAGAAAAGGTTAACCCTTATTGGCTTAATGTGTTTTTTTAAAGATTAAAAATAAAGTCATCAGGTAGTTGCTGTAATCTTTCAGATCTTCGCGCAAATATTTCAAGGCCATTCCCATTTGGGCTTCCACGGTTTTAACCGAAATATCGAGTGTTTCGGCAATTTCTTTGTATTTCAAGCCTTGCTCGCGGCTTAGCCTGAATATTTCTTTTCTTTTGGGTGGAAGCGAATTGATACTCTTTTCGATGCGTTCAACCAGGTCTACTTCAAGGAAATATTGTTCAGAAACAATTTCGTGATGCGTCGATTCGAGAACTTTATTGGCGTATTGTTTTTTAATTTTTTCGTGCTGAATCTGGTTGAGACAATGGTTTCTTACCGACCGGAAAAGGTAATGCTTCAATGATGATTCGATGTTTAATGTTTCGCGCTTTTCCCAGATTTTTACAAACATATCCTGAACAGTTTCTTCTGCAAGTTCGGCGTCGTTCAGAAAATGCCGGGCAAAATGACACATCGCCGGATAGTATTTCCGGAATAAAGTTTGAAATGCCCGCTCATCTCCGACTTTGAGTTTAAGATACAGTTCCTTGTCTTCAGTCAAATCCATATATTCTATGGCTTCAGCAGCGATTTTTGAGAATTCGGCTAAAGGTATAAAAAAAATGAAAATTGGGTTGAGCTGTTTGTTTCTTCTACCTGGTTATGGGAAGATGTAAGAATTGATGCCGGAATTTTACTTTTCTATTTTCAAGAGAAAGAATTCTATTCAGGAGAAGGAATATTTGGACTGATTTTGTCAATCTGAAATTCAGCCAGGAATGATTTTCGGCCGATAAAAATGGCGATTAATCCGGATATTTGAAAAAAGTCTAAATTTCAGGGGAAATCTTTTGTACAAAGGAATTTTCCATTATTTTTGCAGCCGGTTTACAAACAAGCCCGAATGGCGGAATTGGTAGACGCGCTGGACTCAAAATCCAGTGATAGCAATATCGTGCCGGTTCGATTCCGGCTTCGGGTACAAAGACGGGAAAAGTGAAAAAATATTCGCTTTTCTCGTTTTTTTATTCTTGTAAGTTAGTGTTTATTTGATAGATACATCTGGGATTTGGCTGCAGAAGTCAGGACATTTCGATCAGGAAGACCTGACATTAGCTAAAAAACATCAAGACATTTCAATGTTTTTCTGCTGGGGAAAATAAATTTATACCACGGTATAAATTTATTTTTAACACGGGAAAACATATTTTATATCACGGGCATAAATATCTTTTATCCAAGTATAAAATATCTTTTATCATTTGGTAATTGTTTAAATGTCTTGACTTTTCTTTATCCTTCAAAGGACATTTTAATTGGAACATCAAGACATTATTTTTATAAGTCAGGTTATCTTTTTCAATTGGTGAAGTAATTTTCCCAAACAGTTCCCCGCAGCTTATTGCTCAAAATCAGGTTTTTTATTTTTTTAGCTGTCTTTGTTCTATTCACAAACCAAGAAGAATCCATCTCATGAGTACTGCTTCGATTATGCTTCAGTGGCGTACTTGCCTTTCTTAACCGTACCCCAAAAAACAATTGACAGTATTTGCTAAATTTTGTTCGTAAAGTTTACCGATCCTCTTCAATATTTATGTTTCAGCTTCAATGACTAAGTCAATCATTCTTTTTGAACAATTAATAGACAAGTCCTCCGACTATAAAATATTATCAATATTCAGCACAGAAGTCATCAGCGCATTGTATTTGAATCTTAATAAAACTTTAGCCTGTCTGTTATATGCAGAGTCTAACTTTGCTTCTCAAAAAAACAAATCATTATTTCTATGAAAAGTATTATTCTATTGTTTATGATCGTATTATTTGTTATTTCCAGTCAGGTTAGAGCTGATGAGGTTGATAACACCGGCAATAAGGGCGTTGTTACTGGCCGGATACTCGATAACTCGAATCTGCCTTTGCCGGGAGCCACCATTGTGGTTAAATCGATCAACAAAGGCGTGGTATCTGATGTAAACGGGTATTACCGGTTGACACTTTTGAAAGCAGGAACGCATGAAATAATCGTTTCCTACATTGGGTTTAAACCTCAGTCAAAAAATGTTACTGTTGCAGAAGGAAAAACAGAGGTAGTTGATTTTAATCTTACTGCCGGAATAGATATCGATGAGGTGGTGGTGAATGGCGCTTTGCAGGGACAATCCAAAGCTTTGAACCAGCAAAAAAACAACATCAACATATCGAATATTATTTCTTCCGATCAGGTGACCCGTTTCCCTGATGCCAATATCGGCGATGCGTTGAAGCGCATTCCGGGAAGTTGTAAAACCGCAAATCTTTTGTAAATTTGGTTCTTGCTGTACGCCGCACCATTTATTATGACTTTGAACAGAAAGGATAAAATTGACGAAGCTTTGGTAAAACGTTTTGCTAATGGCGACATGAAGGCCTTCGACAGCATCTATACTGTTTTTAACTCCAGGTTGCAAAACTTCATATTTACATTGATTAAAACGGAAACAGAGACTGAAGATCTTGTTCATGAAGTATTTGTTAAAGTGTGGGAAAATAAAGATAAGTTAAAGAGTTATGCGTCTTTTGATGCTTATTTATTTACCATCGCGTACAATACAACCATCAGTTTCCTCCGGAAAAAAGCTAAAAGCATAGCGTATATTGAATATGTCAAATCGATACAAGCAGAGGCAGATGAGCCCGATTTTATTGAAGGGCTGAACAGAGAAGATATTGATGAGAAAATAAACCTGCTGATTGAAAAAATGCCTCCCCGGCAACGTGAAGTTTTCAAAATGAGGCATTTCCGGAATTCCTCTTATAAAGAAATAGCCCTTGCTCTGAATATTTCTGTAAACACAGTCGAAAATCATTTGGCTAAAGCTCATAAATATCTCAAAGAAGATCTGGGAAAAAATTATTTACCGGTTTTACTTGTCATCCATCTGTTTTTTTAAAATCAGCACTTCTGTACCTGTCTTCAATTTTCATTCAAAAAAAATACAATTTGGAATAGTGGTTTCTTATTTTTCTGCGTCTGGCTTATAGTTTGGAAAAACTCTTATTCGTAAATCCGCATAGAGTTTTACTCAATGGCTAATTAGCAGAATATAAAACAAAAATGGACATAAAGCTTCTAAAAAAGTTTGCCGCCAATAAATGCTCTCCTGATGAGGTTGACGCTGTTTTTAATTGGGTTCAGGAACAACCAGATAAGATAACCGGAGAAAACTTACTTAAAAATTATTGGAAAGAGCTTGAAGTTACCGAACTACCAGACAACGAAACCGCACTGTGGCGCCTGTATAAAATTCACCATACCATCAATTTAAATCAGTCGGAACGCCTGACCGAAAACAAAATCCGTTCTCTCCTGACGAAAAAGTTTTCTCCTGTCCGTATGCTTTACAGGGCTGCAGCAATTCTTTTAATACCCGTTATAACCTTACTTGTTTATACCTACGTATTCCAACCTGAATTATACTCTGCACTAAATATTTCGCAGAAGTATGAAATCGTTTCACCTCCGGACTCCCGGACTCATTTTGAATTGCCTGACGGAACAAAGGTTTGGCTGAACGATGAAAGCAAAATGGTTTATCCGCAACGGTTTATTGGTAAAACCAGGACTGTTCAATTAATTGGAGAAGCCTATTTTGAAGTTTCTCCTGATAAATCAAAACCATTTATTGTCGAAACACAGGGAATAGCCGTTAAAGCCGTTGGGACTTGCTTTAATATCAAGGCATATCACGGTGATCCCGATATAGAGACAACGCTGGAATCGGGCAAAGTGATTATACTGAAGGATACAGGGAAAAAATCAGAAATCTGCGAAATGGAACCGGGTCAGCATTTCGTTTTTAATCGTACAACCAATAAATACTCCCTGAAAAGGGAGGATCCGGCTAAATACGTCTCCTGGAGAGAAGGGAAACTGATTTTCCAGGACGACCGCCTGGATCAGGTAGCACAACGCCTTTCTCGCTGGTATAATATTCAGGTGAAGCTAAAAGACCCGGAGCTCAGCTCACTTACCTATACGGCAACCTTTGTGGATGAGACGGTTTATCAGATCCTGGAAATGCTCGAGATTGTAACGCCCATTTCATATACGGTTACTGAACGGCAAAAACTGCCCGACGGAACATTCTCTGAAAAAGTTATTCTAATCCATAAAAAGAAAGAGAGGTAGACTAAAAGAAGTACTAAAATCTATACTTATGAAAAAACGGGGTAATGCGCCACATCACCCCGTCTGTTCAATCAAAAAAACTCTCCTCAAAAGAGTTATTTCTAATCAATTAACAAGAACAAAGGTATGAAAAAAACGATTCATTTTGTCCCAAGGGCAAGAAATGCATGTTTATTGCGAAAACTATTATTAATTATGAGGCTGACTATTTTTCTGTTACTGTTTGCATTAATCCAGGTAATGGGGGTCGAATCCTACTCTCAGGAAACAAAAATTTCGCTGAATTTTAAAAGCACCTCGTTAAAAGACGTCCTTGAATTCATTGAAGACGAAAGCAATTTTTATTTTCTCTACAGCGCAGCCATGATCGATGTTGACCGGAAAGTTGATGTCAATATTGAAAATGGAAATATTGCGGAGGTCCTGAATAAAGTATTGAAGAATACAGGGATCCGTTATGTGATCAAAGGCAGACAAATCCTCCTGGCTGCAAGAAACAAACCTGACGTTTTCGGAGAGAACGTTCAGCAGCAAAAATCCGTCTCCGGCAAAGTGACTGATTCTTCAGGGGCTGTGCTCCCCGGCGTTACAGTGGTTATTAAAGGAACCGCGAAGGGAACGATAACTGATGTCAATGGAAATTACTCGGTGAATGCCATTGAACCGGCCGGCGTATTGGTGTTTTCGTTCATGGGTATGAAAACGCAGGAGATTTCCGTATCCGGAAAAACAACGATCAACGTGATCCTGGCTGAAGAGTCGATCGGACTGGAGGAAGTAGTGGCAGTAGGATATGGTACACAAAGAAAAGCGACACTCACCGGGGCGATTTCCAATATCAGTTCGGCTGAAATAAAAGTCAGCACACAGTCCAATCTAACCAACACCATGTCTGGAAAATTGCCTGGTTTGCGGGTCGTACAACGAACCAGCGAACCCGGCCGTTACGAAAACTACTTCGATATCCGTGGCTATGGCAGTCCGCTGGTTGTGGTCGACGGGATTGAACGGGAAGATTATTCGAAGATCGATCCCAACGAAGTGGAAAGCATTTCAATCCTCAAAGATGCCTCTGCCGCTGTCTACGGTGTGAAAGCAGCCGATGGCGTCGTTTTAATCACCACAAAGAAGGGTGGGGCAACCAAGGCCAAGTTCAACTATTCGGGAACTTACGGCTGGGCTAACGTGACCAGAACCCCTGAGGTGGGCAACGCAGTGGATTGGATGACTTTAACCAATGAACAGATCCAGAACGACAACATTGTGAAAAGGACCAATAAAGCCCTTTCATTTTCTGCAGAAGATATTGAACAATACGCCAATGGTACAAAAAAATCGACCGACTGGAAAAATCTTGCCCTGCGGGATTACGCTCCCCAGCAGCAGCATAACCTGAACGTCAATGGCGGGACAGACAAAGTCCGTTACTTTCTTTCGTTCGGCTATTTTGACGAAATGGGCTTGTGGAAAAGCGGGGACTTAAATTACAACCGGTATAATTTCAGGTCCAATCTTAATATTCAGCTGACTAAGGATCTCGATATTCAAATCCTGACGGACGCCATTCTGGACAAAGTGAATGAGCCCGGCGGGACCCAGGACCGTGTATTCATGTTCAAATCGATGTGGATGCAAATACCTACCTTAAGTGTTTATGCCAACGACAATCCTGAATACCTCAACAACCAGGTAGCTGACGGAACTCACCCGCTGGCCATTACTTCGAAAGCGATTTCAGGCTACATCAATACCCAGAACAAATCCTATCAGGGGACTTTCAGTCTGAATTATAAAATCCCGTTCGTTGAAGGATTAAAGGCAACAGCCCTGTACAGCCGTTATAACTATGACATCGACAAGAAGACCTATAAAAAGAAGTACCCCTTATACAACTACAACGCCACAACAGATACCTATACCGCAGTGTACCAGCAAAGTCCGTCCTATGTAGAACGGTATTACCGCACGCGTCATAAAGATCTGATGCAGGTTTCTCTGAACTATGAAAACAAATTCAATGAGCATAACGTGAAGGCGCTTGCCCTCATGGAACAAAGGACTGAAGTGTCGGATAATTTTGGGGCCCGGAGAGATTTACTTCTGGATGAACTGGAAGAAATTTTCACAGGCGATCCGAATACGCAACGGGCAAACCAAAGCTCCAGCCAAACCTATGAACTTGCAAATGTGGGCGTAGTCGGACGTGTCAATTACGATTACAGGTCAAAATATTTATTTGAATTTGCGTTCCGCTACGATGCTTCGTCCAAATTCCCCAGTAACAACAGATGGGGATTTTTTCCGTCTTTCTTTGGAGGATGGCGCATGTCGGAAGAAAACTTTTTTAAAGCTAATGTGCCCTTTGTGGATAACCTGAAACTTAGAGGTTCATGGGGTAGATTAGGTGACGAAGATGCAAGTTCCTTCCAATTTATAGAAGGATTTTCTTACCCGAGCGGAAGCTATGTATTCGACAACGGATTAACTTCCGGAGTTGGTTTTAAAAGCTTGCCCAATCCCAATATTTTCTGGTATGAAGCTGAAATGTCCAATGTTGGGCTCGACGGAGACTTACTCGGAAATAAACTCCATTTTGAGTTTGAAATCTTCCGCCGTTACAGAACAGGGCTTTTGGCAAACCGCTTGTTAACACTTCCGGAAACCGTCGGAGCCTCGCTTCCCCAGGAAAACCTGAACAGCGATCTTACCCGTGGTTATGAAGTCGCTTTGGGTTATACCGCCAAATTCAGGAACGGCCAGATCAACATCAGCGGGAATATGGCAAATGCCCGCACGCAAAATAAATTTGTAGAACGGGCAAATCCTACCGGTTTATACGACGAATGGAGGAATAATCCGCAAAACCGCTGGGACAATATTATCTGGGGATATAAAGTGATCGGGCGCTTTCAGGATTATGACGAAATATACAACTCACCCATACAGGATGGTAAGGGAAATACCAATTTATTACCCGGCGACTTAAAATACATGGATGTTAACAGCGACGGGATTATTGACAGCGGCGACCAACTACAAATCGGAAGGGGAAATACGGCAACGTCTGGTAGTTCAGGCAGTAGCGCCGATAGCGATCCGGGACGATTCCCTGAAATAACCTACGGCTTCACCATTAACGGGAAATGGAAAAATTTTGATTTATCCATGCATTTCCAGGGAGCTGCAAAATTTGATGTGTTATATGCAGGAGCATTGCAAACTCCGTTGCGTTGGGGAAGAAACAGTCTGGCCATTTTTAATGACAGGTGGCATCTGGCTGATGTGAACGATCCTGCCAGCGAATGGATTCCCGGCAAATACCCGGCATACCGCACAACCTCAAATTCCAACTATGCCTTGTCTGATTTCTGGTTGAATGATGCTTCTTTTCTGCGTCTCAAGAGTATGGAAGTAGGCTTTACCCTGCCGCAAAATATATCCCGCAGAGCCGGGCTGGATCAGGTCAGGATTTACGCCAATGGCTTTAACCTGTACACCTGGACAAAGATCAAATTTATTGATCCTGAGCAAACACCCAGGGAAAACAGCTCACTCTACCCCATCACCCGGAATTTCAATTTAGGTGTTAACGTTTCATTTTAAACACGAAAACAAATGAAGAAGAAAATTATATCAGTTGTTTTAGTTTTGCTGCTTGGAATTACTTTTCAGGCATGTGAAGATGTACTCAATAAAGAACCACTGAATATTGTCACTGAAGATGACCTTTTAGGCGGCGAATCGGGTGTAACATCCTACCTGGCCAGCCTGTACGATTTACTACCTATCGAAGATTTCGGCTTTAGCGCCCGCGAAGGATTTAACAAGCATGGGTCCGGAAGCTTCCTGTGCCACCTGTCGGATGAAGCCCTTTATGCATTTGGAAGCGAAAATAGCAGTGTGGGCGATGGCAACTGGCTTGCCTACTGGAACTATAAAGGCGTCAGGCATGTGAATAACCTGATCCAGAAGTTACCTCAGGCAAACCTGTCAGAGGCTTTAAAATCCAGCTTTATGGGTGAAGCAAAGTTTGTCCGTGCCTACTATTATTTTGGCATGGTTAAGCGCTACGGCGGAGTGCCGTTGGTCACGGAAGTGCAGAACTGGACCGGCGACAATCTGGAAGAATTGCAGTTACCTCGGAACACAGAGAAAGAGGTCTACGATTTTATTGCTCAGGAACTGGATGAAGCCATTCTTTTATTACCGGAGACAAACTCCAAGGTTCGCGCCAATAAAAGCGCTGCGCGCGCCCTGAAATCAAGGGCCATGTTGTACGCGGCATCCATTGCCAAATACGGACAGGTTGACCTGGACGGTCTGGTGGGCATACCGACGGCCAATGCCAACGCATACTGGCAGGCGGCTTTTGATGCGGCTAAGGCCATTATTGACCTGAACAAATACCAGCTCTACAACGCCAAACCGGATAAAGTTGCCAATTTTCAGAACCTGTTTGTTGAAAGCAATCAAAATGCAAATCCTGAAGTCATCTTTGCCAAGTATTTTTTCTATCCCAATAAATGTCATTCCTACGACCGGTGGAATCTTCCCTTTAGTGTCAGATCGGGTCAGGGCTATGGTTCGCGGATTGGGCCGACCGTTGAATTGGCTGAACAATACGAGTATACGGATGGTTCTCCCGGCACATTAAAATTAAAAGACGGGAACGGCAGCCCGATTGTCTATGAGAACCCGGTTGACCTGTATGCCAATAAAGATCCCCGCTTCCTGGCCACCTATATTGTTCCTTTTTCTGACTGGAAAGGATCTGTGATCGATGTTCAGGCCGGTATTATTGATCAGGGGAGGGAAGTCACTGCAGGAAATATAACTACCTATTATAACCCCGCCACCCATCAGATCGATAATACAAACGGGACCCTCCGGGTGATCGGCATGAACGGGATCGGATTAAACGAGACGTCCCAGTCAGGTTTTTATATCCGGAAATACCTGAACCCGGCGTATGACCAGTCGTTTGTAGGGCAGAACACATCCAGTACAGCTTTTCTTGATTTTCGTTACGGCGAAATACTCTTAAATTATGCTGAAGCCGCTATTGAGTTAGGTAAAGTGCCCGAAGCCAAATGGGCGCTAAACCAAATACGCGAACGCGCAGGCATACGGACGCTTGAAGATGCCGAAGTGACCCGCGACAAAGTGAGGCATGAACGGCAGGTGGAACTGGCTTTCGAAAGCCATCGTTACTGGGATATCAGGCGTTGGAGAATCGCCACCGACATCCTGTCGAATACTTCCTTTATGGTTTTATTGCCTTATCTCAACCTCGACGAAAACGGGTACACCTTCAGAACAAGAGCTTCGGGAAGCACCAGAACGTTTACTTCAAAACTCTATTATGAAAAGATCGCCGGGGCTGAAATCGGCAGGAATCCCAAACTTCTTCAGAATCCTGGTTATTAACGCTAAAAAGAATACAAAATGAAAAGGCTAAAATATACACATATTTTGACACTCCTGATTCTATCTGTCAGCTTGCTGTCCGGATGCACGGAGCTGGATAACTACGATGAACCGGCATGGGGAACCATTTACGGTAAGCTGATTGACAGCGTGACCGGTGAACCCATGCTGACTGAGCAACCCAACGGGTTCCGGATCAGATACATCGAACAGGATTATGAATTTGATGTTTCCCCGCAAAACTTTCATGGTAAAGCCGACGGTACGTTTGAAAGAAGCGACATTGTTCCGGCAACCTATAAAGTGCTTCCCATTGAAGGGCCATTCATTCCGGTAACCGATTCCGTGATTGTGGTTGTTCCTCCCAACGGAAGATCAGAAGTGAATTTCACCGTAACGCCTTACCTGAACGTCAATGCTTCGGCCGTTGCAGCCGGTACGACCATTGAGGTCAGCTATACCATTTCCAGACCTCAGTTTACCAGCAAAATACAGGAGCGTAAGACCCTGTGTTCGGATATACCGACCGTAAGTCATGCCAACGGGGTGTTTATCAAACATGTAACCACGAACTTATCAGGTGTGAGCGATGACGTGGTTTTATCGACGACCTATAAAGATGTGATCACCGGATTGCAGTCAGGCAAAACCTATTGGGTGAGAGCCGCAGCGCGCGTAAACTCATCGGGCAAGTTTAATTACAGTCCTGTTTTTGAAGTTGCGATTCCCTAGCATAATTAATTAATTCTATTCATGGCCAGGGTGGAGAAGATACTCCACCCTGGTATTTATTAAAGATGCATCAATCGGAAATGACTATGGTTATAAAATTCAACCTCTTTATGTTAATTGGACTTCTGTTTATTCCTTTTTTATCCTCAGCCCAACCTGTCCGGTTCAGTGCCGGTTTTGCACCTACCGGTGATTTTGTAAAACCGCCGGAACAGCCTTTTCGCGACGCTGTTTGCCTGAATGGCTATTGGCAGTTTATGCCGGCAGAAAACGCGGGAGAACTGAATGAAGAAGAACTGAAAAATCCGGCATTGCCCGAAAATCCAACGTGGGAGAAGATCCCGGTTAAGGTCCCGTCGCCGTGGAATGTCAACAGCTTTGCGCAAGGCAACGGTGGTGACTTTGTCACTTATCCGGGCTATCCGGAAAAATGGGACACGATCCGCGCGGGCTGGCTGATGAAAAAAATACCGTATGACCCGCGATGGAAAAACAAGAGGCTTGTGCTTCGTTTTGAGGCCATTGCCGGATATGCCAAAGTGTTTGTGAACGGACAGGAAGCCGGTGAAAATTTTGACCTTTTCCTGCCGGTTGAATGGGATGTGACAGATAAAATAAAACGGGGCGAAAACGAAATCCGGATCTGGGTAGCCGATGCCGCTTTATTTGACGAGCCGGGAAAATACGGCACAAGAACACATGTGGCCGGTTCTTTCTGGGGGCAACATGCCATCGGCATCTGGCAGGATGTCTGGTTGCTGGCCAAACCGGAAGTGAATATCCAAAACCTGTTTGTCAAACCGTTCTTCGATAAAGACGAACTGCAAGTGGAAGTGATCGTCAGCAATCACTCGTCAGAGCGGAAAGAGCTGGAAGTTTCGGGCTCAGTCATGCCCTGGATTAACCTTGCCGCCGCTGATCTGAAAGATACCCCGGCGCCCCGCTGGAAACTGGGAGCAGAAGTGCTGAAGATTTCTCCTGAGAAAGTTGTGGTTGAGCCGGGTGATACCTTAAAGCTGAATCTCAAAGTAAACGTATCGGGGAGATTGAAAAACTGGTCCTCCGAAACTCCCAATTTATATGGTTTAGTTGTCAGTTTGAATGAAAAAAATAAGCCAGCTGACAAAAAATATGAGCGTTTTGGCTGGCGCCAGTTCTCTCTGGTTGGCGATCAGTTTTTCCTGAACGGCGAAAAAATCGTGCTGAAGGGTGATTCCTGGCATTTTATGGGAATTCCGCAAATGACCAGGCGGTATGCCTGGGCCTGGTACCGCATGTTAAAAGATTGCGGAGCCAATGCGGTGAGGCTTCATGCCCAGCCTTATCCTGAATTTTATTTGGACATGGCCGATGAAATGGGTCTGTTTATTTTGGATGAAACGGGAATCTGGGCCAGCGACGGAGGTCCGAAAGCCGATTCTGAAAAGTACTGGGCAAATTGTGAGGACCACCTGGAACGCCTGATTCTGCGCGACCGGAACCATCCTTCGGTGCTTGGCTGGAGTGTCTGCAATGAAAACCTGCCCGTGGTGATCAACGTGCAACGGGCGCCGGAAGCTGTTATCCGGCGGCAGGTTGAAGAGATTAACAAATGGGTACATCTGACAGAAAAGCTGGATCCGACCAGAAGCTGGATCTCGGGCGATGGCGAGACCAACCGCCCCACCGATCTGCCCGTGGTCATCGGCCACTACGGACGGGAACGGGAATACCAGCAATGGTCGTCGCAGGGCAAGCTGTGGGGAATTGGCGAAGGTGGCATGGCCTATGCGGGAACTCCGCGTGAAGCGGCAAATTTTGGCGGCGACCGCGCCTACGAATCGCAGTTGGGCCGAATGGAAGGCGTGGCCGCCGAAGCGTCAGAACTGCTCAATCTTCAGAAAAAATACAAGGCTTCATTCCTTTCCGTCTTTAACATCGTGTGGTATGGATTGAAACCACTCGAACTTGGCTTGAAGGACACTTCCCGGGCTCCGGAGCTTTCAGATGGTGTTTTCTTTGCCGCTTACCGCGAAGGACAAGCCGGTGTGCAACCCGAACGCCTGGGTCCGTATTGCACCACCCTTAATCCCGGCTATGATCCTGCTTTGCCGCTGTACAAAACCTGGCCGCTGTTTGATGCCGTACAGACTTCTTTTTTGGATACGGGCCTGATCAATCTTCAACAGAAAAATAAGAACGAAACGTCCGGAACCACCGCGGAATTTATGCCGCCAACTTCGAGGGCTGTGCTGCTGTCAGCCGATCAGGATTCGGTGCTGTATAAAATACTGTCTGAGCTGGGAATTGAGGTGTCAACAAAACCGGAATTAGCATCGGGCATCAGGAACATCCTACTGATCGACGGGAAATTTCCTCCTCACGATCAGGAATCGCAACGATTTAAAGATAAGGTTCTGCAGCAGGGAGGAATCGTCTGGATTTTGGGGATTGATCCGCGATCGGTAAAAGCACTGAACAAATTTCTGCCCGAACCGGCTGAAACAACTTCCCGCAAATCAACCTCCTTTATTGTTAAAGCTGCCGATTCGTTGCTGAATGGTTTAAACAACGCCGACTTCTATTTTTCAGAAATGGCAAAAAACCCGGTCATGTTACACGGACTAAGCGGTCCTTTTGTAAACGGAAGCCTGGTATTGCTGGAAGCCTGCAACACCGACTGGAACACCTGGAACCATAAGCCTGAATCATACAAAACAGCGGCCGTGCTAAGAAGTGAACGTGAAGCCAAAGAAGCAGGCAGTGCGCTGGTTGTCCGGAATTCCGGAAATGGCAAAATTTACCTGTCTGCGCTGGATGCCGGTGAACTCGCCAAAACATCGCCATCGCTGCTGAGGCTTCTTTTTCTGAACCTCGGACTCAAGCCACAAAGCCGGATCCTGAAAAATGCAGGGGCGGTTAATGCCAAAGGCGTGCTGGAGAAAGCCTTGGTAATCGGCTCTTTCGCTTCAGAAAACAGATCGTTGGAACAAAGCGGCCGGTTCGATTTCCTGGGAGAACAGGACACTGAAACCTATTTCTCAGGAAACCGCCTCAATGGCCGGTTCTGGGAGGCGGCAAAGGCAGATGAGGGGATTTTTGACTTTAAAAAGATGAACCTGTCCGGGCCCAACGAAAATGCAGTGGCATACGTCAGTTTTTGGCTGTATTCGCCCCGGTCATTGGTTGACCTGCTTGTAGCGCCAGATATGCCGCGGCTGGATCTGTTTATTGGCGCCGATGACGCGTTTCAGCTTTTACTGAACGGCCGGCTTATTAAAGAAGATTTAAATGAAGGCGGTCTGAAACGCCGGGAGCAACTTGTGAAAGCCCTGCCGCTTGAACAGGGCTGGAATCATGTTCTGATCAAGGTGATGCAGGGCAGAGGCGACTGGAAACTGGCCGTGGAATTTGAAAGCGACCAGGAACAGTTTCTGAAAGAGATGAAATCAAAGATAAATCCGTAACATTAAAACTAATAAACTGATTATAAGGATCCGGAAAAACAAAGGTCTTCTGTTTTTTACTTGCGAAACTTCAATTAATAATTAAATTTGAGTATACTTTTAAATCAGATTTTGCTTTGACAAAGCTGGAATCAAATAAGGAGGTGGAATTGGTCCGAAAACTCAAGGATGGTGATTCTTCTGCTTTTGATTTATTATTTGTCCGGTACAGCGGCAAACTCTACTATTTCGTCAATAAATACCTGAATATTAAGGAAGAGTCGGAAGAAATTGTTCAGGATGTCTTTCTGAATCTCTGGAAACATAGAAAAGAGATAAGGTCGGAGGAGGCCTTTAAATCTTACCTCTATAAGATCGCCTTGAATAATATTCGAAACTACTTCGTTAAAAAGCAAGTCCGGGAGAAACATAAGCAACTTATAGCTCAGGAATACTTAATTGGAAGTTATTCAGGGATTGATGAATTAGATTATGAGTCCGTTATTAAACACGTTGACCGCCTGATTGAACTGTTGCCGGAAAAACGCAGGCAAATATTCCTGCTAAGCCGTAAAGAAGGGCTTGACGTATCTGAAATTGCGAAATATCTGGGAATATCTGAATCCACAGTAAAAAATCAAATTTCTTCGGCCATTGCTTTCCTAAAAGCTGAAGCAAAGAAAAAAGGGCTTTCCGGATTATTGTATCTCTTTCTGTTCTTATCGTCAGAATAATTTTTATCAAAACATAGTACCTTTTTGTGTGAGCTTGTCTTTGGGTTTGGAATCCAATAGAAACGACTACGAATGTCACCTAACAAAAAAATCGTTGAAGAATTATACAAAGGGAACCGGTCCTTTTCGATTATGCACGCTGTTCTGAAATATTTTAGTCAAATGAAAACAGAACCGGATGTCGAAAACATCCAGAAGGCGGAATGGAATGCTGTTCTTGCCGATGATGATATACCAAAAGCAGAGTTAACCCATATTCTATATAAGCTTAAATATCAAATTTTGCTTGAGAAAACGCAGCGGCAAAAGCTCCTGATGATCCGGATATCCCAAATCGCAGCAGTACTGATTTTACCTTTAGTGCTTTTTTTCCTGTTCAGGTATAACAACGCAGCCCCTGATTCCGGCAATCAACCTGCCTTCGTCGAATTACATTGCCCGGAAGGAGCCCGTACAAAGTTTATCTTGCCGGATGGATCAAGTGGTTGGCTGGCTGGAGGTTCAGTATTAACGTATGCTGCAAATTTTGAGAAAGACAGAAATGTTTCAGTTCAAGGAGAGGCTTTCTTTAGTGTAGAACGTGATGAGGAACACCCGTTCTTGGTGAAAACTGACGACCTCAGCCTAAGTGTTTTAGGCACAAAATTTAATGTACTTAATTATGCAGACGAGCCAACTTCGGAGGTGGTTGTTTTATCTGGCCTGGTAGAGGTTGCAGGAAATACAAAAAAGTTTACCCGGCAGTTAAGTGCAAACAAGAAGTTTCAGCTTGAAAAACAAGGAAATAAAATCTATTTATCGGATGTCGACGCCAAAAGTTATACGGCATGGACTGAAGGTCGACTGGAATTTAACAACGAGGATCTTGAATCTGTATGTAGAAAAATCGGGCGGTTTTATGATGTGGATGTAGAACTGAATAAGAAAGGACTGGAGAACAATGTATTGAGGGCCAATGTAAAAATCGGCGGTCTGGAAGAGCTGCTGAAATATATGTCGTTAGCGCTACCCATAAAATATGAGTTGATAGATGCTAAAGAATCCGTTGATGGAAAAATTGTACGACGTAAACTGATCATATCAAGAGAGTAATTTGAAGAAAAAAAGAGGAAGTGCTGAAGACACTTCCTCAAGCATTTAGCATATAGATGAGTTTTTTAACTATTACTAAACATTTCAAATTTATGAAAAAAAAACATGGTAATAGGGTACGGACGTGTTGTGCCCTGAAAAAAACACTAAGAATTATGCGTATAGTCTTATTTCTTTTGCTGTTGAGTGTCTTTCAAACAATTGCTTCTGTGGGGTATTCGCAGAGTGCGAAAATAACCCTGAAAAGTGAGGCCGTGAGTCTCCTTGATGTGCTAAGTAAGATCGAAGATCAATCAGAGTATCGGTTTATTTACGACAAGAGTCAGATCGATCTGGATAAGAAAGTTAAGATAAACTTTAACGAGGCTACTGTAAAAGAGGTGTTGAAAGAGTTATTTGTGAGCCAGGGAATCAATTATCAGATGATTGATAAACAGATAATCCTTACAAGTTCGTCTTCTGAAGTTTTACAACAAGCAAAACCCGTTTCCGGCAAGGTTACAGATTCCGCCAGATCTCCTCTGCCGGGTGTCACCGTGCTTGTAAAGGGTAGCGCGCAAGGAACAGTTACAGATGATTACGGAAACTATTCGCTGAGTAATGTTCCCGCGAATGCGGTTTTGATCTTTTCGTTTATCGGTTTGAAAACGCAGGAAATACCTGTTTCAGGAAAAACAAACATGAATGTGATCATGGAGGAAGAGGCCATTGGGTTGGACGAAGTTGTGGCTGTTGGATACGGCACGCAAAAGAAAGTCAATCTTACCGGATCCATAGCTTCAGTTACTTCAGAAGACATCAGAATAACTAAGACCATGAACATGGTGGATAACCTGGCAGGTAAATTATCCGGCTTCAGGGTAATGCAGCGAACCAGTGAACCGGGAGAATATTCTTCCAGCTTCGATATCAGGGGATGGGGAACTCCTTTAATTATTGTTGACGGAATTCAACGGGAGAATTTTTCAAGGATTGATCCGAATGAAATTGAAAGTATAACCATACTGAAAGATGCTTCGGCAGCAATATATGGAGTTAAAGCAGCCAATGGTGTCATATTGGTTACCACAAAAAGGGGCAGGGAAGGAGAATCTCAAATTACTTATACATCCAATTTTGGATGGCAGCAGATCACCGACTACCCCCGGCCGATGAATGCAGCTGAATTTGCAGAAGCCTACAACTGGGCTCAGCAAAACTCCGGCCAAATCCCAACATACAGCCAACAGCAGATCGATGATTATAAAAGCGGAAAACTTACCGGTACAGATTGGTGGAATGTTGCCGTGAGAAACAGTGCTCCCCAACAACATCACAATTTGTCGGTCACTGGCGGAAGTGATAAAATAAAATACTTTGGTTCCCTGGGGTACTTTTATGAGGAAGGCTTATTAAGAAGCAAAGATCTGGATTACAACAGGTACAACTTGCGGATGAATATCACAGCTCAACTTACCAGGCGACTGAATTTTGAACTGGGAATTGGTGGCATCCTGGATAAGAAGGAGGCTCCGGCCGATGATGTCGAAGATATTTTCAGAAATGCCTGGACCATCAAGCCAACTTACACGGTGTACGCCAATAATAATCCCGACTATCTCCAGTATTTTGACGGAAACCACCCATACGCCATTTCGCACTCTTCCATTATCGGATACCGGCGTACTTCCAATAAATCGTTTCAGGGAAATTTTGCTCTGAATTATGAAATACCGGGAATTGACGGACTGAAAGCCCGGTTTATGTATGGATACGACATCAACCAGTATTCATTTCGGGAATTCAGCAAAACATATAACCAGTATGAATACGATGCCGAGACAGACACGTACACTCCTTATGTTATAAATTCGCCTTCGCGTATGAGCATAAGTTCTTCGGAAGAAACAAACTCCACCTTGCAGGCATCCCTGAACTACGAAACGACAATCAATAAAAAGCATGGCATCAAGGCCTTATTGCTCTATGAAAACCTGCAGGTTGCCAACGATAATCTGAATGGCAGCAGGAATTTTACGGTTGATGCGGTTGATCAGTTTTACGCGGGGAACTCGGAACAGGAACTCAGTTCAGATCCCAACAATATTTATGAATTTAACAACCAGGGGATTATCGGAAGGGTCAACTACGACTATTCCTCGAAATACTTGTTCGAGTTTAGCTTCCGGTACGATGGATCTTCGAAATTCCCCAAAGGAAAAAAATGGGGATTCTTTCCTGCTGTTTCACTGGGATGGAGATTATCTGAAGAAGCTTTTATCAAAAATAATTATGCTTTTGTCGATAATCTGAAAGTGCGGGCAACCTGGGGAAAAATGGGAGATGATGCCGCGTCTTCCTTCCAGTTTGTTCCCGGATATGTCTATCCGACCACCTTACAACTCAACAGTTGGCCGGTACGATATCCGCTGGGATACATGTTCGGCGGAGAAGTTACTACTGGCCTCGGTTTTAAAGGGATCGTCAACCCGAATATCACCTGGTACACGGCTACTCCGGTTAACCTGGGATTGGATGCATCGTTATGGAAAGGCAGGCTGGACCTTCAGTTCGATGTATTCAGAAGAAAACGTACCGGTTTGCTGGATACGCGTTTGTTAAGTGTGCCCGAAACCGTTGGTGCTTCCTTGTCACAGGAAAATCTTAACAGCGACTTAAGCCGGGGGTTCGAAATTTCCATTGGTACCACACAAAAAATCAGTGACCTCAGATACAGCATTTCCGGTCAATTCTCCTATACCCACACCAAATGGCTGGACAAGGAGGAGGCTCAGGCAGGAAATTCATACGTAAACTGGCGAAACAGCAACAGTAACCGAAATACCAATATTATCTGGGGTTATCAGTTGGACGGGCAGTTCCAGTCTCAGGATGAAATCAATAATTCAGCCATTGAAGACGGACAGGGAAACCGCTTTGTAAAACCTGGTGACTTGAAATACACCGATGTCAACGGCGACGGGATTATTGATGACTGGGACGTGGTCCCGATTGCAAAAGGAAATGCCGGTATGCAGGAACAATCCATTCCGGAAATTACCTATGGCCTGAAAATGGAATTGAGCTGGAAAAATTTTGACCTGAACGCACTTTTCCAGGGAGCAACCAATTTCTCCGTTCGTTTAATCGAACATCTGGCGGCTCCTTTCCCCTGGGGACGTAACGGACTGTCTCATTTTTATGACACCTGGCATCAGGCGGATTTTACTGATCCGAACAGTGAATGGATCCCCGGCAAATACACGCCGGCCCGCTTGTCGGGAACAAATCCGAACAATCTGCTGTCGCCTTATTACATTAAAGATGCCACCTATCTTCGGCTTAAAAATCTCGAGATTGGGTACACCTTGCCAAATCGCCTTGTAAAGAAAGTTGGTATTCAAAGTTGCAGGTTTTTTGCAAATGGTTTCAATTTACTGACCTGGTCGAAGCTTCACTACATGGACCCTGAACATCCGCAGGCCTATTACGGGTACATGTATCCGATTACCAGAAATTACAATCTCGGCTTAAGCGTATCATTTTAAACAACACAAACATGAAAGCAGACTTAAAATACCTGTTAATAGCAATCGCGTTCCTGATCGGTTCTTGTGACGATCAATTGGAAATTGCACCCAAAAATATTCTTACCAACGACCAGGTTTTTGCCAATGAATCGGCAATCCGGTCCTATTTGGCAAGTCTTTATATTTCCCTACCTGTTGAAAGTTTCAACTTCAGCGCTAAGAATGGATTTAACACCTGGTCCTCAGGTTGGGTTCCGGCACACACTTCAGGAGAAGGATTGAGTTGTGACAACCTCGATCAAATCGGAAACGGAACCTGGTATAACTGGTGGACAAATGGCTATAAGACGATCCGGAATGTGAATAACTTCATTGAAAATATCGCCGATTCAGAATTAAATGACGAGAAGAAGCAGATTTATCTGGGTGAGGCTTATTTTATCCGGGCCTTCAATTATTTCGGGCTTGCAAAACGATATGGCGGAGTTCCGATTATCCGCAGTGCTCAAGCTTTTACCGGCGATAATCTCGATGAACTTCAGGTGGAACGGAATACGGAGAAGGAAGTCTATGATTTCATTGCCACACAACTGGACAGCGCCATTCTTCTCCTCCCTTCGGAAAATGAAAGCGGAAGGGCCAATAAATATACGGCCTTGACCTTAAAATCACGCGCCATGTTATATGCTGCTACCGAAGCAAAATACGGAAACGTCCTGTTAGACGGTCTGGTTGGCATACCATCTTCCGCAGCAGGTGCTTATTTCCAGGCTTCATTCGACGCGGCCGAGGCAGTAATGGAATCCCAAAAATACAGCCTGTATAACGCCACCCCCGGCGACAAGGTGGCTAATTTCACTAACTTGTTCATCGAAACCACTGATAACCCGGAGCTGATCATGGTTCAGGAATATCATTATCCGGAATTTGTCCATTCATACGACTGCTGGTATCTTCCTTATGGCGTTCGCGGTCCATGGGGATACAGTTCTAGGATGAATCCGACACTGGAAATGGTCGAGCAGTTTGAATATGTGGATGGTTCGCCGGGCACATTGAAACTGACCGATGGAACAGGAGCGCCGGTTAAATATGCCAGTCCGGCCGACTTATTCAAAAATAAGGATCCAAGGTGCATGGCCACGGTCATTATTCCATTTGGAACTTTCCGGGGAACCGTCATCGACGTGCAGGCCGGTATTATTGACGATCAGACCAGCGCAAACACCGGGACGGTTTACGGACGGAAAGTGGTAAGTGTCGGTGATTATACCCAAAAATATGACGCCGGAAGTCATACCGTCAGCCCCACCGGAAACATGAACATTATCAGCATCAATGGCATCGGTGGAAGCGAACGTACTATGACAGGCTTCTATATCCGAAAATACCTGGATTATAATCTGGATATGAGCGAGGCTGCCGGATGGAAATCCACCCAAAGCTGGATTGAAATGCGATACGCCGAAGTGTTGCTGAATTATGCTGAAGCAGCCTTTGAACTGGGAAAAATTCCGGAAGCAAAAACCGCCATTAATCAAATCAGGGAACGGGCCGGAATCGCGCTCCTGACAGATGCTCAGGTGACCCGCGACCGTATCCGCAACGAACGCATGGTGGAGCTGGCATTTGAAAACCAGAAGTACTGGGATATCCGGCGGTGGCACATGGCCGATCAGTTGATCGTAAATAAACGGTTCACGGCGCTGTTGCCCTATTACGATCTGCAGGCCAATGCGTATGTTTTTGCCAAAACTCTGGTTGGAAACCAATTAACCTTCTGGCCCCAGTTGTACTACGAAAAGATTAATCCTTCCGAAATTCAAAAGAATCCAAAACTAATTCAAAATCCACTTTACTAACCTTAACGTTTGAACATTATGAAATTACAAGTAATAATCTCATTAATTATTGTACTGGCACTTTCTTCTTGTCTGGATGATATTGATAATTACGATGCCCCGGATTCAACAATAACCGGTGTCGTCATTGATAATACCACCAATGAAGGAGTTCAGACCGAACAGCCCAACGGGTTCAGGATCCGGCTGATCGAAAGCGGATACGACAACGTCGTGCCTCTCGATTTTTGGGGAAAACCTGACGGTAGCTTCTACAATTCGCAACTTTTCGCAAACACCTATGAAGTAGGCCCCATTGAAGGCATAGCCGTCAAGTTAATTTTTATATTTCTAATAATGAGTATATTACATGATTTTTTACCCCACCCGTTTGACAGGCAGGGTTTAATTTTGTAATTTCACCCATCTCAATGAACTTTTTATTGTT
>JBAZGO010000011.1:0-44090 GCA_041652995.1 Prolixibacteraceae bacterium
GTATTTAAGCTTTACAAAGAAATGACAGAGGAACAATTGATGAACAAAATGTTTAAACGACACCTAAACAGGCAACGAGATATAAATTACTCATATATAAGAATTTAAATGTGTTAAAGTAGAACTATATAGAACCCGAAATTGTTGAGCAATGGATGGGAACAAAAGTGCTGAAGCTTGAAAATAAAAAGCATGGCAGTTGGCAGTTTGAAACATCAGATGCCCTGGGGAACGTAGTATTTAGGGCCAATGGGGTAATCCACGAGTTTGTTCCGAACCTGAAAATCACACGGACATTTGAAATGGAGAATACGCCTTTTCCCGTACAGCTTGAGTTCTTCGAATTTGAAAAACTCACTGGCGACACCAGCAAACTCACTATGCATATCGTATTTCGGTCGATCGAACACAGAAACCAATTGCTACAGATGCCCTTTGCACAAGGCATAAATATGGCACATAACCGGTTACAAGACTTCGTAAGCAAATTAAAATAGCATTCGTTATGAGCAACATGAATAACACTAAAAAAGAGTTGTCTCCGGAAGAACGTGAAGAACTGCTCAGCGTATTGAAAGCCCGTTTTGAGAAAAACATGAGCCGCCATAAAGATCTTGAATGGGCTAAACTACAGGCAAAGCTGGAAACTGATACCGAAAAATTGTGGTCACTCGATGAAATGGAAAGAACCGGCGGTGAACCGGATGTTGTTGGTTTTGATACAAAGACGGGCGAATACATTTTTTATGATTGTTCAGCGGAAAGTCCAAAAGAACGCAGAAGTGTCTGTTACGACCATGAAGCGCTGGAATCAAGGAAAGAACATAAACCGGGAAATAGCGCTATTGAGATGGCTGCCGACATGGGCATTGAGCTTTTAACCGAAACACAATACCGGGAGTTGCAGCAACTTGGAAATTTCGATACGAAAACATCGAGTTGGGTGAAAACACCTGCTGAAATTAGAAAACTCGGCGGTGCCATCTTTTGTGATCGTCGCTACAACACGGTCTTCATGTATCACAACGGGGCAGAATCGTACTACGCTGCCAGGGGATTCCGTGCCTCGCTCAGGATCTGAATTTGGTACTGGCAGCTAAATTTGAGAAACCGTTTGAAATTCAAAAAAAAATGGTTTCTATCGGAACCAAAGATTGGTAGAGAAAATGTTGAAATACCGTTTCTACTGACCGATTTTTCCCTTCAGGAAAAAATTTAGGATAAAAAGGTTGACTTTTCAAATGTGATAAAGTAGAACTAAATCCAACAACAGTCCGGATGAAATGGTTTTGAAGCATTCCTTAACATCGCTTCACCGAATGAAGGCTTTTGCCGATAAACGATTTAATTGATTATCTTTGCGCCCTGTTTTAAAACCTTCATTCAAAAGTAAATGGCACATAAATCCGGATTTGTAAACATCATCGGAAACCCCAACGTCGGGAAATCAACCATCATGAATTCGCTGGTGGGCGAGCGTTTATCGATCATTACCTCGAAAATGCAAACCACCCGCCACCGCATCAAAGGCATCGTCAATGGCGATGATTTCCAGATTGTTTATTCCGACACGCCCGGAATCCTGAAACCGAATTACAAACTTCAGGAAACCATGATGAAGTTTGTAAACACAGCGTTGATCGATGCCGACGTAATTTTATATGTAACCGATGTGGTTGAATCGCCGGGAAAGAATGAAGAATATGTCGACCGGATTAAAAGCTCGGAAGCCGCAGTCATTGTGCTAATTAACAAGATTGACCTTTCGACCCAGGAAAAGGTAATGGAATTATACAATTACTGGCGCGAAAAACTGCCGCTGGCTGATGTGTATGCCATTTCAGCTACTGAAAAATTCAATGTTTCACCAATTTTCGACCGTATACTGGAACTACTTCCGGAAGGCCCGGCTTATTTCCCGAAAGACGAAATGACCGACCGGAATGAACGTTTCTTTGTGAGCGAAATTATCCGCGAGAAAATTTTGCTGAACTACGATAAGGAAGTTCCGTATTCGGTAGAAGTGGAAGTGGAGCAATTTAAAGAAGAAGATAAAATACTGAACCTGATGTGCGTCATTCATGTTGCCCGCGACAGTCAGAAAGGCATCATCATCGGGCATCAGGGGCAGGCGCTCAAACGCGTTGGAACCGAAGCCAGACTGGATATGGAAGAATTCTTTCAGAAGAAAGTCTTCCTTCAATTGTTTGTAAAAGTAAACAAAGACTGGCGCGACAAAGACCGCTCGCTGAGCGGATTTGGATACGACATGGAGTAGACAGCCCCACCCAAACCCTCCCCGAAAGGGAGGGCTTAAAATGGAGCATTGATTTATTTAAACGAAATATTAAAATAGCTGTTCTTTCTCCCCTCCTTCGGAGGGGTTGGGGGAGGCTCGGAGATAAAAATGAGTAACATTATTGCAATAGTAGGAAGGCCAAATGTTGGCAAATCAACCTTGTTTAACAGGTTGACCGAATCGAGGAAAGCCATTGTTGATGAATCGGCCGGAGTAACACGCGACCGCCAGTACGGGAAAAGTGTTTGGAACGGAGTCGACTTTTCGGTGATCGACACCGGCGGTTATGCCGTGAATTCTGAAGATGTGTTCGAAGAAGAAATCCGCAAACAGGTGATGTTGGCTATCGAAGAGTCCGATGTGATTTTATTTGTGGTTGATGTGGAAAACGGAATTACCGACATGGACGAAGAAGTCGCGGCTGTTTTGCGCCGCTCAACAAAGAAAGTTTTTGTCGCTGTTAACAAGGTCGACAATAACGCCCGGATTATCGACTCGCACGAGTTTTATTCACTCGGATTGGGCGAAATATATTGCATTTCGTCGATGACCGGAAGCGGAACCGGTGAATTGCTCGATGCCATGGTTCAGGAATTTCCGGAGAAAGTGGATGATTCGTTCGATGAAAATGTTCCGCGCTACGCCATTATTGGCCGTCCAAATGTGGGCAAGTCGTCATTCATCAATGCCTTGACCGGTGAAGAACGCAACATTGTAACTGAAATTGCAGGAACCACGCGCGATGCTGTTCATACCCGATACACCAAATTTGGTCACGATTTTTACCTGATCGATACGGCTGGTTTACGCAAGCGAACCAAAGTCAAAGAAGATGTTGAGTTTTACTCGGTGATGCGTTCGGTTCGTACCATCGAAGATTCTGACGTTTGTTTACTGATGCTCGACGCCTCGCGCGGAATTGAAGCACAGGATGTTTCTATTTTCCACCTGATTGAACGCAACAAAAAGGGATGCGTTATTTTGGTCAACAAGTGGGATTTGATTGAAAAAGACAATTCGAGCACCAACGAATTTACCAAGCAAATTAAGGAACGCATTGCTCCATTTGTCGATGTTCCGATCGTTTACATTTCGGCTCTAAGCAAACAACGTATCCTGAAAGCTTTGGAAACTGCCGTTGAAGTGTACAATAACCGCTCAAAGAAAATAAAAACGTCGGAGTTGAATGATGTGATGCTTAAAGCCATAGAAGCTTACCCGCCGCCATCAATCAAAGGGAAATTTGTGAAAATTAAATACGTGACACAGCTTCCAAGCCAGACCCCAAGCTTTGCTTTTTTTGCAAACCTGCCACAGTATATCAAGGAACCGTACCGGCGATATCTGGAAAATAAAATCAGGGAAAATTTCAATTTTTCAGGAGTAACTATACAGATTTTTATCCGGAAGAAATAAGCCATAAAAATAAAATAGAAGCCGGTTTTGAAGAAAAAATTCAGAACCGGCTTTTTTATGTTGCTGATATTGCAGCAATTTTTTCAGGTTTTCCCAGGATATAAATCACGTCATTGCTCTCGAAAACAAACGACGAACCCGGATTTTCGAAAATCTCAGCCCCCCTTTTTACGGCCACAACGGTGAGCCCGTAATTTTTTCGCAAGTGTATTTCCTTGAGCGATTTTCCTAAAAAAAGTGGGTAATTCCTTGTTTTGAGCGCCACAATTTCAACATCCGGAATTTCATCTGTGAGGCTAAATGTATCGTTTGCTTTTACATCTCTGAAAATTCCGTAATTATCATCCCTGATTCGCAAAATGGCAGTTTCAATTTCGCTCTTCGTCACCAGCAGTTTTTTCAGAATACGCTCAAAAAGATCGATGGCTGTTTCGAATTCTTCAGGAATAACTTCGTTGGCGCCCATCTGGTATAAATCTTCGATGTCGGTTACATGTTTTGACCGCGCAATAATGTAAACGTGCTTGTTTATATTCCTAACCTTTTCAATAATTCCGAGCGTAGCAATGGCATCGCCGATACTAATCACCACAATTCCGGCCAAATCAACATGAGCTTTTCGAAGAATGGGTTCGTTCATCGAATCGCCGTAAATTACCGTTTCGCCCTTCAACTGGCGGCTACGGGCCGATGCCGGATCAAATACGATGGACACATAAGGCAAGTTCATCCGGCTTGCCATCAGCGAAAGATTTAACGCGCGCGAATCCTTTCCAATCAGCACAATATGGTTTTGCATCTCCGGAATGTCAATTTCCTGAAGTGGGAACAATCCCCTGATCAGGAATTGAGGAACCGGAAGCTTAAGCAACATAGCAGCCGCCGGTTTGGCCACCATAATCAGGAATGGCGAAACGGCCATGGAAACAATGGTCACCGCCAGAAAAAGCTGATAATAATAGTCACTCAGAATTTGATAAGTCTGCCCGATTTTGGCCAGAATAAATGAAAATTCGCCGATTTGCGCCAAGGCCAAACCAACTACAATTGTTCCCCTAAAGGTGTGTCCAAGCATAAAAGCGGTTCCACCTGCCACAAAAGTTTTGATGGCGATGACCAGCAAAACTGTGGCAAAAATAAGCCAGATATTGTCGCCCACAAAACTCAGGTCGAGCAGCATGCCAATCGAAACAAAAAAGAAACTGGTAAAAGTATCTTTAAAAGGAATAAGGTGACTAAAGGCATCCTGACTGTATTCCGACCGCGAAATCATCAGTCCGCCCAGGAAAGCGCCAAATGCCAGCGACATTCCTAACTCTGAGGTCAGCAATGCAACCGCCAGGCAAATCAGCAAAATACTCATCAGGAACAATTCCTTGTTTTTGGTCAGGGCAATCAGGTGAAGTACTTTGGGCATCACCCACCGGTTCCCAATATAAACCATGGCAATAATGGCCAGCGTTTTGGTTCCCAGTCCGAATAATTTGGCGCCAATATTGGCAGTTTGACCACCCAGCATTGGCGTGAGCAAAATAAGCGGTACCAAAATTATATCCTGAAAGATTAAAATCCCAACCACTGTCCGGCCATAATTTGAGGTTAACTCGCCCCTCTCCTGAAGGATTTTTAGAACCAGAGCGGTACTGCTCAAGGCTGTCAGGAATCCGATAAAAAGGGCTGATCCCCAGGTCATGTCATACAAATGGCCAATCAGCATTGTCACTCCGGCAGTAAAAATTAGTTGAACAAAACCGCCCAGGAAAACGATGTTCCGTATTTTGATGAGGTGGTTGAGCGAAAATTCGAGACCAATGGTAAACATGAGCAAAATGATACCAATTTCGGCCATAAACTCAATCTCGTGCGGAGAGTGAATAACGCCCAAAACATAAGGACCTGCAACGATTCCGGTAAGCAAATACCCGATGATCGTCGGGATTTTCATTTTCGTAAAAATGTAGTTTACCGCTGTTGCAAAAGCAAAAATGATGACAATATCTTTTAATATAACCAGTTCCATGATTGCAATTTACTCGAATTTCGGCAAATGATCGTAAAGAATTTGTTAGGGCATGATTATTATTTTGGGAAAATGCCGGGATTTTTCCAATTCCGAAAATACTTAAGCAAGTCGGACCATATCCGCAAAGCTTTTTGTGGCTGATTTATATTCAGGATTTTTGAGCCAGCGCAAGAATGAAATAGAAAGTTGAACCTTTCCCCGGAATATTTTCACTCTCAACTCCCACTTCCCCGTTCAGCTTTTCAATTATTCGTTTTACAATCGATAAACCAAGTCCGTGTCCTTCAGCCCGAAGCGAATCCAACCGCGTAAATTTATTGAACAAAGCAGCCATCTCGCTTTCGGCTAGCCCCTTCCCATTGTCTTTTATCCAGTATTTAACCCGATTATCTGCAAGAAGCGAACTTCCGATTTCAAATTCAGGAGGAGTTCCGCCGTACTTTATGGCATTGCTGATGTAATTGATCCAAACTTCTTCAATCCAGGCCTCATAGCCCAAAACCTCAGGCCAGTTTTCAGGTAAACTAATTTTCACATTTTTCCCCTGGATGAGATTATTCAGTCGTTTCAGCGAATCCACCACAATCTTCTTCATATTCACTGGTTCCGGTCTGATTTCCTGCTGACGAACCGATGCCAATGTCAGGAGTTCTTTGGTAATGTGTATGGTTTTGGTGGCTGCCTGGTTAATCAAGTCATTAATTTCGAGAATATCTTTCTCGGGCATTTCTCCAAGTCCTGATTTTATCAGGCTACTTGCTGAAACAATGGCGCCAAGCATGTTTTTCAAATCATGAGCAACGGTATGCGAAAAAGCATCGAGATCGCCAATGAGTTGTTCCTTTTCCAGAATTTCGTCTTTAAGCCTCAAATTGGCATCCTTAACTTTTTCATCAGCCCGCACACGTAGCGTAATATCTTTAAGCACAAGAAGGCTTCCTATGCGTTGTTTGTTATGATCGAAAAGTGAAGTAGAATAAAAATCGAATACAAATGTCTCACCATTGACTTCTTTTAACAATTCAGTTCTGAATTCATCATTGGCCAAAATATCCTTAATGAGGTATTCCCGATGCGGAAAATACTTTTCAATTTGCCGACCGTTTAATTCCTTATCATTTGTTTGAATCAACTTTCGCATAGCTGGATTGTAATCTGCTATCCGCATTGAATTATCGAGAATCACAATCGCATCGGGCAAAACATCGATAAGTTTACTGCGCCCAAAAGGAACCACATCAAACAATTTGAATTGCGCAATATTTATGGCAATTAAAACTCCGGTGATCAGAAATGTAAATGGAGTCCAGTCGAATCCGGGAACGGGATTAATGTGAAAAACATAGATCAGGTTTCCGGCGGGAGGTAACAATGATGCAAAAAGAAGAAGAAAAATCTGTCGTTTATAATAACTTGATAGCCTGAAATAAAGCACAAAAAGATTGATAATTCCAGCCGTCAGTGTCAAATATGAAAAAGCAAAAATGATCCAAAAAAATGGTCCGTACACATAATTGGTTGCATTTGTTTCAGGATTAATCGAATAACTTACCCAGTGCAGGTGGTGAAAATCGTTGGTAAAGGGTGAAAGAATAAATAAGGTAGCCACCGCAAACATACTGTAAATATATTTCTTCTTCAGAAACTTATTCTGAGACGAGAATTCAAGTGAAAAGAACACGTATGAAATGGTACAGTACACAATTCCGAAATAAGAAAACTTCGACCAGAGAATTTTGGTATCGATATGTGTTGCTGCAAATTCGAAAGCGTAAGTAAATGCCCACACAGAAGCAGCCAATTGCCAAATCAACCAATACTTAACACCTGGAGATTTTCGATATCGAATTAAAAAGACCAACGTAGCAATACCGATCAGGGCGCCAATCAAGAGCAAAAAAAAGAGAGGGGAAAATGTATATGAATTAATCTTTGAGTCGGGATAAGTCATCAGCCACAATCTACCAGAAAAGCGAATTACTTTAACAACTGCGAAAATAAGAATTTATAAGGAACAGTCCCTTTCCGAAGTATACTTCTTTGGCAAAAAGAAATAAAAATTTCAGGAAATGGCGGTTCTTTTTGCAAATAAACTAGAGATGGTAAATCAAATGTTCGATCAGAATTTTCGTTCCTATCCCGATCAGAATAAATCCACCGGCAATTTCGGCAAACCGGTTAATTTTAGGACCGGTCTTTTTCCCGAGCAAAATTCCGAGCATGGAGGCTATAAAAGTAACCGATCCGATTACAAAAACGGCAATCATTATTTTATCGGTCAGGGTTGCAAAACTGAAACCAACGGCCAGTGCATCGATGCTGGTTGCCAACGAAAGCATCAGGATAACGCGGAAATGCAGCGGATTTTTTATTTCGCGGGCTTCAGTGCCAATAAAACTTTCGATGATCATTTTTCCTCCAATCAGGCTGAGCAATCCAAACGCAATCCAGTGATCGACCGGTTCGATCAGCGATTTGATACTGTGCCCAACCAACCAGCCTGCCAATGGCATAAATGCCTGAAAAAGTGCCAGAAAAAGCGCAATTTTTGCTGCCTGAAAAAAACGTATTTGTGGGAGGTTCAGTCCGCTGCAAACCGAAACAGCAAACGAATCGAAGGATAAGCCGATTGCCAGTAAAAGGACAGTTAAAATTTCCATTCAATTTGAATTGAGCGACAAAACTATAAAAAAATAGTTTTCCGCAAAAAAGCAGCGTTTTCAGTCTTTGTTTTCAGCCTATTCAATCGAATTGAATACCTCGGATAAATATTTATCTGCGAACCATTTACTTCAATATCTTCAAAAACTTCCCCGGAATTGGGGTGTCGAACCTCATAACTTTTCCTGATATTGGGTGCTTAAACGACAAAACCCTGGCGTGCAATCCCATTTGCCCAATCGGATTCAGCTTAGCCCCATATTTTTTGTCGCCGGTTACCGGATACCCCAAATCTTTCATGTGCACGCGGATTTGATTTTTTCGCCCGGTTTCGAGTTTGACTTCAAGTAGCGAAAATTGCTTTCCTGTCCTCAAAACCTTATAATTTGTGGTTGCTTTCAGTCCGTCATCCGGATTTTGACTTGAGAACATAACCATTGCTTTATTTTCTTTCAGCCACGAAGTAACCGAACCCTCCTTTTTTTCCATTTCGCCCTCAACCACACAAATATATGAGCGGTCGATAATCGAATCATTCCAGTCTTTTTGCAAAATTTCCTGCACCTTTTTGCTTTTGGCAAACATCATCAATCCTGAAGTATCGCGATCGAGCCGGTGCACAATGAAAATCAGGTTCTTCGGATCAAATTTCTTGACATATTCACTCAACATGCTGTAGGCTGTTTTTGTTTTTTCCGTTTCCGAAGCCATCGACAGCAGTCCGCTTGCCTTATCAATGACGATGAGGCTGGCATCTTCATACACAATCCGCATTCCCCGGAACCTCGGTTTTTCCTCAGACTTTTTCTTGTTGATGTAAACAACCTGTCCCCGACTCAACGGATGATCAAACTTGGTGGTCACCATATTGTCAACAGTAACCTGTTTGTGGGCCAGCAACGATTTTATGGTTGTCCGGCTTTTCTCCGGAAATTTTTCGATCAGAAATTTCATCAGCTCAATTGGCGCTGAAACTTTCGCTGAAACTTCCTTCAATTTATCCGGACTAAATTCTGATTTTTTTTGCGGGTATTTCATTTTTTGAGTTTCAAGTTACGGGTTATGACTTACGGGTTGCGGGTTTTTCAGTAACTCGTATCTCGCAACTCGTAACATTTTTTTCTGCCAACTGCGACTACTTACTGAACACTTTTGCTATTCCCTGATTATCTTGATTTCTCCGCCTCTTCCAAGTTTTATGATCGAAGACGGAACAGCTTTTTGGGTATCGCCCTGACGGTATTTTACCACATAATCAACGGCATCAATAATTTCCTGTTCAATATCGTCGAAACAAGCCGGCGATGGTTTTCCGCTGATGTTTGCAGAAGTGGAAACGATTGGCCGTTTAAACCGGCGAATCAGTTCACTACTGAAAGCTTCGGCAGTGATTCGGATGCCGATGCTCCCATCTTCAGCGACCAGGTTTGCTGCCAGATTTTTGGCGCCATCGTAAATAACAGTCAGCGGTTTATCGGTCACTTCAATTAAATCGAAAGCAATATCCGGAACTTCGTCTACATAGCGATCGAGCAACGCAGCATTTTCCATCAAAACCAACATACTTTTCGAATCGATCCGGTTTTTAATGGCATAAATCCGTTTCACGGCATCCACATTGCAGGCATCGCAGCCAATTCCCCAAATCGTATCGGTCGGGTACAAAATCACTCCGCCTTTTTGAAGCACCTCAAGTGCCGTTTTTATATCGTCAATCATTCCAATACTGAATTATAAAGTTGTTTTAAATGCCGTGCAAAATTAGCAGGAGTAAACCGCTGTGCATTGGTTATGCCTTTACCGATCATCGATTCACGCAAATTCCGGTCGGCAAGCAGACTGGCAAGAGCCGCCCCGATTTCTTCTGGCTTTTCCGGACTTACATAAATCGCGGCTTCGCCACCAACTTCAGGTAAACTACTTGTAAAAGAAGTAATAACCGGGCAACCGGATGCCTGAGCCTCTGCAACGGGAAGTCCGAATCCCTCAAAAAAGGAAGGATAAACCATTACCTCGGCCATTTGATAAAGCACGGCGAGCTCAGGATCATGAATGCGGGAAAGAAAAAAAACTTCCAGCCGGTTGAGATCCGCCTCAATAAACTTCTGTACTTTTTGCTGATAATCGGTTAGCTTTCCAACCACGACAACGGGAATATATGTCTTCGTCTGGATCATTCCTTCCAGTAAACCCAGTAAATTTTTACGCGGCTCAACAGTTCCTACATGAAGCACAAATCTGGGAGGAAGCTGATATTTCAATCGCAACTCTTGTTTTTTAGCCTCATCTGATTTTTCAAAAAAAACAGGATTTATCGACTGATATATCACTCTGATTTTTTCTTCAGGAACAAAAAAGTAAGTCATCAGATCCTGCTTGGTTTGTTCGGAAATGGCATGAATCTTTGTAGCCACTTTGCAGGCGTGTCTGAACTTTTGATCGTAAATCTTCCGGTCAATCCGATGATAATATTCAGGATGCCGGAGATAAATCAGATCGTGAATGGTAACAACTGTTCTTATATTCGAATTTTCAATCCAGATCGGTAGCTCATGACTTAACCCATGATAAATGTCGAGCTTAAGTTTTTTAGCTATACTTCCAACACGGAAGCTCCTCCATCCATATTTCAGTGTTTTCCATAAAATACTATTTGGCTTGACTTCAGAGGAATTAACCGGAGGAATGAATAGAGGGTTCGAATTCCCCGGATGAAAAAGAAAATATCGGTCGTTAGGAAATTGACGGGAAAGCGCACGAATAGTGTTCCGGCTGAAATTTCCCAGTCCGGCAGCATTGTTAAAAGCACGTTTGGCATCAAATCCGATGATCATGAAAGTCGTAATTGGTCTTTAGAAAAATTAAGGATTGCTTAGTTCTTTAGCTTTTACTTTTACAATTTTTCCGTTCATCGAAATCACAAGCTCACCATACTCTTTTAGTTTGAAAGCAAGCAGTGTGCAGTTGGATAATTTAATTCTCTGAAGAATTTTTGCCCTCAAATCTTTTACATTTTCGCTTGTCACTTTCTTATGATTTCGCATTTTTAAAATTTTATCAAAGATAACTTTATTTGCAAATGGTTGATTGGGAATAAGCTCTAATAACAGGACACAAATAAGAAAGCCGACTTTCGCCGGCTTTCTTATTTGTTATTTTCTGATTATTTAAATTCTTTTAATCCTTCAAAATCCAAAGTTGCAAAATAGTCATCCAGCGTTTCGGCACGGCGGATTTGAACGACTTTACCATTTTCGCATAAAAGCAATTCTGCCGAACGCAATTTGCCGTTGTAGTTAAATCCCATGGCATGACCGTGGGCACCGGCATCGTGAATCACAACCAAATCGCCGGGTTCCATCTTTGGCAATTTGCGGTTGATGGCAAATTTATCATTGTTCTCGCAAAGCGAACCGGTTACATCATAAATCTGATCGTGTGATTCGTATTCCTTACCCACAACTGTAATGTGGTGATAGGATCCGTAAAGCGCAGGCCGCATCAGATTGGCCATGCTCGAATCGAGTCCAGCGTATTGCTTGTACGTTTTTTTGATGTGCAGAACTGTGGAAACCAAATATCCATAAGGGCCGGTCATGGCACGACCTGATTCAAAATAAATTTTAAGTGGCGCCAACCCTTTGGCTACAATTTTATCCTGATAAAGCTGGTAAATTCCACGACTCATAAAATCAAGATCAACCGGCTGATCACTCAGACGATAAGGAATTCCAATTCCTCCACCCAGGTTGGCAAACTCGATTTGAATGCCGATCTTTTCTTTGAGTTCGATAATCAGGTCGAACAGAATTTGCGCGGTTTCAACAAAATAAGCGGCATCCAGTTCGTTGGAAGCCACCATGGTATGCAGCCCAAAACGTTTCACTCCCTTGTCTTTCAACATCTGGTAACCTTCGAACAATTGTTCGCGGGTAAAACCATATTTGGCTTCTTCCGGATGACCAATTATGGTATTTCCTTCTTTTAGCGAACCCGGGTTGTAACGGAAACACACCAGCGAAGGCAGTCCAACATTTTTTTCAAGGTATTCGATGTGCGAAATGTCGTCGAGGTTGATGATGGCGCCTAATTCAATGGCCTTTTTGTATTCGTAAGCTGGTGTGTCGTTCGAAGTAAACATGATTTCGTCGCCCGACATGCCAAGCTTTTCAGCAATTACCAGTTCGGCATACGAACTGCAGTCGATGCCAAAACCTTCTTCCTTCATGATTTTCATCAAATAGGGATTTGGCGCCGACTTGATAGCATAAAATTCCTTGAATCCCGGATTCCATGAAAAAGTCCGGTTAAAAGTCCGTGCGTTTTCGCGGATTCCTTTCTCGTCGTAAATATGAAAAGGAGTTGGATATTGTTCTATGATTTTTTCGAGCTCCGGCTTCGAAAACGGAATATGTTTCGCTGTCATTTTAAATTATAAATAAATGGGGCTGCAAATTTACAGATTTTTATAAACAAAGTACCTCTGCAATCAGTTCATCACTAAAATTGCCCGAAGCAATTTCTTTAACTTCACCTTCCATTCGGATGTTCCAGTCTTCATCAATTTCAATCTGCAAAACTCCGCCGGGCATTTTCAGGTTTAATTTCCGTTCGGTCAGCCCTTTTTTAATCGTGATTGCAGCCACAGCACACGACGAACTTCCGGAAGCCAGTGTGTAACCGGCGCCACGTTCCCAGATTAGCATTTCAACTTCGGTGCGCGAATTGACTTTGGCAAACTGTACATTGATGCGGTTGGGAAACATGCGGTGATTTTCAATTTCCGATCCGTGCTTCAGGATTTCAGCCTGAATCAGGCGGTCGCGCAGAATAACACAATGCGGATTTCCAACCGAAACGCAATTGATCATGTAGGTTTCGTCGATCAGGCTCAACGGATGATCCAGGCATTCATGTTCGTCGCAAATAACCGGAACAGAATGCGCGTCGAAAATGGCTTTTCCCATATCGACTTTTATCTGGGTTGCTTTGCCTTTTTTTTCTCCTGAAACTTCAGCAGTAACCAATCCGCCAAGGGTTTCGATGGTAAATAATTTACCCGAAGTGTGTCCGTAATCGTACAGATATTTGGCAAAAATGCGAAGCCCGTTGCCACTTTTTTCCGCTTCAGAACCATCAGGATTATAAATTTTCAGACCAAAATCAGCCTTTGAGGAAGCCACTTTCAGGAGGATTCCGTCGGAACCGATTCCGTAGTGAACATCACAAATCAGTCGAATATTTTTTTCGTTCAGCCGAAACGAAAGTTCTGTTTCGTTCAAAACAATATAATCGTTTCCGAGCCCGTGCGATTTGACAAAGAAGTTTTGCATAAATTGAATTTATTTGATTCAAAAACAAAGGTAAGAACAGTTTTTCAAGTTAGATGATTGTTCCGGAAATGATTTTGGGCTTTTATCGTGGATATTGGGGTTCGTTCTGCACTGAGATTTTCATTTGCGTTATTTACTTCTTGTCATTTGTGGTTATTCGTTTCACGTCATTTGGAAAAACCATTGAATGACAATTAATGACGACATAATGACTATATTCTTATTCAACTTATTCCTCCGGAATGTGAAATTCGCCACAGCTTTTAACACGCCCGGTTTCCAGTTCAAGCAGATACTCAATGCTTTTTGGAATTTCATCGGCATAATGTGTGACATAAATTAACGTAGTTCCCAAATGCAGGCAAAGACTGTCGAGCATTCGGGTAAAAAGTTTGGTTTGATGCGGATCGAGACCCTGGCAAGGCTCGTCGAGAATGAGCAGCGAAGGGATTTTGACCAGTGCGCGAGCCAGCAAAAGCAAACGCTGTTCGCTCAACGAAACCTCATGAAACCAGCTTTTTGCGAGGTGCTCAAGTTTCAAAACCGAAAACCATTTTTCGACTGATTTCCGGTGAAAATCGGAAGGTTTGTCCGAAATGCCGATCAGGTCGTGAAAACCTGACGAAATAACATCGGCACACAAAATCGAACTTCCAATAAAACCCGATGGATTTCCGAGCCCGGGAATGGTATTGAAAATACCCTTCCCACGCAAGAAATACAAATGCAGTTCGGGCGAAACATAGCCAATCCGCTTTTTAATGTCCCAGATACTTTCTCCGGTTCCGCGTTTGCGGTCGAAAAGCACCAGATCATTCACATAACCCTGCGGATTATCGGCAGTAATCAAACTCAATAAAGTTGTTTTTCCGGCGCCATTTGGTCCGGTTAAAGCCCAGCGTTCGCCTCTTTTTACCGTCCAGTTGATGTTTTGCAAAATTTTATTGCCGCCCAAAACAACATTCACATCGCTCATTTTCACAGCAAACTCAAATGCATTTTCTCCGGAAGGTTTAATCTCTTCAATAAAATGTTCGGCGATCGAATGATTTTCTGATTTCTGAATTTGAGGATTAAAAGCTGACCTTTCGACGAATTGCAAAACATGCCCTTTTCCGAGCGCGAGCACAAAATCTATTTCTTTAGGAATATGTTCCGAATCGCAAATCAGCACAATTGTTTTCCCGGAATGGTGCAGTTGAATAATCAGCTTCTCAAGCTTTTTACGCGCCGAAACGTCGAGTCCAACAAACGGCTGATCGAGCACCAAAATATCAGGATTCTGAAGCAAAGCCACTGAAAGTTGAATCCGCTTTCGTTCGCCATTGCTCAGCATCATCAGTTTTCGCCCAGCCAAAGGCAGCATATCCATCATTTGCAAACTGGTGATAATCTCGCTCTGCCGAACTTCCTGATTTCCCGTATTGTAAACTTGATTCAGGTATTCATTCACCGTGGGAACTTCCTCAAGACCCAGATTTTCGTAGCGTTGCCCGTGATAACCCGACCGCATGTGCGAAGCTGCCATAAAATTATCCTGCTGCTCCACCATCAGGCAAACCTTTTCGCCGGCTATTTTCAATTCTCCTGAAGTGGGCTGAACAACTCGGCTAATTAATCTTCCAAGCGCAGTTTTTCCGCAACCCGACGGACCAACAATGGCCATGGATTTTCCTTCAGGTAAAACAAAACTGATGTTGCTCAGGATTGATTTGCCATTAAACTTGACAGAAATATTTTCGGCCCGGACCATCTTTTCAGATTTTTCAGGAAAAACTTGTTGCTAAATAGTCAGGGCTTCACTTAAAGTGAAACCCTGACTAAATGAATCCCTGATTATTTCAGAGTTATTAAAACATCGGATCCCAGGGTGGCAGCATCTGTGGCTTTTGGCTGTAGATTTCGAGTACTTTTTGGCTCAGATATTTTTTGTTGACTACAAACCGGAACATGTATTCGTTGAACCACGCGTCGGTAAACGTGAGGTAACCTTTTTCGCCGGCTGTCGGTCCCCAACTGTTTTCGAACTGCCATTTCACCGGCTTTTGCTGCGCATCCAAATCCACGGCAATCAGCGCCATTCCATGACTTGAGCCACTTTCGCCGGTTTCGATCCGTTGTGCTTTGTTCATTCCGAATTTTACACCGTAAACCGATTCGTAATCAAAATTATCGACGTCCAAAATTCCAACATCGCGGCGCAACTGTTTGCCCACATCGCACGATGCATACAAAGCCTCGTTATTTTTGATCGATTCGATGCAAAATTCCTTGATCACGTCATTCGGCAGATTCACATAATGCCAGTTGTCGCCTTCCTGCGTGTTCCGGTAGTTTTCCACTTCGTAATGTTTCCAGAACGGGCGCGAAGGATCGTTCATAATCATCACATAATCGTCTAGATTAATGTTGGTGAATATTTCGGTTCTGAAACTTTGCGGCGTGTATGTTTTGAAATCGCTGACCGTTTTGTCCTTGGTTTTGTAGCGCCACTGAAATTCGATGGGTGGTTCGCCCAGGTTAAGCGCCAGCATCCGGTAAACTTCCGAAAGCATTTCAATTTTGCGGGCATCCAGCTTTTTCTGATCAGCTTTGGCGCTCTTCAAATCGCGCAATTCAAGCGCATCTTCGCGCAATTTGGTGTTGATCATTTTGGTTGTCCAGGCCGTGTTTTCGCTTGAATTGGTTTCATTCATCACTTCTTTCGGCACCATTCCGTACTTTTTGGCCAGATTTACAAAATTGATCCATTGCCCGCCATCGTCAACAGGCGAACGCAAATACCAGCGCACTTTTTGGTCGTCGATGGGCAAATTGGCCGAATTCACCATATTGTTCAGGAAAAGGTTTGCTTTTTCCATCAGGTCCCAGAAATACAGGTAGTTTTCGGAGAACTCAAATTCGGACAGGTTAAACTGCTTCATAACCAGCGGACGGAAAAGATTCAGTGACGAAAACATCCAGCAGCGTCCGGATTTCTGCTGATTGGTAATTCCTGAAACATCGACCCGATACGTAAAAAACTGGTCGGTAGTGCCGACATTCTCCCGGTTCCAGGCCAACTGATTGATATCGGTCGACGAAAGTGCGTTCTGCATCGCCTTCGTATAAGCGTCCTTTTTGAACCCTGATTTTATCTGATCCAACTCCCCCTTGGTCAGATCCTGAGCCAGTAACGACCCTGCGACAAAAAGTGCTGCAATAAATAATTTGATCTTCATAGTCCCTCTTTTTGATTTTGAAAGTGATAAAATTAACCATAAATCTGAAGGGAGAATGTTTCGCCGGAAAAAAGATCGGCTTCTGATCCGGACTTTTAACCTGAAAAGTTAATAGATGGCCTTAAAATGCTGTCCAATTGCAAAACGAATGAGACCGGAGAAATGCAGGTAAATATCAGGCTCTGGAAAATCAGACATAATTTCCCTGATGATCCCTGAATCAAAATCATGAGCCGGAGTTTCGAGGTAAGGCTGTAGCTGCGAATTGATAACATTTTCGTACCGCCTTTCAGAAATATGGGGATTGGCAATCGGTTCTGAAACCAACGTAAAATGTTCATAGTTGATTTCTTGCAAACCAATGCGAAACAAATCAGAAATATTGAAATGCGACGAATGAACCAGATTAACCTGTTTGTATTCCTGAAAAATTAACCTGACAATTGCCCTGGCCACATAATCAACCGGAACAATATTTAATCCTGAATTTTCAGGAGCATAAATCCGAATGTGAGGATTGTACAAACTACATTTTTTCAGGAGGTAAAAATATTTGCCAATCAGGTAAAAAACCGGAAATCTGGGAGTGAAAAATAGCGGCTGATCCAATGTTCGTCCGCAAATAATTGACGGACGCAAAATCTGCCAGTCAACGCTATTTTTTTCGCAAATTCCGACAACCGATTTTTCGGTCTTGTTTTTGAAACTTTCATACGGATTGCGAAAACTGCATCCATCAAAACTTAAAAAATCATTACCAATCAATCCGTTACGATGGCCAGTTGCATAAGCTGTACTGATGTATACAAACTTCTTTAAAAACGGCAAAGATTTCATCAGGACAGAAAGCGTTCCATCGAAATTATTGAATTCGATTTCCTGAAAAACAGCTTTCGAATTTGCCAGATTTACCGAAGCTGCCGCATGAATAAAAACAGCATCCGCAAATGCAGCAGGGAAATCAGCTTCGCCAACTTCGTGAAGTTCCTTCTGAATCAGAAAAACCGGCTTTAAAAGTTCTTCAGTAGAAAACGATTTGAGGTATTCCGGAATAAACTCCGAGTTCAACATTTGCTCAATCCGGTTATTTTTCAGGTGTCCTGATCCTGAAGCTGGCCGAACGATGAGCCCGATTTTTCCGGATAAATTCTGCATCGCAAAGTGATGTAGCAATTCGAATAAAATATGCGATCCCAGAATTCCGGTCGCACCACTAAGCAGGAAGTTGATTTGCCGCGGCATGTACTGGTTGATAACAGGTTGTAATCAAATTTACCAAAATTCGCACAAAAATCTTCTGAGTATTTTATGTTATCCGACAAACAAAAAAAGTGATTTCGCAGTTAGCCAATTTAATGTCTATCTTTGAATTCTGAGATAAATGCAGGTAATAACAGGACTTAGTCATTTAATATGAATTGATTATGAATTTTGACACACCGAAGTTCAGGAAAGATTTTCCGATTCTTCAGCAAATAATATACAAGCGGCCACTGATTTATTTCGACAACGCCGCAACAACGCAACGCCCGCAACAGGTGATTGATGCGCTGACAAAAACTTATACCGAATACTACGGGAACATTCACCGGGCTGCGCATTTTCTGGCCGACAAAGCTACTGAGGCTTATGAGGAAACGCGCGAAAAAGCAAGAAATCTGATCAATGCCGGAACCCGCGAACAAATTATTTTTACGAAAGGAACCACTGAAAGCATTAACCTTGCAGCCTTTGGATTTGGTGAAGCATTTATTCGGGAAAGCGATGAAATTATTGTTTCGGAAATGGAACATCATTCCAACATTGTGCCCTGGCAATTAATGGCCGGCCGAAAAGGTGCAAAAATTGTCATACTTCCGATTAATGACGACGGAAGTTTACAACTTGAAAAACTGGATTCGCTGATTACTTCGCGGACAAGAATCATAGCTGTAGCGCATGTTTCGAACGTACTCGGAACCATAAATCCAATTAAACAAATTGCACAGATCGCTCATTCCAAAGGCATTCGCATTTTTGTCGACGGAGCACAGGCCGCACCGCATCTGCGCATTGATGTTCAGGATTTGGATGTTGATTTTTATGCCTTCTCGGCACACAAAATGTACGGGCCAAACGGCGTTGGTGTTCTTTATGGCAAAAAGGAACTTCTTGAACAAATGCCTCCGTACCAGGGTGGCGGCGAAATGATTTCGGAGGTTAAATTTTCAGGAACAACATACAACGATTTGCCCTATAAATTTGAGGCCGGAACGCCAAACATCAGCGGTGTAATTGCCTTTGGCGCAGCAATCGACTATCTGCAAAACATTGGTGTTGAAAATGCTGCGGCATGGGAAACCGAATTGCTGCGTTATGCAACCGATTCGCTCCTGAAAATTCCCGGATTGCGCATTTACGGAACACAAGCAGAAAAATCAGGAGTTATTTCCTTTAATGTTGATGGCATCCATTTTTTTGATTTGGGAACCATGCTCGACAAGTTCGGGATTGCTGTTCGTACCGGTCACCATTGCGCCGATCCGTTGATGGATCATTTCAACATTCAGGGAACAGTGCGTGCTTCTTTCGCTTTTTACAACACCAAAGAAGAAATTGACGTGTTTGTTGAAGCGCTGAAAAAGGTAATCGCAATGTTCTAAAAAAAACACTGATGAAGCGACTTCAAAAACTCCTGATCCTTGTGATAATTATGCTCTCTTCTATTTCGGTTTCAGCCAAAAAGTTGAATGTAATTGTGTTAACTGGCGGACATGAATTCGATAGGAAATCGTTTTTTGAAATGTTTGACTCTTTTCAGGATTTAAATTATCAGGAACTGAAACATCCTGAAGCCAATATTCAACTTGGAGAACTCGATCAAAAAACATTTGATGCAGTGGTTTTTTACGATATGCCCAAATCAATTTCGGAACAGGAAAAAGAAACTTATTCTAAACTCCTGAAAGCCGGGAAAGGACTTGTTTTTCTGCATCATTCGCTTGCATCATATCAGAATTGGGAAGAATTTAAAACGATTATTGGCGGCAAATATCACGAAGAACAAAACACTCCGCAATCATCAACTTATCAGCATGATGTTGATTTTAAGGTAAAAATCATGAATCAGAAAAGCCCGGTAACTGAAGGAGTCAGCGATTTTGATATTCACGATGAAGTTTACGGAAATACCGAAGTTTTGCAGGAAGCAGGTCCAATTCTTTCAACCGATCATCCTTTAAGCAGCAAAGTTATTGGCTGGATCCATCGTAAAGAAAACTCCAGAATTGTATACATCCAGCCGGGGCACGACAAAAGTGCCTACACAAATCACAGCTACCGGAAACTGGTTCTTCAGGCAATTCAGTATGTAACCGGCAAATAACTGTATAAAAAAGCAGAAGCGATTTTCATTCACTTCTGCCTTTTTGCTTGTTTCCCTTTGACTTTACTTGCTTAGTAACGTGAGTTCGTAGAAGATACGGTCTCAATTTTTATGAACAAAACTCTTTATTGCCCCATCCCCAACCCTTCCCCAATAAAGGGAAGGGAGTTTGGTCAACGAAAATTCTGAAAATATGTCCGATAAAGAGCATACATTCAGAACTTGCAGGATGAAAAGTCCCCCGTTTGGGGGATTAGGGGGCAGCCCACTAAAGTGTATCTAATCATTTCTCTGATTTTTAGATACTTTTATATCGAACTCAGCTTAGTAATTCTCAGCTTCAATTTCGAAATAAGCCTGCGGATGGTCGCACACCGGGCATTTCAGCGGCGGAACAGTTGATTCGTGCAGGAATCCGCAAACGCGGCATTTCCAAACAACCTTACCCTCACGCTTAAATACCTTTCCTTCTTCCAGATTCTGGTACAATTTCCGGTAGCGTGCTTCGTGCGCTTTTTCAATTTTGGCAATTCCTTTGAACAACACTGCAATTTTCTTGAATCCTTCTTCCTCGGCAATGCGGGCAAATTCAGGATACAGTTCGGTCCATTCCTCCTGTTCTCCGTCGGCTGCAGCTTTCAGGTTTTCGAGCGTGGTTCCGATCTTTCCGGCCGGGTAAGTTGCAGTTATTTCTACCATACTGCCCTCAAGAGCTTTAAAAAATTGCTTGGCATGCGAACGTTCGTTTTCGGCAGTTTCCAGAAAAAGAGCTCCAATTTGTTCCAGACCTTCTTTTATGGCCACTTTGGCAAAAAACTCATAGCGGTTGCGAGCTTGTGATTCTCCTGCAAAAGCTTTCAATAAATTCTTTTCGGTTTGTGATCCAGCTAATGATTCCATGTTAAAGAGTTTTTATTAAAATTGATTTAATTCGAATTAACAATGATCTAAAGTTACAAATTTATTGAGCCTGACAGAGGATTTCAACTTATTTAGACGCATTCAATATTCAGAAATTATCAAATTATAAAGATGACATTGAACCGGGTTTCTGATTGCCTGCAGAATCAAATCAGAAGATTACTTTTATACCTGAATTGCAGGAAATGAATTGTTTGAATTTTTATGATCGCGCAATAACTCTTTGAAGGAAAATAAAAAATAACGACATTTGCGTCCTTTATACATTAGTTCATGACAATAAACGAAATACAGCGGGAGATTATTGAGGAATTTTCGGTTTACGAAGATTGGATGGATAAATACAGTTATCTGATTGAGCTTGGAAACGACCTGAAAGATATTGACCCGAAAGATAAAACCGACCAGTACCTGATTAGAGGATGTCAGTCGAGAGTTTGGCTGATTTCCGATTTTGTTGACGGAAAAATTGTTTTCAGGGGTGAAAGTGACGCCGTAATTGTAAAAGGGCTTGTTGCTCTTTTGCTCCGGGTTGTTTCGAACCATACACCTCTGGAAATTATTGAGAACGAATTGTTCTTTGTCGACGAAATTGGTTTGAAGCAGCACCTCTCACCCACCCGCTCGAATGGTTTACTCGCCATGATCAAACAAATTAAGCTATATGCTGTTGCTTATAACAGAATTTCAGGAAAGGAGAATTAGTGATGGACGCCAGAATTGATTTAATAATTGAACGGTTAAAAGACGTGTATGATCCGGAAATTCCGGTGAATATTTACGATCTGGGATTGATCTACAATGTTGATGTCGATGATACCAACAAAGTCAATATAATTATGACACTGACGGCACCCGGATGCCCGGTTGCCGATATATTAGTTGAAGATGTACATCAGGCAGCGCTTGCAGTTGATGGAGTTGATGAAGCCGATGTTGAACTGGTTTTTGACCCACCCTGGGACAAATCGATGATGAGTGAAGAAGCCAGGTTAGAACTTGGATTTTTTTAACGCATAATTTTTAAACCAGCTTCGGCTGGTTTTTTTTTATTTCGGAAAAACAAAGGCGGCTGATCACTTTTTCATTGATTAGCCGCCTTTCAACCTATACGTCAAAATCTTATTTTTTTTCTTTCAGATTCACCAGCAAGTTCAACTCATCCAACTGATCGGGTGAAATGGTTGAAGGACTATCCATCATGACATCGCGGCCCGAATTGTTTTTCGGGAAAGCAATGGTGTCGCGAATACTGTCCAATCCGGCAAACATCGAGGTCAGGCGGTCGAAACCAAAAGCGATACCGGCATGTGGTGGTGCGCCATATTTAAAGGCATTCATCAGGAAGCCAAACTGGTATTCGGCCTGTTCCGGAGTGAATCCGAGTAAACCAAACATTTTTGCCTGAAGGGTTTTATCGAAAATACGAACCGAACCGCCACCAATTTCAACACCATTGATGACCAAATCGTACGCATTGGCACGAACAGCTCCCGGGTTGGTGTCGAGCAATCCAATGTCTTCGGGTTTCGGTGCTGTAGACGGATGGTGCATGGCATAGAAACGTCTGGTTTCTTCGTCCCATTCCAACAACGGGAAATCAACTACCCACAACGGCTGAAACACATTCTTATCGCGCAATCCCAATTGATTCGCCATTTCCAGACGCAGGTCACCAATGGCTTTCAGCATTTTTTCTTTCGCCCCGGAAAGAATTAAAATCAGGTCACCGGTTTTTGCACCAAGTTGATCAACCCATTTCTGAAGATCTTCCGGCGTATAAAATTTATCGACTGACGATTTGATTGTGCCGTCGGTATTCACTTTCACATAAACCAATCCTTTGGCACCAATCTGTGGGCGTTTCACCCATTCGGTCAGTGCATCAGTCTGTTTGCGGGTATATTCCGAGCAACCTTCAGCACAAATTCCACCGATAAATTCAGCGTCATCGAATACCGAAAATCCTTTGCCTTTTACCAAAGCGGTCAGGTCTTTAATTTTCATCCCGAAACGAATGTCGGGTTTGTCCGATCCGTAGCTTTCCATCGCTTCGGAATAAGCCATCCGGGGAAATTCGGTAATGTCAACTCCTTTAATTTCTTTGAACATGAACTTGGTTAGTCCTTCGAACATATTCAGGATGTCTTCCTGCTCTACAAACGACATTTCGCAGTCGATCTGGGTAAATTCGGGTTGACGGTCGGCACGCAAATCTTCGTCGCGGAAACATTTTACAATCTGGTAGTAGCGGTCGAAACCTGCAACCATGAGCAACTGTTTCAACTGCTGCGGCGATTGTGGCAATGCGTAAAATTCGCCAGGGTTCATGCGCGAAGGCACTACAAAGTCGCGTGCCCCTTCCGGAGTCGATTTAATCAAAACCGGCGTTTCTGTCTCGATAAAATTATTCTGGTTCAGATAACTGCGAACAGCATGGGCCATTTTGGCACGCAAAATCAACGTGTCGCGAACAGGAGCACGGCGCAAATCGAGGTAACGATATTTCATGCGAATTTCGTCGCCGCCATCGCTTTCGTCTTCAATGGTAAACGGCGGAATATCCGAAAGATTCAGAATATTCAGGGCCGAAACTTCCAGTTCGATTTCACCTGTAGGTATATTTTTGTTTTTGCTGCTTCGCTCGCGTACTTTTCCTGTTGCCTGAATCACATACTCGCGTCCCAGTTTACTTGCTTTTTCAACCACTGCCGGATCAGTTTTCTCATCGAAAACCAACTGAGTGATTCCGTAACGGTCGCGAAGATCGATAAAAGTCATTCCGCCCAGATTTCTGACACGTTGTACCCAGCCGGCAAGTGTAACTTCCGAACTTTGATGATTAAGGCGCAATTCGCCGCATGTATGTGTTCTGTACATATTTATTCATTTTAAACCGATGCAAAAATAAGCAGATTTTGGAATAATTGGCGATGAAAAGTCAGTTTCGAAAGTAAAGTTTAAAATGTAAGAAATCAAACAAAAATTATCGAATTGTTACATCTTTAATCATACACATAATCATATTTATTTCTACATTAGCTACAAAAAATATCAAAAAAAGATGAACAGTCCATTTTTTGCCCAAACTCAAAGGTTTCCAAAACGTCAGTCATTGCTCCAAACATCTCATCTTCAGGACTTAAATTCATTTCCTGACGCCCCACTCCGGAAAGGGAACAGCAAGGGATACCGTTCATAGAGATGAATAAATAAACAGTTACCAAACAAACAATTTCCATCCTTATATTCAAAATCAACACCCAATCTATGAAAACTCATTTAGCTTGCTTATTTGTTTTAATTTTTGCAGTTAATCAACTGTTTGCGGCTGATGCACCAAAAGTAAAATTCGGAAAAGTCGAGATCGAAGATTTGAAAATGAAAGTTTACGAGTCCGACACAACCGCCGAAGCTGTAATCCTTTATGACGATGGTCTGTCGGAAGTTAAATATGATGTAAACAACGGCGTTTTTTTATTGACTTTTGAACGATTTGTGCGAGTCAAAATATTGAAACAAAATGGTACCGGATGGGGAAATTTCACATTACGGATATACTCTTCAGGATCAGGCAGGGAAGATCTTATGTCAGTCGATGGGATTACCTATAATTTAGAAGGCGAAAAAATCACCAAATCGGCAATGAAGAAAGATGCCATCTTTCGGGAACGTGAAAATAAATACTGGGAAACCGCCCGGATTTCATTGCCTTCAGTTAAAGTTGGGTCAGTAATCGATCTGCGATACCAGATAAGCTCACCTTTTCTCTGGAATTTACAAACGTGGAAATTCCAGTACTCCATACCGGTTAAATGGAGTCAGTATCAGGTTTATTATCCTGAATACTTCAACTATAACCATTCCTCGCTGGGTTATCACCTGCTTAATTCAAGAGACCATGAAACAAAAACTGAAAATATCAATTATACTTCAACAACCGAAACATCCGGGTCTGCATTAGCTGGTGGTGGGCAAAGAAGACAGGAAAACCACACCATTTCGTACAGGGTAGATGTTTACGACTACACAGCCAAAGAAGTCCCGGCCATAAAAGAGGAACCGTACATGACCACTATTGAGAACTATACCACCAAGCTGAAATTCGAACTATCGAATATTGACTTCAGTAAAATCGGAGGCCAATTTAAAAACTATACCAGTTCATGGAAAGATATCGTTGACCAGTTAATGAACGATGCTGATTTTGGCGGGCAAATACGCTCTGCAAACTTTGCTGAAGAAACCACCGACAAACTGTTTGCAGAAAAAACATCCGAAGTTGAAAAAGCGATGGTCATATACGATTTTGTCCAGCACAACATCAAATGGGACGACTCACACAGCTACATGCCTTCGAAACCTTTACGCAAAATTTTTACTGACAAAACCGGAAGTTCATCGGAAATTAACCTCATATTACTCAATATGCTACAACGCTCAGGAATTACAGCCTATCCGGTTATACTCAGTACCCGGAATCATGGAATCATGTCGCCAACCCACCCCACAATCAGCGACTGCAACTACCTGATTGTAAAAGCTACAATCGACGGCAACCCAATGTTGATGGATGCTACCGAACCAAATTTACCTGCCGGATTATTGCCATTCCGATGCCTGAATACGAGCGGGGTACTACTAAAAAAAGATGCCCCCGAAGATGTCGCGCTCGAAAACCCGGCTTCAGGAAACAGCTCAACCGTAACGCTCGAAATGGTGGATGGAAAACTTAAAGGTAAACTCATGACCAGGTTAACAGGGCTGAACGCCTTTGATTTCCGTCAGGCGGTTAAAAAAGAAGGAGGACAAGAGGCCTATTTTGAAACAGTCAAGGGAAAATCGGAAGGAATCGATTACCAAGCCTATGCATACGAACGTCTCGACAGCATTTACATGCCTGCGGAAAAAAAATACGACATCATTCTTGAATCCAATGACGAGGAAGATGCTGCAATTCTCTACATTAATCCGGTTTTAGCTGAAAGAATGCAAAAAAATCCTTTTTCGGCTCCAACGCGAGAATACCCGGTAGATTTTGGCGTACCATTCAGTAAAAGTTACAGACTAATCCTGAATGTCCCGGATGGATATCAGGTTGAAGAACTCCCCAAAAGCAAGAGTTTTATCATGGACAATAAAGATGCTGTATTTGCCTATCAAATTGGGCAAATCGACAACAGGATAATGCTCAACATACGTTTCTCAGTCAGCAAACCACTCTTCCTGCCTGCGGAATATACAGCGTTGAAAGATTTTTTCGACCTGGTCGTAGCCAAAGAATCGGAACAAATTGTACTGAAGAAAATCATTAATAACTGATGAAAAAGTTAATCATTGGAATTTGCGGATTACTGATCACAGGTATTTTCCCAGTTTCAGGAAAAGAAAAAAGCCTGATAACATACCCCTCTGTAACCATTCCTGCGGCCTTAAAAAAAGATGCTTACGCGGTATGCCGTAATTACCGGCACGAGTTCGAACTGCTTGATTATGGCAAAGCCATTGAGAAAGTTCATCTGGTGGTAACCATACTTGAAGAGAATGGGGACAACTTTGGAAATCTGGTCATCCCTTACGATAAATCGACCAAAATAAAAGCTATTTCCGGAAAAAGCTATAACATGCTCGGTTTACCCGATGACAAATTGAAAAACAGTGCCATTCAGGATGTCAATTACACATCGGGAGGAGCCATTTATGATGATCTGCGTTTGAAAATTGCAGAGTCGAAACCGGTTAAATATCCTTACACGGTCGAGTACAATTATGAAATTGAACATAGCGGACTAATCGGCTATCCCGAATTTCGCCCACTTGATGTTTACCGCCTGTCTGTCGAAACATCCTCATTCAGGTTCACCTATCCTGAAAATCTGAATATCAGGTACCGCGAACAAAACATGCCAACCGGGAGCCGGACCGAAAACAATCTGAACGGGATAAAGACCATTGAGTGGAAACTCGATTCCCTGGCAGCCTGGAAAGAAGAACCGAAATCACCTGCTTTATCCACACTGACACCCGGAGTTGTTCTTGGCCCAACGAAATTCCTTTACTTCGATTCTTCAGGAGAAATGAATACCTGGAAGGAATTTGGACACTGGGTATATGGCCTGAACATGGGACTTGACCGGCTTCCCGACCCCAGACAAGCCGAAATCAGGAACATCGTCGGTGAGGTAAAAGACACTGCCCGCGCTGTCGAAACACTCTATAAGTACATGCAGAAACGAACCAGATATGTCGGTATTCAATTGGGACTTGGCGGGTTTCAGCCCTTCCCGGCCGAAACGGTTGACCGACTCGGATACGGCGATTGCAAAGCGCTTTCAAACTACATGAGAGCTTTGCTGAACTGCGTTGGAATCCCTTCGGTGTATGTTTTGGCAGGTGCCGGTTCGAACCAGGGAATTATCATGACTGATTTTCCCACCATAAACCAGAATAACCATGCCATCGTATGTGTTCCGCTGCACAAAGACTCCATCTGGCTCGAATGTACCAGCCAAACCATGCCCAGTGGATATGCCGGAACTTTTACAGCCGGGAAACAAGTCCTGCTCATTACTCCTGAAGGCGGGAAACTGGTACGCACACCGTTGCTGAACATGAATCAATCGCTGGAGGAAAGAACTGCCCGGATACAGATTAAACCTACAGGCTCCATTCATGCCACCGTAAAAACGAAATATTCAGGTCACAGTTATGAAGATGTTTCCTCCAACTTGAACGAAAGTAAAAAGGAGCAGGAAAAAGAACTACTCGACCGGTTAGGCATCCCGGGAATTACTATCCAGTCGTTTGAATACCAGGAAAAACAAGCCTCAATTCCTGAAGTAAAAGAGACGATTGACTTTTCAACGGATATGTTTGTTACCAAAACAGGGACCCGTTTATTTGTTCCGTTAAATATTTTAAACCAGAAAATTTACGTCCCTGCTAAAATCGAAAACCGCAGAATGCCTGTTCGTCAGAAGATTGCATACGCCGAAAAAGATTCGCTGTTTTTTCAATTGCCTGAAGGTTTTCAGATTGAAACTACTCCCAAAGAAAAGGTGATAAAGTCGGAGTTTGGTGAATATTATTCAAAGGTAACCCCGCAAAACGAACAAATTGTTTTTGTGCGCGAACTAAAAATTTTCCGGGGCGATTGGCCGAAAGAAAAATACCAGGCTTTGACAGATTTTTATTCGACAGTTTCGGGCTACGACAAAAGTAAAATGGTTCTGAAACAGAGGCAGCCTTAGTTCCTAGGTTTCCATATTCTTTTTTTACATTTGCCATTTCACTTTGGCTTTGAAAAATGGAACTTTTTACCGACGAATATTTCATGAAACGCGCCCTTCAGGAAGCGGAACTGGCTTTTAAAGAAGGTGAAATCCCGGTTGGGGCGGTGGTTGTTTCGCAAAACCGCATTATTGCCCGGGCTCATAATTTAACTGAAACATTGACCGATGTGACCGCTCATGCCGAAATGCAGGCCATTACAGCCGCTGCAAATTTACTGGGCGGCAAATACCTGAATGAATGTACACTTTATGTAACGGTTGAACCTTGCGTGATGTGCGCCGGAGCGTTGGGATGGTCGCAGATTGGCCGGATTGTTTATGGGGCTTCCGACGAAAAGCGCGGGTTTCGGAAGTTTGCTCCTGAAGCTCTGCATCCCAGAACCGAGCTTATTTTTGGAATTCTGGAAAACGATTGTGCCCAATTGATGCGGGATTTTTTTCAGAAGAAAAGATAAAAATAGCAGCAAAAGAAATCGTTTCAATATCTGTTGAACCTGCAACCAGTATACAAAACTAAATGAGTATCCGTTACTTTACCTAAAATGAAAAGTTATCCTTCGGACACAGACTGGCCTCGTCCGGAGAGCCAAAAAACAAGTGAAGACGGCGTTAAAAAATCTTTTCTGTTTGAGCCGCAGGCGAGTTTAAAAGATTTTAGCCGTCGAACGCTGGTTTTTCGAGCGATGCGGACGCAGCCTTGACTTTTTTTGATTCCTTTTTTGTGTTAAGACAAAAAAGTAATTAGGGTTTGGGGCAAAGCCCCATCGGTCGGAAAAATTGGGCATTCAACCGGATATTTATACAAAACTATATCTGCTCCCATCCGTCGCGGTAATTGTGCCTGATCCATTCTTCCGCAGAAGCCAGCGCCGAAATAGTGTCGTACCTGGTATCAAATTTCGGATCGCCATTCACCACCTCAAATTTATTCGACGTAATTACCCTGATTTTTTCCGACGAACCAATGTTGGTAAACTGCATGTTTTTGCCGTCCCACAAAAGAGGTTTTCTCAAATCCTGAAGCCGAACAGCTAAAACGCCCATGACAACCATTTCATTCAACGGTCCCGAATACCCGAAATAAGAACTGGCCTCAACTCGATTTTCTTTGCTTTCTTTGGCCGCCCGAATCCAGTCTTGTTCGTGCCCATTGGTTTCTGCATTTGGAATACGGCGGATAGTTTGTGCAGGTTCTTTAAATCCGGCCATTTCAGAAATGGGCAACAAGGTTGGATTGGCAGCATAGCAGCCGCACATGATTTTGCCTTTTGTTCCATAGAAAATTACACCACCATCTTCGTCACCCATAGCCTCTCCTTCTTTTAGTTCCTGAGGTCGAACCGGCATCAGGCCGCCATCGTACCAGGTAACCTTAACTTCAGGCATACCCACTTTCGGGAGATTGTCGCGACGCGGAAACCAATAAGTTACCATTTCAGCATTTGGTGGCGATTCGGTATTAACCGGCGTCGAACTGGCCTCAACGGCAGTTGGATATTGCAGCAAAAGTGATTTAAAAACCGGATCGAGAATGTGACAGGCCATATCGCCCAAAGCTCCTGTGCCGAAATCCCACCATCCGCGCCAGTTCCAGGGTGTATACACTTCGTTATAAGGCCTGAATTTTGCCGGGCCAACAAAGAGATCCCAGTTCAGTGTTTTCGGCACACGCATATCTTTTGAAGGCCGTTCGAGCCCCTGTGGCCAGATGGGGCGGTTTGTCCAGGCATCAACCGACGTTATTTCGCCAATGGTTCCGGCCCAAATCCATTCACAAATTCTCCGGATGCCTTCTCCTGAATTCCCCTGATTTCCCATTTGGGTAGCCACTCCATACCGTTGGGCTGTTTCTGTCAGGATACGCGATTCGAAAACCGAATGAGTAAGTGGTTTTTGCAGGTAAACATGATAGCCTGATTTTATGGCCATCAAAGCCGGTAACGCATGCGAATGATCGGGTGTGGCAATCATCACTGCATCAATGTCTTTTTGCTTGTCGAACATGACACGATAGTCCTGATATTGCGGTGCATTTGGCCATTTCCGGAACGCATTTCGTCCGGCGTATTTCGAATCCACATCGCAAAGGGCCACAATATTTTCGGTATCCATGTTCGACAGGTTGTTGAAACCCATTCCGCCAACTCCAATTCCGGCAATGTTCAATTTGTCGCTTGGCGCTTTGTGCCCCAATCCGGCAATTACTTTACTTGGCAGAATGGTAATCGCTGTTGCGGCCAACGCAGTTGTGCTCAGAAAATGACGACGACTTATGCCTGAAAATTTGTTTCCCATGGTTCCGTTTGTTCAGTTGTAAACGACAAAGATAATTTGGTGAAAATAGATAATCCAATTTAATTTCAAAAAGATATTTAATGAATCTGAAAATACCTTAAAATCAAAGTTGTGAAAATTATCCAGTCTTGTTGTTTTGTTCAAAAATAAAGGTGAACACTTTCGTGCTCACCTTTAATGTGTCCATTATATAAACAATTATGCCGGCATATCCGGTAAACTCCATGGTTTGCGGTATGTGTGCTTAATTAATTCAGCAGCAAACTCAGTAGCAGGTACCGGATCGGTATACGATCTGTCAAAAGTCGGATGACCATCGTGAATCTGGAATTTATCTTCAACAACGATCTTAATTTTTTCACTATCCGAAATGTTGGTAAATTTCATGTTTGGTCCATCCCAATCCAATTCTTTATTCAAAGTCTGAAGACGAACAGCCAAAACACCCATTACAACCATTTCGTTAAATGGTCCGGCTTCGCTAAAATCCGAAGCAGTTTTTACGCGACTGTCTGCCGATTCCTTGCTGGCGCGAACCCAATCCATTTCGTGGCTTCCTTCAACACGGCGACGGAATTTTGGAGCTTCAGGAACACGACCTGATAACAACCATGGATCTTTTCCGTAGCAACCGCAGATCAGTTTGTCTTTTGTTCCGTGGAAAATTACACCACCACCTGCATCATTCGGATTTTTTCCGGCTGGCCATCCTTCAGGTAACATTGGTTTAATACCACCATCGTACCATAAAACTTCAACTTGAGGAAGTGCTGCGCCTTTTTTCATCCCTTTCCATGCACGTTTTGGCGTACGGGCCGGGAATGTCAGTTTAACCGACTGTGCGCTTGGAGCACAATCCTGAAGCAATAGAGTTGAATTACCCTGAGCTTTAGTTGGATAACCCAATTCGAGGCCAACAAATACCGGGTGAAGAATATGACAAGCCATATCGCCTAACGCGCCTGTACCATAATCCCACCAACCACGCCAGTTCCATGGGTGATAAACTTCGTTATACGGACGCATTTTTGCCGGACCTGTAAATAAATCCCAGTCCAAAGTTTCAGGAACCCACTGACCCTGTTTTGGAGTGTTTAATCCCTGTGGCCAGATTGGACGGTCGGTGAAAGCTTCAACTTTGGTTACTTCGCCAATTTCGCCATTGGCAAGCCATTCGCAGGTAAGGTTAACGCCTTCGCCTGATGAACCCTGGTTACCCATTTGAGTAGCCACATTGTGTTTTGCAGCCAGTTTGGTGAGCAAACGTGATTCGTACACCGAATGTGTCAAAGGTTTTTGCAGATAAACACTTTTTCCCATGGAGAGAGCATGAGAAGCAATAATGGCATGTGCATGGTCGGCAGTTGCAATAACTACACCGTCAATAGATTTGTCCATTTCATCGTACATAACCCTCCAGTCTTTGTACTTTTTGGCACCTGGGAAATCACTGAAACAGCCGTTAGCGTATTTCCAGTCAACATCGCACAAGGCAACGATATTTTCCGATTTCAGGTTTTTAAGATTTCCATGACCCATACCACCGACTCCTACGCCGGCAATATTTAATTTGTCACTCGGGGCTTTATAACCCATTCCGGCAATTACATTACTTGGAAGAATAGTTACTCCTGCAACTGCTGTGGCAGATGTGGCCAGGAACGATCTTCTGCTAAATTTGTTTTTCATTGGTTAAATAATTTAATTTCGATTTAGGTATTGTAAAACGTGTGTCTGATCAAAAAAATCCCCTAAAGGTAAAATTATCTTGCTTAATCACCAAGCCTGAAAGTTCCATCTTTTTTATTTATTCAAAGCTTTAGTTAAACATTGTTTAAGTGTTTTTCAGACGCTTAAGCATAACGTCAAGGAAATGAATTTTTTCGAATAGCTTTTGTCTATTCAGGATTGAAAAATTCGATTTGACTGGCGAACAATCCGGGTGTATCTTTGTCTTACTGATTCAAAAGAATTTTAATAATTAATACAAATAACATGAAAACTATCGGAGAAAAATTTCCAGATTTTAAAAAAGAAGCCGTTGTATCCCTCGAACCCGGCAAAGAGTTTAAAACATTAACACAAGCTGATATTGCCGGTAAATGGACGGTATTTTTTTGGTGGCCACTCGATTTTACATTTGTTTGCCCAACCGAAATCGTTTCGTTCAACGAACATTATGAAGAATTTGTAAAACGTGACGCCAATGTGGTTGGTGCCTCAATCGACTCACAGTTTGTTCACCTTGCATGGCGCAATGATCACCCGGGATTGAAAGGTTTGAAATTCCCGATGCTTGCTGATACAAGCAAATCGCTTTCAGAAGAACTTGGTATTCTGGAACCTGAAAATAAAATTGCTTACCGCGCCACATTTATTATTGATCCGGAAGGCGTAATTCAACATGTTTCGGTTAACGGGCTGAATGTTGGACGTAACCTTACTGAAATTATCCGTATTCTGGATGCACTTCAGACCGGTGAATTAACTCCATGCGACTGGGTTCCGGGAGAAGCTACTCTGTAACAGTTTTGAGAATCATAGATAAGTATGAAAGGGCTGTCCGTCGAAAGATGGATAGCCTTTTTTGTTGCGCGGAATTTTGAAACGATCTGACTGTCTGAACTTATTTGTTTGCTGTATGTTTTATCCAAAAACTTAAACTTATGGAAAAAAAGATGGGTAATCCTGCAGTAGTCGGCCTCGCAGGTTTCGGTTTAACAACACTTTTACTTCAGTTTCATAACCTCGGACTAATAGGACTTGGGCCAATTGTGGCAATGGGTTTTATTTTTGGTGGTGCAGCGCAAATGATCGCCGGGTTTCTGGAACAAAAAATGGGAAATAATTTTGGATTCAGTGCCTTCGTTGCTTATGGCAGTTTCTGGATCGGGTTGGGAATTATCTTTATTTTGAATTACTTCAAAATTTATGAGTCGAGCACAACCGATGTTGGCTTTTTCCTGATTGCCTGGACGCTTTACACAGCCATCATGTTTGTTGCTTCGTTGTGGATCCACAAAGCCATGGTTGTCACTTTCATCACTTTATTACTTGGTTTTATGCTATTGGATCTGGGTCATTTTGTCGATCCGGTTTGGAACAAAGTGGCAGGATACGAGTTAATTGTCTGCGCACTATCAGCCTGGTATATGATGGCAGCTATTATTATTAACGATGTCTCCGGAAGAACTATTCTCCCTTTTGGTATAGCAATTCTCAAATAATTCCATACATTTTCATATAGACAGATCCCTGACAGAGTTTGAAACTCTGTCAGGGATTATTTTAAATGAGTATCCGTTACTTTACCTAAAATGAAAAGTTTTCCTTCGTGCACAGACTGGCCTCGTCCGGAGAGCCGAAAAACAAGTGAAGACGGCGTTAAAAAATCTTTTCTGTTTGAGCCGCAGGCGAGTTTAAAAGATTTTAGCCGTCGGGCGCTGGTTTTTCGAGCGATGCGGACGCAGCCTTGACTTTTTTTGATTACTTTTTTGTGTTAAGACAAAAAAGGAATTAGGGTTTGGGGCAAAGCCCCATCTGTCGGAACAACTAGGCATTCAACCGGATATTCATATTATTTTATCTTGAACGGATTTCCATGCGCATAAATGCAACATACGAAAGTGCAAAACACACGATTGTTGCAGCAATCAGTCCGGTAACCTGTGGCCAAACCAGCAGCAAACTCTGCCCGAGAGGCAACGGACTTGGAATTGTTCCCTGAACCTGTTCCATGGTTAGCGGCCCCAGGCTTCGTACCGACGGCATTAAAAGTGTTGTGGTAGCCTCACTGAAAAGTTGCCCCGGGCTTATACGCATCAGGTTCAAAATAAATTTCTGAAACCCGATGACCTGATACTCCGATGCCATTGGCCCGGGAGTAAGCGCTTTGGCAATCAAGTTGACAATCATGTTGTAAAAAACGCTGAAAAACAACCAAACCGAAATTCCTGAAAGCGCAGAAGTTGCCGCCTGTTTGAATTTTACTGAGAAAAAAATGGACAGGTTCAACCAAAAGGCCACATACAAAATGCTGAGCAGAATGAAAAAATTAATTCTCAAAAACTCCTCGGCGGTTGGCGGGATTCCAATCGAAACGAGTCCAAGGCCCATAACCAGGTAGCCAAGTGCAAAAAACATAACGCTGATCACGGTAAGCGCAGCCACAAATTTGGCATTAATCAGGAAATCGCGATGGATCGGCTGAGCCATCACTCGGCTGAGGGTTCCCCTATTTTGTTCTGAATTTATAGCGTCGAATCCAAGACTGATTCCAAGCAGCGGGCCAAGAAAACCAATAAAAACAAAAAATGACGGCAGGCTCCCATCTGAAACAGTAAAAAGTTTCAGGAAGAAAAATGCGCCTTCCGGTTCGTTCGTCTTCACCGCTTTACCAATACTGGTCAGGGCTGTGTACATCGACCCCATGCAAGTGAGAGCGATAATGGCAATCAGGATAATAAACCGCCAGCTTCGTACATAATCCGAAATTTCCTTGTGAACGATTACCCAAAACGGGTGCGAGATTTTAGTATACGTTTTAATCACGATTTAATCCTCCTTCAAAATAACGGTAATAAATATCGTCGAGCCCGTACTCCTTTTTGTTGAGATAATTCAGACCGGCGCCCGATTCGACGATAGCCTTTGCAATTGTCGCTGATGAATCGACAGCACATTCAATCTGGAAAACTCCGTTTTTCTGTACTACGGAAGCAATACCTTCGACTGGTCTGAGTACATTTTTCATCCAGTCGTCCGTGTATTTTTCTCCTGAAGATTTTCCGGAGCCCTTTTTGATTTCTTCGATGCCAGCTTCGATGACGAAAAGATTGGCAGAAAACAGTTTTTTCGAAAGCGACAAAATATCTCCTTCAGCAAGAAGTTTCCCGTCGACAAATATTCCAACCCTATCGCAGGCCTGCTGCACCTGGTGCAGATTGTGCGACGAAAAGAGGACGGTTAAGCCTTCTTCTTTCCTCAATTGAGCGATTAATTCCAGAAATTCGCGCACTCCCGATGGGTCAATTCCTGAAGTCGGTTCATCAAGAATAATTACTTCAGGATTTTTTATGAGTACGTCTGCCAGTCCAAGGCGCTGCCTCATACCGCGCGAATACTTGCCCACTTTTTTATCCAAAACACCAGATAGTCCAACGCGGGTTAGTAATTGCTCAGCCTTTGGCCGCGAAACTGATTCTGAAATCCGGTTCAGGCGTGCTGTATAAAGCAGATTTTCGAGAGCGGTTCGGTCGTCGTAAAATCCAACATCTTCGGGCAAATACCCTACTTTCCTTTTCACCTCAATCGGGTTGCTGGTCGAATCAATTCCACAAACTTTTACTGATCCGGAAGCGGGTTCGGTCAGTCCCAGCATCATCAGGATGGTTGTGGATTTTCCTGCCCCGTTTGGTCCGAGCAGTCCGAAGATTTCACCTTTTTGAATGTTCAGGTTGAGATGATCAACGGCGATGAATGATCCGTACTTTTTGGTCAGGTCGACCAGTTCGATAATTGGAACTGCCACGGCTTACCTCCTTCCGTATTTGCGGAACAAATAATACACACTTCCAAGAGCAACAAAAATAATGAGCACTCCAATCCAGCCCCAAAGCATCGGTGTTTTTACCGACATCCGGAGTGCAGCTTTGGATGTGGATTCCGGAGTTTTGGCTTCAAGATTGGTTACATAATCGCCGGGAATTGCATTTTTGTCGGCTTTTATGCTTACAAAAACCTGTTCTTCCTTTCCAGGTAAGAGATGGTCAATTTTTATTGGATCAAAAACAACTTCCCACCGCGAAGGCTGAGTTGCACTAAGTTTTATATCATTCAGGACTGAAGAACCGGTGTTTTTAACAACAAGTTCCAGTCGTTTTACATCGCCCGCAGTTATCGGGCTGCTCAGCAATCCGGTTGGCGTGGTCAGTTCCATGCTGTACGATCCGGTTATAACCACTTCGAGCTGAACGTTGGCCGCAGTTGAATTTGTTTTAGCGCTAACCGGAATCTGGTAAGTTCCGGCTTCAATCTGTGCCGGAGGATTAATTTCAACGGTAATGTCTTTTGTGGTGTTAGCCCCCAGTTCAACCGACGTGACCTGTTTGTAGTCGGCTTTGAAGGTCACATTCCAGCCACGTGCGGCATTGGCAATTAAGGCGTAAAGTTGCTGATCGGCAGTACGGTTTTTTAAAGTTGTTTTAAATGTGAATGTCGAAGTGGAAGAACCTTGCATGTTAGGTTGGTCAGTCGAATATTCAGTTTCGTACGTTCCTTTTTCAGAAACATTGATTACAAGCCGAAGAACGCTTGAATCACCGGCCGTTACTTTCAGGTGGTAATTCCCTTTGTTAACCTGGTATGGAACATCGACTTTTAATGACAGCGTTTTTTTCTCGCCAGGGAGCACTGCCAACTGGCCGACACTCCATCCACCAGACTTCAGCGTGTATGTCCACCCCCGTGGAATTCCTGAAATTGAAATCTCTTTGTTTTGGAGTTCCTTGCTGTTGTTGATTACATCGATGGAATAATCGACAGATTCTCCCGGCGGCACTGAAATTTTTGTGTACGGCGAGTACAATGTAACACTGCCGGATGCCTGAGCGGCATAACTGCTGAAAGTTGTTATCCCAATAATTGCGGATAAAATCAGATTGAACATTCTTTTCCGAAACGTCATAAAAATTCCTCCATAATTTTTAATTGATTTACTATTCGGAGCACAAGTTTATAAAATACAAGCTTTCGGTGCGTGTTAAAATTTCTCAAAAATTTTAAACAACTTTGAATTGATGGGCTAAAGAACAGCGATTTTATGCACCTGATTTTTTCAACCAAAATCGATTTCAATTGAAAATAAAAAGCGGAATCCAGTTTCCCGAATTCCGCTTTTTATTTTCAATTTGTTTTAATTTCTACTGAAATCCTTCATCCATCGATGGGGCATTTTGTTCCGGTGGCGCTTGCTTGTCCATTTTGTAGTTGTTGATTTTGTAACTCAGTGTGAGCATAAAAACCCGGGGTTCGCGCTGGAATTTAAAGCTCGATTTGAATCCATCGCCATACGAAGTTCCTTCAAATTTACCGGTTCCCAATAAGTCGCGCACACTCAGTGTAGCCGATAATTTCTTTTTCATGAAATCCTGGCGAAACGATAAATTGGTAAACATCATTCCTTTCTGATCTCCCTGTGCAGAAACCGACGGTCCACGGTAGAATCCGGTGAGCTGCATCCGGCTGTCGGGCGAAAATTTAAATGTGGCATTCATCCTTCCGGAATAATTGGTACTTTCCTTGTCAATCGACTGACCAAGGATCTGTCCTTTTATTTTGTAATCGTACAGGCTGAAACTCGCATTAACCAAAAGCCACTTGGTGAAATTGAAATTCCCCATCAATTCTCCACCCGTCGAATAATCACGATTCAGGTTATCAATGGTCATGTATATAATTCCGTCATCTTTCATTTGCTGAATCCTGGACATCAGATCGTTTGTTGTGCGGTAAAAAGTTTCGAGCGACAGAAACGATGTGCCAAATTTGCGCATGTAACTTAACTCATAAGAGTCAGTATATTCAGGCTTTAAATTTGGGTTCCCAATACGAATGGTGTATTGATTCATGTAATTTGGAAATGGGTCGAGGTCGCGGCCGCCGGGGCGGTTAACCCGTTTCGAATAGCTCGCCATCAACTGATTTCCGCTGGCCATTTCATACGAAAAATGCACAGAAGGAAAAAGGTCAAAAATATCGAGCGAATAAGTATTGTTCACATCAGCATGATGTTCGATGGTCCGTTTGTTGTATTCTCCCCGAAGACCCAGCATGTATTCAATACCAAGAAGTTTTCCTGAATAGGTTGAGTAAGCCGAATGAATGGCTTCCTTAAAATTCATATCGCTGGTAAACTGAGGGTTGTTAATGAATTGATTGGTGACGGTATCGTAATTTTCGAAATAAAAACTTTCCAATTCGTTTTCGATTCTACTTTGCAAACCAGCCTCAAATTTAGCGCCTTCTTTTAACGGAAGTGTATAATCAAGTTTCATGCGATAGTCGTCCGAAGTGCTGTTTTCGCTCGAAATTACACGTGTCAGGTAATCATTTGTATCAATGTATGAAGAGTTTGATAGAAATTCATCGTTGTTCTCGGCTGAAGTACCTTTTCTGTTTCGGTAAGTGAACGTGCCTTCCAGTTTATGCATGCCCGATTCGTCAAATTTGGTCTGAAAACTGGCGTCTGCCGTAACATAATTTCCGTTTCGTGTCGAAACATTTTTCTGAATGGAATACACATCAGTGGTTCCGGGATAGACGTAATTGTGAATATTCCCACCACCATAACTATCAAAATTATAATTTCCCAGTGAGGAAGAAACTGTTACCGTCGTTTTGTCCGAAACGTAATAATCGAATCCTCCTTTTAATTGTTTTCCTCCACGGGTCATGTTCCTTCTTCCATCGGTAATCAGGTATGTTGTGGTGTCGTTTGTTGCATTATACGATTCCCTTGTCGATTTCATGGTGCCGTAATTGGTTTCGTCATTCCAGTTTCCGCCCAGAAACAAATTGTATTTTTTTGTTTTGTAATTCAGCATCAAATCGGCGCCATATTTATCACCAGTTCCGGCGTTCACATTAAATATTCCGTTTATTCCTGAAAGTACATTTTTCTTCATGACCACATTGATAATTCCTGCATTGCCATCCGGATCGTATTTTACCGAAGGGTTTGTAATGATTTCGATGTTTTGAATGGCCGACGACGGAATCTGCCTCAATGCATCGCTTCCACTCAAAACACTTGGGCGACCGTCAATAAGCACTGTAAAGCTTGACGAACCACGCAGACTTACGTTACCATCCATATCAACTTCAACCGATGGTGTATTTTCGAGGGCAGTTACGGCTGTTCCACCTGCCGAATTGATGTCGTTGGCCACGTTAACAATCTTTTTATCAATCTTATACTCAATTCGGTTCCGTTCGGCCACTACGTCAACAGCGCCTATTTGTTGCCGCGATGCAGAAAGGCTAATCGTTCCCATGTCAACTGTTGTTGAACTTGGGGCAATTTTAATATCGTCTACTTTTGTTTTTTCAAAACCTATAAAATTAGCTTCCACATAATATGAGCCGTAAGGTAAACCGCTGATTACGAATGATCCCGTGCCATCAGCAATACTTCCTGTCACAAGTTTAGAGTCCTGTTTCCGGTAAATAGCAATATTTGCGTATTCCATCGGGGCTTTTGTGTCCGAATCAATTATCTTCCCGACTATTTTTCCATTTTTATTCACTGCATTCACTTCTCCGATTTTTCCAGCAGGCGGAACCTGGGAATATATGGTGCCAACGGTCGATAAAAGTAAAAGCAGTACGATTAAAATCCTGTTCATCTGTCTGAATTTATATTTAATTGTTTTCGAAATAGATATCTGTTTGTTTTCTTTCCGTAAAGCTCAGACAGCAGAAAAAACCAAAAGTTTAACCAGAATTTCACAACACTTGTTAATGTTTGTAAATGATTCCAAAGGACGACGCTTATGATTAGCATAAATGTTCCATATTTTGTAATGAGATTGTTCTCGAATTTTTTCGATTAAATATGAAAACGAATAACTTAAAAATTTTTACTGAAAATGGAATAATTTTTGACCTGATGTGTTCTATCTTTTTATATCATCTACCATGAAAAAATATTTAGTCTATATTTTTATTTCCGTTTTCCTTGCAGCCTGCGCTGCAACAAATCGTTTGCACGAGAATTTTAATCCTGAAACTCAACAAGCCAGTCTGAAAATGGAACAAAAGCTGAAAATTTCGCATAACGGTAATGGGCAAAAAAAATCTTCAGGCTCCCAAAGTGTTCATTCTGCTTATGTTTTTCGCGAAAGTAAAAAGGAACATCAGGCAATACTTGTCAGTTTTGGAATAAAACCATCTGAAACCAATCCTGTAATTTTCATCTTTTTAGACAACGAAAAATTCCGGCTTGATCAAAATAAAAATGAAAATGAAACTTTAAATTCAGGAACAATTCAATTCGAAATTCCTGAAAATCTTTGGGTTCCGATTGTTCACAGCGAAGACATTCGTTATCTGATAGTACTGAATAAGAAGGAAACAGAGACAAAACCCAGCGAAGTACAGGCACAAAAACTGAAGGAGTTTTTCAGGAAAGCCATTCGGTTACAACAGCTAAATTTTCCGACACCTCCTGAAGGAATGAAAAAATGGTAATATCAAATTAGTACAAACGATACTAATTTAAAATTTGTTAAAGAACGAATTGCCGACGTTTAGGTTCGTAAAAAGGAGTATTTTCGTAGCAAAATTAAAAAGTAATTAATCGTGCATAAGAATCTGGTTTTAATTCCAACCTACAACGAAAGGGAAAATGTTGAACGGATGATCCGTAAGGTTTTCGCACTGGAAACACCCTTTCAGTTACTAATTATCGACGATAATTCGCCGGATGGAACCGCTGCCATTGTTGACCAGTTGATGACTGAATTTCCCAATAAACTTCATATTCTGAAAAGAGCAGGCAAACAAGGACTTGGAAAAGCTTATCTGGCTGGTTTTCATTGGGCATTGGAACGAAACTTTGATTACATTTTTGAAATGGACTGTGATTTCTCGCACAATCCGGAAGATTTGGAAAAACTTTATGCTGCCTGTGTGGAGCAAAACGCAAGTCTGGCAATCGGCTCACGCTATATTTCAGGAATAAATGTAATAAACTGGCCACTTGGAAGAGTGTTGATGTCGTATCTGGCGTCGGTTTATGTGCGGACAATTACCCGCATGAAAATTATGGACACTACCGCCGGGTTTAAATGTTATAACCGTAAAGTTTTGGAAACCATCGATTTCGATAATATCAGGCTAAAAGGCTATGGATTTCAGATAGAAATGAAATTTAAAACCTGGAAACACGGGTTCAAAATTGTGGAGGTTCCCATTATTTTTACCGACAGAAGGGAAGGAACTTCAAAAATGAGCGGTGGAATTTTCAACGAAGCGCTTTGGGGTGTCCTGAAAATGAAAATAAGGAGCTGGTTTACAAAGTATAAAATTGTAAAATAGATCTGCTGAAAATAAAATAGTAAATTTTAAGACCGCAATCGCGGTCTTTTTGTTTATATGCAGTAATTTTGAAAAAACTGCGCTGAAAAAACAAACACGACATGAAGACACTCATTAAAAATGCCCGCATAATTAATGAAGGAAAAATTTTCGATGGAGCCGTTTTGATCGACGGTGAGTTTATTGCAAAGGTCATTGAAGGAAGTGATATTCAAGCTGATATGGCCAAAGACATAACTGTGATTGATGCAGCAGGAAAATACCTGATTCCGGGAGCAATCGACGATCAGGTGCATTTTCGCGAACCGGGATTGACCCACAAAGGCGAAATTGCCACCGAATCGCGTGCTGCCGTTGCAGGCGGCGTAACTTCGTTTATGGAAATGCCGAACACAAATCCGCAGGCGGTAACCCAGGAATTGCTCGAAGAAAAGTACAAACGTGCTGCAGAAGTTTCGGCTGCCAATTATTCATTTTTCATGGGAGCGACCAACGACAACCTGGACGAAGTGTTGAAAACAGATGGCTCCAAGGTTTGTGGAATAAAAATATTTATGGGTTCCTCAACCGGGAACATGCTGGTTGACAACGAAGAAGTACTTTCCGAAATATTCAGGAATACAAAATTGCTGGTGGCCACACATTGTGAAGACGAACCGACCATCATCCGGAATACAGCAAAATACAGGGAAATCTACGGAGAATTTGTTCCAATTTCGGCACACCCGAAAATTCGTAGCGCCGAAGCCTGTTACAAATCGTCGTCAAAAGCAGTTGAACTTGCCACCAAATATGGCACCCGATTGCACATTTTGCATATTTCAACGGCTGAAGAAATGAAGCTTTTCAGTGCCGGACCGGTTGCAAACAAGCACATTACGGCCGAAGTTTGTGTGCATCACTTGTGGTTCGACGAACACGATTATATCTTACACGGAACACGCATCAAGTGGAACCCTGCTATTAAATCACCGGAAGACAAAGCCGCACTTTGGGAAGCTTTGCGCACCGATAAAATTGATGTGGTGGCGACAGACCATGCCCCACACACACTTCAGGAAAAAGAACATTCGTATTTTAAGGCGCCATCGGGCGGACCCCTGGTTCAGCATTCGTTGCCTGCCATGCTCGAAATGAGTAAAAAGGGAATGATTTCAGCAGCGAGAGTTGTTGAAAAAATGTGCCATGCGCCAGCCGACCTTTTCCGGATCGATCGCCGTGGATACATTCGAGAAGGTTATTATGCTGATATTGTGCTGGTTGATCCAACGAGTTCCTGGGTTGTCTCACCTGAAAATATCCTGTATAAATGCGGTTGGTCGCCTTTCGAAGGCACTCAGTTTTCGCACCAGGTTACACACACTTTTGTGAACGGCGATCTGGTTTATGCGAATGGCCAGGTAATTTCAGGAAAAATTGGGAAGAGGCTGGCTTTTAACCGATAAAAATGCAATCTTCATAAAAACCAAAAGAGGCTCCGAAATCGGAGCCTCTTTTGGTTTTTATGAAGATTATTTCAATCTATTCGACAACAATCAGCAGATATTTCGACGCTTTCCAGAATTCTTGCGGATTGTCGATCACCAGAGCGTCAACCGTTTTTGTTCCGGTTAAATGATACGAACCGGCAGGATGATAAGTAACCAGTTTAGCTTTCTTCGCATTCAGCGTCAGTTGGTTAAACTGGCGGATATCAATCTTCATAAAATAGTCGCGGTTAAAATCCTTTTTCATTTTAATGGTTTTTCCAATTCCAAGGAAACCACCTTCTTTTTCAATTACATTTTTGTCGGTCAATTCTTTTTTCGTACCAAAAGCATAATAAGCCGTATTCATTTCAGCAACCTGTTCGTCAATGGTTTGTGTTTTCTGCATGATCGCGTTTTCACTCTCCGAAGTAATTTTCTCGATTTTCTGGTTCAGGTCAGAAACATTGACATGCAGATTTTCCAGTTCTTCTTTCAGGCTGGCAATTTCTGCATCTTTATCCCCAATTTGACGGGTCAATGATTCAATCATCTTTTCGAGCTCGGCAATTTTAAGGTTCGACGAACGAAGTTTTCCCTGAAGCGATTTTACCAGCACTTTGTTTTTTTGAAGCAACTCGTTGATTTGGGAGATGTCTTCAATAATCCGCTGTTTGGCCGCTGACTTTAATTCGTTTCCTG
>JBAZGO010000011.1:44100-113143 GCA_041652995.1 Prolixibacteraceae bacterium
TTTCAATGGTTTTAATCGAGTCGAGGTTCGACTGAATCTCGTTCATATCGCCAAGTAATTCGAGAATCGAATTGTCTTTTTGCACCGCAATTGCAGCAATACTATCTTGCCGGGCCTGCATTTGCGCAATTTCTTTTTTGTGCTGTCCGCACGAAACCAGCACCATAACAGATAGAACAAACAATAGCTTTTTCATCATGTATAATTTAAAGTGTTTATAGGAACGAAAAATAAAAGCAGGATTAGTTTGACAGCAGGAATGAGTTAGTTCTGTAGTTCAAAGATAATCAGGATTATTGATTTAAAATCAGTTATCAGTCCGATTCTTGAAACGTGGACCGCATATTATTTATTGTACAGCATTTTTTCGCCTGAAGAAAGGCTTGTTTCAATTGATTTCAGCAATTCGGGCATTCGTTTTTGGGTTTCGTCGAATCCGATTTTGAAAATTTCGTCGGCTTTCCCAAAATCGAATGTATCGAACGACCGCATTTCAACCGGATCGATAACGAAATCGCATTTTGAAAAACTTTCATTGACATTCTTTGCAAAAATTAGCCTGAAAGTCCGTTCTGCAATGGCTTTAAATCCATTGATATTTTCTTCCACGCCGTTGTGATTCACATGCACGCCAATCAAAAAACGGCATTCATTGCGGATGCAATCTACCGGAAGACTATTGAATAGTCCACCGTCGACATAGGTTTGTCCGTCAATAATCTGAGGTTCGAAAATGACCGGAATAGTAGCTGAGGCAATCACCCACTGAAAAAGTTTTCCGAAGTTTTTAGTCTCGGTAAGTCCCGAATTTAAGTTTGTAACCGTGCAGCAAAACGGCTTTTTCAAGGTCGAAAAGTCATCTTCAGGAATGTATTTTTCGAGTACACCACGCACTTTCTTCAAATCGAGCAGACCGCTCGACGGAAGTTTCCACTTAATCATGCGGTGTAATTTGCTCGATTTTACAAGTTCCAGAATTTGCAAAGGCATCATTCCTGAAGCATAAAAAACACCAACCAACGCGCCCATGCTTGTTCCTGAAATGATTTCAGGATGAATGCCTTGCTGGCGAAGCGCTTCCAGAACACCGATGTGCAAAATTCCACGCGCTCCACCGCCGCTGAGCGATATTCCAAAGATGCACGAATTTGTATTCGGTTTCATTATGACCTGTTGTTTAATGTTCGTTTTTGGAATGAAATTGAGAACTGGTTACTCATTTCAGACATTCAATAAATACGATCAAAGTTAAGCAGTTTCGTTGTTTTTATACTAAAATATTTCACTTCCGAAAGTCTGTTTATGCAAAAAATAACATAACGAATCCACATTCTGTTTTTTAGTTTTCATTCATTTTTATAATCGCCTGGTTTTGTCTGAGGCTTTTTACAATTGTATTCTATTCCGAATGGTCACTTATTTCATGTCCGGAGCATCCAACTGAAAATTTCGTTGGTCTTTATGTTCCGAATAACATGCTCATTTCTTTTAAAGTTTGTAATATTGCAAGCGTGAAAAATTGCCGGATTTAAACCGAAAAAACCAGTATTTTCGGGAAGTATTCGTACAATATTATTTCGATTTGGCAGTTTATTTAAAGTCAACAAAATTCTGATATTGGGCAAACACTATTTATATCGTTTTTTCTTTGTTGCAGTACTTTTTTTTCTGGCCGGATGTTCGACCGAGAAGAACACTGCTTTGTCGCGTGCATACAACAATGTTACCGCGCATTACAATGTATATTTTAACGGAAAGGAAAGCCTGAGAGCCGGAATTGAGAAGATCAACAATTCGGTTGAAGATGATTATTCGAAGGTTTTGCCCATATTTAAGTCGAGCAACCTGTCAACTGCCAACGCAGCCACTGCCGAAATGGAAAACGCAATTCTGAAAGGCTCGAAACTTATTCAGTCTCACTCAATCACTAAAAAACCCAAAAGGAGGAAAAACAGGAGTAAATCGTACATCAGGTTTGCCAGCCGTGACGAATTTAACAATTGGGTTGACGATGCCTATATTTTGATGGGGCAAGCCTATTTTTACAAAAAGAGTTTTGCTTCGGCTATTGAGAATTTCTCTTACGTGGTACGCAAATTTCCAGACGATCCTTCGAAATACACAGCCTCGGTCTGGTTAATTCGCTGTTATACTGAGTTTGAACGCTATGTTGAAGCGTACGAAATTATTGCTCAAATGCAGGCCGACGAAAACTTTCCACGCCAACTTGAAGCAGAGTTTGCCGCTGTTACTGCCGATTATTACGCCAAACAACTTCAGTATGGCGAGGGAATTCCTTTCCTTTCAATCGCAGTAAAACAAGCCACAAAAAAAGATGACCGATTGCGCTACAAGTACGTTTTGGCCCAATGGTACCAGGAAACCGGAAATCCGGATAAAGCTTCGCAATTGTTCCGCGAAATCACACGGATGAATCCTCCGTACAAAATGGCTTTCAATGCTCACATTAGCGCTGCCGGTACTTTTACCGGCACCGGCGATGTTGAAATGCTGAAAAAAGAACTGCGCAAGATGCTTCGCGACAAAAAGAATCTCGAATTCCGTGATCAGATTTATTTCGCGATGGGAAATATTTCAATAAAAGAAGGAAATCCGGATCAGGCAAAAGTGGAATACACCAAGTCTGCGGCTGCCAGTTCGAATAATTTATACCAGCGTGCACTTTCGTGTCTAACGCTGGCCAAAATTTATTTTGATGAACCTGAATACAAACTGGCTCAAAGTTATTACGACAGCGCCATGGTGGTAATTGATGAAAAATATCCGAATTTCCAGCAAATTTCCGATCGTCACAAAAGCCTTACCCGACTGACCGATAACATTTATATGGTTGAACGTGAAGACAGCCTTCAGCGCATTGCCCTGATGGACGAACCATCAAGAAACAGCCTGATTGACAAATGGATCAAAGAAGCAAACGACAGGGAAGCCAAAGCCAAACAGGACGAACGCGATCAGATGATGAACCGGAATTATTTCAGGATGAATGAAAACCGATTTGGCTTAAGTCAGAAACAGGAAGGCGCCGGATGGTATTTCTACACGCCGACAACAGTTGCCTACGGAAAGGTGGAATTTGAGCGCCTCTGGGGAAAACGTAAGCTGGAGGACGGCTGGCGACGGTTGGACAAAAGTACTTTCTCGCAGGATGATACCGATCAGCAGCAAGATTCACTCCTGACTACAGGACCGCAGGTTAAAAAGGTTGATGATCCGAAAACCCGTGAATTTTACACGCAGGATTTGCCTATGAACGATTCGTTGATAGCCTTATCGAACATCAGGATCAGGAATGCACTTTTTAATGAGGGACGCATCTTTAGAACCGATTTCTCTGATTTTCCAAGATCGATTGCAGCGTTTGAAGATCTGAATAAAAGATATCCCGACAATTTATTTACCCTTTCGTCGTGGTTCGAATTGTGGGATTTGTACTCAAAGCAGAACAATGCTGAAAAAGCAGAACATTACAAAAATTTGATTACCAGTAAATATCCCGATTCAAAATATGCCAAATATTTACTGAACCCGAATTATTTTATTGAGCTCGAAGCACGGTCTGACAGCATGAACCGCCTGTATCAGAAGGCTTTTTTCGAATTTAAAAAGGGAGATTATGCAAAGGCCGGTACAATTACCGACCAGATTATGCAAATGAAACCCGATAGTCTGCTTCTTCCGAAAGTTAAATTCATAAAAACTGTTGCCGATGGAACTTCAGCTACCAGAGATAAATTCAGCCAGCTTTTAACGGAATACATCGTCAATTATCCAAAAGCAGAGCCGGAACCACTTGCACAATCAATCCTGAAGCTCATTCAGGACAGCACGCTGGTTGATTACCAGCAACTGGTGGCATCGGGCTATTTGAACGATCAGATACAAAATAATGAACTGCTTCCGTCGAATCAGAAAGGTACTGACGAATTCAACGGGAAATTCTCGTACGACGAAGATTTGCTGCATTATTTTGTGATTGCTTATCCGAAGAACGCTGAACTTGATCTGAACCGGTTGAAATTCGACATTGCCAATTACAACATCGATCACTACACCAAAACTGATTTCGATATCGAGATACAAAACCTAAATGCCAATACTTCTCTTCTGATTGTGCGTTCGTTAAACGACAAAGAGCAGGGCTTGATTTATTTCCGTTCGATTATCCGGAACCGCGAAGTTTTTGATGCGCTGAAAAACATCAAATATGTAAATTTCATTGCATCGTCGACCAATTACCGCGAGATAAATGCGGACAAAGATTATGCGGAATACCTGAAATTCTTTGTGAAAAATTACAGCCGTTTCATCACAAGTAACTTTTCCGACCAGGAACTTCCCGAACCTGAAGAATTGCTCGCCAAAGCACAACAGGAAGAAGACATGCTGAAGGAAAAAGGAAGTTTTGTAACCGTTGCACCAACAGGTTCAGGACTTGATATTTATTCAGGAGTTGAAACCGGCACGCAGAATTTTGTGGTTGCGGTTAACGATACACATGTTAATCTGCGACAGGTTGTTGCCGGATTTAATGCACACAACCGCGACGAGTTCAGGCAGGCCGATTTGTCGATTCGTCAGGCCCAGGTTGCCGATTACCAGTTTATGATTGTAAGCTCATTTAAATCGAAAACCAACGCAATGGCTTATTTTACCAATTCGGTTGCAAACCGAAAACTCTTCAGGAGTTTGGACACGCTGAGCTACCGCACGTTTATTATTACCGATACAAACCTCAAAAAGCTTACCGAGACACAAAAAATAGGCGAATACCTGAATTTCTTTAAAGTCAGGTACATTGATGGAGCATCAGGTAATTCAGGACAATCGCCAATTACACCTGCATACAACGGACCATACAATACGAAAGCAGATCGCTCGCAGTCGTTCGTACTCATCATTCCGAAAGAAGAATGCAATCCTGATCAGCTCGTTGAATCGATCAGGCAATACAACAAACGGAATTATCCGCAGCAGGCGCTCAACGTTACTTTTGCCATGCTCGACGATTTCAGGTTAATGGTAAAAGTCGACGGGCTTTCTGATATTCAGGCAGGGTTAACTTATTTACGGACAATTGCTGTAGATCAACAGGTCTATGGGCCGATTCAGAATGCCAATTACCGCAACTTCATAATCTCTCCTGAAAACCTAGATATTTTCAGGCAAAATAAAAATATTTTGATTTACATGGAATTTTACAAGAAGTTCTACCTCAAACAATAGCGAATTCCAAAATTCCGGATGAAGCGTCAGAGCTGCTGCGGAAGTCCTTTACAGTTAAATTTTGTTAAGTCGATACTTTTCTTCACATCCAATTGTTTATTCAGGTATAACGCTGTCTGGGGGCGATCGTTTTCTGTTTCGACCCTATGCCGGATGGGAACAGAGAATCCATGTTTTTAAATGGAGAGATGTTTTTTATCACTCCTGAAATTATTTTTAATGTGCTGATATTGCTACCTTTACTGTTCTTATTGACTGAAGTTGATCCCGGCGATCTGAGATCATTTCAGGTAAAATTTTAGAATAAACTAAAAATCGTATCCGATTGAAAAAGACAAAAATACTTTGGACCGACGATGAAATTGATTCATTGCGGGCGCACATCATTTTCCTTCAGGAAAAAGGGTTTGACGTTGAAACAGCCAACAACGGTACCGATGCCATTGAAATGGTTCGGAATGATTTTTTTGACATCATTTTTCTGGATGAAAACATGCCGGGTTTGAGCGGCTTGCAAACACTGAATGAAATAAAAACAATAGATCCGAATGTTCCTGTGGTGATGATTACCAAAAGCGAAGAAGAAGACATTATGGACGAAGCGATTGGTTCGAAAATGGCCGATTACCTGATCAAACCGGTTAACCCGAAGCAAATACTGCATTCCATCAAAAAAAATGTCGATCAGCGACGACTGGTTACTGAACGGACAAATTCAGCTTACCAAAGCGAATTTTCGAAAATTGGCATGCAAATCAGCGATAAATTATCTTTTCCTGAATGGGTTGAAATCTATAAAAAGCTTGTTTTCTGGGAGCTCGAACTAAGCAATTCGGAAGATTCGGCCATGGACGAAATATTGAAATACCAGAAATCTGAAGCCAATAATTCATTCGGAAAATTTGTCCGGAATAATTACCAGTCATGGTTTGGTTCGAATCAAAATGAACGTCCATTGCTGTCAATAGATATTTTCAGGAAAAAAATTATTCCGCAGGTTGACAGTGGAAATAAGGTTTTTGTACTGGTCATCGACAATTTAAGGTACGACCAGTACAGGGTTTTGTCGACCGTGCTGAACAATTATTATCGGGTTGAAGAAGAAGATCTTTATTGTAGTATTTTGCCTACGGCCACCATGTATGCACGCAATGCCATGTTTGCCGGTTTAATGCCTTCGGAAATCGAACGACTTTATCCTGAATATTGGGAAGATGACGACAATGAAGGTCATAAAAACCGCTTTGAACACGAGTTATTGCAGAAACAACTGGCCCGGCTTGGAAAGAATTACAAACTGTTTTTCGAGAAAATCGGCGGCATAAAAGGTACCCGAAAACTGACAGATTATATAGGGAATATTCTTCAAAACGATCTCTCTGTAATGGTTTTCAATTTTGTCGACATGATTTCGCACGCCCGAACCGAAATGGATATGATTAAAGAACTGGCCAGCGATGAGTCAGCATATCGTTCGCTGACACTCAGTTGGTTTAATCATTCATCACTCCTCGATTTGCTTAAACTTCTAGCTGAAAACAGGGTAAAAGTTGTTTTGACAACCGATCACGGAACAATTCGGGTTGACAATGCGCTAAAAGTGATTGGCGATCGCGAAACGAATACGAATCTGCGGTACAAGCTTGGCCGGAATCTGAATTACAAATCAAAAGCTATTTACGATATTACCAATCCGGCAACGATTTATTTGCCTTCGCGGAATGTGAGCACATCGTACATATTTGCCACAAATACCGATTTTTTTGCATATCCGAACAACTACAATCATTACGCACAATACTACCGAAATACCTATCAGCATGGCGGAATTTCGCTCGAAGAAATGATTATTCCGGTTGTTACGCTAAGCCCGAAAGGATAGCTTATTCTTTAATTTTATCGTCGCGAATCCGCTGGTATTGTTTGTTGGCAAAAACAAACTCCTGAAGTTTTTGATTGTCGGCATACAGAATTTCTTTGCGGTTACCTTCCCAACACATTTCTCCTTCAGAAATAAACAGGATGTTATCGCCAATTTCCATCACCGAATTCATATCGTGCGTGTTGATAATGGTTGTAATTTTCAGGTCAACAGTAATGGAGTGAATCAGTTCGTCAATCACCATCGAGGTTTCAGGATCGAGACCGGAATTTGGTTCATCGCAAAACAAATATTTCGGGTTCATTACAATGGCGCGTGCAATCGCCACACGCTTCTGCATTCCTCCTGAAATTTCGGAAGGATACATTTTGTTGGCATCCGATATATTTACCCGTTCCAGGCAAAAATCAACCTGTTTTTGCTTTTCGGCCATCGAGAGCGTCGAAAACATGTCGAGTGGGAACCGGATATTTTCTTCAACAGTAAGCGAATCGAACAGCGCCCCACCCTGAAAAACCATCCCCATTTCTTTTCGCAATTCCTTCCGAACTTTGGGTCTCATCGACGTAAAATCACGATCATGGTATAAAATCTGGCCGCGGTCAATTTCATGCAACCCAACGATTGATTTCAGCAAAACAGTTTTTCCTGATCCGCTTCGCCCAATAATCAGGTTCGTTTCGCCCGGATTAAAAACTTTGGAGATATTCTTCAGAACTTCCTTTTGTTCGAACGATTTATATACGTTTTTAATTTCGATCATTTACAACAGTAGTTGAGTTAAAATCAAATCCCAGACTAAAATCATGATGTTCGTATTTACTACAGCCCGTGTGCTGGCCGTCCCAACATCAAATGCCCCACCTTCAACAGTATAGCCAAAGAATGCAGAAATAGAGGCAATCAGAAAGCCAAAAACCAAACATTTTATCAGCGAAAAAGTGATGTAATAAGGCGTAAATGCGTATTGAATCCCGTGCAGGTAATCGGTAAGCGAAACAGCTCCAACGGCCGGTCCAACAATCAAACCGCCCAGCAATCCAAAGAACACGCTCAAAATATATAAAAGCGGGAACATGAGTACCACGGCAATAATCTTGGGCAGAATTAAATAGCTTGCCGAATTTACACCCATAATTTCCAATGAATCAATCTGCTCGGTCACTTTCATGCTACCAATTTCTGAAGTAATGTTTGATCCTATTTTCCCGGCCATAATTAACCCCATAATTGTTGACGAAAATTCCAGAATCAGTGAATCGCGATTTCCCAATCCAATCAAGTAGGTTGGCAATAATGGATTTACCATATTGTAGGCCACCTGCAAAGTCATAATTCCACCCATGAAAACTGAAATCACTGCAACAATTCCAACTGATTTTACGCCAAGATTATCGATTTCATTAAACAACTGACGCACGTATAAAGAATGCCTTTCAGGCCTGCTGAAAACTTTGTTCAATAAAGCAAAATATCGTCCTGTTTGATTTAGAATATTCATGAAAGACTGGTTTTATAACCTTCAAAGGAATTTTAAGCTAATAAATTCTGAAACAATTATTTTAAAATCAACGTTTTAATCGGTAACAGAAAGTGTTGGTCCGCTGTTTCCCTGTGTCTAAAGGTACAAATATTCTAAAAACAGTATTTTTTTCGATGGTTTTAATTTTAATCTCATTATCTTAATACAAGAATTCCCTATCGGAAAATACCACTTTTAGGTTGAATGATTATCTGTGAAATACTCATATTTAAACGGTTAACAAATGAATAATACGTATTGTGTAATAATGGCTGGTGGAATAGGCAGCAGGTTCTGGCCATTGAGCAAGAGTAATATGCCAAAACAGTTTCTTGATATTATTGGAACAGGACGAACTTTTATTCAGCAGACATACGACCGTTTCAAATCGATTTGTCCCAATGAAAACTTTTATATCGTTACAAGCGTCGATTATAAAGAGCATGTAATAAATCAGTTACCCGAACTTAAAGAAAATCAGATTTTGCTTGAACCTTTGCGAAGAAACACTGCTCCATGCATTGCGTACGCTTGTTACAAGATTCAAAAGATAAATCCTGATGCGAATATTATTGTTGCACCATCCGATCACCACATTCACCAGATCGATGTTTTTCTCGAAGAAATTAAAAAAGGACTTGAATTTGTCCGGCACAATGATGCCCTTTTGACGCTTGGGATAAGACCTTCGCGCCCTGAAACCGGCTATGGCTATATTCAGATCGAAAGCACCGATCCGGTTGGTTCTGTCCAGAATTTGCATAAAGTGAAGACTTTCACTGAAAAACCTGATATTGAACTGGCTAAAATCTTTATCGAGAGTGGCGAGTTTTTTTGGAATTCCGGAATTTTTATCTGGTCGTTAAAATCTATTTTAAACGCTTTTGATTTGCATCTTCGCAATGTTTCTGAATTGTTTGAAAAAGGCCATAGACTATACGGAACCTCCGATGAAATTTTGTTCCTGAATAAAACATATTCAGAGTGTCAAAATATTTCAATCGACTACGGAATTATGGAAAAGGCAGCCAACGTTTATGTCTTGTGTTCCGATTTTGGCTGGAGCGACCTTGGAACCTGGGGATCGCTGTACGAAAACTCGAATAAAGATACCGACGGGAATGTTGTCGTCGGCGAAAATGTTATGATTTACGGAACGAATAATTGCATTGTGAATATGCCTGGTAAAAAACTGGTTGTTCTTCAGGGGCTCGAAGGGTACATTGTTGTTGAATCCGAAGGCACTCTGCTTGTTTGTAAAAAAGAAGATGAGCAGCAAATCAGGCAGTTTGTAAACGATGTAATGATGTATAAAGGCGAGCACTATATATAAAGAAACGAAAAAGGGACTTTCCGAGTCCCCTTTCTATTCGTAATAATCAGGTTTAAATGTACTTCTGACGCAACGAAACCCGATGTAACATTTAGCAGAATCCTGGTATTCGAAGCTTCTGGTCGAAGCCTGAATGTAATAGGCAATATCTTTCCACGAACCTCCGCGGATAACTTTTCGTTTCATTGCCGGCTGATCGTCGGGTTTGGCATTGTATCGAAAATCGGGGCTGAAATCTCCCATTACTTCATACGACGATTCATCGTAGGCATTTGATGTCCATTCGGCAACATTCCCGGCCATATCATAAAGACCGTATGAATTCGGGAGATAGTTGCCTACCCTGTAAGTTGTAATGTTCGTGCGACTGTCGGATACGTAATTTCCTCTCATGGGCTTAAAATTCGCCACAAAATTTCCTTCCTGATCCCTCGTATAATAACTTCCCCACGGGTAAAGTGTCATTTGGTGCCCGCCCCGTGCAGCATATTCCCATTCAACCTCCGAAGGCAGGCGGTAATCCATAACGCCGGGGTTTTTTATCATTTCCTGAAAGGTATTCATTTCCTTGGTTCTCCAGTTGCAGAATGCTTTTGCCTGTTGCCAGGTTACACCAACAACGGGGTAATCGTCGTACGCAACATGCGAGAAATATTTTTCGGTTAAAGGTTCGTTGTAAGAGAATGTATAATCGCGCATCCAAACCAAAGTATCGGGATAAACGGGGGTCGATTCGCTCATTATAAATGAGGACCTGTTCTTTATTTGGCTTTCCTCTCCTTTCGAATCAACAACTTTCCCGTTGTAACTTTGCGTTTCGTAATTGTAACTGTTGGCGCGTTTTGCCGCCTGACGATAGTCGATCCAGTAATACTCGTATCTGAGTTTGCGTGCGTCGATTTCGCGTTTGCCGAAAAACCGTTCATTCTCCGGAACATACATTTCTTCAAGGGCAAGCTGATAATCCGGATTTTTCCATTCAATAGGTTCCATCCAGTTCAAATGCGGATTTTCAAAAATATCGCCTTTCCTGTTTTCAGTAACTAAAAATTCAGGAATAGTTTCTGATAACAATTGTCGCGCAATTGAATCTCTGACCCAGAATACAAACTGACGATATTCGTTGTTGGTGATTTCAGTGTCATCCATCCAAAAAGAGGGAACCGAAACTGTTTTAACCGGAGTATTTGCCCGGTCGGGTTGCTCTTCTGAAGGGCCAATGTTAAAACTCCCCTGTTTAATGAAATTCATTCCATAAGGAATTGGCTCAAAATAGGGCTTACGGTTTTGTTTGCTCGTAAGTTGTACTGTCCAGTCGCGCTTACACGAACCGAAAAGTAGGGTGATAACTAAACTTATGAGCAAAAATTTATACATATTTTTTATGCCTGTTACAGAAATTTTCAATACATTCTATGAATGAACTGTGCAGTTTCCGGACATTGCGTAATTATTTTTTTCAAAAAAAAAGCCTTATCAGGAAAAATCCCATAAGGCCTTCACTTATGTAGATGCAGATTAATATTCCCAAAGATTCTGCTCGTAATCAAAAATTGAGTTCTCAATTTTCTGACTTTCAAGCATGGCATCCTTGCTTCCCAAATACTGACTGATTTCGCGGTTGTTGTAAATATTTTCTTCTTTTACAATGTATGAATTGAATTTTCTTTTCAGAAAAACATCATCAAAGGATGCATTTCGGGCAGTGTTCTGTGGGTTGAAAACTTCGTTTGCTGCAAGCAAGTCGCGTGATTCAGGAAAATAAATCCAGAATACCTGGCGGCGTTGCACATTTTCCTGATTAACATCGTCGTCGCGATAGAATTCCTGAATAGGGCAAATTCCAATAATCCGAACATTCATTGTTGAGGTTTGCTTATCGAAGTACCATTCTTCTTTGACCATGAATTGTTTTACTTCTTCCGATCTGATTTCACCAACTACCGACCGGTCTTCAAGTTCGCCGGTATCAACATTTCTAACTTTTCTTGTTCGTGTTGTAGCGCCAAAAGCTTCTTTCACCTGCTCAAAAGTCATCGGAACTTTAAATTCGTCATCATTTTTTGCATCGTAAGCAGTTAATTTACCGTCTTTAATTCCCTGAATCAGAAGGTTCACAAGGTTGTTTCTTCCTTCAATTTCTTTGGTCGGGAAATACAGAGGCTGGTTCATCTTTTCACGAAGATCGATGATGCGCCATATTTTCTTTCGCCACATTACATCAGCTTCCCGGACAAAGGGTAGAGGCGTAGGTTTCCGGCTATAAACATCCGAACGTTTATAAGCACCATCAATTATTTGTGCTTTTGCTTCCTGATTGGCTGCTCCGATAACCAGAGCTAAAACACCAAAGAATACTAAGATCTTTTTCATGACTATTTTATTTTAAAACTGATCGGAGACAATGTTTGATTACTGCCATCATCGCCTTTCGCCATAATGTTTTCAATATAAATTAAACTTCCAATTGTAAGTTTGCTAAACTGATCTTTTTGTTCAGTTGTAAACTTATTACTCTTCGAACTGTATGTTTTAACGTAACCGCCAGCACCGGATAGTGTTATATCGAACTGTGTTACTCTAAATTTTAAATCAAAATCAAAATCTTTCAGGTCCGCAAAAATTCCATCTTCGGCCATTAATTCTTCTTTCCTGAGATTTCCTCCGTTCAGGCCTCCAACGGTTGCGAGAGGTGGCGGAACAGCCTTAACCCTGAAGGGCATAGAGCCCATCGATCTTTTTTCGCCATTCATATTTGCTATAACCGAAATAGCGGTATTTTTTGCAAGACCGTCTAATTTGGCGGGATAAACAAGGTATTCCTCCCCGTTTTTCTCAATGCGCCCGTTGTTAAACGAAACCTCCAGATTTTGTGATGCTACACCGGGAACCGAAACCTTAATCGGATTGGCAATCCCAAGGTACATAACATTCATTTTCGTGGGAGAAATGGTAACACTGGGCTGCCCAACCTGGTATTCGCCTTCGAACGGATAACTGTTGATATTTCCTTCCGGAGTTTTGTATTTTATTAGCCCTCCCCATTTAAACGTTCCTACCTGAGATGTTCTAACCTGATAAATTCCTTTACCGTCTTTTAATGTTAGTTTGTTATTCCCAACATAAATTTCAGGTTGCTGAGTTGTATCTTCAGCGGCCAAAAATATTTCAGCTTCAAATTGATCACCTTCGAGCACATACGTTGATTTTGCCAAAATTCTGGCTCCCAGTTTATTGAATTTGAATGAAGCTGCATCAATCTGGCTAAAAAGAGATGAGATAACATTGGTCTCGGCATTCTGAATGTCAATCTGCATCTTTGAAAGCATCGTAATCACGGCAATTAAGGGCTTACTTTCAAAATTTAAACTTTCCCATGATTTTTTCTCTCCACCTTCTTTCAAATTTATTTTTGGATCCGAGGTATCAAGCTGCTTGAAAATATTTTCGCGCAGAGGTGAATCTGCATCCAGGAAGGAAGCCAAAAATTCACGATATTCTTCGATACTGTTCTTAAGATCTTCTGCTTTTTTCTTATTGATCATGATCTCAGAAGGCGTATTTAAATCGTCTTCCTTTTTGATCAAAATTGTATCTCCTTTGCTGTTAACAACAGTCGGTTCTTCAGAAGAAAGGGAGAATCCCTCGGCCTGAGCATCTTTAAGCGCAATTCCTCCGGATGCAAGGGCAAGTTGTTCTTTCAGGTCTTTTATCTTTGTAATTATTTGAGTTGTTTTTTCATTTACCTGATCTGCTTTCTCTTTCCAGTCTTTAACTTTTGTCGGATTTTCCAGGTATGCAGCGTCGAAAGCGCTGTATATCTGTTTGTTTTTTCGGTTAATGTTATTCAGCGTCTGGGTTAAACCGGCATCCACAATGCGAAATGATTCAAGCACCTCGGAAGCCACGTTTAGCGCCAACATTGCAGTCAGCACCAGATACATCATATTTATCATTTTTTGCCTGGTAGATTCCGGGCAATTCTTACTCGACATAGTCTTAGCGAATTAGATTACTTCTTTTTATAATTCATTGCCCCAAGCATATTCCCGTAAATTGCATTCAGATCATTCAGATGTGAATTCAATTTTTCTGCGTTTTCCTTATATTTCTTCATTTCCTGTGCTGAAGAAGCAATAATCTGGTTCATCTGATTAAGTTCTTCAAAGAATTTTGTTGAAGCAAGAATCTGATCGTTAGTTCCTTTAAGTTGCTTTTCGTATGTTGAATTCAGTGAATCGATGTTTTTATTTAATTTATGAAGATTTTCACCATAACTGGCCGAATTCACTTCCAGATCTTTAAACCCTTTTTCCATCGATCCGGAAATTTTTTGGTACGATTCAACGAGCCTGGATCCTGATTCGTCAATTTGCCTGGTGAATTTTGTACTTGATTCAGTCAATTTTGCAAGCATCCCTTCACCTGTTTCTGAAATCTTAACGGCGGTACTACTGTATGAGTTGACCAATTGTCCAAGCGAGTTATGAATTCTTTCGTTGGCCTGGGTATTCATTTCGGAAAACGCATTCATTGATTCGGATGCCGAGTTCAGGTTACGAACGTAAACATCGGTAGCAAGCGTTGCCGTTGATATATCGCTGATCTGGGAAGCTGTATTTGATAAATCAACCAGACTCTTTCCAATTTTCCCCAGAAGTTCAGGAGTAATATTTGTACTGTTCAGAATTGATTCGAAACCACCTTTTAGCCCGGTCTGAGTATCTTCTTCGGGTTCAATTAGCTCATAGTCTTCCTGTAATTCAGGATATACCCTCGACCAGTCAGGCACGTCCAATGGTGGTTCAAAGGCCGAAAGGAAGAAAATAAAGGCTTCGGTCATCAACCCAATGGTGAGCATAATACCAGAATGGTTCCAGTGCTGAAGTTTAAACAATGCACCAATGAGAACAAGTGATGCGCCCCAACCGTAAACATAACCCATCAGAACTTTCCACCTCTTTGACTTAAGTATTTCGCCAATATTCATTTGATCAGGATTTATTAGGGTAATTAAAATTCATTGCCAAAAGAAGAACGAACACAACGAAACCCGATGTACGATTTTGTTGTATCCTGGTATTCGAAACTTCGGGTTGAAACCTGCAGAAATGCAGATATATCCTTCCAGGAACCACCTCGAATAACTTTTCGCTTCATAGCAGGAGAATCGTCGGGTTTAGCATTGTACTGAAAATCGGGGTTAAAATCATTGATGTACATGTATGCTGATTCATCATAAGCAGTACTTGTCCATTCGGTAACGTTTCCCGACATATCATATAACCCAAAATCATTTGGATCGTAACTACCAACTTTCATTGTTGCCATTCCTCCATCTTCCACGTAATTTCCACGCAGCGGTTTAAAGTTTGCCATAAACACACCATCTTGTTCGCGTGTGTAATAGCCTCCCCAGGGATACATGGAAAGTTGGCGGTCGCCACGTGCTGCATATTCCCATTCAACTTCTGTTGGTAGTCTGTAATCGTGAAGGGTAGCCTGGCGCTGGCCTGCCAGATAGTCGTTTTGAAGTTTTGTTCTCCAGTTGCAGAATGCTTTGGCTTGTTCCCAGGCCACTCCTACAACAGGATAATCGTCAAAACCCGGATGCCAGAAGTAACGGGTCGCCCATGGTTCGTTGTAAGAGAAAGTAAAATCTCTGATCCAGCAAAGTGTATCAGGATAAATGTTTATTTTATTGCTGAAAATAAAAGAAGAACGATTTTCAATCGCTTTTTCTTCTCCTTTAGGGTCGGTTACAGTACCGCTGTAGCTTTGTGTATCGTAGTTATACATGTTAACCCTTTTGGCAGCCTGCTTCAGATCGATCCAATAATAATCGTAAAAAAGTTTTCGTGCATCAACCTCTTTTTTCTTGAAAAAGCGTTCGTTTTCAGGCACAAAAATAGGTTCCAGAACATCAGTGTAATCAGGATTTGTCCAGTCCAGTTTTTCTTCCCAGTTGATCCTTGGCGGATCGACCGGATTACCCCGACGATCTTCACTAATCATGAATTCAGGGAATTGCTCTGAAAGCAAAGTTCGTGCAATGGAATCTCTTACCCACTGAACGAATTGCCTGTACTCATTATTCGTGATTTCCGTGTCATCCATCCAAAAAGCATCAACCGAAACGGTTTTAGATGGCGTGTTTGAAGCCGCAATATCCTGATCGTTTGGCCCCAGATTGAAAGATCCTCTGTGAATAAAAGTCATTCCGTAAGGAGTTGGCTCAAACCATTTCCCTCTTCCTTTTACTCCAGTTAGTTCGCCGTTACCTGATTTATTACAACTGGATAACGTAACAATTGTCAGAATAACTAACCCAATAGAAAAATGTTTTTTCATAGTACAGCTATATGTTGCTTCTAATATTTCCTTTTACAAGTATCTAACACTCTTATATCTTTTGTTCCTGCTCTTGCCCAAATCGATGCTGTAACTCAGAAAAAGTTCGTGTGAACCATCTCCGTAAGCAGCGAGAGCCGAAGTCATTATATCGTAAGCATATCCTATTCTCAGCCCATTACTTAATTCAAAACCTAACAGAACGCCTACAGAATCATTAATGCGGTAATTCAGTCCGCCTCTAAGTCGTTTCTTATAAACCAGATCGACTGTAAAATCTGCCTGATAGGCCGCCAAGTCTGTTTTAAAATAAACGGCAGGTTGCAATTCAAATAACGGATCGGTCAATGTGATATTGTAACCAGCAGCTATATAATAATGTCGGGCTAAAAAAGTACGAGCCTGATCCCCCAGCGTAATCGACGCCTCATTAATATGTGTAACTGAGGCTCCACAAAAATATTTATTCGATTTTAAAAATACTCCAAATCCCAGATCCAGCGCCAATTGACTTGCTTCTGATTGTGGTATCCCATAATCCTCGGCTAACGTCTGGTGATAATCACTTTCAGGAATATACCATTCTGGCTTAATGGCCATATTGTAGAATCCCACGCTGGCACCAATTCCCAAATCTCCTATACCTAACTTTCTTCGGTAGGCATAATCAAAATTGACCGAAATATTTTTAAAAAATCCTAACTCGTCACTAATAACATTTAATCCAATCCCATCATTTGGCCCAAATATCTTGCTTGCTGCACCAACACTGAAAACCAGCGTTTTAGGCGCTCCTTCAATTCCAACCCACTGATATCGGTTTAAGATTAAACCATCCATTGAACCATCATTCCCCGCGTACCCAGGATTTACAGTTAATTGAGTTACTCTGTTAAAGCTGAACTGCGGATCTTGTTGGGCAATTGCGGCTAAGATAGCTATTATATATAAAAATAAAAAACAAAATATTTTTTTCATAAAAGCATAGTTGCGACTTGGTTTCGCCCAATAAATATGCAGTAAAATAATTAAAAATCGATTACTGTACCAAACAAGCGAGGTTTCCCAAAGTCAATGAACGCATGTTTCGGCTATTTATTTTGTCTTTTGTTCATCTTCCGAATGTTTTTCCACCACCGATCGGGTATGTCTCCATGCGATGCTCTCTTGTAATCTTCTTCTTCACAGGGGATTATGTACATCCCACCTTTCCTGTTTTCAAAATCCGAAATTTCCATCCACCATCTTCCGGAGATACGACTCTGAAAAAATACCAGTGTCATACTGATGTCCGACATATCAACCATAAACTGATTAAAGTCTTCAGAGTCGTCGAGCGGATCTTCTGGTTTTCGGGTCGTAAAACCTTCGAGGAAATGCCAGACGATCTGCGCCATCAGATTCGATGAGTTAGACGTCGGATCTTTATCAGGAATTAAATTGAAAAATCCGGCTACATTTAATGTATCGCTTGTTCCGGCATACCTGGCAATCTGACAAGCTTCTTCGGAATATAACCCATTGGGCGATCCCATTGATTGCCCCGGAGCATCCAGATTTCTGATTGCATTTAAATCAAAACTAAAAACGTTTGCATCGCGCAAAATTGGTTCAACAGAAGTGAGATCATAACGAACCTGCCCTAACCGTTTGACGTCCCAATGGAAATTATTAAGCTGATCGATATCTGTTGAGTCGACAAAATAATTTTGGTACGCAAGCAGTGTACAGGAATAAAGATTCTTCTGCTTTTCATATATCAAATTCAGGTAATTGTCAGAATTTATGGTTTTTATTCCCTTCCTGAAATCAAATTTCGGATCGACTGTAACCATGTTGAACAACCTGCCTTCAAAGGCTTTGGTCATCCCAAAAGTCAGATCCTGGCTTCCGCCAAGAACGATAAGTGTTTGTTGGTTTTCAAGAATCTGTTCGCAAATGTCTCTGAGGGCAAAATACGAATCATTGGCAGTATGCCCAAGTTTTAGGTTTCCGAGGTCAAGTACCTTAAACCTTGCATTTATGCGATTTAAATTGTACAAATGTTTCCTGATTTCATCAGGCGCTTTTCCGGCACCCGGGTTGATTGAATTTCGATCCTCATTTACACCGATTATCAATAATTCGGCCTTTTCAGGTTTAAGTTTCTCCTGATTTTTTTGAAGAAGAGCTCCAACGGTGTGTTTTTTGTTTGCCCATTCAGCATGCTCAAACTTCTCAAAATCAACAGGATCAAAATAATGCAGAAGGTCCATTCGTGAATATTTATCAGGATTTGAAAATACATTTTTAATTAAAACGGGCAAACAAAAATATGTTTACCCGAAATAATTATTTTTTCCTCGATTTCTTTGTCGCCGGCTCTTTTTCAATCAGCTTCATGCAATCATCAAGCGAGAGTTTTGAAGCATCGGTATTTTTGGGGATTTTATAATTACCCTTTTTAAACGATATGTATGGGCCCCATCTGCCGTTTAGAATTTTTAAATCCGGAATTTCTTCAAATACTTTAATCAGGGCGTTCTGATCTTTCTCGCGTTTGGCTTCGATGAGTACAATTGCCCGATCCAATTCAATGGAATACGGATCGTCAACATTTTTTTCGAGCGAAATAAATTTACTGTCGTGCCGCACATACGGTCCGAATCGCCCAATGGCCACTGTTACTGTTTTTCCCTCGTATTCACCCAGGTTGCGCGGTAATTTGAACAACTCAAGAGCATCTTCCAAAGTTATTGTTTCGAGATGCTGACCAGAACGTAAACTCGCAAACTGTGGCTTTTCGCCTTCTTCGGTTGCTTCACCCAACTGCGCCAGAGGTCCGAACCGTCCGATTTTAACCGATAATTCTTTTCCGGAAACAGGGTCAACGCCCAGAACACGAACTCCGTTGGTTCGCTCAGCTTCGTTTAACGCATTTTCAACTTTCGAATGAAATGGATCGTAAAAACTTCTGATCATGTCGTTCCAAACAAGGTCACCATCAGCAATTTCGTCAAACTCTTTTTCAACTTTAGCTGTAAAATTATAATCCATAATCAGATCGAAATACTTGATCAGGAAGTCGTTTACCACCATGCCAATATCGGTTGGGAAGAGTTTCGATTTTTCAGCTCCTGTATTTTCGGTTAACGTTTTTGCAGTAATTTTTTGTCCAGAAAGCACCAATTCATCAAATTTACGCTCCACTCCTGTACGATCTTCCTTGACCACATAACCTCGGTTTTGAACAGTTGTAATGATTGGCGCATACGTTGAAGGCCGGCCAATTCCAAGTTCTTCGAGTTTTTTAACCAAGCTTGCTTCGGTATAGCGGGGTGGCTTTTGCGAAAACCTTTCGGTGGCAATTATATTGTTCCATCGCAAAATTTGTTTTGCGCTCAACGGCGGAAGCAATCCTTTTTGACCTCCATTCTGCTCCTCATCATCAACCGACTCAATATATACACGAAGGAATCCGTCGAAAATCAGAATTTCGCCGGAAGCAATAAATTTTTCCGGAGAATTGGAGATGTCGATTGTAACCGTAGTTTTCTCGAGTTCGGCATCACTCATTTGCGATGCAATGGTTCTTTTCCAGATCAGGTCGTATAATTTTTTCTCCTGATTTGTTCCTGAAATTTCTTCATTATCGAGGTAAGCCGGACGGATGGCCTCGTGAGCTTCCTGTGCACCCTTCGATTTTGTTTTGTATTGACGAACCTGATGATATTTTTCGCCGTGTGTGCTGATAATTTTTTGTTTTGCTGCATTGATTGCCAGTCCCGATAAGTTCACCGAATCGGTACGCATGTAGGTAATTTTTCCCGATTCGTAAAGTTTCTGGGCAACACTCATCGTTTGAGAAACAGAAAAGCCTAGTTTCCGGCTTGCTTCCTGTTGCAATGTCGATGTAATAAAAGGTGGAGCTGGTGTTCTTCTGCCAGGTTTTTTCGAAACTTCGCTAATTTGGAATTCAGCGTTTTTGCATTTTTCGAGAAATGCATTTGCTTCCTCCCGGGTATCAAAACGCCGGTTTAGCTCTGCTTTCAATTCAACGATCTTTCCATCCTTTTCAGGAACCAGAAAGCTGGCGGCAACGCGAAATGCCGAAGTTGAAGTGAAGCCGATGATTTCGCGTTCGCGTTCAACTATCAGGCGAACAGCAACCGACTGCACCCTTCCGGCCGAAAGCGATGGCTTTACTTTTTTCCATAAAACCGGTGAAACTTCAAATCCCACAATACGGTCGAGAACCCTGCGGGCTTGCTGTGCATTGACCAGATTAATATCGAGTGGACGTGGATTTTGAACGGCCCTAAGAATTGCCTCTTTGGTAATTTCATGAAAAACAATTCGTTTGGTTTTCTTCGGATCGAGACCCAAGGTTTCCATCAGGTGCCACGAAATAGCTTCTCCTTCGCGGTCCTCGTCAGATGCCAGCCAAATTGTATTCGATTCTTTCGAAAGTTTCTTTAGCTCAGTTACCAGTTTCTTCTTGTCTGAAGTAATTTCGTATTTGGGCTTAAAGTCATTTTGAATATCGATTCCAAAATCTTTTTTCTCGAGATCCCTGATGTGCCCCATGCTTGAGGTGACAAAAAAGTCTTTCCCTAAAAATTTCTCAATCGTTTTTGCTTTGGCAGGTGACTCAACAATAACAAGATTTTCGTGCATATATCGGATTGTTTTTCGTTCTAGACTTAAAATTTTGTGCAAATTAAAGAAAAGGAAACGCTAAGTTCAAAATTTAATTCAATATATTTTTGAATCGGTATTTATTTGAAAATGATTATTTTATTCAAATCAGGATGTTTTTTCAAGATAAGAACAGGCTTTCGCGGGTGTCAGTTTAACCCTGAATACGTTGGTCGAAAATACTAGCTTAATAATCTTATTCTGTGACTATTAACCGAAATTAAATTCAGGCTTCAGGCACAATAAAAACTCAGATTAAAGTGTTTACTTATTTAACCGATTTTAGCCCTCCATTAATTCAAATGAAATTAGGAAGGGTTTCATTATCTTTGGCAACTTAAAACGAAATTACCTCTGGATGGCGAAAGATATTTCAGTATTTAAAAAATATATCCGGATTTTCTGGATTATTTATGCATCGGGAGTTGTTGCTATATTCCTGATGTTTTTTATGATAGCGAAAGGCTGGCTTGGTTTTATGCCAACATTTGACGATATCGAAAACCCTGAAAGCTTACTTGCTTCGGAAGTCATTTCGGCAGATGGAGTTGATCTGGGGAAATACTTTTACAAGGAAAACAGGAGCTTTGTAAATTACGATCATCTTAACCCTAAACTCTTAGATGCCCTGATTGCCACTGAAGATGTTCGTTTTTATGACCACTCCGGAATTGATGTACGTGGGTTGGTAAGGGTTGTCAAAGGAATTATTACCGGCAATTCCAATTCAGGCGGAGGAAGTACGATTAGCCAGCAACTTGCTAAAATGCTTTTTCCACGTGATAATCTGGAAAATAAATTTCAATTAATTTTCAGGAAATTTAAAGAATGGGTAATTGCTGTTAAATTAGAGAAAAGTTACACCAAGGAAGAAATTCTGACCATGTACCTGAATAAATACGATTTTCTAAATCTGGCTGTCGGAATTAAATCAGCGTCGTCGGTCTATTTTAATACCTCGCCTGATTCGTTAAGAATTGAACAGGCCGCAATGCTTATCGGGATGGCAAAAAACAGTTCGCTGTTTAATCCTGTTCGTCGTCCCGAACTTACTCTTAATCGACGCAATGTGGTTTTATCGCAAATGAAAAAGAATGGCTACATTTCCAAAGCCGAATACGATTCATTAAAACTGCTCCCGCTTGGGCTCGATTACCATAAAGTAGATTTTAAAACTGGTCTGGCACCCTATTTCAGGGAATATTTGCGGCAAACCATGAATGCCGGTAAGCCAAAACGATCGGAATACGGGTCATGGCAAATTCAAAAATACAGGGAGGATTCGGTTAGCTGGGAAACAAATCCATTGTTTGGTTGGTGCAGCAAAAACAAAAAGGCCGATGGCACAAATTATAATTTGTACCGCGATGGGCTTCGGATTGTTACGACTATCGATTCGCGCATGCAGCGGTATGCCGAGGAAGCCGTGATCAGACATTTGAAGAATGATTTGCAGCCTGTTTTTGACCGTCATTTGAAATACCTGAAGAACAAACCATTTTCAAACCAGATGCCAACTTCCGCGGTTGAATCAATTCTTGATCAGTCAATTAGACAAACTGAACGATACCGGTTGGCAAAACAAAGCGGAAAATCCTGGAACGAAATCAAGAAGATATTCAACACTCCTGTTGAAATGAGTGTGTTTACCTATAAAGGCGACCGCGACACAATTTTGTCGCCTCTCGATTCCATGCGCTATTATTTCAGCATTTTCAGGTCGTCGTTTATGTCGATGGAAATTAAGACCGGACAGGTGAAAGCGTATGTTGGAGGCCCCGACTACCGTCATTTTATGTACGACATGGTAACTGGTGGAAAAAGACAGGTGGGGTCAACGGTAAAACCTTTCCTTTACACACTTGCGATGCAGAACGGGATGTCGCCCTGTAGCAAAGTGCCCAATGTAAAGCAACAGTTTATTTTGCCCGATGGTAAAATATGGGAGGCTAAGAATTCGGACAAAACAAAATTCGATGATAAAATGGTTACCCTGAAATGGGGACTTGCACATTCTGTAAATCAGGTTTCGGCTTGGGTAATGAAGCAGTTTAACCCGCAATCGGTTGCCGATATTATGAAGAAAATGGGCGTTTACAGCCCGATTGACCCGGTGCCATCCATGTTTTTGGGAACTTCGGATGTTACACTATACGAAATGGTTGGAGCGTATGGAACCTATGCCAACAAAGGTGTGTTCACTCAACCTGTTTTTGTTACCCGAATTGAAGACCGGCACGGAAATGTGATTGCAAATTTCATTCCTGAAAAGCACGATGCTATCGATGAACAAACCGCTTACCTGATGATCGAACTGATGCGGGGCGTTGTAGATGCCGGCTCGGGCGGGCGACTAAGATGGAAGCCTGAATATGGCGGATTCAAAGGTCCGATTGCTGGCAAAACCGGAACAACACAGAACCATTCGGATGGTTGGTTTATAGGGATTACACCGCAACTTGTAAATGGGGCCTGGACCGGCGCCGAATTACGAAGTATTCATTTCGAAGATTTGCAAACCGGGCAGGGAGCCAACATGGCTTTACCTGAATGGGGATTTTTTATGAAGAAAGTTTACGCCGACAAAAGTTTGCCTTACAACGACACAATCCGGTTTGAAAGACCGGTAAACTTTTCGGTCGATATCGATTGCGACGATCCTGAAAGCATTGAACAAAGTCAGGATAAATCGGAGGAATTCTTCTAGCCTAAAAAGTACGGATTGCCTGAAATATAAAGTGCCTAAAGTTAAATCGCAACTCAACTTCAGGCACTTTGCATTTCAGGCTATTCCTATTAATTTCCGCTCTCTAATTGATTGGTAATTTTATCGTTTACCTGCTGATTCAGGAATTCGAGCGAGTAAACAATTGCTTCAACCTGTCTCAAATAATTTCTTTTACTGTTTTTGGGCGCGTACACATTTCCTTCAACGGTAACAACTCTTCTGCGGCTTGCGTCTAAAACCGATAAACTGATGTATGGTCCTCCCATAAAATCGTTTTCAACTTTCCAAAGTCCACGCATTTCACATGCATAGTTGCCATTGTACTTCAGCACATTGAAATTCTGTGGAATTTCCATTTCAGTGGTCATGAAACTGCCGGGCTGAGGTCCCGGAATATACTTGTGTGTAATTTGATTGCGCTTGTCAAGCTGGTATTTCAATGTAAATGTACTGTCGGAATCGTAGGGATACGTATAAACGAAAATGTTCTGTGTAATCAGTGGCGTATCGTACCTGACCCAGGCAAAACTTGAGTCTTGCTTTACAATGCTGTAGCCTTTTGGCACATAAAGTTTTATGTGGAAATCGTCGTAAAGCTTTTGATAAACACCTTTTTCGTAGGCATCCATATATGTTTTTTTCAGACGGTCCTTTTCGGCTTTCAGGAAATAACCCATTATCTTATCGCTGTTGGCTTTAAAAAGTTCTTCGAAGTTTTCAGGAGAACTGGCCTGAATGTTTATTACGGCCTGCGGATAAGCCCACGTATCATTGGTATACTCTACTTTTGGATCGGTGAAAGTCGATGAAATTTTTACCGTCAGAATGTTTCTGCTTGCTTTGAATAAATTAATAAATGCATCAGGCGGTACATCAATCAGGGTAAACATGGGTTCTTCCTGAGGGAGTGATGCCATGGGTTGTGCCAGAACCTGGCGAATCAGGGAACCGGTTGATCCTTTCCAGATTTCTTTCCCGATAACCACAACAACTTCGCCCGATTTGCCAGTTATTGTTTCAAGTTTAGTTTTGGAAGATTTGCACGAAAACAGTGCTACTGAGATAATTAGCAGAGTTGCCAGACTTTTTGAAATTCGTTTCATCGGAATTTATTTTTGATACATAGTTCGCTTATCAAAAACCTTACCAGAATGGAAGTTAATGATTTCTGAAATTGCGGAGAGTAATCAAACAAGCATTAAAAAACCCGCTGTGTGGCGGGTTTTTTAATTTATTATTTCTCAATCTTTTCAGAGTCTTTCTTCGTATCCTCATCATCAGTTTTAGAGGCATTTTTAAATTCCTTCAAACCCTTTCCAAACCCCTTCATCAATTCAGGAATTTTAGTTCCGCCAAACATCAGCACAACGACAACCAATACAATAATAAGCTCCTGAGGACCAATCATACCGGCGATAACAAATAAGTTCATATCATTAAAGTTTAAATGGTTTTTACAAAAGTAACAAAAATAACAACTTCAAATATTTATTTGAAAAGTTTAAAAATATCATTTCCATTGGCAAACAGAACCAGCGAAAGCAGTAAAACCATGCCGAAAATCTGGGCATATTCCAGAAATTTATCGCCAGGTTTTCGTCCGGTAATCATTTCGAAAAGCAGGAACATAACGTGTCCGCCATCGAGCGCCGGAATAGGCAAAAGGTTCATTACGCCAAGTATAATCGAAAGGAAAGCAGTCATATTCCAAAACGAGGACCAATTCCAGGCCCCAGGGAAAATATTTCCAATTGAAATAAAGCCACCCAGACTTTCGTAAGCCTTGGTTTTTGGAGAGAATATCAGCTTAAATTGCTTGAGGTAATCCTGCACGGTTGTTATTCCACGATTTATGCCTGCAGGAATCGATTCCAGAAAACTGTAAGTTATTGTTTCAAATTTCAGAGAATTGGTAGCATTATCGGAAAAATGCGGATAAAAACCCAATGTCCCGTCTTCTGCAACAGTTATCGGAATAGTTGTTGGCACATTGTTGTGTAAAATGGCCAATTCAATTTTCTGATTTTTATGTGATCGAATATAGCTTGTAAATTCATCGTAAAATTCAAAATTTTGCCCGTCGATATTTACAAATACATCACCTTTCTTAAGCCCTGCCTCACTTGCAGGCGAATTCTTGTTTACTCTATCTACCTGACAGTCGAAAGGTATGCGTGGACTAATAACTCCTTTGCTTTTGATTAGCAAAGCCAAATCATCATCGCTGATATCAATATCCATTTTTTGGCCTTCACGCTCAACCTGAACTGTCGAAGCTTTATCAAGAATTATGGTTGGAATAATCTTTTGGAAATTCTCAACTTCCATGTTGTCAACTGACAATATTTTGTCTCCTGTCTGAAATCCGATTTTCATTCCTGTTGAATCAACCTCAACACCATATTTCACATTAGCGGTTGGCAAATATTGGTCTCCCCAGGCATATAGAATTCCGATGTAAATAATAAAAGCCAGAAGGAAATTCATAAGCACTCCGCCAATCATGATCAACAAACGCTGCCAGGTTTTTTTTGACCGGAATTCGTGAGGTTGCGGTGGCAATTTCATGGCTTCTTTATCCATCGATTCGTCGATCATTCCTGAAATTTTAACGTATCCACCCAGAGGCAGCCAGCCTACTCCATACTCAGTGTCTCCTTTTTTAACCTTGAAGAGCGCAAACCACGGGTCAAAAAATAAGTAAAATTTTTCAACTCTGGTTTTGAATGCACGGGCAAACAAAAAGTGTCCGAATTCGTGTATGATTACCAGTAAGGATAAACTTAGAATAAGTTGTGCTGCTTTTATCAGTACTATTTCCATCTATTGTTTTTTCTATTTTATATTCTTTGTCCGGCCAGTTTTTTTACCCGGGCGGCAGTCTTTATACGTGTTTCTTTATCTGTCTGGACATAATCATCCAGATTTGGGTTTTTCAAATAAGTCGATTTCTCCATAATTTGTTCAATAATTTCAGGCATTTGGAGAAAACTAATTTTGTCATTCAGAAAAGCCTGAACAACTACTTCGTTTGCTGCATTCAAAACGCAAGGCATATTTCCTCCCTGATTCAGCGCATCAAAAGCGAGTGCAAGGTTACGAAAATTTTTTGTATTTGGCTGTTCGAATGTTAGTTTCGGATAATCTAAAAAGCTAAAACGTTTGAATGACGACTGAAGCCGATCCGGAAAACTAAGTGCATACTGAATGGGTAATTTCATGTCGGGCAATCCCATCTGCGCTTTCATCGATCCGTCGCGAAACTGCACAATGGAATGTACAATACTCTGCGGATGCACGATGACATCGATTTGTTCAGGCTTCAATCCAAAAAGCCATTTGGCTTCAATTACTTCAAAGCCCTTATTCATCATCGATGCCGAATCAATTGTGATTTTAGCACCCATGTCCCAGTTCGGGTGTTTCAATGCATCAGCTTTTGAAACAGTAGCTATCTGTTCCATGCTAAATTCTCTGAACGGTCCTCCTGAATCGATCAGGTAGATTTTTTCAATTTCGTTGTTGAATTCACCAACCAGACACTGAAAAATGGCCGAATGTTCCGAATCGACCGGATAAATATTAACCTTGTTCTCAATGGCAAGCCTGTTGATAATTTCACCGGCAACAACCATGGTTTCTTTATTTGCCAGAGCAATGTGTTTTCCGGCTTTAATGGCGTTGATGGTTGGAATCAGACCTGAATATCCAACCATTGCAGTAACTACCACATCAATGGTTTCCATTTCAACCACCTGCTGAATGGCTTCTCTTCCGGCGTAAATTTTTATTGGCTCATCTTTGAGTGCATCTTTGAGTTGATCGTAATGGCACGAATTGGTAATTACCACCACATTGGGCTGAAAATGCCGGGCTTGCTCAATCAGCAGTTCCACATTGTTGTTGGCAGTTAAAACCTCAACTTCAAAACGCTCAGGATTTTGCGAAATAACTTCAAGAGTCTGAGTGCCTATTGATCCGGTTGACCCCAGAATAGCAATACGTTTTCTCATAAATCGGCTTAAAAATCAATGTAAGTTTCAGGATCGAGAGCAGTTCCGTTGTGCCAGAGTTCGAAGTGCAGATGAGGCCCAGTAGTCAGCTCGCCACTGTTTCCCATAATGGCAATTACATCGCCGGCTTTAACTTTGTCGCCAACAGTTTTCAGCAATTCGGCATTGTGCTTGTACGCCGAAATGATGTTGTTGTCGTGTTGGATATAAATGGAATAGCCTGTGTCCATAGTCCATCCCGAAAAAAAGACAGTTCCGTCGAGAACACTGGAAATACGTGAATTTACATTGCCTGCTATATCAACCGCAAAATGTTCTTTTTTGGCGTCAAATTTATTGGTTATTAATCCGCGAAGTGGCGTGAAAAAGTGAATGTTGGCAATGCTTGGTAATCGCTTCGAATTTTTTGAGATCGAAAGATTGAGCTTTTCTTCGAGCAGTTTATCCTGAAAGATTGAGTCGGCATTGTAGCTTTTAAACTTCACATCAAATTTCTTTAGCTCCGAATCGTTGGTAGTCGTTTCATCTTCAGGAACATCTCCCTGAAACAGTGTTTTAATTTTGCTGAAATAATTGTCACGGCTCTTGATTTCAGCTTCGAGCGAATCGACCAGAATGTAATTGTGAATGATTTGCTGACGAACTTTGGCGCTCGGATATCCCGGAATGTTTTCGCGCAATGGAGTGTAGGCAATAATTACGGTGGTCAACAAAATAAGGAGAATAGCACCCAAACTGCCCAATGTCAGAACTTTTATGGGCGTGAGTTTAATGCTCCAAACCGTCTGAATCGATGAATCATTGTAAATGATCAGCCGATAATGGTCTCTCAGCATTTGAAATATTTTCTTTCGAAGCTCCTTTCTGTTCATTGTCCGATTTTTCGAACAACAAAATTAGAAGAATTTGGAGAAAACTAATCCGAAGCTCTGTTTATTAATACTTTTTAACGAAGTAATGCGGAGAGCAAAAATATTTTTTTAAGACCAGATTAGGAAAATCTAAAAGTATCGTATATATTTGCACCCGCTTAGCCACGATAGCACAGGCAATGCGAAGTTCTGAACAACGACGATATTTTATCAAAAGATACATTGCGGGGTGGAGCAGTTGGTAGCTCGTTGGGCTCATAACCCAAAGGCCGTCAGTTCGAGTCTGGCCCCCGCTACTCAGAAGCTCTGGTTTTACCAGGGCTTTTTTTATGCCTTTTTCCCGTTAATTTTTCAACAACTTTTCCTTTGGGAATAAAGTTTTTTCAACAACTTTCGCCCCCTCGAAGCAATACCCGCCGAACCATAGTATTCAATTTCATGCTCGATGAGTTCAATTAATTCGCCTGAAAAATCGGGTTCCTTCAGAGCAATGCCGAAGAGAATTTGCATGGCATGTACCCGAACTGCAACGGGTTCTGAAGCATCAGAAAAAATATCGGAAGCAAAATTTAAAAGCAAAGCCATGTTTTCATCCGGAATATCGTGTAGGCTGAGCATCTTAAGAAAGTGTCGCCTTTTGCCTGAATTTTTTGTGTGTAAAACAAATTCTGTAATGGCCGGAAAATAAGGTATAATCAGTTCCGGATTTTCTTCGTGAATTTTATCTATCATCCAGGCAGCACGCCAGGTAAAAGTTTCGCTGTCGTCAAACGCAATTTTGATCAGAATATCGAGCTGATCAGGTTGCTGTGCAAAATATTTTGACAGCAATGTTATGGTTTCGCCTGATTGTATTAATTTGCGAATTTCTTTCTCAGTCATCATTGAACCACAATTTTGATTAAAGGTTTTGATTGCAAAAACTAAAGATAATTTATGTCGGGAACTTTCAGGAACAAAAAATAAAGTTCTTCCGGTTTTTGTCGGATATTTGAGCGCGGATGAAAATCTCTTTGCGAATGAAAATTATCGAAGTTTGTTGTGCAATTATTCTGAAGGATGCAAAAATGCTGGCGGTTCAACGAGGGCCGGAAAGTAGTCATCCGTTGAAATGGGAATTTCCAGGTGGAAAAATACTTCCGGATGAAACTGCAGAACAATGCATCATCAGGGAAATTGAGGAAGAATTGTCGGTTAAAATTGAGATCACTTCAGTACTTGACGCTGTTGAATTTGATTATGGCCACAAACAGATAGAACTGATTCCATTTGTTTGCAAAATTTTTTCAGGAGAAATAAAACTGAATGAACACATTGCCCTACGCTGGTTTAAATTTGGGGAATGGAATCAGATTAACTGGTCGGGTGCCGATTCGGAATTGATACAAAAAAATAAGGTCAGACTCGAAAGCCTGACCAATATATAGATTTTAGAATCAGCGACGTTTTCGATTACCTCATCAAATGAGGAAAAATAAGTGCGAAGGCCACAAATACCGCGGTCCAGCTAATGATGGACAAAACCATGTATGGTCGGGCGAGTTTATGTTTCGAGTAATATTTGTTCAGCAAAAAAGCTCCGATCGGGATGCTTAAAATAACCGGTGAAAGAATAATAATTCCGGCAAGTCCGAATTTAGACCTGAAACTAACAATAAAACGGTTTCTCCGGGAGAAAACCTTTTCGCCTGTTACATTTTTACGCCAGACCAGTAATTGCCTGTATTTCAAACGAATTGAATAAGGAATGTATTTCCTGAGAAAAATTTTTACATGATGGAAACGCTTGATGGCAAAACCGCTAAAATGATAGAAAAAGAAAAAACCTGTGATTCCGCCCAATGTAACTGCAATTAATGTTTGCTGGAAAGTTAACCCAATGAGCATTGCATAGGGAAATGTTAACACATATTTTACTGAAGCCAACAAAAATACCTGAATGATTTTTAATACTGCGACCATAATCTTCTCCGCCTTCTTGAATTTCGAAATAGAACGTCAAATGTCGTAAAAATGTTGTAACAAAATTTATTTATGTGCCTGATTTTTACCTTAAATTAAGAAATATTAATGTTCCAATTTTGTTGATCAGTAATGCAAATTTCTAAATTCCTTGCTGCAAAAGGGATTTGTATATATTTAACCTAAATATTTGAAAATCAGCAAAACTAAAATAACCCCCAAAATTAACAGATACGAGTTGAAATTTCCAAAATTAAGTGTCCAACCCATGCCTTTTCGGTATTTGGGAACCATTACCCGACCATCGTTTCGGTTGAAATAAAACAATCCCCATTTGTAATTTGCCAGATCTTTAATCATACGGTCGTTTTCGAACTCATCAAAATTGGTTCTTTTCATTTTGCGAAAATATTAGTTCGTTGGCGCAACAAAGTTTTTCCAGAAATTTTCGTTTGTCTTGACATTTGAAACGTAGTCACGATTCTTTATCGGCTTTGTGTTCATTGCCGATACTTCCAGGATTACGGCTTTCCCCGATTCGTAAACCGATTGACGACTTGCTGAAGTAAAATGTTTTTCAGAATCGATAAAGGCAGGAACGAATTTGCCATTGACCTTTTTGTAGCCGATTGTAATGTTCATCTGGATTTTTGTATCCGGATTCGTTTTTACAGCCAACGACCTGCCTTGTGGATTTGATTTGTATTCGGCGAGTTTAATTTCGTTGCGCAAAACGGCGTAATCTGAAAAACGAATATAAATTTTCCCCTGAAAACTTGTTGGATAATATGAACCGGTATGCACCAAATCCAGTTTGGTAGCTTCATACGATACAATCCAGACAGAATCGCCGTCAAACAAGGTTCTTGCTTCCATTTTCAGTTCAAAATCGTTCAAAAGTTTTGGATTCAGAATTGAGTTCGAAAGTCGCGCTATATCCATTTCCAGAATCTCATCCAGGTTATTTGAGGCATCCTGAAAATGGAGAGCGGAAGTTTCGGTTTGCGATTCCGTAATTTGATATTTCCTGTTTTTGTATGCATCGGCCCATGAAGGGTGCGAGTAACCACTGGCATCGTATAAATCGACAATGTATTTATTGGTTTTGCTGGGTGAATTGTCGATCGATTCTCGTTCTTCGTAATACATTTTCAGGTTGGCCGGACCAGATAAATAATTCGTTGGAATTTGTTCTGAAACTGTTCTCAGAATACGTTGCAATACCTGCGATTCGGCAGCGACCGAAACCTCTTCGATTTTGTACGATTGCGGTACAAGTGCAATTGCAATGTCTTGTTTTTGCGAGAAATCGGTTATAGGAAAACTTATATTTTTATAGCCTATCGCCGAAAAATACAGGTTCTTTTGAAGGTTTTCATCAGGAATTCGAAGTTCAAAAAGTCCATCGGGATTGCTGGCCGTCCCTAAAAAAGTGCCTTCAATTCCAATGCTGACGAATGCAATTCCTTCACCTGTTTCCTTATCGGTAACTTTCCCTTTAAGCGAGGTGTTTCCGGTTTGACCAAAACAGAAGAATGATGAAAATAAAAAAATAAAAGTGATTGACAACAATTGTTTCATAAGGCGATTTCAGTTTAAACACAGTTGTGTGTATACGAATTTACAAGGATATAACGTTACAATAGCGAACATTCATATTATCTTTATAAAAAAAAGTTATGATCCGAAAATTATTCACCTTGCTCCTGCTGTCTTCTGCAATTGTACTGAATCCTTCGTGTGTTGCAAAAAAGAAATATCTGGCTATGCAATCTGCCAGGCAATCTGCCGAATCAGAGGTGGCAGCCAAAAATCAACGGATCGAAAAGATGATTTCGGAATTTGAGCAAATGAAAAATGAATTGATGGAAAGCAATGCCATTAAAAATCAAGCCATCGATTCCCTTTCCGGAGAAGTGAATAAGCTGGCTAAGGTTGTGAATGTTAAAGAGTCAGCCATTGGGCAAAAGGAAACTTCGTTTGAATTCGAAAAACGCCAGTTGACCGAAGATTTGGCTGGACAAAAGAAAATAGTGCAGCAAAAACAAAACGAACTCGATCAGCTTTCGGGCGAACTGCAAAAACTGAAAGATGAACTTTCGCAAAACACCTTTGATCTGAACCGTGAAAAAGACGAAAAGCTTGTATTACAAGGAAATATGACTACACAGATTGCGAAAATTGCAGAATTAAATACAGCAACGGATAAACTGAAAACTGAAATTCAGGGACTAAAAAAGCAGCTTAGCGACAAGAACGAAACCATTACCCGGCTCGAAAACAATGTAAAGTTGTTGAAACAACAGATGAAATAGATTGGTTAGAAATTACTCATCCGATGACTCTGAGTCATCGGATGAGTAATTTCTAAATAGAATTAATTGAAAATTATACACATTTTATTCCACCACAACTCCCATCAAAATCTCTTTCGCCTTTTTCACACTTTTCACTTTCTCGAATGTGAGCGAAAGGCGGTTATTGCCTTCTTTCATGCGGCAGGTTTGGTGATGGGTTTGCACATATTGGAGTACTTGAGTAAATACCGGCGACTGGTAAAACGCGGATTGTGGTTCGGAAATAAAATGGCAAACCATTTTCTGGTTCTTCAGAATAATTTTCTCCATTCCAATCCTGATGGCTGCCCATCGTAAACGCACAACTTCAATCAATTCAATACTTTCATGAGGCAGTTTCCCAAAACGGTCAACCAATCCGGCTTCGAACTGAACCAGCGCTTCTTCGCTTTCGAGGTTGTCGAGCTCGCGGTAAAGCAGCATCCGTTCTGAAGTACTTTGAATGTATTTATCCGGGAAAAGCAATTCCAAATCAGTATCAATCTGGCAATCGACACCAAATTTCACATTCAGAAAAGCTCGGGACGAATCTTCTTTTTCGTCCTGAAAAAGCTCTTTGAAATCAGTTTGTTTCAGTTCGAGAATGGCTTCGTTCAAAATCCGGTGGTAGGTTTCAAATCCAATGTCGGCAATAAAACCGCTTTGTTCAGCGCCCAAAAGGTTTCCGGCGCCACGAATATCCAAATCCTGCATGGCAATATTGAAACCGCTGCCCAGTTCCGAAAACTCTTCGATGGCCCGCAAACGGCGTCGGGCTTCAGGAGTAACGGTTGATAATGGCGGCGCCAAAAGATAACAGAATGCTTTTTTGTTCGATCGGCCAACCCGTCCGCGCAACTGGTGCAAATCGCTCAATCCGAAGTTCTGCGCATGATTGATAATGATGGTATTCGCGTTTGGAATGTCCAGACCCGATTCAATAATGGTGGTGGCAATCAGTACATCAAATTCGCCGTTAATGAAATTCATCATCACGGCTTCAAGCTTTTCGCCATCCATTTGACCATGCCCAACGACGGTGCGTACACCCGGAACAATTTTCCGGATAACCGCATCAACTTCGTTAATGTTGTTTACCCGGTTGTGAATGAAGAAAACCTGGCCACCTCGCGCCATTTCATATTGAATGGCTTCACGTATAATTTCCTCATTAAATCCGTGCAGTTCTGTTTGTATTGGGTAACGGTTTGGCGGTGGAGTTTGAATAATCGACAAATCGCGCGCGCCCATCATCGAAAATTGCAAAGTACGTGGAATTGGCGTAGCTGTAAGCGTCAGCGTGTCAACATTTACTTTCATTTGCTTCAGCTTTTCTTTCACCGAAACACCGAACTTTTGCTCCTCATCAACGATCAATAAACCTAAATCTTTAAAGTTAACTCCTTTCCCAACCAGTTTGTGTGTTCCGATCAGAATGTCCACTTTCCCTGATTTGGTGTCCTCCAGAACCCGTTTCACATCGGCAGGTTTACGCAACCGGCTGATGTATTCAACCCTTGCCGGAAAATCGGCGAGCCGGTCGGCAAACGTTTTAAAATGCTGAAGTGCCAGAATAGTCGTTGGAACAAGAACGGCAACCTGTTTGCTGTCTGCCACGGCTTTAAATGCCGCCCGAATAGCAATTTCGGTCTTCCCGAAACCAACGTCGCCACAAACCAGCCGGTCCATCGGCATTTCCTTTTCCATGTCTTCCTTCACAGCAATGGTCGATTTCAACTGATCCGGAGTGTCTTCGTAAATAAACGAAGCCTCCAGCTCCTTTTGCAGATATGAATCGGGTGAAAAGGCAAATCCACGTTCCTGACGACGGGCCGCATACAACTGGATGAGATCTTTGGCAATGTCTTTAACTTTCGATTTGGTGCGGTCTTTCAGTTTCTGCCAGGCCCCGCTCCCCAGTTTGCTTATGTTTGGTTCGGTTCCGTCTTTACCTTTGTATTTCGAAATACGGTGCAGGTTATGAATACTTACCAGCAACACATCGTTATCGCGATAAGTTAGGCGAATGGCTTCCTGAAGTCTACCATCGACTTCGGTTTTTACCAGACCGGCAAATTTGCCTATTCCATGATCGACATGAACTACCCAATCGCCCTGATGCAGCATATTTAGCTCCTTAATGGTTATGCTGTCGCGTTCTCCTTTTCGGGTTTTTATTTCGTAGCGGTGATATCGTTCAAAAATCTCGTGATCGGTGTAGCAACAAATTTTTCGGTCCCTGTCGATAAATCCTTCATGCAGGGTAAAATTTACCGGTCTGAATTTGACATCCAACCCTTTGTCGTCAAAAATTGCCTGTAGCCGGTCGGTTTGCGAAACATTACCCGAAAGAATATAATTGGAAAAGCCAAAGTTCTGATAGTCGATCAGGTTTTCGGCAAGCAAATCAAAATTTTTGTGGAAAACAGGTTGATGCAAGGTATCAAAAACGGAAACCTTTGAGTTCCTGAAAAAGATTTTCTGCCCAAATTCAGCGCATGTAAACCGTTTAATTTCTTCGGAAAACAGTTTTCCTGAAAACAGTTTTCCAAGCCAGATTTTTCGCTCTTCATCAGTTTCAGCTTTTTCAATGGTTTGCCTGAAATTGTGCTCCATTTGATCAGCAATCAACTGAATATCGTTCAGGAAAAACAATATATTTTCAGGAAGAAAACTCAAAAAACTGATTCGTTCCTCTCCTTTCAAATCTTCCTGAATATTTGGGATGATGCTTACTTGGGTGAGCGATTCTTTCGAAATCTGGTTGTCGATGTTGAAACTGCGGATTGTATCAACTTCATCACCAAAAAAATCGAGACGGTATGGGTCTTCGTTCGAAAACGAATAAATATCGACAATTCCACCCCGAATAGAATACTGGCCGGGCTCATACACAAAATCAACGCGTTCAAAGCCGTATTCGTACAAAACCTCATTCACAAATTCAATCGAAAGTTTGTCGCCTTTTTTTACCTGAAAAGTGTGTAAAGCAAGTCCTTCGCCTGAAATTACCTTTTCAACCAATGCTTCAGGATAAGTAACAATGAGCAGTTGTTCGCCCGCTTTCAGACGGTTTAGAACTTCGGTGCGCAAAATGATATTTTCCTGCTCAATGGTCTCATAATGCACCGAACGTTTGTACGACGACGGGAAAAACAGTACCGTAAAATCAGGCAAAAGCTTGTTGAGATCGTCGTAAAAATACGCCGCTTCATCCTTGTCGTTCAGGCAAATAACAAATGTCTTCGGTATTTCTTCGGCTAGCAAACTAATCAAAATACTTCGGGATGAGCCAACAAGCCCCTGCAGATGAATTTTTTCACCCGGGGTATTTAATAAATCGCACAAATCACAGGTCAGATCGCGCTTCCTAAACAGATTCCTGAAATCCTTCCGCTCCAAAATCAAAATTTTAACGTGCAAATATATGGAATTAAAGTTGGAAGTCCGGAGTCAGAAGACGGAAGAATCCAGGACGGAATGCGGAGGCCAGTCATTCATGGTCATTGGCTCTGCGTTATCCATAGTAAAAGCTGCGCCAGTTGACAATCAATGACAATTGAATAACTCCATCGACAAACAATGACCAGTCTTTGTTGATATACTGCCCGACATTTTGTAAATTTCAGGTTCATTATTCCGGCGAAGAAAAATACTTACATCATGGGCAAAAATTCAGAAAAGAAACAGTCGAAACATGCCGATAAAGGATTGAAACATGTTGAATCTGAAAAAAAAGATCACCGATCGATCAGCAAAAAGAAATACAATAAAGAACTCGGCCTACTAGAAATTGAGCTCATCAGGCTTCAGGAATGGGTGAAAGCCAATCAGTTGAAAGTTGTTGTTCTTTTCGAGGGACGCGATGCTGCCGGAAAAGGAGGAGTGATCAAGCGAATCAGCGGTCCGTTGAATCCCCGCATTTGTAAAATTGCGGCTCTTGGCACTCCAACCGACAAAGAAAAATCGCAATGGTATTTTCAACGGTATGTCGATCATTTACCTGCTGGCGGCGAAATGGTTTTATTCGACCGAAGCTGGTATAACCGCGCCGGAGTGGAACATGTCATGGGATTTTGTACACAGGACGAATATGAAGAATTTTTCAGAAGTTGTCCCGAATTTGAGCGTATGCTGATTCGCTCCGGAATAATCCTGGTTAAATATTGGTTTTCGGTTTCGGACGAAGAACAGGAAAACCGTTTCCAGGCACGCCTGAACGACCCGACAAAGCGTTGGAAGTTAAGTCCGATGGACCTAAAATCGCGCGAAAAGTGGGTTGACTATTCCATGGCAAAAGACAAGATGTTTAAACATACCGACAACAAACAATCGCCCTGGTATGTGGTACCGGCTGACAACAAAAAGCTTGCGCGGTTAAATTGCATCAGTCATTTACTTAGCCTGATCCCTTATGAAATTTTACCTATAGAAACTTTAATCCTTCCTCCCCGGATAGAATCACAGGATTATGTAAGACCTCCGTTGTCTGACCAGACTTTTGTGCCCGACCGATACAGCAACAAGAAAACTGAGAGTGAGGATCGCAACGGCGAAATTCAGGAATAAAAAGCAAAACGTAGAATGGCAAGATTTCTATACAACCGCAAAGAAGCTACCGGCAAAATGCCTGGTTCGTTAATTCACCTGGGTGCAAAAAAAATAGAGAAGCCCAAACTTCGGATTATGAATTATACTGTCGGGGAATTTACCGAATATGAGCCCGAAAACCTTGATGATTGTATGCCCTATCTCGAGGAAGATATGGTAAGTTGGATTAATATCGATGGGTTACATGATGAAGCTCTGATCCAAAAACTTGGCGAATTATTTGAGATTCACGGGCTTTTGCTTGAAGATATGCTCAATACCGATCAGCGTCCAAAAATTGCCGAAACCGATAAATTGCTGATCGTGATTATGAAATTTTTGGAATACGATGAAAAGACTAAAAAGCTCGGTTCAGAGCAAATTTCCTTAGTTCTAAACGATTCTTATCTCATTACTCTTCAGGAAAAAGTTGGAAATTATTTCGATCCGATTCGTGACCGAATCAGGAAAAGCTCCGGACGTTTGCGAAGAAAAGGTGCAGATTACCTGGCTTACGGACTGCTGGACACCATTGTTGACAATTACCTGATAAACATTGAACTTTTGGGTAATAGTATTGAAAAGACCGATTCCCGGATTTTCGCGGCCAAGCCACAAAAGGGCTTAATGGAAGAAGTATACAAACATAAAACTGAGATTAATTTTCTTCGGAAAAATATCAGGCCCGTCAAAGAGATCATGCACAGGCTGATTGAAAATGAATCGGGATTTATTGCTGACGATAACCTAAAATACTATCGCGACCTGAATGATTTGGTGATACAGGCATCGGAAACCATTGAAATTTATCAGATCATGTTAAACGACCAATTGAATATCTATCATGCCAGCCTCGATAGCAAAGCCAACGAAATCATGAAGGTATTGACGATTTTCTCGGCGTTCTTCATTCCAATGTCCTTTTTTGCAGGAGTTTACGGAACCAATTTCGATAATCTTCCGGAATTGCACTATAAATACGGATACCTGTTTTTCTGGATGTTAATGTTGTTGATTATCATTTCTTTGGTAATATATTTTAAAAGGAGGAAATGGTTTTAATGACTTCCCCGAATTTTGGAATAGATAATTGCTAACGCCTAGAAAATCAAGTTCCCTTTTGCATGATGAATCAGGAATCAAAGTTCCTTATTTTGAGAATTCGTAATTATTGCGTTATCAATAACATAAAATATCTGCCATAATTTAAATTTCTGAACCCTTTTCACTGAATTCTCCAACGCATAATCGTATTTGAAATTTCGCTGTTCATTCGGAATGCGATACTGTCTGAAATTTAGCAAATAAACATCGTGATGTTGATTGAAATTTGCAGAAAAAGTCTTAATTTTTCATAACAAAAAAATCAAAATCTCAGAAACCTTTTTGACATCTAAAATTATCATCAAATGAAAGCAATACTTCTATTCACTGCTCTAATCTTTGTCTTTCAATTAAACGCACAAACCAACAAAAAGAATCTGCTGCCCTTTAAATCGGCCATTGTTGAGTACGTTTATGAAGGAAACACGACCGGCACACAGAATTTGTACATCGACAATAACGGTTGGTTACAATGCGAGACAACCCAAAGTTTGACTAAATCGTTCGGACAGAAAACCGAAACAAATGAGGTAAAACTCACAAGAGGAATGGATATTTATCAATGGGTTCCTGGCGCCCATTCAGGAACAAAAATTCACAATTCAATCGCTGAAGAACTCATGAATGACCCAAATTTTAATGCTGAAGAATTTGGAAAACACACCATGGAACAGCTTGGATTTGAAAAAACAGGAACCGAATCGATCATCGGAAAACCCTGTGAAATATATTCAGGAATGGGAACAAAAATCTGGATATGGAAGGGAATTGCCCTGAAAACCGACGTGAAAATACTGGGGCAAAAAACGACATGGACCGCAACTTCGGTAAAGATTAATGAAAGTGTGCCATCCTCAAAATTCGAAATTCCTTCGGATGTAAAATTTGAAGACATGGGAAACCTAGATCCGTTGGAAATGATGAACAAATCGATGGAACAGCAGGGTGATGAGGCGAATAAGCAACCAGATTCAGTAAAAATAAATTCGGAGGAGGAGGTTCCCGTTAAAAGTCTGAATGAATTAAAAGGATTCCTGAAAAAACTCAAGACAGAATAAAGTTACCCGTCAAATTATAGATTGAACGAAGAAAATACGTATAAAAAATTCAGGATATTTTCGTTTAAGTAAAAGAAAGAAGAGACCGAAAAACCGGTCTCTTCTTTCTATCTTAATTTTGTTATTCGGGTAGTAATTTTGCAGGAACTGAAAAATAAAACGTACTTCCTTTTCCTTCTTCACTTTCCATCCACAATTTTCCGCCATTCTTTTCAACAAAATCCTTACACAGGAGCAATCCAAGTCCACTGCTGGGTTCGCCATCCGTTCCGCTTCTGTTCGTTTTATGTTCGCCGAGAGAGAAAAGTTTTTCCATCATTTCTTTGCTCATGCCGATGCCGGTATCTTTTACCGAAATCACAACAAAATTATTATCAACAGATTTCGCTTCAACATTTATTGTTCCACCTTTTGATGAAAATTTCACGGCATTTGACGACAAATTTCGAAGCGTTGAAGCCAACATGTTTTCGTCGGCATAAACCTCAATATCTTCAGGAATCTGGATATCCATTTCAATTCCTTTGGTTTTCGAGGCTTCCATAGCGCCTTGCAGCGATTCATTAACTTTAGATTTAAGTCTGATTGTCTTCGGAATAAAACTTGTAATTCCTCGCTGAAGACGTGACCATTCCAGAAGGTTTTCGAGCAATCCGTAGAGATTTCCTGCAGATTTTTTCATTCCTGAAGCCAAATCCTGAATATCATTCATCGAAAGGTTTGGCAAATCATCAGCAAGTATCTGTGTAATTCCGAGGAAACTAACAAGAGGACTCCGTAGGTCGTGAGCCATAATGGAGAAGAATTTATCCTTTTCAGCGTTGGTGTTTATCAGTTCTTCATTTTTCAATTTTAACTTTTCCTCAGCCTGTTTTTTGTCTGTAACATCGCGCGCAGTTGCAATTAAAACGTCTTTCCCAAAATATTTACCCTTACTAACAATCACTTCCTTCGGAAAAATTTCACCGGTTCGTCGTTCCGCCCACAAATCAAAATATTCAGGAGAACCTGTTTCCTTTACCTTTCTTAACGATTGGTTGATTTCATCGATATTGTTGCGTTCTGACACTGCTACGGATGTGATTGATTTTCCGATAAGTTCCTGCCTTTCCTGGCAATACATGGTTTCGGCGCCTTTGTTTACATCCAGAAAAGTTCCCGTTTCATCCATGATATAAATGGCATCCGAAACAGAATTAAATATGTCGAAATAACTTTCTTTTGCAATTCGAATGGCCTCCTCATTGTGTTTTTGTTCAGTTATATCGCGCACGATCGACAGCACCTGATCGTTTCCGCAAGAGACATATCTCGATTCGAAGAACTTCAGTTCACCACCTATCATAAGTTCATAGGTGGCATAATCGGGTTCTCCGGAAGTGATTACCGCTTTTACCTTTTCGTGTGTAATAACAACAACTTCATGCGGCAATATGTCGTCAATAAGCCGACCCAGGAACAAATCGGGATCAATTAACAATTGATTGTGCGGCTCCGAATGAAAGTCAACAATTTTACAGTTCGAATTAAAAACAAACATTAAATCCGGATTGGCTCCCAGTAAAGCATTGTTGCGTTCAATACTGATTTTCAGTTGTTCCTCTGCTCTTTTTCTGGAAGTAATGTCTCTGATCGACCCCAATCCAACATTTTCGCCTTTTAATTTAACCAACCGTACATTAATTTCAACATCAACCAGATAGCCGTCTTTGTGGAACATCTGGGTATTGAAATTACTGATTTCTTTGTACAAAAATATATTGGCAAGCTGCGTTAGATAAGTCGCAACACTTTCTTCAGGTAAGAATTCGGCAAAAGTCCGGCCGGTTAATTCATCGGCTTTATACCCCAAAACCTTTTCGACGCTTTTATTAAAGAATAGTTGTTTGCCAAACCGGTCGATAATAAAAATAACATCTAAAGATGATTGTGTAATTATTCTGAATTTTTCTTCGCTTTCAATTACAGATACTTCTTCGCTTTTATCTTTTGTTATGTCACTCAATATTAAAACAGCATTTTCAACTTCACCGTCCACAAAAATCGGCGTAAGCTTCGAAAGATACCAGCGGATTTCATTGTTTGTGCCCAGTGCACGCGATTCATAGGTTTGTGATATTCCTTCAGTAAAAACAGTTTCAAGCGACTGCATCATCAGATCATAATACTCGGGCGCCGTCCACTCGGTGAAATTCCTTCCAATTACATCTTCTTTTCTATATCCCGGCAAAACACGATTTACATATATAATTTTGCCGCTTTCATCAAGTTTCATGATTATATCGGCAGCATCTTCCGTCACACTTTTCAGCATTTCCTCACTTTTCATCAATGCGGTATCAGCATACCTTCTCTGAATAGCAGCGGTTGTCAGGAAAATAAAGTTCTCAAAAACGTCTTTAGGTGGATACGCTTGATGCTTGCTCATGGCCAGCAGAGAAGTTCCGTATAGCTTCCCATTAACAAAATATGCAATCCGCGTAAAACGGTCGGCTTTCAATAAGGCTTGTGCTGTTGCGCTTAACGAATTTGGAATAACTCCCAGCGAAACTTCATTTAACGATTTTCCAGTCTCAAAAACCGACTTCGTTAATTCGTGGTACATAAAATCACTGATCACCGAATGAATTTTATGCACATGATGGTCGAGCAAATTGACAATTATTTCGAGCAATCCTGATTCAAGTTCAATGTGTTTAGGCGTAAGTGTGCGGGTTTCCGAATTATATTCAGAATAAATAACACCAATGGCTCCTGAAAAATCCTTTAACTGCCTGGTGATAAAAGATTCCAGGTTTTTACCGTGTGGCAAAGCTGCCAATTCAACAGAAAACTGACCAAGTTTAGTCAATGATTCATGTTTCAGAACCATGTCACGTTCCGACAGTTTTTGCAAACTGGTATCCCTCAATGCCGAAACCAATAAATTTCCAGTCGGCGAGGTGGAAATAAATGAAGAAACCTCAACTGAAATATTGCCTCCATTTAGGGTAGCAATTTTTTGTTCATTGACCTGCCGCTGCCAAAATGCTGATTCATTGATAATTTTAACGTATCTCTTTTCGAGAATACTTAAAAATTCAGGAGTTTTATATTCGTTCGGAGTTAAGAAGTACAGAAAGTCCCACATATTCAAACCTATTGCATCGGACTGAATAATTCCGGTAAGATTTTCAAAAGAATTGTTTAAACTTACAATTTTACCATGCTTATCGGCTATAATAATTCCCAGGAACGAAAGCTCAGCTAAACTTTTATACACATCGTCATACAAAAACGATGCTGTTGGTGAAACGACATCATTGTCCTCTTCACCTACATCATGAATTTGCAATTCTCCCATATCAAAGTTCTGAATTCTTGGTTTCCCATTTTTCATAACGATATATTTAGCTTAGCTGAATGGTTATGCTAATAAAACATCACTGCTCCCTGAAATTGAGAACATTAACACCATCACTCTTTAGTAAAAATCCGATTTTCCCCTTTTTCAAACGCTACTAAAGTGTTGTGATATAAATCAAAACAATCGTCATACAAGATAGACAATTTCTTTTTACTTCATCAAAATAATTCGGTATAAGTCAGCCTTTTTGAATAGGTAATTTCCGAACCCAAAAAAGACCGGCAGAACCTTATTTTTGCAATCATAATCTCTGATAATTGCAAAATAAGCAAGAATACCTCTTTTGTTCAGGCAATTAAGTTTGAAATTTTCAATACAATACAAGCTAATTTTAATAGTCCTGAAAAGTAACCTGACAGACCCTTGCTAAAACCAGTTGCTTATTCAATTGTATGTCAATCAATTTCTGAAGAAGGAATTTAGCAAATAATTGCGAAAGAAAGCTGTTTCAGTTTACACCGAAACAGCTTCTAAAACCAAGACTATTTTTTATAAAAGGGAAGTATTAAGTAGGTATAAATCAAGCAGCCAACACAAATTGCAAAGAAAAACTCGAGACATGCAAAGAAAACTAACAGGCCACCTACAACAATCGAAGCAAGCTTAAAACCAAAAATAACCAAGCCTGAAATAATTGTTGTCATCAAAAATCCCAGTCGTGCGGCAAATATTTTTGGCGCTTTATCAATCCATTTTACAGGTGAGCTAAGCGCATGACTTAAATAATAACTCACGTAGCTAATTGGACTATATTTCATGCCGGTAAATGCCCTGACAAAAAAATCGGCCATCATGAAAACAAGCAGCGCTACCGAATTTAACACAAACGCCAAAACAATAATCCCAACTGCAAACATGGCACTTAGACGAGCAACTTGTTCATTCACGCGCTGATCAGAAATTGGGCACACTAAATTTCTCATATCTTTCAACTAGAATTTCACATTTAACCAATGAAAATCTGAAATTGATTTCATATCTTCTTAAAAAAAGACAAAATTGTATTTTATTCAGAATAATGCTAAACTTATTTCAGGAAAAGACAAGTTGCTTAATAATTATTTAAGAATCTGCAGGCTTACACCAAGCTGATTAAACAAAACAAAAAGAAGTTCATTCGGGTCTGCGAACATGAAATTCAAATCATATTTCTAACTTTATCGCTTTCAAAAATTTGAAAACTATGTTTCAGGCAGAGATTTACATTCAAAGAAGGAAAATACTTTGCGATAAAATCGGGACAGGATTAATTCTCTTTTGGGGCAATGATGAATGTCCGATGAATTATCCCGATAATCATTACAAATTCAGGCAACACAGTTCATTTTTGTATTACTTCGGAATCGATTTCCCCTCGCTGGCAGCAATTATCGATATCGAAAATCACCGTCAAATTATTTTTGGCGACGACTACACCATTGACGACATCGTTTGGATGGGACCACAACCAACAATTGCCGAAAGAGCCAAACTATCAGGAATTGAAGATACACAGCCAATGGTAAAGCTTTTTACTATACTGAAAGAAGCCCAGGCCTCAAGAAAAGTGATTCATTTCCTTCCACCGTATCGCCACGAAAATAAAATAAAACTTTTACGATTTCTGAACATCAGGCCCGATCAGATAAACGTAAATGCTTCTTCCGACCTGGTAAAAGCAGTGATCAGCCAGCGCGAAATAAAATCGGCCGATGAAATTGCTGAAATTGAAAAGGCCGTTGATCTTTCGGTTGACATGCACGTAACAGCCATGGGAATTGCCCGTGCAGGTATGACCGAATCGCAGGTTGCAGCCAAAGTTTATGAAATTGCTCTGGCGCAAAATTGCGACATTGCATTTCCGATTATTGCAACCATAAACGGGCAAATACTGCACAACAATTCACATTACAACACGCTAAAAGAAGGAAATTTATTCTTGCTCGATGCCGGTGCTGAAAGCCAAATGCATTACGCAGGAGATCTTTCGAGTACTTTCCCGGTAAGCAAAAAATTTACCGGCATTCAGAAAGTCATTTATCAGGCAACCTTAAAAGCTCACGAAACAGCTATTAACTCAATCTCCCCCGGAGTCAGATTCAAAGATATTCACCTTGCAGCCTGTCGCTCCATTGCCAATTCAATGAAGGATTTGGGACTGATGAAGGGCAATATGGATGATGCCGTAGCCGAAGGTGCACATGCCTTGTTTTTCCCTTGCGGAACAGGACACATGATGGGCCTTGATGTGCATGACATGGAAGATTTGGGAGAAGTTTGGGTTGGTTACGACGGCGAGCCAAAAAGCACACAGTTCGGATTAAAATCATTGCGTCTGGGCAAGGAACTGCGACCCGGCCATGTTTTTACCATCGAACCTGGAATATATTTTATACCTGAACTGATTGATTTGTGGCAATCCGAAGGCAAATTCAATGATTTTCTCAATTGGAATGAAATTCAGAAATTCAGAAAATTTGGAGGTATCCGAAACGAAGAAAATTTTTTGGTTACCGAAACCGGTTATCGTTTGCTGGGTAAAGCAAAACCAAAATCGATTGAAGAAGTAGAGATTATCCGGAATCCGTAAACTAATTCATCAGTTTTTAGTTATTCATTTGTTGTTTTTTTCAGACCCGGCAAAAAAAAGAAGATTTGAAAAAAATAATTCTGTGCTGATTATTGCGATAAACGTGCTGTTGAAACTTATTTTATCACCAACACGGTTCATTATCAATAAGTTTATAAATTGTGACAATCCGAATAGTTTTTTCCGTAGAATTTTTCTGCTTTATAAAACCAAAGTCGCAGTTGATATTTGTTAAAAGTTGTTAATTTTAGGACTTCCTATTTAAACCTAACAAGAGATATGCCCATTAAATCTTTTGAAAGAAGAACATTTCTGAAATTGATAAGTGCAGGCCTAGGTGCTGGTTTTATGTCCATACCAAGGTCGTTGCAAGCGCTTTCTCTTCCATCCAATCCAAACCACCTTGATTTTATTCTGGGCAAACCCGAATGGATTTTGCACGAAGATGGAACTTTTGATATTTATGCAGGAACTGTTCGTCTTTACAATTGTCGTCCTACGATAAACGGACAAAGTATTTTTGTGCGCAACACATTTATGGGTGATTCACCAAAAGGCAAACGAATTATTTATGAAATAGACGGTGGTTTCGTTATGCTCGATCTGCGTACACATTCGAACACAATTTCAATTGGCGCCGAAATAAGCGGTCTGCGAAATGCCCCAATTTGGTTCAATCCTTTAGGAGAAGGCCATTTGACCGGAGCCAGCCACTTTTTCAAACAAGGATTTGGAACCGGCGGCCAATCCGGAATTTACGAGATTGTACATTCAACAAAAAAAGCCATGAACTTTCCTGAAGAAGAAGCCTGGTCGTATGACAGTTTCATGATATCAGGACTTATTGCACCAAATGGCGATACACTTTCAATTGGAGCTTACGAACAAACTGATTTTATTCAGCGAAGTTCAATATACAACCGTCCACGCCGGACGGGATTGAATGACAGTCGTGCCGGAAGTGAAGCTGTATTTTTCGATGCCGGATTTGCCACAGAAAGCATTCCGCTGAAGGACGAGTTCATTAAGTTGCCCGATTTATTTATTTATCATGGCAATCAACCTTTCGGCACCATGCAGAATTTAGCGTGGAGCATTTCAGAACAAAATCAGGCACGGCGCGATACAGACACCAATTATTTCTGGTCTTCTTTTCAGGACTTTCGAACTTCATTCAGCTACAAATATTTACTCGATCAGCTTCAGATTCTCGATGAAATGAATCCTCCGATTCCATTGCAAACGGTACATGTGGGACCGGGATACTGTATTCCCGGCGACTGGCTCGACACGCTTGACACATGGCCCAAATCAATGGAAGATGTGGCCAGGCAGATATTTTCCCGCCGATACCGTGCCGGAATTTATGTTGCTCCGTTTGTTGTCCACGAGAAAAGCCGGATCTTCAGGAATCACCCGCGCTGGATATTAAAAGACCCGGATGATGTGCCAATTGTAATGAGTGAAGATGCCGATGGAAAACTTTATGCATTGGATGCAAACCTTGAAGATGCAAAAGATTACATCGCTAAAGTTTTCAGGAATCTCCGCCGGATGGGCTTTACTTATTACGAGCTCGATCACCTGGACTGGGGTTTACAGGATATATCCGTTTCTCAAAAATCAAAGCGAACCAAGTCTTCAGTTCAAATATTCCGCAGTGTCATGGAAATAATCAGGGAAGAAATTGGTGCCGGCAGTTTTATTACCGCCAACAGAACGCCGTTCTCTCCACTTATCGGCATTGTCGATGCGGTAAGAATTGACAGGGATCAGGCGTGGAATTGGAACGATAACATTACCGGACATATCTTTCAGGAAAGCTACAATACGCAATATTTTAACAATGTTTTCTGGCAAAACGATCCCGATGTGGTTATTCTGCGCAATTACAAATCCGATTTCACCAGCGAAGAGCAAAAAAGTCTGGCTCTTTGGGTTGGATTCATTGGCGGCTCAATCGGAATTTCAGACAATTTTAAACTAATGGACAGCGAAAAATTGCAGTTGTGGCGGTTCCTCGAACCGGTTAAACGACCACAAAGCGCCATTCTACCCTATTGGGGAAACGATGTTAAAAATAAAGTTGCCGTCAGGAGGTATAAAAAAGCAAATGCCTGGGGTGTTTTAGTCCTGAATGATTCCGACCAACCTGTTTCGGAAACTTACCAGATTTACGACTTAACCGGACAAAAAGAATCCTGGGTTTTTGTGTGGGAACCCGGATTCAGTCTGGGTTTAGGAAAAGGAAGCAAGATTACAGTCATCCTTAGTGCACATGAATCAAAACTTTATTTCCTTTCCGAAACAAAAGATAATCCTTCTTTAGACCTGACTATTTCAGGCAATGAATATTCAGCCGAAGAAATTTAGAATCAGGAAAATCAATTGGCGGTCATTTTTTGATTTAAAATTGGCTGCTTCATTGCATTTTTCTAATTTCACGCTTTTAATTTTATTCGGATGAAGATTCCCACAATTACCATTTCAACTCCAATTGGAATTATCAATCAATACATCAAAAATACGATGGTTGATCACCTTGGAATTTCTTTTACAGCCATTGGCGAAGGTTGGGTAGAAGCAAGCATGCCCGTTGATGAGCGTACTTTTCGCCCTGGTGGTTTTTTGCACGGCGGAGCAAACCTTGCACTCGCTGAAACCGTTGCAGGACTTGGATCGATGTTGACTGTTGACATTCAGGAATTTGACATACTTGGCATTCAGGTTAGTGCAAACCATACCGGAAGTGTGACTGAAGGAACTGTTTATGCCCGTGCAGAAATTGTGCATTTTGGCAACCAAACGCACGTTTGGAATGTTGAAATTAAAACGGAATCAGGTAAACTTGTTTCGACCGCAAGAGTGACCAACATGATTGTGAAAAGGAATGAAAAATAATTTATTCTTCGCTGAAATTCTGGATCAGCTAATTGAAAAACAAATGGCATTTGCGTGTTGGTTTTTCCCCCGCGACCAGCGTATGAGCCTGTTAATTGGAAATCCATCGGATGTGTTATTTTTTGACCAGTTCGACCAATTGAACGGGAAGGCTGGTTTTGTTTTTGCACCATTTCGCATTACTGAAAAATGCCCGGTCATTTTGCTGAAACCAGCTGAATATTTTGAAGATTTCACTCCGGAAAGTGTATTCGAAATTACCAAATTCGATTCATTCATTCAGCGCAAAGAGACAGAACCCTGCGAACCACAGGCAAAAGAAGACTATTTAAAATTGATTGATGAAACTGTTTCGGCTATTCGAAACGAAGGGTTATCGAAAGTGATTATTTCGCGGCAAATTCCTGTTCCGCGCACCGAAGTTTCGCTGGGAACCACATATATCCAGTTACAAAATCACACGCCCAACGCGTTTACCTACCTGGTAAATCTGCCCGTTGCCGGAATCTGGATGGGAGCAACTCCTGAAGTCCTGATAAAAAACGACAATGAGAATTTTGAAACGGTTTCACTGGCCGGGACACAGGTCAGGAAAGCGGATGGAGAAGAATATTTTTGGAGTACAAAAGATATTGAAGAACAGGCGTTTGTATCACGCTACATGCTCGACGTTTTCTTTAATTTTGATATTCACCGCTACAAAACCACCGGCCCGGAAACGCTCGAAAGCGGGAAAGTTGCCCATTTAAAAACTTCGTTCTTTTTCCCGTCCGAAAAAATAGCACATTGCCTGGGCAGCTTTATTGCAGATTTGCATCCAACCCCCGCCGTGTGTGGCTTGCCCAAAGATTTGGCCGATGAATATATCCGCGAAAATGAAGTTCACGAGCGAAAATATTACACCGGATATTTGGGTCCGTGGCGCCTCAATCAACAAGTTTCGCTTTTCGTAAATTTGCGGTGCATGGAAATTACTGATCAGGAATTTATCCTGTATGCCGGAGGCGGAATTACGGCCCGGTCAATTCCGGAAAAAGAATGGGACGAAACCAATCAGAAGGCAAAAACGTTGTTGTCGGTAATTGATCCCGATAAAAAAGCAGAATGAATATTCAATTTATTCGCCAACTCACAAGAATTCGTCAGTAAGTAGTAAAGCTATGAATGACAATCGAATAACTATAAATGACAACGCTTGACGGAAAGAAAACCACATTAGAAAAGTTAACGGATATTCAAGAAGAATAAAAATGATAACCGATAAAAAACACGTTCAGCAACTGGCTTCGCTGCTTTTGCAGAAGGGAATTACCGATGTGGTGATTTCACCCGGATCGCGCAATGCGCCGCTAATTAACCAGTTTTTTGGTCTGAAAGAATTCAACTGCCTGAATGTTGTGGATGAGCGAAGCGCCGGTTATGTGTCACTCGGAATGGCGCTTGCCAAACGAAAACCAGTAGCGTTGGTGTGTACTTCAGGCACAGCAGCCATCAATTACGGACCAGCCATTGCCGAAGCATTCTACCAGAAAATTCCGTTGGTGGTGCTGACTGCCGATCGTCCGCTACGCTGGGTCGACCAGGCTGATGGGCAAACTGTTCGTCAGGAAAACCTGTTTGTCAATCATACACTAAAAAGTATTGGATTAAAGGAAGCCGAGCGAGATGACGATTTCATGTACAACAACCTGAAAATCAATCAAACACTAAATTTAACCCTGTCCGGAAATCCGGGCCCGGTTCACATCAATATTCCGTTGGGCGAACCTTTGTACGGATTTTCGGATGAAGAACTTCCCGAATTCAGAAATATTGAATCTGCTTCCGGAAGTTTTCAGTTGTCTTCCGGAGAACTTAAAAAACTGGTCGAAATTTGGAATTCTTCTACAAAAAAAATGGTCATTTCCGGTCAGCTTTCTCCGGATAAACAGATTCAGGATTTGGTTGGAAAATTGGCCGGAGAACCCGGAACAATTGTTTTAGCCGAACATTTAACCAATCTGGCTGATGCAAAATTTATTGCTGAAACCGATAGTGCAATTGCAGCTATTCCATCCGAAGAAGTATCAAACTTTCACCCTGAAATACTACTGACATTTGGACAACAAATTGTCTCGAAACGTCTGAAATTGTTTATTCGTGCCAATCAACCCAAAGAACACTGGCACATTTCAAACAGTGGCGAACACACCGATACTTACGATTCGCTCACCAAAGTTATTCCGTCTGATTTAATATTGTTCCTGACCTCTTTTGTTGCAGAGCTAAAAAATACGGATAGCCTTTTTCATGAGAATTGGAAATCGATCGAAAGCAAAGCCAAACAAATTCAGGTTACATATTTGAATTCGGCTCCGTTTTGCGACCTTACTGCATGCAAAATCATTTCTGAAAACATTCCTGAAAATTCAGTTGTCCATTTCGGAAACAGTTCGTCGGTGCGGCTGATGCAAATGTTTGCCCCGGTAAATGGGTGCGAATATTATGGTAATCGCGGCACCAGCGGAATCGACGGATCAATGTCAACAGCATCCGGGTTCGCTATGTTTTCCGAAAAAGTAAACACGCTGGTTTTGGGTGAACTCTCGTTTTTTTACGATTCGAATGCTTTGTGGAATCAGCATTTTCCTGAAAATTTGCGCATAATTGTGCTGAACAATGGTGGTGGCAACATTTTCCGTTTGATTGGCGGGCCGCGCCAGTCACCCGCGTTGAACGAACATTTTGTGGCGCAGCATAACCTGAAAGCCGAAGGTTTGGCCAAAGCTTTCGGAATAAATTACCTGAAAGCCGAAAACCGCGATGAACTTTCTGTAGCATTGAACGCTATTTTTATGTCGGGTTATACAGGTCCGGCAATCGTTGAAGTGCTGACTGACGGAGAAATCAGCGCTTCTGTTTTTCAGGAATGTTTTAACTTATTTAGAAAAATCGTTTAAAAAAATACAAGATGACTCAAGCACGTGAATGGCAGACCATCCGCGAATACGAAGACATTTTCTTCGATTATTTCGATGGAATCGGAAAAATTACCATCAACCGCGAACGTTACCGGAATGCGTTCCGGCCAACAACGGTGAACGAAATTTCGGACGCACTCAAAATTTGCCGCGAAGATCAGCGCATCAACGTAGTGGTACTTACCGGTGCCGGCGACAAAGCTTTTTGTGCCGGTGGCGACCAAACCGTAAAGGGCAAAGGCGGTTACATCGACAAAGACGGCATTCCGCGCCTCAACATTCTCGAAGTTCAGAAGCAAATCCGCTCGATGCCCAAACCGGTCATCGCGATGGTAAATGGTTTTGCAATTGGCGGTGGACATGTGCTGCACGTGGTTTGCGATATCAGCATTGCTTCGGAGAATGCCATCTTTGGGCAAACCGGTCCCAAAGTTGGTAGTTTCGATGCAGGATTGGGTTCGTCATACCTGGCCAGTATTGTCGGTCAGAAAAAAGCCCGCGAAATCTGGTTCATGTGCCGCCAGTATTCGGCTGCCGAAGCTTTGGAAATGGGATTGGTGAACAAAGTGGTTCCATTCGATCAACTCGAAGATGAAGTTGTAGCATGGGCGCAGAAAATGCAGGAACACAGTCCGTTGGCGCTTCGCATGCTTAAGCTTGGCTTAAATGCCGACCTCGATGGTCAAATTGGGATTCAGGAATTTGCCGGAAATGCAACTTTGCTGTATTACCTCACCGAAGAAGCGCAGGAAGGCAAGCTTGCATTTCTCGAAAAACGCAAACCTGACTTTAAAAAATATCCAAAATTCCCTTAATGGCAATACTTTGACGATGTAACAAGTTTGTTAGTAACACTTTTATTACTAACAAACTTGTTACTTTTTTTACCGCATTGAACACTGATAAAATATTTAGATTATAGAAAATGGCTTCAGTAAAAAGTTGGATTAAGGCAGCACGATTGCGGACTTTACCGTTGGCCATGTCGGGCATTTTGATGGGTGTATCGCTTTCGTTTTTGGATGGCGGGTTCAATTCAACGGTCACCATTCTGGCGATTGTTACCGCGTTGTTTATCCAGATTTTCTCGAATTTCGCCAACGACTACGGCGATTCGCAAAAAGGAACCGACAATCACCACCGCGTCGGGCCAAGACGGACCGTGCAAAGTGGTGAAATCACTCCTGATCAAATGAAAACCGGTATGATTATTTTGATTGTGCTGAGCTTATTTTTTGGAATCTGGCTCGTATTGGCAGGAACAAAAGGACTTCACCTCACCACATTTTTACTCTTCCTCGCCTTTGGAATTGTTGCACTAATTGCCGCCTACCGATATACTGCTGGCAGTAATCCTTATGGATATGCGGGTTTTGGCGATATTGCGGTATTTCTTTTCTTCGGAATATTGCCAGTTGCCGGAACTTATTTCCTCAATGCGCATCAAATTCAGGCAGATATGTTTTTGCCCGCTTTAAGCATCGGCCTTTTCAGTACAGGAGTTTTAAACCTGAACAACATGCGCGATATTAAAAATGACCGGAATTCAGGAAAACATACGGTAGTTGTTCGATTGGGAAATTCGCGAAGCAAGATTTACCACAACTTACTGATATCAATTGGTATGCTAACTGCGATTGGTTATACTGCATTAAATGCGAAATCAATCGCGCAATGGATATTCCTTTTTGCTTTCCCTTTGTTCATTCGCGATTTAATTCAGATCAACAAAATAACAGAACCACGAAATTTCGATCCGTTCCTGAAAAAATTATCGTTGACAACGTTGCTTTTTACCGTGTTGTTCGGATTGGGAATTATTTTGAGTTGAGATTAACGATTAACGAAGGTTCTTCGGATTGGGCAGCAAATCGCAAATCGTTGATCGTTTATAATCAATCGTTAATTAATCAGTGCGAATCAATTTTAGCGCCGAAAGCCAAATCGCCGGCATCGCCCAATCCGGGAACAATGTACGACATCGGCGTCATATCCGGATCAACAGCACCAAGCCACAAAGTAACATTATCGGCAATAATGTTATTGACCACCTGTTCAACTCCTTTTGCACTGGCAATAATGGCTACCAAATGTACATGTTTGGGAGTTCCTTTCTTGAGAAGAGCTTTGTACCCGATTTCCATCGATGCTCCTGAAGCCAACATCGGATCGGAAAGAATGACCACTTTATCATCGAGCGAAGGGGAAGCCAGATATTCAAATTCAATGTGAAATTCACTTTTTTCGTCATACTTTCGATAAGCTGAAATGAAAGCATTTTCAGCGCGGTCAAAAATATTCAGCAATCCTTGCTGAAGCGGCAAACCAGCCCGTAAAATTGTTGCTAAAACAGGTTGCTGAACTAAAGTGGAAACGTTGGCCACTCCAAGCGGAGTTTTCACTTCAGTATCTTTGTAATCCATTTCTTTGCTGATTTCGAAAGCGAAAATTTCTCCTAAACGCTGGAGATTTCTCCTGAATCGCATGGGATCCTTTTGTATAACTTCGTCTCTGATCTCGGCAATGAACTGGTTAAAAATGGAATTTGAATTCCCAATTATATTTACCTTCATGATTTAAAAAGTTTCGGCGAAAGTAGTTAAAATTCGCAAATCAAAAGAATGCTTTACAATATAGAAGCCCTCAAACTTCAGGTAAAAACCATATCCCCGTCGCCGTCCTGAAGTCGGGAATATTTTTGATGCAGTTTGGTCAATGTTTTGGAAATTGCCACCAGGCGCCTGATTTTTTTCCTGAAGATAAACGGATGTTTTCCCCGCTGCATTTCCTCGGCCAGTTCCGGATGAAAAACAGTCAAAGTTGTGGCATTTTTCTGAAGGGCCTGCTGATAAATGACCTGAAGTACTTTCACTGCATTCTCCTTTTCCATGTAGGCATACGGAACTTTCATGTACCCGTCTCTTATCGAAATCATGATCACCCCGACAGTTTTATTCCCTTCCGAAATTTTCAGCACATACTGTTCAAAACTCCTCACCATGTGCGAAAACGGGTAATCGACATGGTTCTCATTTTTTTCTCCGGTTTTTTGCCTGATCCAGGGAAATTGCAAAATCCATTCGAGTTCGATCACAGAACGGCGTACAAATTCGCTTGCAGAATGACTGGTTATGAACTGATGCAATTCCAGCTCCATCTTAGAAACAAACTCGGTTTTGAGATGTCTTTCACTGAATCGAACCCGGCAAAAATAATGAAAGGGTAAAAATGAAAAATTCAGTAAAGTATCTGCCACTTTCAACAAAGGTTTCAGAAGTTGCAGTCTGGGCACCTTTTGCGGGATGACTTCCTGAAAGTTAAATTTCAGAAACCCACGAATTCCGGGATGCATTTCAGGAAAATCGAACCAGTTTGTTTTTCGCAAAATACTAATGGTGTGCGGTGTGCAATCGGTCATAAACATACGCTGGTTGCACAATGCAAAAGCTCTCAGGAAAAGGGGCAGTGCAATTTGCCGACCTTTCTCCGGATCGGCCCACCAACAGGTGTTCGAACTGACAGGAAGATCGGGCTCTCCATGAATGTAATCGGGAAGCAATCCGACCAAACCAAGCAATTGGTTATTCTCGTGGGCTATAATCAGCGCCAGATCGTTAGCATTGGCCCGGGGATTATGAAACTGAGAGACTGCGCGAAGGAGTGTGACCGGTTTTGGCGAAAGTTTTTGCCAAATGCTTCCTGAGACAAAATCAGGTAATTCGCCAACTTTTATCGCGTTGACCTGCATCAATTTTGTTTTTTTTCAATGAGGTTGATAAAATTGCCAATTGTATTAATTTCAATGATTTCCATAATATCAAACTGAATATCAAACTCATTTTCAATGGCCGCAATCAGCAAAACATGGTTCATCGAATCCCATTTTTCAATTTCAGATGAAGTTGTTTCCTCTGTAATGAGGGTTTCCTCTCCGAAAATGCGGTGACAAATTGCTTCAATCTTCAGAAAAATATCTTGTCTGGTCATGTTCTGTTTTTTAAGTATCTGAATAAAAAGAACCGGTTAACGGGAACAAATCCGAGCTTTGTGTAAAGGATTTCTCCGGCTGACGTGGCCTGTAAAATTACAGGTTTTTTTGCTTCGGCGGCTAGCCGGGTTAACACGGCGTTTATGAGTATTCGTCCAAAACCCTTTTTTTGAGCCGATTTGTCAGTAGCAATCAGGTACAAACCAAAGGATTCTTCAGATTTAAAAACCATTACCGATGACACACCAATCCCGTTGTTTTTCAGTAAATATGCATCAAAAGAAGGATGAATAATCAATTTTTTCAGCAAACTTTTCTCAATCGTTGCTGAATTGAGCAATTCTGTGGACACTATTTTTATCCATTGTTCCAAATCTTCGTTACATGTGATTTTTTCTATTATTACCAAATCCGGGAATGAAACCGGTTGTACGTTGTACTGTTCAAGCCACATTCCTTTCCATGCAGCAAAAGGGTGAAACCCAAGTTTTTGCAGGAACGGGCTTGTTTGTTCGATGCCCTCATCCTCGGCAACCAAAAAATCCGGAAGCTTTCCTGATGTTACTTTTTCAGTAAATCCAGCAGCTTTATCCGGGGAAATGATGCTACTGCCAAACCGGTAAATAGCTCCGGGCCAATACCCTGATTCATTCTTCAGCGCCGACCATTGATGTCCCTTTTCTAAAGCCAGACCACCTGTTTGTGCAAGCTGGTCGTAAAATTCATACAGATTGTTTTGAATAAGGATTGAGGCTTTGGTCATGTCATCTGGCTTGAATAGGAATGGAAAAGCTGCAATTTATCCACTTTCCCATTGGTGTTAAGTGGAAATTGGCTGATACTAATTATTTTTTCAGGAATAAAAGCTGGCGCAAGAAACTCCCGTAATTTTTCCTGTAATTCGACTGTTTTTCCGTCATATTTTTCGACAAAAGCAACCATCGCTTCCATCCCACTTTGCTTTTTAAACCCAAAAACACGGCATTTGAGTCCGTTGGCAGCCCGGGATATCGCCAACTCAATTTCAACTGGTTCAATGCGGTATCCGTTTATTTTCATCTGATCATCTTTTCGTCCGCAGAACATCAGGAATCCATTTTCGTCGACGAAGACCATATCTCCGCTTCGGTAGTATCGTTCATTCCCGACAACCAGGAAAGGGTCTTTGCCTTTGGTTTGCAAATAACTTTTCATAACCTGAGGACCGCCAATGCAAAGTTCGCCCTTTTCGCCGTCGGGCAAAACCTGTGAGTGATCGTCAATGATCAGAATTTTCACATCTTTTATCGGTTTGCCAATTGAAATTTGTTTGTCGTGGACGTGTAATGACAATCGATCTGCAGGTGTTCTGAGAATGGTACAGGTTATAGTCGTTTCAGTTGGCCCGTAAATGTTCGAGATCTCAGCATTCGGCACACATTGCGCCCACTCGTTTACCAAATCAAAAGGTAAAGCTTCTCCTCCAAAATGAGAATGTTTTAAATGATCGAACCGAAGTGATTTCAGATATGGACGCAGGTAATTCAGAACAGAAGGGGTAAACTGCGTCCAGGTGATCTGGTATTCCTGAAGGATTTTGACGATAGCCAAATATTTGATTGATGTTCCCGGAATCGTGAAGACAGTGGCTCCTAAAAGCAAAGGAATCAAATAACCAGTGAATGCAGCATCCGAAGTGAGCTCGTAAGTTTGAAGGAAACGATCCTCAAAAGTTAAGTCGGGATAAATATCCTGAAAACCTTCAATAAAAGCATTCAGGTTTTTGACGCTTATCGGAACGCCTTTCGGGAACCCGGTACTTCCGGAAGTAAACAAAATATACGCCCGGTTTTGTTCAGGCAAAACCAGCAAAGGCCTTTTATCAGTAATATCCTTATTCAAAATTGGTTGTACATCCGGATCATATTCCTCCGGAATTGTTTCGGAGCTAAAAATATACACAAGTCCTGCCTGCTGAATCTTTTCGCGGTTAAACATAACAGGATGCAACGGATGCAGGGGCACAAAATGACAACCCGAAAACCAGATGGCAAAAATAGCGGCAAATGTTTCGATGGAATCGTGGCACATTACGCCAACCGGAAGACCCGATGCGCCATTTAATTTTTTCAGGAGCAACAACTGGCTGCCACTGATGTATGCAGAAAATTCACTGTATGAAAAAGTTTTTCCTCCGATACAGAATGCCGTTCGTGAACCAAATTCATGAAAGCTGTGATTGTATTTTTCCCATAGGTTCATTGGCGTCTGACTTTATTTTTTCCTATGATTTTCTTCAGAAACCAGGCCAGATATTCTGTCCGGATGAGTTGACGGGCATCGGTAAAGTCTCCTGCCTCCATTGGAATGCGTTGCAAATGATGCGCCCGGATGTCGTCTTTTATTCCGGCCGTGCCAAAACTCAGATCCCAAAGTCCGGCCTGGAGGACTTGCTCGAAAACTGAATCAGGAACTCCGAAATCGGTAAACGGGAAAGCAAACGATTTAATGGGCGGATTTATTTCCTTCATCAGAAAATCAATGCTCGATGAGATTTGGTGAATAATCTCGGATGCCGATGCATGATAAAATTCCCTGTGATCCAGGCCATGTGCACCAATCAGAAAACCATCGGATTGCATTTGTTTAATCTGGGCAAGCGTCATATATGGTTTCTCCCGGGCCAGAAATTCAGGAAAATCGATTTCAAAAACAGCAGCGAGTTGATCGAGCATGGAATGATCGGAAAAACTGGACTGCTGTAAAAATGAGTCCAACGTTTTAGTTGCGCTTTGCTGCTGCAAAATTCGTTCGGCTTCGCTTTTAGCCAAGGAGCTTGCTTTTCCGGAGCTAAGCTGATTTATGATCAGACTGGCTTTGTGGCGATGAAAAAGTATTTTGTTATCCACAAATTCCGGATTGATAAAAAATGCAGCGCTGATTCCTCTCTTCTTCAGAATGGGAGCAATTTGATGAAAACATTCAGACAAACCATCATCAAAAGTAGGAAAGAAATACTTTTCCTGCGATTTGTTTCCGGTATATGCATGCTCGATAAGCTGTTCAGTGGTTGCTGCACGGAAGTTCTTCAGAAAAAAGTCGATATCGCGAACAAAGTCGGATACAGAAGGAACCCGGTAAAGGTGCATCAAATGAGCTGGCGGAATGTCGGAGACCGCGTGCCAAAATGGAAAAAGAAACCGGTGTTTCCTTCCCGGAACCATCTTTTCCAGTGGTAAAATTCCAGCAAGCGGCGACAATATGGACTGAATTCGTTGTTGGCTCATTGTTGTATTACTTTTTTATCCACCTGAAAGGAATGGGCAAATGGTCCAGCTTTAAGGAATAATATTGTTCGGACGCGGCACCAAAACCTTCGTAAAAGCGGGCAACTCCGGGAATCGACGATCCCTCAAAATCAAGCGTTAGCGATGATCCTGAATTTTCGTGGATAAACGAGTCCACAATCCGGTACATCGAGCTATTTTGTTTTCCCTCATCGTTGGATGCAGCATTAAGATAAATTGTATATGACCCTGAATTCAGGAAAAAGGCCGCCGCACAAAGTGTATTTGTTTCGCTGTAAGCAGCATAAATTGTTCCTTTTCCGGTACGGTATCCATATTCGATTAACCTCAGTAATATTTGCATCGGTTTTTGGGAAAGCTGGTTATCCGTTGCCTGATTTTTAAGCCTGATGTATTCGATAGGCTGCAACCCTTTTATGACCGAAACTTTCATGTTCTCAGCTTTTCTAAGCTGTCTTTGGGCATGTTTGGAATACTGCGATTTTAGTTCATCGTAACCCGGGTTCAGTCTTAAAATCAGATTCTTACGGACTATGACATCAAATTCTTCAGGAAACGGTAAAGAATGAAAGGCATTTAGTTGAATGGCAATGTAACTAAACTGATTCCGTATATAATTCAGAAAAACAGTTTGAATTTCGAAAGGCGCAATTGGGAAAATGCCATGCTGCTGGGCAAAAATCGGCTGTAAAAGGAAAGTCATTCCCAGTTTGCGCCTGAATATCAATGGCATGACATATTCATAATCACCCCAAATCAACCCATGCCAGTCGGGACAGATAATATCAAGATACCAGGAGTATGCATAAACTCTGGAATTCAACGAGTTTTCAATGCATTGGTCCCATTTCTGAAAATCAATGTCTTTATTTTTTACAACGCGAATTTCAGGATTGCTCATTTTGGTATTTTAGGCTTGTTTCAAGAACTTGTTCAAACACGTTGCGCCAGCCAAGCCACTGACCGGAATCTTTCAGCGATTCGTTGTGCCACAAGCTGATGAACGTTCCATTCACTTTTTTCACTTCCAACATGAGTTCCAGAATAATCGCGAGAGCTTCATCAGGTTTTAAATGCAGATGGTTTTTCAGGGCTGCGTCCATTACCTGAAACGGATGAACAGTCAATTCAGTACGTTTGTTTTTGCTCAAATCAAAAAACGGGAAGGCCGTGCATGTTCCGGCGCGAAACCCGACAAGGCTGGCAAATCCCATGGTATAATCGTCGGAAATGCCCGATTTCAATAAGTTTTGATAGGTTTTTGGCAATCTAAGCCTGAGAAAATGCTGACGGCTTTTCGTTACAGGTTGCTGAATAATTTCCTCTAAACGCTCTTTCTCTTTTTCAAATATCCAAAGCTTTTGATCGGAAGCATACGAAGGATGGATTCCCACTTCGCAAACCGAGGCAAGATCTACAATTAGCTGCCTGAACACTTTGTTCTTGTGCGAAATATTTTTATCATACTGGTTCCGGTCGCCCATCAGGAAAAAAAAACGAACGTGATTCAATAGCCCTTTGTAGGTTTCGAGGATATATTTGTAGGTATCATACGGATCTTTCCGGAGTCCGAGCGCAACGACAAATCTCATTTTCAAATCGTTCCACTGCCCTGTAACCAACGACTTTACTGTTGCGCCCAGCCAAATCACCAAACTCTTGTTTTTAAATGCCCAGGCATTATCAATGTCAATCGTGGTTACAAACTGGAATTGACGTTTAGCTTCCGAAAACTCCGGAAATTTTTCGCAGATTTTTTCTCCGATCCAAATAGCCATCTGGTCGACCACTGGCTTGTGATTCATTCCGAGGCGGCACAATGTATTTTCGGAATCTGCAAATCGTTCGTGTTCATCGGTACTTTCAGCCAGGTATTCCTCGTAGCGGGTCAGCAAATAAAAGGCGCAGGCAAACGGATCGAACGGCAGAAAAGAATCGGCAGAACTTTCGAAGAACAAACGAAAATCTTTGTATTCAATTTCATCCAGATGCTGTTCATCAATATTTTTTTCGAACAAAATTGGATGAGCCTTCAGGAATAATCCGGAAGAAGGATTGTTTTGCGAATAGTTTATTTTAGGCAGATTTGATTGCAAATACGCGGATTCCTTTGACGTAAATTCAACCTCAACGCCAAGAATTGACTGAAAGATAAACTCAAAGGTAAATTCAATCCGGGGGGAAATTTCGGGCGCGTAAACTAAAACTTTTGAATTGGTTGCCATTTCCTGATTTAAAAACGAATCGTTCAGCGCTGATTTTTAAGTTGTTCCTGAAAATCAGATCAAACCTTCATCAGCGAAGCTAAAATACGCATCATTCCCGATAATCAAATGATCGAGTACAGGAATATCCATGTGTTTTCCGGCTTCTTTAATTTTTTTGGTGATATTTTTATCCGCTTCGCTCGGCACAAGGTTTCCGGAGGGATGATTGTGACATAATATGATGGAACAGGCGAGCTTGTCAAGCGCCATTTTCAGGATGATGCGCACATCGATAATTGTTCCGGAAAGTCCTCCCTGGCTCACCATCAGCTTATCGATCAACAGGTTGTTTCGGTTCAGGAGCAAAACCCAGAATTCTTCGTGTGGCAAATCGCTCAGCAAAGGTTTAAAAATCCGGGCAGCATCGGCGCTGGTCACAACCTTTGGCTTTTCGCCGGGCTCCGTTTCCTTTCTTCTTCGACCAAGTTCCATGGCAGCCGAAATGGTAATCGCTTTTGCCGGTCCAATGCCTTTAAACTTTTGCAGATCGTCAATATTTTTTTTACCCAGTTCGTTCAGGTTGTTATTTACCGAAGCCATTATCCGGCGCGAAACCTCAACCGCCGATTCTTCCAGATTTCCTGAACCAATCAGGATGGCAATCAATTCGGCTTCCGACAGCGAGCGGATTCCTTTAGCCAACATCTTCTCGCGCGGACGATCTTCGACAGCCCATTCCTTGATACTTAGTTTTTTATACATACTGATAACTTTATGCTTAACTAAGTTATGAAACTGGAATGAATCTGCCAAACGATTTTTTTTGTCTGAATTTTAGATCGTGAATGAATTTCGCTACTGCAATCAGTCGGAGTTTCAATGAGGAATTATTTTATATTCGCAGCAAGCAGCGAAGTATTAAACTCATTTATCTCGATACGCTGCGCTATCGGGATTCGTTCAACTTATAATTTTTACTTCGCTATCGCTCGAATTTAGTGACTAATTAAATTTCCCGGAAGGAAAATAAAAGACAAAATCCGGAGAAAGTGTTTTCCCCGGATTTGTAAATAAGTTTAGACGTATTTTAAATCCCGACGCCTTCCATCGATTTTTCAAGTTCTTCGGCCTGTTGCAAAAACTGGTCAACCGTTAATTCCCTGAAATAAATAAGTCCGTGAGTCGCCCTTACCAAAGGTTTGTCGTGCTGATAAAAGAAATTCTTACCCAAAAGCAATTGAATTTGTTTCAGTTGTTCAACCCAGGTTCGCTGGGTAAGTTCGCTGAATTTTCCATCGAGCTGGTAACTTGGGAACGATGCATTCACCTGGCTCAGATAGCATTGTGTGAAAGACGAATCGAGAATTGAAAGTGCATTGATTGAAACCGGCGCAATCACTTCAACATCGGCGGGATGGTACTTAAACCAAACATTGCGGTAACCTATTACGCGCAATTTCGATAAGTCTTCTTCTTTTTTCCACTCTTTAACGGCAGCGGCAATCGCTTTCAAAACTTTGTAATGCGTATCGGGGCCACTGCCTTCAGGGTCCATTGCCAAACTGATTACTGTTGGCTTATATTTCCTGAATTCTTCCAGAACCGGACGTACATCGCGCAATTCATCGGGCTGCTCGGTAAACGTGTCGCCTTTGTAGAAACCCAGACGGAGATGATGAACGTTTTTCACCAGCACGCCAAAATGGGCCCAAACCAGTTCTTCCTCCATCTCGCGAATCATTCCTTTCAACTTCTGAATGTTGGGCGAGTTTTTACTTCCGTCGTAACTGTTCCGAAGTTCGTCAAGAATCAATGCAATCGTTGATCTCAGTTCAACTTCATCTTTTATCTCCCAGATTTCAACCAGCGCACGAACAACCCGGTGACAAACTCCGCGTCGTCTTTCTGCTGCGTTGTTGGCAGCCACGTTATCGAGATAATGATAGACATCTTTGTCCCATTTGTATTTGTAGCCTTCAGTAAAGAAATCGGGGAATCTGATCATTTCAATTTTGCCTTCTCCGATCAGGTTCAGGGTATCGTCAAGCAAATCAATTACATATTGATTTATAACCGCAGTAAATCCTGACGTCAGCACCGAGAAATGAAATTCGTTTGTGGCATCGCGCAGTTGCCGGTTGGTGTGCGGCATAATTCCAAGCATAATGTCGTCGTGATGCGGTCCGGTATGGTAAAAAATCTGGTTCGATTCACGCTCCATTCCTTTATTGAATTTAGCGGTAATCGAATCGATAACCGATTGAACAGTGTTTTCATCCAAATTCGGAATCAGGCGACAATACCTGTCGGCTTTTAAATCTTCAAGAGTTATGCGATGGCCGAATTTATTGATCTTCGGACAAAGATCAATCACTGCACGTTCCGTTTTCTGGTGTGTCCACTCGCCGGCCTGATAATATTTATCGACGCTATCGGTTAATTTTACGGCTGCGCCAGAAGTAAGGTAAAAGCGGCCGTTCGGCAATTTTTGCAAACAAGTAGCCGGGTATAAGTTCGAAGGATCATTTTCCAGAGCATCTTTAATGACATCGGCTTTTGCCTCTCCGGCGGCAAATACAATCGCGACAGATTCAGGATTGTAAGTAATCGTTTCAAGCCCGATGGTAATAACCAGCCTGTTTCGCGAAACTTCAATTCCACCCAAATCGCCTGCAGCAATTGCCTGAGTTTCGAAATTTGTGGCAGTTAAACGTGTTGTTGAAAAATGGTCGGAACCGCGTGTGTTGAAAGCAATGTGACCGTCGGGACCAATACTGCCCAGCCAAAAACCAATTCCTCCTTTAGCCCGTACTTTTTGTTCATACTCCGAACACCAGTCGTCGATGCTTAAAATCGATCTTTGCTGCAAGCGTTCCATCGGAGTTTTGGCATCGCGGTAACGCAGTGACAGATCTATAGTTAGATTAGGAAATATTTCGTTGTACGATTTTCCATCCGCCAGACGAATTTCGTCAGAGTTAATAAACAAAGCTTTATTCGGATCGAGGCCAAATCCATCGACATAATAATTCCTGACATAGTTGCACGCACTGTTGTGCTGCTTCGAAGCAATCGGATAAAATTCGTCCATTTGCACAAATTGCAACCCCGACAAATCAGGTTTTTTCATTCCTGAAAGTCCGTAAGCATTCAGAATATCCTGTCCTTTTTTATTGTCCCAGTTCTCCAGAAAAAAATGTGTGTATTTGATAAAATATTCCGGGGTTTTACCGGTTGGCAAACTGATCACACCATTGGGATTTTCTGCCACCCATTCCAGAAAACGCAGCGAAGTAAGCATTCCCAGTTTAGGGAAATTCCCAACAGTAATGTAGGGCATTTTTGTAGACATTTGATCGAGTTCTGCCTGTTGCAAAAAGATCTTTTCAACCTTACTGAACTGTTTTACTTTCATTGTATTTGTTTTTATTTATGAATTCCTGATGTATTAAATTTCATTGTCTGTCGAGAACATGTTCGAGCAACATGGCTGCAACTCCTTGTATTCCGGCCTGACTGCCCAGTTCCGAAACTTTAATCTCCATGGCATTCCCTAATTCAGGAATACAAAAAATCTGAATGGCCTGCTGAATCGGAGGGAGAATAAACTGATTGGCTTCAGACATTCGTCCGCCCAGAATAATTAATTCAGGATTAAAAATCTGGATTAGATAAGCTAACCCTTTGCCAAGCCAATGACCAACGTTGGCCAAAATCGAAATGGAATACTGATCGCCCATGGTCGCTGCCTGAACCACTTTCCGGATTTCAATATTCTCAAGATCGTCTTGAATGAGTTGTGGCAGAAACGATGAACTTCCGGCTTTCATTCCTTCCTTGGCCATTCGAGCGATGGCTGTTCCCGATGCAATGGTTTCGAGGCAGCCTTGCTTCCCGCATTTGCAAAGTATTCCGTTGTCAACCATTGGAAGATGTCCAAATTCGCCGGCAAAACCATCGCGACCTTTGTACAGTTTCCCGTTGACAATAATTCCCAGTCCAATGCCCCAGTCGAGATGAATGGCCAGTACATTTTTCCGGCCATGAGCCAACCCAAACTTCAGTTCGGCGAAAGCCCTGGTTTTGGCATCGTTTTCAATGAAAACTTCCATGCCAAATTTTTTCCTGAAAATTTCAGCAACAGGTTCATCCGAAACCATGTATGTTTTGTTTATACCGGTTTCGGAATCAACCATTCCGGGCATTTCGATGCCAATTCCCAATATTTTATCACGCGGAATATTTTTTTCACGAATGATGTTTTCGGTAAATTCAACAATCGGATCAATAATCGAGGTACCGTGCGAAATGGTCAGTGTAAGAATCTGATCGTCGGTTACTTTTTGGTTTTTAGCATTGTAAACCGAAACCGAAGTTTTGTAAATGTTAATCGAGATTCCAACGATGTAAAAAGCATCTTCAGCGTTGCCGTAAAGGTTGGGCCGTCTTCCGCCGCTCGAAGTTCCCTGCCCAAGTTCTTCAACCAGGTTTTCAGTTTTTAATTCGTTCAAAAGGCTGATAATTTTTGGCGTACTCAGCTTGACAAACTTTCCGAGATCAGTATTGGTCATGGCACCATACAGAAACAAATGTTTGAGGATCTTTCGTTTCTGAAAATTATTCTTAAGTTCCACGACATTTAAATCGCTTGTTTCATCGTACTTAACCTGTGTGAAAGTCATCGCAAAGAAGTTTATACAATTATACGACACAAAGGTATTTTATTTATTTTTGAATTAGTGCAATACTTTTATTAAATATTTAAAAAGTTCTTTGAAAATTAAATTAAACTTTAATCCGATTCTGATTTTTCGTTCTTGCATCGGTTTCCTTTCTTCAGGAATATAAATTATTGTAGTAAAAACTATTTCCCAAAATTGCAAATTGATATGAATTCACTAATTTGGAGTTCAGTATTAAAAACCTAAATCATGGTACGGCAACTTTCAATCATCTTATTATCAATACTATTTGCAGGTAATTTAAATGCACAATCCCGAAAGGAAATCCAGATTCCTGATATTCCGGGCTATTTTACGCTGAAATGTGATTTTCATATTCATACCGTATTTTCCGATGGAGATGTCTGGCCAACCGTTCGGGTGAGCGAAGCCTGGCAACAAGGGCTCGATGCCATTGCCATTACCGACCATATCGAATACCGGCCACACTCGCAGGACATAAAATCGGATCTCAACCGATCGTATGAAATCGCCAAACCGCTGGCCGATCAACTTGGAGTAATTCTGATCCGCGGAACGGAAATTACACGAAAGATGCCACCCGGACATTTGAATGCGATTTTTGTTACAAATGCCAACCTGATTGAACGCGACGATTGGTTTGAAGCCTGCCGCGAAGCAAAAGATCAGGGCGCATTTGTTTTCTGGAACCATCCGGGTTGGAAATCGCAGCAACCCGAAAAAACACTTTGGTGGCCCCAACACACACGTTTGCTCGAAGCTGGAATTTTGGGCGGAATTGAAGTGTACAACGATCATGAATTTTATCCTGAAGCTTTTAGATGGGCGCAGGAAAAAGGACTAACCATGCTGGCAAATTCCGACATTCACAGCCCGATTGAAGAGAGTTACGACCCGAATGTTTCACACCGCCCGGTAACCCTTGTTTTTGCGACTGAACGCAAAGCCGAGTCCATAAAATTTGCCCTTGAAAATAAACGCACAGCCATCTATTTTGAAGATAAACTATTGGGCGACAGCAAATTTCTGGCGCCAATATTTAATTCTTCAGTAAAAGTTTTGACTGATTATGTCAGGCTTGAAAATAATCTGGTCAGGTTTATTGCCGTTCACAACAGCTCAGATATCGATTTTATTTTGAAAGGAAAGCAAAATGCAGTAGGATTCACTTACGCAAAAGACGTGGTTCTAAAGGCAAACCGGACAACCATGATTGAAGTAAACGGCACATCGGACGAAGTAAAAAACCAATCCATATTAAAGATGGAATATGAAGTGACGAATCTGATGGTAGGACCAATAAGAAATTTGCAGGTAGTTTTATCGGCTGATAATTACTAAAAAAGTGAAAAGCGGTGCTGAACACCGCTTTTCACCAAACAAACAACTAAAATTACCTTACGAACTTTGCTTTTCACCAAAAACCAATCAACCCAAATAAGTTCAAAATATTTAGATTTTGCAAAGTCAATAGAAGTTACGTTATGCAAAGGCTCATTGTTTCATTCATTGAAATAAATTAACAAATTTTAGTAGAATTAATTTCACCGATTTCAGTTTCATTTGGAAATCAAACACTTTCAAAAATTGCCACTTCTTTGTTTACACAGCAATTCTTGCCGGTTAAACTATTCAAAATCATTTTTTCAGAAATGCCTCTTTCAATTCCATCAATTGATTGGCGTTTAGCCCTTCAGGCTCGTTACCGCTTTGCATGGCCATAAACCATATTTGCGCCGATTTCGACAAAATATCAATCATATCAAACGCGTCTGAAACTGTTTCACCTATGGCAAAAGCGCCATGTTTTTCCCAAATAACAACCTCGTGGCCTTTTTCAAAACCCTGAATTGTAGCATCGGCAATTTTGTGGCTTCCTGGCAAAATATACGGAATCATAAATACGCCTTTCGGCACAAAAACAAAAGCTTCAGGATGCATGCCCCACAGCGTTTTATTTAGTTCTTCGGCCGTTTGGAAACGCGAAATCTGGGTCATGGCAACGAGTTCATTCGGATGCGTGTGAACCACTGCCTTGTTTTTCGAGCCAGTACCGACCAGCAAATTATGAACAGCAAGGTGGGTCGGCAATTCCGATGTCGGCCTGAAATTGTACAAATTCCTCTTTTTCATCGAAATAATGTGGTAGCCAGCGCCATCAGGATTCATCTTTATGATGCAGGCATTTTTCATTGGATTAATGGCCAGATCACGCATTCGCTTTCCGGTACCTGTTACAAAAAAATACAGGTTGGCCAGCGCTTCGTAACTTCGTCCAAGGTCAAACATTGGGTAATTCTCAAGGTCAAACTCAATACCGGCCATAAACTCCGACAGATTGACCGAAATATTTCCCGCGTTACGTTCTGCCCACCCTTTTTGCCAAAGGTAATTGGCTAAATCAGCCACTTCTGTTATGGTTCGGGCAATTTTCTTATTCTCCTGAAAAAATTCCTTCATAATCAAATAATTAAGATCAATTATTTCAATAAATAAAGCTACAAAATACCCGCAAATGCACCCTTAAAATCAGGTGAAAATGATACAGGCTTTATTTGTTCGCATTTCAGTGGTGTTTTCAGATTTACAACCGACAAGATACTGAAAATTAGTGCCTAATGATCCCAAAACTTAACCAGCATTTTTTGAGTATAAATAAACATGATCAGGCGTACAGAAAAATCGCACCAAAATGGATGCTGAAAAAATAATTTTTATATTTTTGCACCGTCTTTAAAGAAAAGACAACTAAGGATTGACCCGTGGTGTAATTGGCAACACAACTGATTTTGGTTCAGTAGAGTCCAAGTTCGAGCCTTGGCGGGTCAACAAAGACCAACAGTTTGTTTTAACAAATTTGATTGGAATAGAAATTAAAATTGTCCTGTGGTGTAATTGGCAACACGTCTGATTCTGGATCAGAAGAGTTCAGGTTCGAGACCTGACAGGACAACAAAAAGAGATTTCATTTGAAATCAAAAGCCTGTAAGTCTACTGATTTACAGGCTTTTTTGTTTTTTATCGTATCAATGTAAATCAAACAATTTCAAATAAAATGTGAGTAAAACGGTGAGTAAATTTTTATTTTATTTTTGACTCACCAGAAAGACTGTAAAATACAGAATTACAAATACTTACAAAATTTATTTTGATTCATTTTGGGTCGTTTTAAACTCATTTTTTGAGTCTTTTTGGATAAAAAATTCCAATATAAAACAAGTCAAAATAAATTAAATTGAATGAATTAGGCACTTATTTAATACAGGTTACAATTAAAAGAACCAGCAGGTTGTATGTTTCGATAACCTGGAACCTTAATTGGTATAGCCGTCGAGTTAATTGAAAAT